>CATLIX010000114.1 GCA_949959185.1 uncultured Eubacterium sp. | reverse complement strand
CTGGCATTGATCAGCAGTCCTTTTTTCTGATACTGCAGGAATCCCCAGTGCATTTCATTCAGTTCCAATGCCGTTGAATTTTCCGCTGCAGAACCTGCCGATAACGGATTTTTCTGCCGGCTGTGGCAAGTCAGAATACCGGCAGGCTGGGAGGGGTAAATATCCCCTGTACGCATTTTCTGTATCCGCAGATCTACGCCGCGGATCACCCGTTCAATCTCTTTGGCTGTCCCCTCATCTACATAGAACCGTCCGCACATAATTTTTCTCTCCTTTTCCTGTCGCAGAGTATCCATTCATCCAGCGTGAGTGGGGTATAGTCCGAATACATGCAGAAACAATTAATCATATTCGACGGAATTGCCCGTTTCTCCCCGTCCGGATTTTTACGGATACTGCCCCTTGTTATTTCCTGGAATTGTTCAATCAGCCGCTGGTCATAGGTATCATGCACATGGCCATAAAGCATATATACTTTAGGATTCCCATTTCCGTCCAGACGATACTGCCCGTTATAACATATGATAGGATAGTGGCAGAGAATGACCTTCCGTTTGTTATCCTGCAGTTCCTCATAAGGTTTGATCCACACAAAACGGCTGGCATTATAATCCTTATTCTTCAGGAACCGGTCATGGTTCCCCTGGATTAGGTAGAGACGTCCATTCAGCTTCCCTAGCAGTTCATTGGTTTCTTCCGCCTTTCCCCATGACAGGTCACCCAGAATCACCACCTCGTCATTCTTCCGTACCTTTTCATTCCATCTCTGCAGCATATATGCATTCATTTCCTCCACATCCGCAAATCCACGGTAATCCATCTTTGTATTCAGGTTCCCATGGAAGAAATGTGGGTCTGCAATATAATATCTCAATCTATCTCACCTGCTTATCTTGTAATCCTAGCAATTTATTTTGATTGCTGGCTGTTTATCATTCGCAATTAATAATCATATTGTATGTAATCAGGCCAGGAAAATCAACTACAGATTATCCCAACTACAGAACCCGCCACTGGCAGCTTCCTACGTATGCTATGGCAAGTAAAAATTCCAGCAGAGTATTAACCCTGGCCGGAATTTTTCTTTTGCAAACCTACGCTCATAAAAAGCAACACAATCAAACGCATGCATTTTGTTCTGACGATGATATTTCCCTGCAATATGGCTTCAGAAGGATGTCTGCTTTTTCCAGAAAATCCTTTCTTCTCGTACTCTCCTGATAGACTTCCCACAATACTTTATGTAAGTTCTCCATCTGGATGCCGCCGCAGTGCCTCTCCAGCATCTTCATAAAGGGAAGCGCCATAGTCTTGCGAAAGTCCTTTCCAAGCCGCAGGTTATCGCCTTCCAAACCATATACCTCCTGAATACACTCCAGCACAACGTCATAATCTGCCTCAAACCTCATAAGTACCTGATCCATTTTCCGTCAGAACCATAACGGATTACATTAGAAATCAAATTAAATAAGATACGTTGCAGGGCTTCTTTATTGCCTTGAATGTAGACAGCATTTTGGGGCAG
>CATLIX010000113.1 GCA_949959185.1 uncultured Eubacterium sp. | reverse complement strand
AATAAGGGGCAAATCTGCCGCAAAGTGGGGCGTATGGGTGGCGTGAATGAATTTTCAAGCACGCTCTAGTACTACAGCGAACTTTGAAAATATCTCCCATTATTATCTCTATTTTTATAGATATTCCATATTATAGACGGAATATTTTGGCAATAATTTAATAATATACTTTTAATTATCCCATTTCTTTGGTATAATAAAGAAAAAGGGGATGATAATTATGATGAATCCTACAATGTTCGATCCTATCTCATTAGAATCCTGGAATTCTGATGAAACAAGCAGCCAGTTTCTTCAATCAAAACTGGAAAATTACCTGCAGAATTATTTTCCCTGTTTCTATTCAAAGCCACAGAGAAATCTTTTCCAGACCTTTGTCCGTGGACTTCTGAGTCCGCTGGAACGCAAATCGATTGAGCCCATTGCTCTTCATTTCTCTGGTGAAAAGTATGTCCGGCCTCTTCAGCAGTTCTTCAGCCGTTCCCCTTTTGATGAACGGCCTCTTTTGGAAACTTATCAGGAACTGCTGTCCACACAAATCAATGCCCCTGGCGGCATGCTTTCCATAGATGATACAAGTTTTGTAAAGAAAGGACGGCACTCTGCAGGAGTAAAACGCCAGTACTGCGGCCGTCTGGGCAAAACTGAAAACTGCCAGTCCGGCGTATTTCTGGCTTATGCCGGGAATCATGGATACGGCCTCGTGGATTACCAGCTGTATCTTCCCCAGGAATGGTTTGGTGAGTCTTACGCCGGACTCAGAAAAGAATGCCATATCCCAGAAGAGCTGGAGTTTTCTACCAAAAATGAAATCGGGCTCAGACTGATCCGCCAGGCATTCCAGAGCGGCCGGTTTCAGGCCCAGTGGATTGGCTGTGATGCTGCCTATGGCTGTGATCATGCTTTTGTGGACAGCCTTGGCCTTTTAAATGAAGTCTGGTACTTTGCTGCCACAAATTCAAAAGAAAAGGTATTTCTGGAATTTCCAGAAATGACCTTCCCAGAGAGAAAACGGGGGCGGCCCAGAAAACATCCTGTATTGTCACACGATCCGGTTTCTGTGCAGGAATTTGCCCAAAACCCGGATTACCCCTGGGAAACTATTGTCCTTGCAGAGGGGTCCAAAGGCCCTATTTATGCAGAACGTAAATTTATCCGCTGCTTCTCCTGCCGGAAAGACCAGAACCGTAATTATGTGAAACCGGGTGATGAAGTATGGCTTTATCTGAGAAAATATGCGGATGGAGAAATAAAATATTTTACTTCCAACGCACCGCCAGACCTCCCCGTACAGGAGCTGGACAGGGCAGCCACCCTAAGATGGCCCATTGAACAGTGCTTTGAAGAGTGCAAAAGCAATCTGGGGATGGGTCATTATGAATGCCGCAGCTATCAGGGATGGCACCGCCACATGCTGTTTGTGATGATCGCCCATTTGTTTACCACACAGGTACGGGATCTTCTAAAAAAAAATCAATCCCATTGACAATGCCGATGGCAGTAAAATTAATACATGAAATTGTACAAAATACAGCTGTAAATATAAAAGCAATTGTATGTTATCATATACGCAGGAACCACTGTGCATATTTATCACACCGTAAGACTGCAATTTTAAGAAGTTCGCTGTAGTACTAGAGCGTGTCTTAAAAATGCTTTTTGTCAGATGTGCGTCACACTTGGTGGGAGATTTGTGCC
>CATLIX010000112.1 GCA_949959185.1 uncultured Eubacterium sp. | reverse complement strand
CTGCGTTAAAGGCGTTGGAAACCATGCAGGTACAGGAAGAAGATTATTTCTGTCAGGTCACGCACCGGACTTGGGACGCTATCCTCCATGCCATAAGGGAAGCGCACAAGGACGATACGGACAGTGCGCCGGACGGCTCCAATGCCATGAAACTAATCAAAGACGCAAAAAAGGCAATGGCTGTGCCGGGTTCCTATCTGGATGTGTTCACTGCCCTGATGTGTACGCAGCTGCAAATCCGGTATGAGAAGCTGTCGGAACAGGAGCGCACGGTTCTGAAAAATATCATGAAGAAAACTCCGGCATATAAGGATTCTCCTTTGAGCAGGATGAAGCGGAGATAAGGAAATGCCGTTGCTTGGGCTTTTATCCATGCAACGGCATTTTGGTAACTCTGATTCAGTTTTCAAGCACACAAATATGATTTTCTGATTCTCATTCATTGATTTAGTAACTTTTCAAGAATCGAAATGTCATGTTTATCCTTATCTCTTAATTCATAACCTGAATGAAAAATTTTTTGACCTTTTAGAGAGATACACGGGATTGACCTACCCTCAAAAATAGCATTACTAAAATAGTCTTTCTCAAATTCATACCAGCCGCCCTCTAAATCAGCCTGCTTGGAAGTACCATCTTCATTCAAAACAAACGGATGAATGTCTAAATACCCATTTTTATCACTGTACAATTCTATTCTGACAGGTGTCCAATCTGTATCTACTTCATAACCATATTCCAAAAGTATCTTTAATAGTTTTTCCGTATGTTTAGCATCAAAATTTACATCAATATCTCTATGCAATCTTGTTTGTTTTCCTGCTAAAATATCAACTCCCCAACCGCCATCAATCCAATATATTATTCCTGCATTTTCCAATATATTAATAACAGTCAACAAATCTTCTTTTGTTGTCGTTTCTTTTCTTTTCATGCAATTTCTCCTATATAACTGCCCGTTTGCTGTCTGAAATGATTCTATCACATACTTACGAATAAATCAACTCACTGTTTATGATTTCCTCCGCCCGGCTGCGGATATTGTTCATCCGGCCTACCCATTCAAGCTGGTTCCTGGCTTTCAGTTCCTTGGTCACTCCCTCTGCGGCCTTCATCTGCTCCATGATTAAGTCCAGCCGTTCCTCTGCCTGCTCGTTCAGGTCGGCAAGGTATGTCCATAATTTCCCGGTCAGGATAAGGGAGCTGTACCGTGCAGGGTGTTCCTGTTTGAGATATTCCCGGTGCAGCCGTCCATAGCGTCCGATGGGGCGGTTTTCTTCCGGCAGCTTCAAGTCCGGGATATAGTAATCGCCTACCAGAATATAATCAATGCCGTTCTCTGTGATTCTTTCTTTCAGTTTTTCCATTGTCGTTCCCTCCTGTGGTGGAAGGCTTGTCACTGACCAGCTCAATCACGTCCATAATGCCACAATCCAGTGTTTCACAAATGCGGGCAAGTGTGTCCATGCTGATATGTTTCCCTTCTTTTCCCATGTTGGCTATCATATTTGTGGTCAGGCCAGCGGCAAGCCTTAAATCTTCTTTCCTCATGTTGCGCTCTATCAATGTGTGCCAGAGCGGTTTGTAGCTGATGTGCATGTTTCTCCCTGCCTTTCTGCCCCGGATGGGCGCTTGCCCCCATTATATCAGGTTTCTTGCTAACTCACAAATATTTCTTGACGGTATCGCCGGTTCCGTCTGGATTGTGCTTTTCCTTTCCTCTTTTGATTACCTCTAATTAGCCATGACCTGCTT
>CATLIX010000111.1 GCA_949959185.1 uncultured Eubacterium sp. | reverse complement strand
CAGAAAAGAAAATCACAGACCGGGAATACCATGCGAAGCGCAGAGGGCAGAAGAAATTGGATGAACGTAAAAGACAGCTCCGTGCAGACGGGCTGACACCACGTAAAACAGAATTTCAGACACAGAAAGAATTTCTACGGTCTGCAATCGAAGATGCCGCAGCCGTTTCCTGCAGCCAGGAAGATTTTCAGAACTTGCTTTTGGAAAAATACAATGTCAAATTGAAGGTCAGCCGGGGCAGGTTCAGCTACCTCCACCCGGAACGAAACAAATATATCACCGGAAGGATGCTCGGCACACATTATGTAGAAGATTATCTTCTGGAGCTGTTTAAGGAAAATGCAGAGCATAAGGAAAACAAAAAGCAAACAGTTGATATGGGGAAATATAATATGGAATCGAAGAAATCTGCAACCAGCCCATCCAATCTACTGCAAGAGGAAACTGTATCAGTCCTGTTTATCAAATCAGATCTGCGTCTGGTGGTCGATCTGCAAGCTTGCGTAAAGGCACAGCAGAATGCCGCTTACGCTAACAAAGTAAAACTTTCCAACCTGAAAGAAATGGCTAAAACAGTTGCTTATATACAAGAGCATGGATATAATACAAGGGATTCCCTGGAAGATTCTTTTTCAGAGATTAAGAGCCATGCTTCCATTTCCAGAAAAGAATTGAAGTCTGTAGAAGATAATCTCCGGAAGGTAAATGAGCAGATCCACTATACAGGTCAGTATCTTGCCAATAAATCTGTCTACCAAAAGTTTGTGAAAGCAAAGAATAAAGGGCAGTTCCGGCAGGAGCATCCGATGGAAATCGCACTCTATGAAGCCGCACGGAAATTTCTGAAAGAGCAGTCCGAAAATGGGAAGCTCCCCTCCATGAAGTTATTGAAAGCAGAAAAGGAAAAGCTGCTCCAACAGAAAAAAGAGGCACAGAAAACTTACCATTACTTCCGGGATTACCAAAAAGAATTAAATACCGTCTGCTTCAATGTCGATAAGATTTTAGGACAGACGCACACCCGACAGCCGGAAAAACAGAAAAGCACCGATATTTCTTAATCTTACTGGCAGAAAAACAGCCGCATGATTCCTTTATCAAATCTTTGCGGCTGTTATGATTCCAATGAAACAAATATGTTTAAAAAATATCTTCCACTTTAGGGATTATTCCGCTAATGCCTTCGCTTTTCTCTCTCATGATACGACACATTTCATCCAGTTTTCTCTCCACATATTTCTGCATTTCCTCCCGTGCCGCTTCTGTTGGTTCAAAGGAAAAATAGAGCGGCTTCTCCCATTCCGCTTGGAACGGGTAGGGGAAAACATATAATTTCTTCACTTCCGGCATATCCGTGAACAACTGGAAAATCTCATAGGGCAGGATTTCCCCGCATACCAGGATGGAGCCTGTATCTACATAATAAACCTGTCCCTGGTACGTCGGCATACCTTGAGCCGCAAGCTGCTTCAAAGCATTCATCCGTATCGGTTCTATCTGGGTTCCTTGCCCCACACGCCATCTTGTCTGTGGGGCAAGCTCCCTGTAAATCCGTTCAGCTTCTTCATCCTTCCGGATATTATCGTCATAGTCATACCTGTAATTTTCTACCTGTATCTGCCCGTATGCAATCAGGCTTGTGAAAAGCGCAAGGGAATCCAGGTCAACATATACTGATTGATGTCCCCTGCCCTGATAAGAGCATAGAATATCCTCTAATGCGTCCATGATTTTCTTCATGGTTTCATACTTTTTTTCAGATTCTTTTTCCATTCCTTCTCCCCATTTTACGCTCCGCTTCTGCTGTCAGAAATATTTACTGGCATATCTTGTGTCTTATCCGATATTTCAGCCTGGTTTGCAGCTGCCGCTTTCTCCATCTTTTCTTTCTTCAACTGCTCTGTCCGTCCTAAATCCACATAGTGTGTCGCATATGCTTTTTCAATCTCCGGATTTCCGCTTTTGCTGAACCGCAGGGGGATTAC
>CATLIX010000110.1 GCA_949959185.1 uncultured Eubacterium sp. | reverse complement strand
CGGCACTTTCTGCTATAGAAGAAGCCATTTCGATTCGACAGAAGTATGGAACGGTTTCCTCTCATGATACGCTTGTGCAGGGATTTTCTTATGCTCAGATGCTTGCGGCAAATGGAAATTGGCAAGAAGCACGAAAACGCTTATTTGCTCTGATTCGTTTTGTCAAAAAGATAGAAGGGATGAATCTGTTCCTGGCGCAGCTTTACAGATCACTTGCTGTCATAGAATCGAAAAGACTCCCGGAAGACAGCCTGCGGCATTATCGAAAAGCAAGGCAGGCTTTATTAGATGGTTTCCTTCCAGAAGACCATCCCGAGATCCGGGAAATCAACCGGATGATTCAGACGGAGGAAATATTGGTACGTAGGTTAAATGAGAAGATTCCCGTTATTCCAGAATTACTGCAAAAATCTTTATGGAAATAAACCATGGCGCATGCTATACTAATAGTAAGGGGATTATAAGATTTAAGGGGGACATACCATGAGAAAGCTCGAATATACGTTTAAGACGGATACGCTGTTTAAAATGCTGTTTGTGCAGTATCCGGAACTTTTGAAGAAACTGGTCGCAGATCTGCTTGGGATATCATTGGAAAGCATCGGGCAGTTTGTGATACGTAATCCGGAGATGCCACCTGAGAATCTAGGAGACAAATTCTGCAGGCTGGATATTAACATGACCGTGAACGGGCAGCGTGTCGATCTGGAAGTGCAGGTCAGCAATGAGGGAGATTACCCAGAGAGAGTAATGTATTACTGGGCGAGAGAGTTTTCGTCAGCGTTGCTTACAGGACAGGGCTATTCTACGCTGCCACGCACGATTGTTATCAGTATTATAGATTTCATATTGTTTGAATGTGAAGAATATCATTCATTCTTCCAACCTCTGGAAGTTACACGCTATACGTTGCTGTCAAATAAAATGGGATTTCATTTTTTCGAGTTACCAAAGCTTCCCGCCGATGTCAGCGAGGATAATATGTTGCTGTTGTGGCTTTCGCTGTTCAGGGCAGAAACAGAAGAGGAATTGGAAAAGATTAGAGTGGTCTCGGAAACACAATAGCGGATGAGCAGGAAAGGGTTGGTTTTCAGAAATGAGAGGGATAAGGGATGGATGATCGTGAGTTCAGAGTGGCCCAGAGAAGATAAAAAATAAAAATGGGCATGGCTTTTAAGCCTGTCGGAAAACAGGCCTGAAAGAATCCAGAAGCAGGAGACATGATCTATGCCGCTGCCTGCATCTGCTGCTTATAGCGTCCATCCAGATGGATGCAGATGCCGATTATGGTCGTCATGAAAGAATAATGCTCCTTCGTATGTATGAACATACGGTGCAGTCCGTAATCATTGAGGATGCGGTTGTTGATGCGTTCCGTGGCGGTGCGCTGTTTATAGATCTTCTTATAGGCATCTGTGCCGCGGGGGACATCCGTGTAGAGCCGGATATCCCATTCGGGCCGGGTCTTGACGACCCTCCCATATTTGGAATCCGTGCAGCTGTTTTTGCATTTGGAGCAGTGCTCCTTCCCATAGGGGCATCGCCACATGAGATAACCGGTGGATTTGTCATACCCATTGGGCCTCATGCGGAGCTTTTCCTGGCATAAGGGTGTTCCGTCTTTGTCAATGGTGATGGTATCAGGGATTGTCTTTGGTCGGCCGCATTTGTCATTCAGGTCGATGAATGCCCGTATGTTCCCGTTTTTGAGGAGCCGGTAGGTAGGGTAATTGTCCATTGCGGAGTCCAGACACATGTTTTCAATGGAAACTGCCGGCATATGTTTTTTCAGTTCATGGAAAGCAGCAAGGAAGCAGACCGAATCATGCCGCCTTGCGCTGGTGAAACGCAGGAGCAGCGGGATGTCTGTCCTAAGTTTGCTGTTATAACAGGATAACTGGAACAAAGTGTAGCCAAAATAGTATTTTTCCAGGTCGCAGTCCCAGCCCCAGGTTGCATCAGGATCGGAGAAATGCCGCAGGTTTTCCGGTGAGCCATCCCTGTGGTGCCCGCGCGGGCAGGCATGGGTATGTACGGCGGTGCCGTCGCCGGAAACGGTAAGGTGTTCCTCTGGAATGAGGCCGCATGCCATGGAAGGCAGTACGGCGGCATGGTAGAAGAACTGCTGTAGGCGTTCCTCGAAGTTAAAAGGGATATCCTTCCCATCCAAGAGGCGTTTTTCAATCAATTCGGTGATTTTTGGCTTTGTCTCCTGGGCTTTCTGTTTCTTCCCTTTGGGCTTATCAGGCTTTTTGCGGTTCCGGGAAGCGGGAAGCAGTTTATCCCGGGCGTATAAGGCCGTAGCCGGTGCGGCCCAGAGCCTGTCCATGAAGTCAAAGTAGGAGCCAAGCGGGGGAAGGGAATCCGGCGTACAGCCGATAAGTGCGGCGAGGACGCGGTCGTCCCTGAGCCTGTCCACCCAAAGGGTAAGAGAGAGTTTGGCCAGGCCTTCTGAACACAGAAGGAAGAAAAGGATAAAAGATCTTAAGATCTGCGGCTGGTTTTTAGCGGGCCTGCCGGTGGAAGAGTAAAAGGGAAGAAGGAACTCCATGGCCTTATCGGTATCGAAAAGCCGGAGTTTCTGCCATGGCTTCCAAAGCTCCGTATGGAGCCGGACCCTTTCAGAGGAATCGAAATGGACTTTGGATTCGCTGAGAAAGTGCTTGTAATTTTGCATGGATTGCCAGTACTTGATCATAGAGTGCACCTCCTTGTAGTTTTTGCGCTGTGCGTGTGGCGCAGATGCTTCTTAACTACAAGGGGCGCGTTTGGTGACTGGCGTATATGGTCACCAAACGCGCCCGCACATTTTGGGGCATATGTCAATAGCTTATTGGAAATTTATTAAAATTATTCTTCCGGAGTTTGGAGGAAAGGATAAAAGAAAGAAACAGAAAAAGAGCGGAAATATGGGCTTTAAAGAGTTTCCGAGACCGCTCTACGATACGA
>CATLIX010000109.1 GCA_949959185.1 uncultured Eubacterium sp. | reverse complement strand
AGAATGGAAGCCTTTGCTGACATGCTCTTTCGTAGTCAAAGGCTCGCTGGAATGTTCGGTGCGTCCGGCATTTCGGCTTTTTGTATGATGAAAATATTTCATGGAAAGTATAGGAATTGTACATGAAATTTTGATAATTTAATAGTTTCGCAATTGCCTGCTATGCCAGGCTGCTGAAAGGAACTATTATGACCACACTTTCTGATAAACTGATTCTTCTGACCGGCTGCACTCTGCTTCTCAGGTTCCAGTGGCCCCTGGGACGCCTGTCATCCATACTGGCGCTGCTGACTGCCATAAGTTTTATCTGCCTCTGCAGTTTCTGCAATTTGGACTGCCTGTCCCTCTCACAGCTCCCGGCACATTTCCGCGTTCTGCTGGTGCTGCTTTGGATGGTTCTGGGAAGCCTCAGTCTGATATATCCCGCTTTTGGCTGTTTCCTGCCGCTCCTTTTTTACGAACTGGCAGTATCCCTGAACCGTATACCAGTAATTTTTACCGCCGGGCTGCTTCCTTTTCTCTCTTTCCGGAAGGAACCTGCCATACTTCCCTGGGCAACCCTCCTTCTGTTTCTGATTGCATGGTTCATGGCCCGCAAAACTGCCAGACTTCTGGAACTGGAGCGGGAATTCCGCCTGCTGCGGGATTCTTCTACGGAATACCATCTGCTGCTCCGGCAGAAGAACCGGGACCTGATTGAAAAGCAGAATCATGAAATACACATTGCCACTTTAAAGGAACGCAATCGGATTGCCAGAGAAATTCATGATAATGTGGGACATATGCTTTCCCGCTCCATTCTTCAGTCCGGCGCTCTGTCTGCCATCAATCATCAGGAAAATCTGAAGGAGCCGCTGAAAGAACTGGGCAATACCCTGTCACTGACCATGACCTCTGTGCGGGAAAGCGTCCATGACCTCCACGACGATTCCATTGACCTGGAAGCCTCTGTCTCCGGACTGATTTCCGATTTCCCTGATTATCAGATCAGCCTGAACTATGATATGGGCCCCTACATTCCCGCTCCGGTAAAATACTGCTTTATTTCGGTTATCAAAGAGGCATTGTCCAATACTGCCCGGCACAGCAACGGCAGGGAAATTTCCATTGTACTGCGGGAACATCCAAGCCTGTACCAGCTTATGATAAAGGATAACGGCACCAATGCCAGAACTGGCAGTTCCGGTATTGGTATCTCAAATATGCAGGAGCGGATAAACACTCTGAACGGAAATATATCCATTTCCACTGAAAACGGATTTCGGATTTTTGTTTCTCTGCCCCGCGGATAGTAACATAATTGAAAGTATAGAAAGAAAGGGATTTCACATGAATATTATCATTGTAGATGACGACCCGTTTGTTTCTCTGTCCCTGAAAACCATTCTGGAAGCCTCCGGAGAAATTCAGGTACTGGAAATTGGAAATAATGGCCGGGAGGCGGTAACCCTCTACGAAAAATACCATCCGCAGGTATTGCTTATGGATATCCGCATGGATGAAATGACCGGCCTTGAAGCCGCAGAAGTGATTCTGAAACGTGATCCGGAGGCAAAAATTTTGTTTCTGACCACGTTTCTGGATGATGAATATATCGTCCGGTCATTAAAACTGGGTGCAAAGGGATATATCCTGAAACAGGATTTTGAAAGCCTTCTGCCCTCTCTGAAAGCAGTGGTAAAAGGCCAGAACGTGTTCGGAAATGAAATCGTAACCCGTCTTCCTGATTTCATTTCCGGATTGGAATCTGCTCCTTATAATTACGCTGCAAAAGGAATTACCGACAAAGAACTGGAAATTATTGAGCTGGTGGCTCAGGGCTGCAGCAACCGGGAAATTGCCGGACAGCTCTGCCTGAGTGAGGGAACCGTGCGGAATTATCTGAGCTCCATTCTGGAGAAGCTGGGCCTGCGGGACCGGACCCAGCTTGCAGTTTTCTATTACAAAAACTGACAGAAAACCATTTATTCTTTCAGCAAATTCTGTAAAATCATAATATGGTATTCTTCATCTTTGATGATACGCTCCAGAACTCTGTTGACACAATCGTCATTGATGACCTTTATATGCATTCTGTACTGATTAATGGCTGACTTTTCCGCTTCAATATCAGCCAGAAGCATTTTCCTGCCGTTTTCCGGTATGTTCAGATATCCCGGCGTCCACATAACATTCCTGCCATTGGGCTGCCGGGCAACAAAATCCACAGTTCCCCCCAGAAGAAAAATCAGTTCGCCCAGTTTCTGCAAATGCATCATTTCTGCCATGGCAATTCCAAGAACGGTTCTGGCCAGAGGGCAGTTTCCGCAGGATAACCGATTTTCATTGTTGATATACTGGGTAATCGCCGACATTTCAGATGTGGCTCCACAGTAATCAACACTCAGCAGATTTGCATAAATCTGATTCTGCGCCCTGACCTGAATCTCCGGCCAGGGTAAATCCATCATAATCGGCCTGATACCTGCGAAATCACAGGTATTTTTTATCACATTTTTCCTTTCCTCCATAACAATACCTTTACACTCCTGTCTTTATATGAATAGTATATTACTGAAAAGAAATAATGTGATAAATCCTGAAATATTCAGGCAGAAACAGGAAAGCTATACGATTTAACACTTCACAGTAACACAGTATTTCCTGTAAATAAGAATGCGCAAGCGCATTCTTCGCGCGCGAGCGGATTGCGCAGCAATAAATTTCCTCTCCGCGAGCTGCGCATAATATTTTATTCTATAGGAAAGATATACGCTTTAACGCTTCACAGTAACACAGTCTTTCCTATAGAATAAAAAAATAAGTCTGCTGTCAGTCATATTCTATTACCTGACACAGACCTCTAAAGCAGGGGAAGAGGGATTCGAACCCCCGTGAACGGTTTTGGAGACCGCGATACTGCCGCTGTATGATTCCCCTGTATCTATATAATATTCCACGTAACAATTATTATACGTGGAACATCCTGCTTTTGTCAATATATTTTCTGTACCCTGAAAAACCCATACAGCCTACAGCCCTTACATCTCCTCTTCCCGTCTTACATCTTCTTCCTT
>CATLIX010000108.1 GCA_949959185.1 uncultured Eubacterium sp. | reverse complement strand
CAGGAGCAGTCAGAGACGAAGAAAACCCGGACACCGGAACAGCCGGAAGAAGCCCCCCAGGCACAGACATGCCCGGAAGACGAGACAGTTTCGGAGCAGCGTGGGAAATCAGTGCAGGAACCATCCGAAACAATTTCGGCGGCGGAAGCATTTCAGGAACTGCACCGGGAGCTGGAACGGGGAACGGAACCGGGAAATCCGGAAAAAATATTTGCCAGAAACAATCTGGAAGAACCCCGGACCCATGCAGAAGAAGCGCTGGAATCCTACCGGAACATGATACTGGAACGACAGGGCAGACAGCTTGCAAAACAAAACCGGAATTTCCTTTATACCGCTTCCTCCTTTTTCCTGGTGGTCGTCTGTGTTCTGGGAATTACCACCATCAATAATTACCGGAAAATGCAGAAAGTAGAGGATGTTCTGGATGTGATGAGTCATGTGGAATCGGAAGGGAAGCGTTCCGGGGATGAGAACGGCCCTGTGGTGGAAAGCGTATCCTCCCAGGTATCCCCGCTGGAAGAAGAAACTTCTGCTTCGGAACCTGGACAGGCAGGAGACAGCCAGGAAGCAGGTACCGGAGAAACAGCAGCCCAGGGCGCTTTGCAGCCGGAAACTGCCGGTGACCAGACCGGGCAGGGAACCCCGCAGCCAGGAAATACTGATAATCAGGCGGGACAGGAAGCTCCGCAGCCAGGAAATGCTGATAATCAGGCGGGACAGGGAAACACGGGCAGTCAGGAAACTGCAGAACCGGATGCAGCAGGAACAGACTCTTCTCCGGAGGCTCCTGCAGAAGATAATACCGCACAGGAAACCTCAGGCGGACAGGCGGCAGAACCCCGGTATTATACGGTGCAGCCGGGAGATACCCTGGCTTCCATCTGTATCAGTATTTACCATACCAAAGACATGATGGGAAGAGTCTGTGAAGTAAACGGGATTGAAAATGGAGATAAAATTTACGCAGGGCAGAAACTGCTGCTTCCATAAGAGTCGGAATCACTATATTATGAAAAAATGTGCATGAAACGTAAGAGTATGATATGATAAGGACGGACTTTCCATGCACAGTTGACGGATTTCATACCTGGAGGTGTAGTTTTGGCAGATAAAGCATACCGGATTGTAAAATCGGATGTAAAGGAAATGAATGAGAAAATCCACAGGCACCGGAGAAGAATACTGGGTATCATTGCTTTTGTAACCATTCTTCTTCTGGCCGGAAGCGCCGGGCTGTATATATATTTGCAGACCAGGACTTATACCGGTTACGAAGTGCTGAAAACCGTAAAACGGGAGGATACTTCGGGCACTCAGTTTGATGTGTTTAACGGAAATATTCTGAAATATAACAAAGACGGCGCCTCTCTGGTGGATACGAATAATAAAACCATCTGGAACCAGACCTATGAAATGCAATCTCCCATGACAGATTCCTGTGAGAACTATGTGGCGATTGCAGATAAAAAGGGCGACCGGATTTATATTATGGACACAACGGGCCCCTGCGGGGAAATTAAAACGTCCATGCCCGTTCAGCGGGTACAGGTGGCCGGTCAGGGCATTGTCGCGGTACTGTTAGAGCAGGAGGGCACCGGTTACATACAGGTGTATGACAAATCAGGAGAATATCTGGCAGGCGGGGAAGTACATACGGAAAACAGCGGGTATCCCCTGGATCTGACCATATCCAATGACGGGAAGAAACTGGCGGTGTCTCTGCTGGATGTGAATGAAGGATTCGTAAAAACCACCATTACCTTTTTCTATTTTGACGCCATGGGCCAGAATGAAATTGATAATATTGTGGGCCAGTATTCTTACTCCGAGATGGTAGTACCCAAAGTGGAATTTCTCACAAACGATATTATGGTGGGGTTTGGAAATGGAAAAGCGGTAATTTTTGACGCTTCCCAGAAACCGAAAGTCAAAAAGGAACTGGATTTGAAGCGGGAAATCCGCAGCATTTTCTATAACGACGCCTATATGGGATTTGTGTTTGATAATGAAAATAAAGAATCTTCCTATCATATGAATATTTATGACCTGCGGGGAGCAGAAGTTCTCTCCCAGGATTTCCGGATGGAATATCAGGAAATCGGCTTTCTGGAAAATGATGAAATCTGTATTCGGAATGATTTGGAATGCGCCATATACACCCTGCGGGGTATTCGGAAGTATCACGAAAACTTTGAGAAAAACATCTGGAAGGTAATGTCTGCCAACAAAGTCAGAGATTATATTTTCCTGACAGATGGAGAAACACAGAGGATCAGACTGAAATAGGAGTACAGCAAACATGGACATATTACTGATAATCGTGCTGATTGTTCTGGGGTGCTTTGCCCTTCATGGCTATATCAGAGGGATGGTTCGGATGATTTTTTCGCTGGTGGCCATCGTGCTGACCATAGTTCTGGCGTCGCTGGCCGCCCCGTATACAGCGGAATTTCTTCGGACACAGACGCCCCTGTATGATACCATCCGGGAAAAATGCATGGAAGCCGTTTCATCCGGGATTGAGAAAAATATGGAAGGCAGACTGCCAGAGCAGCAGGAAGGCTCCGGCCAGAATGAAACAGCAGAACCAGAGAAATGGAACGTATTCGGTGTGGAACTTCCCTCTGAAGTGCAGGAATTCCTTACCGGAAATCTGACAGAGCAGACAGGAGACCTGCTGGAAAACAGCGGGCTTTACGAACAGGCGGCAGATTTGATTGCCGACGCGGTGCTGCTGCGTCTGTCCTGGACGCTGTCCTTTATTATTATCAGTATTCTGCTGGGCGTTCTGATTCATCTTCTTGACATCATTGCAAGATTGCCTGGAATTAACAGCATTAACCATGTAGGCGGCCTGATTGTGGGCGCTCTGGAAGGACTGGTAATTGTGTGGATTCTGTTTTTTGTGATTACCCTGTGCCAGAGCAGCGACTGGGGAGGAGCCATGATGCAGGAGATACAGGAGAATCCGCTGCTGAAGCTGCTGTATGAGAATAACGTGATTGAGCAGATACTCTGACAGAGTATCCGGAATAATATATAAATTTTTCGGAGAAATCCCCCGGAGCTGACCCCTGGAAAGGCTCTGAGGGGATTTTTGCTGGCTTTGCCTGAAAATATCGGCTCCTGCGCTGATATCAGACAGATGTTACTCTGAAAATATCGGCTCCTGCGCTGATATCAGACA
>CATLIX010000107.1 GCA_949959185.1 uncultured Eubacterium sp. | reverse complement strand
ATGCAGGACAGCATTGATGATTGCTTCCCGAAATGCCTTGTTATCAAACAGCGGCACCTCTTTCCTTTCCACAACCCGATCTGTTTCGTCTGCCTGTATGATATTCAGCACATCACCATATCGCAATAACTCGTCCAAACTGTATAAAAGACAATTGTTTCCGAACTCCCTGACTGAAAACAGATTTGTTCCTTTGGTTTTTCCCTCGAATATAGATACTCTGAGAGGAAAATGAGAATCATCCGAAAGCAGCTGCGCTAATAAATTAAATTGTCCTTCTTCATTGCGCAGACCTAAATTTTTTATAAAGGTCTTATCATTTAAAACAATTCCCTTCGATCCATAATATCCAAACAGTTTTTGGAAAGTAAGTTCCTGATATTTTGCTGGAATCGTTTCTATGGTTTCTGTTCTTCCATCAAGTATTTTAAAAAGTTCAATCTCCCTCTTAGGATAGTCTTTGATATTGCATTTCGATGAACCAATCCTTATATACCGCTTTTCCTTAAATGCAGTAGGTATCTCAAAAGCCGCAGGTATAACCAATACAACAACTCTCTTTTGCTGAATTTCAATTTCCTCAAAAGAAAAATTCAGGCTCGGAGAAAGATTTCTGGCCAGATAATTCTGATATGGTTCTTTATTGTAGTCGCAATATTGGTTGAATGTCGTCCCAACTATTTTATGATTCTCATCTTTAACTCCCCATACAAAATAAGCATATTTTTTATAGTGGAACGCTGCAGCGTTTGATAACGCAGAAACATACTCTCCTAATGTTTCCGGCTGAAACCAATTCTCTTTAAATTCAAACCATTCCTGTTCATCATTCGTGGCACATAAATCTAATACAATCTGTTTTATATCCATTGACAATCTCCTCGATACGGATTTATTTCCAACTTTATTCCCAATTTTTTTAATTATAACACATTGGGAATAAAGTTGGAATAAGAATTTATACTATCTTGCTCTCTTTTTTACAAATACAGGTACTTCTTGAAACATTTCGATTTTGAATTTAAACCTGCTATTTTAAAATTTGCCAACTTTAACGCTTATGATTTTGATGCATCCATACACCCATAAGCTGCACCTGCTTTTCGACAGCCTCCACATTCTGCGCCAACTGCTCTATTGTGCCTGTACGGTTTTCTGGCTTGATTTCCGACTGTATCAGTTCTTTTGGGTATTCTTTCCTTGTATGGATATCCATATAAGATTTTAGGCGGTAGTAATAGCCTTCATTCCTGTTATCTTCAAACACAGGGGAAACTTCGCCCTTTGAGGTCTGCCACCGCATAAGGCGTGGAAACCAGCACAGTCCGTCCACAATGATTTCCTTAAATGAATTGAGCAGCTCCCCAAGTGCGGTAAACAGTCCCCGAAAGCTGTTTCCTGCCTCTATATCCTCCCCACGTTCCACATGGTTCGCAAATTCCTCAATCAATGGCGCAAAGGGAAGGTACGCCTGTATAAACTGCTTTATCTTTTGGAGTGCATTCAGAAAGATATTGGAACTTTCAATCTCCCCGTCCAGTTCCTCTAATTTTTTCTGCGTAATGGATTTCTGATGGTTCAGGACAAGAATGTCAGCCTCCAATCCTATTTTATCCGTTGACAGTTTTTCAATCTTTTCTTCCTCTTTTGCAACTTTGTATTCCGCAACCGTCAAATCATGGTTTTTCCCATTTTTCTTTTCCTTTACTTCCTGTTGGAAGATGGCTTTCATATAGTGGTTGGCGTCTGCCCGCATTTTATCCTGCAAAACTTCCGACAGGACTTGGGGCGTGAATACGGATCGCTTTGACACTTTTGTTGACAAGCCACGCTTAAACCCTCTCCCTATCGGAACGCCTACAATGTGCATGTGCGGGCTTGCCTCATCAAAGTGAACCACCGCATTGGCAACCTTAAAATCCGGCAGATATTCCTGCAGTTTCAAAAGGAGCTGCTTATAGACCTGTTTCATAAATATTTTGTCACCACTGTTCTGCTCCCAAAATTTTTTATCCCCGCATTGTATGATGACTTCCACCGCCATGTCCTGTTCCGTTTCAGATACATGTTCAAAATAATCGCCAATCCGTCTTTCCGGTCTTGTCTGCTTTGCATTGTATTCATGCAGTGCAGCATCAAATTCTTTACGGTATACATTTTTCACGTCCTGCATGAGATTGGTTGTCCCATAAAGAAGCGTGATGTTATCCCTGCTGTAATCCTGCGAATGGTATTTCCTCAGATTGTGTTTTGCAACTCCGGCGAGTTTTGCCTTGCTGTTGATTGCGCTTTTCTTATTGCTGATGTGGTTGCTGAAAGAAATCTCTCCCATGTTTTCCTCCCTGATTTCATGTTGGAGCAGTGCGGTTATCATCTTGGCTCTGCCATAGATGATAACCCTCTAGCAGTATTGGCAAGCCAATACTGCGGGGGCTCTTCGAGGGTATTCAACGAAATGTGCTTTCAGCATGTTGGAAACAATTTTCCGGCTGTTTTATGCTTATTTATTAGAAATCTTTTTATTTCCGCCCGTCTTTGTTATCCTTATCTGTCCCAAATACACTGGTTATGCTGAATTACATTTCCGCTGTTTCCGGCGGTCAACTGACTTTATTCAAAGTGATTGCATTTTTTAAGTTCATTTTTTGCGGAACATATCCCACAGTTTTTTTCAGTGAACTTACTTTTTAAGTTCATTCTTTAAAAGTGACTGCATTTTTTGAGTTCATTTTTCAAAAATGATTGCATTTTTTAAGTTCACTGTAACTGTGAGCCTGCATTTTATACAACCGCCTTTCTTGTGACAGCCTTGACGTTTCCCTTGTCCCGCAAATCCCTTCCTTCATTCACTGTCATAAACAGTTCCAAAATGTCCTTTTTGATAAGTACCTTTCTCCCCACTTTTAATACAGGGAGTTTATTCCACTCCACCAGTTTCCTTAGTGTGTTCCGACCTATTCCGGTGTAGTCTGCCGCCTCCTCAATGGAAAGGGCAATCTTCATTTCTGTCATTCATTCTCCTCCTCTCAAATTGCATTATGCAATTTTATAGTATGCTTACTATACATCATTTATATTTCGTTGTCAAGCGTTATGTGATTTTAAGAATTATTTTTAACTTGCATATTGCAATAATGGTTTTGGTATGGTATACTTTAACCATACCGATAAAGGAGGAAACCGACATGAAAGACAAAGAGCTGCGCAGGATAATCGGCGGCAGGGCAAAACAACGGAGACTGGAACTGGGCGTCAACCAGCCCTATGTTGCCGAAAAAATGGGCGTCACCGCATCCACCATTCAGCGGTACGAGGCAGGAACGATTGACAACACCAAGAAACTTGTCCTTGACGGTCTGGCAGACGCACTCCATGTTTCCATAGAGTGGTTAAAAGGCGAAACAGAGGAATACGAATCTGACATTACGGATAAAAAGGAAATGTTAATCCGTGATGCCATGTCCTCCATTCTTTCAAAGCTGCCCTATGA
>CATLIX010000106.1 GCA_949959185.1 uncultured Eubacterium sp. | reverse complement strand
CTTTCCGTATTTTCTAAGTGATAAGTTTCGGAGCAAGCATAGGAAACGGGTACCCATTTCCGTAAATCTGCCCGTCCGCGCTATGGCTTGCCGGACAGATTTTGCTTGTTGGGAAGAATCCCAAACCCTCTGATAATTCCTCTCACTACCTACAACACCACACAGGGCAGTTTTGACGGAGTTTTGAGAGAAATTCTTCAAAAAGTTTTCCTTGTTTCTTAATACGGGGAAGTTTGGGAAATGCCAATGCCACAGAATAAATCAGCAAAAATTTTTTTGTGCCATTGACAAATTCTCAGATTTGCAGTATCATATAACAGCGATATATAACGCCGTTATATACAGGGGGTGAGAAAATGAGCGAAACAGAGCAGACAACACTACATTTAATCCATTCAGCCGCCATGCAGGAATTTCTTGAAAAAGGCTATAAGTCTGCTTCCCTGCGGAATATTGTCAAAATGGCGGGGGTAACGACAGGCGCGTTTTATGGCTACTATAACAGCAAGGAGGATTTATTTGAAGCACTGGTAGGCGAACACTACAATTTCTTATTGGAACTCTTTTGCAAGGCACAGAAAGAATTTGCAGAAATACCGCCAGAGGAACAGCCCGACAATCTTACTTCTACTTCCGGCGTGTATATGTATGAAATGCTCTTGTACGCCTATGAACACTTGAATGAATTTAAGCTCATACTTTGCTGTTCGGAGGGAACACGTTTTTCAAAGCTGATTGATGAAATGGTGGAAATAGAAACAAAAGGAACACATGATTATTTAGCAGTTCTTGAAAAGTTAGGCAGACCAGCGCCGCCCATTGATGAACGGTTAGAGCATATTTTGATTACGGGAATGTTCAACACATTTTTTGAGTTGATTATACATGAAATGCCGCTTGAAGAAGCAAAGCACTATTTGAAAGAAATGAGAGCTTTCTATACCGCCGGGTGGATGAAAATTATGGGGCAATAATAAATCGAGCAGGCTTGATTACAAATAAATGTCCAATAAGATTTGGGGGCTGTCGCTTTAACTGCATATTGCGGCATCCAACGGCCGATTTTGCGGAGCAAAACGGCCGCAATGCGAAGCTGATCGGCCACAGGCCGTTGCCTTTGTAAGCCGAATCCTCTCATAATGGGTCTATGCCTCATAAAGAGGTAAATAAACTCATTTGAAGGAGGATAATGAATGCTTGACTACAAAACAATCATTATCAAACGCTATGCGCTGAATCTGTCTGGCAGAGAGATTGCCAGACAGATTGGTGCAAGCAAGTCAGGAGTCAATGAATTCCTGAAAGCATTTGAGGAGTGTGACAGCATCAGCTACCCGCTCCCGAACGGCATCACCAACTATGGAATAGCTGAGTTAGTGTATGGAAATCCGCCAGGAAACAATGGTCGAAATCCCAACATTGAGTATCCTGATTACGGGGATGTGAACAGGCAGCTTTCCACCAGAAAGAACATGACTTTGGTGTTCCTCTGGAACAGGTACAAAAAGAAGTGCGAGGAAACTGGCAGGCGTTATTATCAATACCGCCAGTTCTGCGAACATTACTCTGAATGGTGTGCCGAAAATGCCGAAACCTTACACTTCGATGCCGTCATTGGGGAAAAGATGGAGGTTGACTTTGCCGGCAAAACATTTGAGATTACCGATCCGTTAACCGGTGAAATCTATACCGTCGTGGTATTTGTTGCCATTCTGCCCTATTCACAGTACATATACGCAGAGGGAATGCTTTCGGTAAAAGAGCCCCAGTGGATCGATGTAAATAACCATGCCCTGGACTACTTTGGCGGAGTGCCTGCGCTTGTGGTCTGCGATAACTGCAGGCAGGCCGTCATAGCAAACAGGGATTGGATCGCACCAGAACTGAATAAAGATTATGCCGAATGGGCGGAACATAACCAGACGGTTATCTTGCCTGCGAAGGTTCGTAAGCCAAAGTATAAGAGTTCTGTGGAAAACGCCGTGGGCATCCTTGAAAAGGGATTTTTCCACGAGATGGAGGAGCGGCAGTATTTCTCTCTGGAACAGTTCAATCAGGATCTATGGGTCTTCCTCGAACAGTTAAACCGGGAGCCTTTTAAGAAAAAGGAACACAACAGATACTTCTATTGGGAAGAAGAAAGACTGGAATTGATGCCGCTGCCCTCCGTGCATTACGAGTACACGGAGAGACGAATGGCAAAAGTATCAAGCGATTTCCATGTCCGCTTTGATAATGCTTATTATAGCGTAAATAAAGCATATGTGCACAAAGAAGTTCTCATAAAGGCGACAGCAGCCATTGTACGAATTTACAGTAAACAGGGTGAATTCCTGTGCGAGTGGCCCCGTGCAGAGTACAAGGGAAAATGGTCTACGAATCCCCACCATCTCCCCGCCAGCTATCAGGGATACGGACAGTGGAATGCAGCATTTTTTATCAATAAGGCAAGGCTTGTGGGCACATCGACCGAGGCGGTTATCCAGAACATCCTCAAGTGCCGTAAATATGAAGTCCAGACCTACCGTATGTGCCTTGGCGTACTCAACTTCGGCGGGAAATATGGGAAGCCTGTACTGGAGGAGTGCTGCCGTCGTGCCATTGACTGTGGGAAAACCACATATACGTTCATAAAAAACACCATTCCCGCAGTTGCGGATGAGATGGGAGCAGAAGTCCGAAAATGCAGCACTGCCCCTGAAGAAAAGGGCGGATACGCGATGAGCCCTGATTCGGCAGATATAAACAAACTTTTGTCCCGCAGCAGGGAGCTGGCAGACAGGCAGAGGGGAGGTGACCGGTAATGCTCACTGGAAACAGCCTTCTGAATATGCTCGTGGATGAATTAAACGAAATGGGGCTGCCAAATATGGCGGCTGAACTGGATAAACTCTATGCTGCCCCCGGATTCCTTGAGATGGACCGCCTTACGCTGATTTCGGAGCTTATATCTCCCGAATACAAGGATAAGATCAGTAAACGGATAAATAACCGCCTCCGCTCGGCAAAACTCATAGGATGCCCGGCAGAAATCGGGAATTGTACGGATTCCCAGGAAAGGGAATACTTACCTTCCGGGATTCCGCAGATGCCCTCCACACTGGATTTTATTCCAAAGGGGTTTAACATTTGTATACTCGGAGCGTCCGATACTGGCAAGACGTATCTGGCAAAAGCAATCGGCATAAAAGCATGTACGGATTACCGGGTGGGATATTTCCACTGTGAGGAACTGCTTGAAAACCTTTCGTCACAGAAACAGCTTGATTATGGTAAGTATAGTCGGAAACTGTCCGGACTGCTTAAACAGGATCTTTTGATACTTGATGACTTTCTTCTCCACACAATCGTAGATGAAGCAGAAATCAAGATCCTGTTTGCACTGCTGGAAGGAAGATCGGAGAAAAAGAAAAGCACCATCATCTGTTCTCAGAGGGCGCCGGAGAACTGGAAGCCAATGATCATGAACGATGAGATATCGGCAAACTCCATACTTAAAAGAGCAACCAAACATTACACAGTTATGATCAACAGGAGATAACCTGCATTAAACGGGTGGCCGTTTTGCTCCGCAAGGCGGCCGCTCTAAAACGCATCTGTGGACGCTGCGCTCCGCAGAATGCATTTAACGATTAATAAATCGTGAAACGACAGCTTCCTTTTTGCAGTTTTTTCTATATGGTTGCTCTATTTCCGTAAAA
>CATLIX010000105.1 GCA_949959185.1 uncultured Eubacterium sp. | reverse complement strand
CCAGTGAGGAGTTGTTTTATTTTGTAACAAAGAGAATCCCGTATTTATGTGGGTTCTGGCGTTTCGCAAACGCCTAAGAAAATATATAAGATGAAAGGGGAAGTCAAACATGGCGGAATTATGTGATTTAGTGGAAGTAGTGTAACCGCCAAATAATACCGCGGTCAAATATAAAATTACCCCAACCTGAATATTCTTGTGCGATGAAATCGCACTTCCGGAAATCTGGAAATCAGATGTCCGGGAAGTGGAAATCATCTTATGCAAGTTTACTCGCGTAATGTTTTGTCTAATCCATAGACCTCACGCATTGAGATGTCATGCTCGGCATCAATGCTTGTGATGTTGATACGATAACTGTCATGGGCAATGCGATCAATGATTGCATCTGCCAGTGGGCTGTCATTACCACCCAGTTGGTCATACCACTCCTCAAATTCATACTGGGAGCAGAAAATCGTTGAAGATTTCTTGCGTCTCCGGTGGAGCAGTTCGAAGATATCCCTTTGTTCCGAATCTGTTGGTTTCAATAGAAGCCATTCATCCAGAATCAGGACAACAGGATTGGCATACTTAGCCATGACTTTTTTGTAGCTGCCATCTGTCCGTGCCATCTCTAAGTCAATAAGCAGATCAGGAAGGCGGACATACTTGGTATTGAAATACTGCTTACAAGCCTCCATGCCAAAGGCACAGGTCATGTAAGTTTTACCACAGCCTGTAGCGCCGGTAATAAAAAGATTCCGGTGTTCAGATATATATTCGCAAGTGGCAAGTCTTCGAATCAGTTCCTTGTTCAACTTGCGCCCGGAAGTGTAGTTGATATCCATGATATTTGCTTCCGGCTGGTCGAATCCGGCATTCATGATCAGTCTATTGAGACGATTATTTTTACGACTGCTATATTCGATATCTACCAGCATACCGAATTGATCATCAAATGGAAGTTCCCTGCATTTGGGATTATCCAGCTGGTTACGGAATGCATCTGCCATAGCTGTAAGGCGCATTTCGATCAATTTATCAATTGTACTCTGATTGGTCATATGTGTATTTACCTCCGATAATAGTCGGCGCCTCTTGTGATGCCGCGTGCTTTCTGTGTGGTCTTGGTATCGGTTGTTTTTGATGCAGGCTTGTCAGAACCAGTTACAAGGATGTTTTTAATGCTCTTGTAACTCGGCGATGCTGTATAGGATAACGCCTTTTTACAGGCAGCTTCCAGCAATGCATCTGAATATTTCTCGGCAAGCTTTAGAAGTCCCATACAGCTCCGATAGGTCTGCTGTTCCACACCTTTGGAGGTCAATATCGCATTGACTGCAGTGTATGTATTTATGCCAATCCGCTCAGCCCACTTACGGAAGCGGTTGCCGTTCCATTCCAGATATTTCTGATGGTCTTCAGGCATATGCTCTGTAACAGTGCTGTACTGCCCGGTACGTCCTTTCAAACGGCGATGGGAAGCAATGCGGTTATGGTTGTAAAAAATCTCAATAGTGGTATCTGTTACCTTGACATCAACTTTCTTTTTGATGTATTCATACGGAACTGAGTATAGCATTCCGTCCACAGATATGTGATAATTGAACTGCACGGTGGCTGTTTTCCAGTCACTCAGTTCAAAACGGGTAGCAGGTAATGGTGCCAGCAATGGTTTTTCTTCCCCAAGAAATAAGCTTCGCCGACTGCCCTCTTTTTTCTGAAAGAGCCTTTGGTTGAACAGTTCGAGCTTGTCTCTGATTGCACGGTTTAATTCGGCAAGGGAAAAGAACTGTTCCTTCCGAAGTGCCGCTGTAATCCAGGCAGATATGTTTCCTACCGTTCCTTCAGCATTCGGCTTATCCTTAGGTGACCTGACACGCGCCGGAATAATAGCGGTGCCATAGTGTTCGGCCATTTCCTGATATGTTTCATTGATTTGTTGGTCCTTAAATCCACCATTATGGACAACTGCAGTTTTGCAGTTGTCCGGTACGAGTATTCTGGCAACGCCGCCAAAATATTCGTACATATGAATGTGGGCATTGATCCATGACTTCTGCTTCATATCCATACATGCTTCCACATATGCATACTGGCTGTAAGTCATCACACCAACAAATATGTAGGCTTTGATGATTTCTCCTGTATCCGGATCGATGATCGTTGCCGGATCCCCTGCCCAGTCTACTTCAACCTGTTCGCCGGGTTTGCGGTTGATATGCATGGTAGCGCGTCGTTTCTGCTCATCCTGCTGGATGTGATAGCAGAACTGGGAATACATGAGCGGTTCCTCACCATTCGCACGGCAGTCCTCCATGTATTCTGTCCACAGAAGCTTTTTACTGACTCCATTGCGGAGCAGCTCCTTATGGATGTAATTGTAGTCAGGCATACGCTTGTTAGGTGATACCCTGTTCTCCTTAGAGAACATGAGCCTTTGAAGTTCTGTGTCGGTCATTGCTTCATCAAGCGGCCATGAAAGTTTTAATTCTCTGGCACGTTTCTGAACCTTGACGACAGTTTTCTGTGCGACACCACAGCTGGCCATGATATCGCGTTGTGAGAATCCCAGTCCGGTAAGGCGAATGATTTCTCTGTACTTGGTCATAATCGTGACCTCCTTATAATGAATTTACACCAACTGGTGCATGACTCATTATAAGGTTTTTATAGATAAAGCGATTTCCTTTTTAACGGAAACGCGATTTCCGACTAAACGGATTGATGATTTCCATCCGCCGGACAGGTGATGGATTTCACCCCGGATTATTCATTACGTCAGCTCTTTCATATGGAAACTTTCTGATTTCAGATTACAATAATGTCTGCCCTTTATTGCTGTAAATTTCAGTACACTATAATCAGGGTCGGTTACACCCAGTTTGTAATACATCGTATCTCCGGTACACCATATTTCCTGTTTTATGTCATCATCCTGCAAAACTTCCATGGTGCCTGTCAGCATAATGCCTTCATACTTAAAACGTCCTTTATTGTAAAAATATATGCTTGCCTTTGGATTTTTCATAAACTGCTGTGAGCGCATAGAGGAAGTATTTGTTGAGAAATAAAAACAGTCGCCGTCTATTTTACGCGGTATAAACATGGCTTTCATATTGGGAAAACCATCTTCGTCTACAGAGGCAATAAAAGCTACTTTTTGTTTCTGAATAAATTCAATTATTTCTTCTCTTGTTTTCAACGGAAGTCCTCCTGTTTTCAATTATTTGCCTGTATGCAGATATTCTGTTAATGTATCAAGTATTCTCGTAAGATGTTGCTCAAACTGTTTCTGTTCATCCTCAGAGAAACCCTGATAAAATATTTCGTTCATCTGCTGTGATACCATTTCATATTTTTCCTGCAGAGATTTTGCATATTCTGTCAGTGATATAATAGTCTGCCGACGGTTCTGAGGATTAATATTTCTTTCTACAATTCCCTTTTTTACCATACCGTTTATGACAACAGATACGGTGTTTTTGGCAAGAGAAGTTTTTTCACTGATTTCACTGACAGTAAGATGATCCGTCTTCCACAGGATAAACAGAATTCTTCCCTGCCCGCCGCTTATTTCAATTCCATATTCCAGTAATAACCGCTCAAAGATTCTGTCCTGGAGCTGCTTTATCTGTGTGATATAGAATCCGCCTTTTGTTTCCAACCAATCGCCTCTAATCCAATTAGAACATTTCTATATAGAATAATTATAGTTTATCACAACAGAGAATAAAAAGCAACATAAAATAGTTCTTGAGTTTCCGCAGTTCTATCCACAAAAGTCCAATTATCCACATATCACCATCTACAATTTTTGTAAAATGCCTAA
>CATLIX010000104.1 GCA_949959185.1 uncultured Eubacterium sp. | reverse complement strand
CTTTTAAGTCTCGCTTCCATGGTGCTGAAATGCATTTCTCACCTTTTGTATGAGAAAATATTTACATTCGAATTTTTCAAATTGCACATGAAATTGGTATAATTATATGAGTTTCGCAATTACCTGGTCTGGCTTATGCCAGACCAGGAATTTACAGTGTTTTTCTGATTATACTACATTCGGATTGAATTTTACAGGGGCCGGGGAAAAATGTGACATTTGTAATGGAAGAAGGTGACAGGAGACACTACTGTATGACGGGAAAGTCTGCTAAAATGAAAAATGTGAAAGGGAGATTTCACGTAAATCAGAATGAAAATCGTAAAAAGGAGATTTCATATGAAATCAGACAGAATAATATGGAGGAAATGCCGATGGGAAAAAAAGTGGTGGAAATAGAAAATCTGGTAAAACGGTATCGGGAGCTGATTGCCCTGGACCATTTGAATCTTGCGGTGGAGGAAGGTGAGATTTTCGGCCTGCTGGGCCCCAATGGTTCCGGGAAAACCACGGCCATTAACTGTATTCTGGCTCTTTTGTATTTTGACAAGGGCAGCGTAAAGGTTTTTGGACAGGAAATTCAGCCGGACAGCTATGAGATTAAGAAACAGATTGGGGTGGTGCTGCAGAATGTGGCAGTGTTTGAGGAACTGACCGTGCAGGAAAATATTGACTATTTCTGCGGCCTGTACATACAGGATAAGAAGACCAGAAAACAGTATGTGGAAGAAGCCATTATCTTTTCCGGTCTGGAGGATTTTCGTAAATTTTACCCGAAAAAGCTGTCAGGGGGACTGCTCAGGAGACTGAATATCGCCTGCGGAATTGCCCATAAACCCAGATTGATTATTATGGATGAGCCTACGGTGGCTGTGGACCCTCAGAGCCGGAACCGGATTCTGGAAGGGATTCAGAAGCTGAACCGGGAGGGAGCCACGATTATTTATACCTCCCATTATATGGAAGAGGTGGAACAGATCTGCAGCCGGATTGCCATCCTGGACAAAGGCAGATGTGTGGCCACGGGAACCAGAGACGAGCTGAAATCCATGATTCGGATGGGAGAAAAGATTCACATGGAGGTGCTGGAATTGCAGCCGTTTCAGATTGAGGAAATCAAAGAGCTGCGCCATGTGTATCAGGTGGAATATCAGGATGGAATGCTGGAAATCCGCTGCAGCGGCGGAAAGCATAACCTGGTGCATATTCTGGATTATTTCGGCAGCCGGAACATTGGATTCGGCAGAGTGTATTCGGAACTGCCTACCCTGAACGATGTATTTCTGGAGATTACCGGAAAAGAGCTGCGGGACGCTGCGGAGACAGCCTGAGGGTTCGTCAGGCAATTGTCCGTGAGAGTCCATATTGGAAAGGAGAAAGCAAATGTTTTTCAGATTATA
Organism: uncultured Eubacterium sp.; assembly: GCA_949959185.1. GTDB lineage: Bacteria > Bacillota > Clostridia > Lachnospirales > Lachnospiraceae > Petralouisia. The sequence continues at coordinate 2,438 of CATLIX010000104.1, read as the reverse complement.
CAAGTACAGTCTGCTTCGGTCGTCACGGGACCGGCTGACCATATTCTGGAACCTGATATTTCCTGTTATGCTGGGAAGTCTGTTTCAGCTGGCTTTTGGAAATTATACGGAAAAAGAGGTACTGTTCCATCAGATTCCGGTAGCCTGCGTGGAGGAAGAAGGGGCAGATGAGAATTTTTCAGAGCTTCTGAAGGTGCTGGAAACAGACAATGAACTGATACAGGTACAGAAAACGGATAAGAAAAAGGCAGAGCAGCTTTTACGGGATGAAAAGGTGGAAGGTATTTTTCTTAACAGGGGAGAAGCCGGACAGGAGGACAGAGGAATTTCTCTGATAGTGACGGAAGAAGGGATGAATCAGACTATTTTAAGCTCCATTCTGGAGCAGTATGAGCGTACCTGCGCCACACTGACTGCCATTGGGAGGGAATACCCTGCCGGAATTCAGGAAGCGGCGGCGCTGCTGAAAGAAGACTGCCGGTATCTGAAAGAAGGAAATGTGGGAAAGGCGTCCGCTAACAGCGTTCTGGATTATTTTTATTCCCTTCTTGCCATGAACTGCCTGATGGGGGCGACTACGGGACTTGTCTGTGCAGTGGAATTTAAGGCGAATTTAAGCGTGCTGGCGGCCAGACGGATGGTGGCAGGCTGCAGCAGATTTCGGATGCTCTGGCCGGATCTGGCGGCAAAAATAACCGTTCAGTTTGTGTATATTACCTTTTCCATGGGATATCTGATGTTTGTATTAAAGGTTCCTCTGGGAGAACAATGGGGATTTTTGCTGCTGACAGAATTTGTGGGAAGCGTACTGGGTATTTTTATTGGGTTTTTTATCGGGGTGGCAGGCAGAATGCAGTACAGCATGAAAGAAGCCCTGTGTATTCTGATTATGATGGTATCCAGTTTTTTCAGCGGGCTGATGACAGACGGAATCCAGAGGGTAATAGAACGGTATGTTCCGTTTTTTGCCCGTATCAATCCGGCTTCTCTCATTGCAGGTGCTTTTAACAGCCTGAATATTTATGACACTTATGGGCGGTATCTGGAATCTGTGGGAACCATGGCGGTGATGATTCTGGTTCTGGCCGCAGGATCTTTCATGTTGGCAGGGAGGGAACGATATGCAGGTATTTAAAGCATTTTTTCGGATTTTATACAAAAATAAAACGTCGCTTTTCATGTATATTGCCATTTATCTGGCCCTGACTCTGATTATCAGCAATGTGCTGCAGGAAAAAAGCCAGACAGAATTTACAGGAGTTTCTCTGGATGTGGCATTGGAGAACCGGGATGGAGGAAGCCTCGGAAAAGCGCTGGAAACATATCTGGAAGCCAGACACCGGCTTACGGATATTCCGGAACAGAAAGAAGATTTGCAGGACGCCATGTACTATCGGGAACTGGACTATGTTCTGACAATTCCGGAAGATTTTACAGAGAAGTTTCAGAATGGAGATACGGAAGAACTGCTGGAGGGATTTATGGTGCCCGGCAGCAGCAGCGCTTACCTGATTGAACAGGACATCGAAAGCTACCTGAAAACCGTTTCCATGTATCTGAAGGCGGGCAGCGACGTACAGCAGGCAGCTTCCTTAAGCATCCAGGATTTGGAAAAGAAAGCCCAGGTGGAATTTCTGGAGGAGGATGGAACCAGTACAATTCCCGGCGGATTTTACTTTTTCCAGTATATTCCCTATGTATTTCTGATTATGATGATTCTGGGCGTGGGAAATGTCATGAAATCCTTTAAAAATAAAGATTTGGAAGCCAGAAACAAATGTTCTTCCATTTCTTTTCTGAAACAGAATATGCAGATTTTTCTGGGATGTATGGTCTATATGGGGCTGGTGTATGTCATCTTTATGGGAATGGCCTGTCTGAATACGGGAGATTATATTTTCACATTGCAGGGATTTTTAAGCGCTGTCAACGCGCTGGTGTTTGGGATTTGCGCATTGAGTGTGGCCTGGTTTGCAGTGCAGTTTGCCAGGAATACGGCTGCATTAAACGTGTTGAGTAATATTTTCGGTCTGGGATTCAGTTTTCTGGGAGGCGTGTTCGTGTCCCTGGATATGATGGGAGAACGGGCAAGACAAGTCGCCAGATTTACCCCTTCCTACTGGTATGTGAAAGCAAATGAAGATATTCTGAGTGTGGAAGATTTTACCGGAGCAGGATTGGTGTACCGTTCATATCTGATGGTATTGATGTTTGCGTTTGTCTTTTTTTCCGCGGGGCTTCTGGTTCATCGGATGAAGCTCAGAAGCAGGTAGAGCAGACAGATGCCGGATTTGAACAGCTAAAAAGCAGAAAGGGGCTGCCGGGAAACCGACAGCCTCATTTTATTCTATAGGAAAGACTTTGTCACGCTAACGTGTGAAAGTATCTTTCCTATAGAATAAAAAAGCTCTTATCGCACTGCGGCGGGTATGAAATCT
>CATLIX010000103.1 GCA_949959185.1 uncultured Eubacterium sp. | reverse complement strand
GCTGGAAACAGTTATGGATTTAATGGCACAAATTGTAGCCACTGTTTATTCTAATGAGAAAAAGGCGAAGAAAGAACGGGAAGACAGGTAACTGTCCTGACAGAGAAAGCCGGATAATGGGATGGAATTGCAGGTATGCCGCAGGAAGCAAGTTTCTCTGTATTCCTGCCCCCTTTATCTGGCAGTATATCAAAACATGGAAAAAAGCCTGCATTAACTATGATACCGGAATATATATTATAACTCTGAACCATGAAAGAAAGGGAGGGAAAGATTGTGAGCCATACAGAACCAAAAACAACAGCCGCTATTTACTGCCGGGTAAGCACCAGGGAGCAGGCGGAAGAAGGCTACAGTATTGGGGAGCAGGAGCGGCTGATAAGGGAATACTGCATGAAACAGGGCTATGAGGTCTATAAGGTTTTTTCCGATGCCGGAATCAGCGGGAAAGACATTGCCCACAGGCCGGCCATACAGGAACTGTTAAAAGAAGCCGCAGAAAAGAAGTTTGATATCGTAATGTCATGGAAAATCAACCGCTTAAGCCGGAAACTGGAAGACGCCATAAAGATTGTAAACACACTGGACAGATACGGGATATCCTACCGCTCTTATTCAGAGCCTTTTGAATCCGATACCCCGGCAGGGAAAATGCAGTTCCAGATGATGGCACTGGTGGGAGAGTTTGAACGCAATACCATTGCACAGAATGTAAAGATGGGGATGAAAGCAAAAGCAAGAGCAGGAGAGTGGTGCGGAGGGATTGCTCCTTTGGGCTACCATTGGGTTCCCATGGAGGGGACAGAAAACTCCGCAAGGAAAAAATCACGCCTTGAAATTGATGAAAAAGAAGCGGAGGTCATTAAAATCATTTACGGGATGTATGCGTCCGGCAAAGGCTATAAGGCCATTGCAAACTACCTGAACAAAAAAGGGTATCAGACCAAACTTGGAAATGCATTCTCCGTAGCACAGCTTCGCACCATACTTACCAATCCGGTCTATATTGGAAAAGTACGTTTTAATGTACGCAGGGACTGGAATGAGAAAAGACGCAATAACATCAACCCGGACCCGATTATTGTTGAGGGAATCCATGAAGCCATCATAACAGAGGAGCAATGGAACCAGGTGCAGTTTTTAATCAGTCAGAAATCAGGGAAACCATCCCGTATTTATGATGGGGAATACCCGCTGACCGGGATATTGAAATGCCCCGAATGCGGCGCAGGAATGGTGATTTCAAGGGTAATCAACAAAAGGGCTGACGGAAGCAGACACAAGCTGACTTATTATGCCTGCGGGAACTGGAAGAATAAAGGGAGCGCAGTCTGCCACAGCAACATGATAAGGGTGGAGAAAGCCAATGGCTTTGTCTACCGGAGGATGGAGGAAGTATTAAACGATGACAAAGTGTTTCAGGAAGTCTTTTCAAGGGTAAACCGGGAACATGAAATCATAAAGAAGAATGCATATAAAGAGCAGGAGTTACAGGAAAAAGAACGTGAGAAGCTTTCCAGGCGTATCATGAAGAACCATGAAGCCTATGAGGACGGAGTGATTACCAGAGATGAATTTTTAATGCGGAAACAGGAGTTAGACCAGCAGATGGAGCAGGCCAGGGAGCGCACCAGCGAGAGCCATCTTATCCTGCTGGAAGAAGGGAAGAAAGAGATACCAAAGGAAGCAGTGAGGGAAATCTTAAAAAACTTCAGCAACGCCTTATCCGCTGACATAGACCGGAGCATTCGGAAGAGATTACTGCATCTGCTGATAAAGGAAATCACCATAGACAGGGACAGGAACATAGGCTCCATCAAACTAAAGTTATCCGATGAGTTAATCCGGTTCTTACAGAACAATGGCGGCACACCACCAGACGGTGCGCCGTCTGTTTTTATGTTCCGGGAATTTGGGATAAAGTCACTGGAACTGGAACTTGTGATATAAAAAGCAAAAAAGAAAAAATGGAAAGAGAGGGCAACAGAAGATGAGCCATGATTTGAACCAGTACCTTGTAAGGGAGTATGAAAAACTGGATTCCGAACTGGAACAGAGAGAATTTGTAGAAAAAATGCGTTTCCTTATGATGGCGAAAGAGAAAGACTTTTCCGGCTATTATTCCAGACGGAACCTGGCAGGACGGGAATTCTATTCCGTAATTGACACGCTTTATGAGCTGAATAACCTCTGGATGCTATCAGGATTTATCCGCCAGAACCATCAGGTTTTGTTGCGGGAAACCCAGGAGGGTACAGAATACCGGAAAAAACCGGATTTTACAGAAATCTGCAGGATTGGGAAAGACACCATGCTGTCCAGAATGTTCCAGGTTATGGGGAAATTCCATCTGGATGAATGGGTGGCGGAAGATACGGACTATACCGTAATTACCCGCAGGGTAAAGGCATATGCAGTTACAACAGGAAGTGGGAAAACCGTGCCGCAGATTATGCTGCAGGGGAACTGGGTAAAGAAGTGGGGATTTGAAGCGGGGTGCAGTATGCGTGTGGAGTGCTTTCCCAATAAGCTGGTTATTCTGAAAGAATAAAAACCATAAAAGCAAGAGCATGGATGATTGTAATTTAGCGGGGGACTGTGTATAATAGAACTATAAAGAAAGTAGCTTTATGAAAGGTACAGTTTCCCGGTACAGACAGTAACAGAAAGCAGGTAAAGCAAAATGAAAGGCAATGAAGCAGAGCAGATAAATATGGAAACCAGACAAACAGGCTGGGAAGAATTAAGCATATCCAATGATTTCCTGTTTGGGAAGGTCATGCAGAACCCGGAACTGTGTAAAGAATTACTGCAGAGGATTCTGCCGGATTTAAAGATAGACCATATAGAATACCCGGAATTACAAAAAAATATCAAACAGGATATAGACGCAAAAAGTGTCAGACTGGATGTATATGTGAAAGATGAGAAAGCAGTTGTTTATGACATAGAAATGCAGGTAAGCAATACAAAGGAGCTTCCCAAAAGGAGCAGATATTATCAAAGCATGATAGACTTGCAGCTCATTGATAAAGGACAATATTACAATGAATTAAACAGAAGCTATGTTATCTTTATCTGTCCGTTTGATGCATTTGGAAAGGGCAGACACATTTATACATTTGAAAATATCTGTAAAGAGGATGGTAGCATTTCCATGGGAGATGAAGCGGTAAAGATATTCCTGAATGCAAAAGGAACCATGGATGATGTCAGTAAGGAATTAAAGGCATTTCTTGATTATGTAGCGGGTAAAAAGCCAGTAGATTCCTATGTGGAGAAACTGGAAGAAGCGGTGAAAGAAGCAAAGAAAAACAGGGAATGGAGGCATGAATATATGACGTTGTTAATGCGTGACCAGGAGAATCAGAAAATTGGAGAAAAACGTGGAGAAAAAAATGGAGAAAAAAAGATGGCTAAACTGATAATGTTACTAAATGAAGACGGTCGGTTATCAGATATCATCAGAGTATCACAGGATGAAGAATACCGTCAGGAGCTTTATGAGGAATATCATATTATTTAAGTGAGAAAGTAACAGGCAGAACATACCAAAATGTTCTGCCTTATTACATTTCACATTTATGCGAGATGATAATATTTCAAAAAGATTCATTTTTAAGCAATTTACGCACTTAAGGCTATTATGGAGAGCCATATCATAAGTAAAATGATATCAGGCAATCCTCTGGAGTAAAATGGAGGCATGATTGTCAGCCTGATTGTCAATGCCTGTTCCTGCCAGATAATCAATAGTAGAGGACTTATTGCGCAGTGTCACAGTTGCTCCGGCAGGAATAGAGGTAATAAACATGCCAGTTAGTTCTGTGCGTACCGTATTTGCAAGTTCATCTGAATAAGTTCCGAAAAATGATAAGGGATTTTCCAGGCCATTGACTGCCACCGCATAAGCAATATTCAACAGTCCGGCGGTGGGGCGGACTAGTATAGCGAATATTAAATTGTTGATAGTTTAAATAGTTGCTGCTTCATCGGGATTAATTTCATCCATTTTATAT
>CATLIX010000102.1 GCA_949959185.1 uncultured Eubacterium sp. | reverse complement strand
AAATCTTCCGTTCCCTCCATAGGAACCCAATGGTAACCCAAAGGCGCAATCCCTCCGCACCACTCTCCTGCACGGGCTTTGGCTTTCATCCCCATTTTTACATTCTGTGCAATGGTATTTCGCTCAAACTCCCCCACCAATGCCATCATCTGGAACTGCATTTTCCCTGCCGGTATATCGGATTCAAAAGGCTCGGAATAAGAGCGGTAAGCTATCCCGTATCTGTCCAGCGTGTTCACAATCTTTATGGCGTCTTCCAGTTTCCGGCTTAAGCGGTTGATTTTCCATGACATCACGATATCAAACTTCTTTTCTGCGGCTTCTTTTAACAGTTCCTGTATGGCTGGCCTGTGGGCAATGTCTTTTCCGCTGATTCCGGCGTCAGAAAAGACCTTGTAGACTTCATAGCCCTGCTTCATGCAGTATTCCCTTATCAGACGCTCCTGCTCCCCGATACTGTAGCCTTCTTCCGCCTGCTCCCTGGTGCTTACCCTGCAGTAAATAGCAGCGGTTATTTTCTGTTCTGTATGGCTCATAATCTTTCCCTCTCTTTCTTTCATGGTTCAGAGTTATAATATATATTCCGGTATCATAGTTGATTCAGGTTCTTTTCCATGTTTGGATATGCTGCCAGATAAAGGGGCAGGATTACAGGGAAACTTACTTCCTGCAGCATGCCTGCAATTCCATCCCATTATCCGGCTTTCTCTGTCAGGACAGTTACCTGTCTTCCTGTTCTTTCTTCGCCTTTTTCTCATTAGAATAAACAGTGGCTACAATTTGTGCCATTAAATCCATAACTGTTTCCAGCCACTCTTTCATCTATATGCTCCATCCCCTTTCTCTATGGCGACGGTGGCGGCAAACCGGAAACTCCCTGCTTAAACTTATGCAGTTTCCTTTTCGGCTGCATCGGCGCGACCTTCTATTCTTTCCATATCTCAATATATCCGGCGTCTTTTCCTTTTCTTACATCATAAAAGATTCCGATATCCTCAAGGTTGCTCCTGTTCTCTGACATTCTCCTTGTCATAACCTCCGGCGCACCCGGAAATCTTCTACCATCAATGCCATACTCTTCCAGGGCATACAGCTTCATTTCTCTGTAAAACTCTGACACTTTGGCTTTCAAACCCTCTTCCATCCCCTTCTGGCTCATGTACCCTTCCAATACGGTAAGCAGAATATTTCCTGAAACAAGGGAGTCATTGATTTTTTTCCGATTGGTGCAGAATGCTTCATGTACCTGTTCTTCTTTATAACCAATCTGTCTGCCTGCTTTCACTGCCATCTCGTAAAAATCAACCAGCCTGACCGGGGAATAATTTACAGCCGGTTTTTTATCCCCCAATATCCCGCTGACAGCCTGGCATAATGCGCCGAAGAAAAAGGGCAGGTCATCTTCCCGTTTTTTCTGCAGTTCCTTATCCCCCTGCATTTTTTCCGGGCTGATACGCGCAAGCTCAAGAAAAATCGCACGGTCAGCCAAATCGCTCCTTACAATGCACTGTCTTGTGCTGTTGAAGCATACAACAGCGTCCGGTTCCAGAATAGACCGGGAATCATCTGTAAAGAGTTTTCTCTTTACCTGTGAACCTCCCGTACAGTTCCGGCAGATTAAATCGCTTGTATTCTGGGAAATAAAGCTGATATTGTCAAAACATACCATATATTCCGCCGCAAGGCACATAGCCACCTCATTTTCCCTCTTTGGCATGGAGAACAGGGGATTGACCGTAAGCGGGTCTATTAAATTCTGCACCCTCTTTAAACAGGTAGATTTCGCGCTTGCCTTCTGACCGTAAACTTCCAGCACAGGTTTTGAAAACTGCTTCCCGAAAAAACAGCCTGCCAAAAAAGCGGCAAACAGTATCTGGTCCGTTTCGCTGTGGAAATTAAAATGCTGTGCAATAAAATATTTTACATCTCCTGCACATACCTGTTGCATTTCCGGTTCTACCTGCGGTGCAAAGAGTTCACTGCGCTGGAACAGGATATGGGAATTTTTTGCCATCCTTACCCCGTCAGCAGTTATTTTCAGGTATTTTCCATCGTTTCGCCCCAAATCATAATAGACGGTATCCGTTTTGGCATAAATACGTTTATGAATCCTGGAACGCTTCCCATTCCTTTTTGCCAGCATTTTTATATGCGCCTGTGCCTGTATATGCCCGCCGGATGGCAGTATTATCCCATACCCGTCATAGCAGTAGGAACGGAACCATTGCTGGAATGATTCACTTTCAACTGCGATAAGGCGCATTCCCTCTTTCTCATTTGCAGCCCTGATATATGCCTGCCCTGTAGTGGAACAGATTAACTCAATCTCCTGTTCTGCTTCTTTGATAATCTGCTCCATTGATATATCATTTCTCGCCATTTTCTCCCCCGCTTTCCTGTTCTTCATCCATACCATAATATTGGTAATCATAGGAAACTCCTGCAATTTCCCATCCATTTTCTGTGCTGGCAAGTCTTATAAGCACTCTCATCCCAACCAGCCAGTCAATGTCCAGCTTCCCTTCTTTCGTAAAAGCTGGGAAATTTTTGAAAAATTTGCAGGCTACTACAATATATTTATGGTTAATACCCCTTACAGCCAGTAAGGAATTACCCATCTTGTTGCTTAAGCTGTTAGAATGAGTAAGGCAATAGGTCTGGCCTCCTCCTTTCAGGACTTAGCGTCCGTAAAAAAGTCAGCCAACCAGCCCTCATTCGCAGCATTCGTTTTACGCAGGTTGAACCTAAAGGCGTTCGTGTGATACCCAGTAGATTGAATAGGCAATGGGAAAACTGGTATTGACCATTGCTAATACATTACAAAGGAGTATCTGTTATGAACGCTGTTGGTATTGATGTTTCCAAAGGAAAGAGCACTGTCACCATCCTCCAGCCCGGCGACGTGATCCTCATGCCGCCCCGCGACATCCCCCATACCCAGTCCGATATCAATGCCCTGATCGACTACATCAGGGGACTTGACGGGGAAACGAAAGTCTGCATGGAGCATACAGGAAGATACTATGAGCCGGTCGCCACATGGCTTTCAGATGCTGGTATCTTTGTCAGCGCCGTTAATCCCATGCTCATCAAGGACTTCGGGGACGATTCCCTGCGCTCTCCCAAGACCGACAAGGCTGATTCCAAAAAAATCGCACGTTATACCCTTGACCGCTGGGCGAAACTGAAGCAGTATGGAAGCATGGATAAAACACGCAACCAATTAAAAACCATGAACCGCCAGTTCGGTTTCTATATGGCTCACAAAACTGCCATGAAAAACAACCTCATTGCCCTGCTCGACCAGACCTTTCCGGGTGCTAATGACTTCTTTGACAGTCCTGCCCGCAGCAACGGCAGCCAGAAATGGGTGGACTTTGTCTACACCTACTGGCATGTGGACTGTGTGCGCTCCAAGTCTCTGGATGCCTTTACGGAGCACTACCAGAACTGGTGTAAACGCAAAGGCTATAACTTTAGTGCCGCCAAAGCAGCGGCTATTTATCAGCTTTCCTCTGACATGATCGCCGTTTTCCCAAAGGATGGCAGCACGAAGCTGCTGGTACGGCAGGCTGTGGCAATGCTGAATACTGCATCTGAAACGGTGGAATCCCTCCGTGTGAAAATGGACGAAACCGCATCCACGCTGCCAGAATACCCTGTCGTCATGGCAATGAATGGTGTCGGTCCCACGCTTGGTCCACAGCTCATGGCTGAGATTGGGGATGTGATGCGTTTTACGCACCGCAGTGCACTGACTGCTTTTGCAGGCGTTGACCCCGGAAAAGATGAATCCGGACAGCACGTCCGTAAAAGTGTGCCTACCACAAAGAAAGGCTCTCCTTATCTGCGCAAGACACTCTTCCAGATCATGGACGGTCTTATCAAGCGTTCCCCCGTGGATGATCCCGTTTATGCTTTCATGGACAAGAAGCGGGCACAGGGCAAGCCTTATTACGTCTACATGACTGCCGGGGCAAACAAGTTCCTCCGCATTTATTACGGGCGGGTAAGGGAATATCTTTCCGCACTGGCGAAAACCGAAAATATCTAAACAAACGTCCTTGCTTTTCATCAGACCAGCGTGCTGCGGTGGTCTGTTTGTGGTACTTATTT
>CATLIX010000101.1 GCA_949959185.1 uncultured Eubacterium sp. | reverse complement strand
GATCCGGCGCAGACAGAAGCCTTGACATTTCTTCTTCCGTCAAGTATCTGACCGTCTTTCCTGCCTGCTTTTTGAATGGTATGGACAGCACCTGCTGACACTGGAAGATGGTGTCCGGCTCCTGTGTCTGGAGGTAACGAAACAGTGCATGGATTGCTGCAAGCCTCTGGTTCCGGGTGCTGATGCTGTTTCCCCTGACCGATTCAATGTTTTCAAGAAAAGCAATGACAACTTCTTTTGTGAGATCCTTTATCATTAGCCTTTCAGGGCGGATTCCCTTGTGTATTTCCATGAATGACAGTAACTGTTTAAATGTATCCCTGTAGGACAGTATTGTATTGGAGCTTACATTTCTGACGGAAGCCAGCTCAATGGTCAGAAATGAGGTCAGGTGTTTTGCCAGATCAGTCGTCTTCATAATAAAGCCTCACCTTCAAATCCGGAATGATATCTCCGTAGAGCCTGTCTATCCTGTCACGCAGATCCGGGAATGCCTCCGCAGTCAATTTCAGATAGTATCCCGTGGCAGATAATGATGAATGACCTAAATAAATCATCAGAAGAGGCAGTGCTGCCTGATGGGAGGTTCCCTCCCGGAGCATTTTTTCGAGGCTGTGACAGCAAAAAGTATGGCGGAGACAATGGAGATGCGGGCCGCCGTTTTTTCGTCCGCCATGGCGGATTCCGCAACGGGACAATATTTCCCGGAAATAGGAGGAGACTGTTCCTATAGAATAGCGCCGGTCTCCCCATCTGCTTGCAAAAAAGTAATCTTCTGCATGGTAGACCGGGTGTATCTGCCGGGAATACCAGGAAAGATATTTTCCAACGGAATCACTGAAAGGCACATCCCGGTCTTTATGATTTTTTGCATCCCTGATATGAAAAACTTTTCCCTCAAAATCAATATCGGACATCTGCAGGTTAAGCGTCTCCGAAATCCGTAGCCCGCAGCCGTACTGTACCCGCAGCAATACCGGATAAAAAATATGGGAACGCTGGCCATTTGGGCGGATATGGTCAGCTTTATCAAAGATTCCATCTATTTCCTGATGGGTAAAGATATACGGCTTATAATCTTCATGTAAATCCGTCACACTTGAATAGTCTGCAACAAATGCCTGCATATCATGTCTTAGCATATACAGTGCCAGAAGCCTTACAGCATGTACGTGCTGTTTCTGCGTCCCCTGATGCCAGTTTGGTTTCCGTTCAATGAACTTCGTTACCAGTTCCTGTGTAAGCCCGCCGGTACAGTCAAATCCGATGCTCATTCTATCCAGTTCGTGAAGAAGCCGTTCTTCTTCTTTAAAACGGAACCCCATCCGGTGGCGTTCTTCCACAAGGCCTGTCAGGACGAAAGACAATGGACCGGTAAATATCCCTGCTTTATCCTTCTGCATATGGCTTCACCTCCACTTCAAGTGCGCATTTCCTGAGGCTGGCAGTATCTGCCTGCAGATAGTGTCTGACTGTTTCAGGAGATGTATGCCCTAAAATATCAGAGATTGTAGCAGCTTCCACCCCGCCCTGGAGCAGATGGGTGGCTACAGAATGGCGGAGCGTATGGAATCCGCTTGGTTTCCCATCACAAGGAATGCCTGCTCTGGAAAGAGCTTTTGCTATAATGTTATACAGGTTGCTCGTAACTGCAAATCCATCATAAGGAGGGACATGACGCACAAATATATTTTTGCTGTCTGTAGCGGGGCGTCCGTTCTTCAGGTAATCAATGACTGCCCAGCCTACATCTTCCGGAAGGGGAAGTGTCAGCGGTTCCTTTGTCTTATTCTGCACGATGGTCAGTGTGCATGCCTGCCAATCGATGGCAGAAAGCTGGAGATCCCGGATATCGCCTATGCGCAGCCCAAGCCGTGCAGCCATGAGGAGCATTGCATAATTGCGCTTTCCATTTGGATTTGTCAGGTCTACACTTTCAAGAAGCCTGCGGATCTCATCCTCGGACCATACTGCCGGGAGTTTCCGGCGTCCACGCGGAGTGAGGCCCGCTGGAATCTTCTCCGCCAACGGTTCCGGGATATATCCGTTCAGGAACAGAAATCTAAGATAATTACGCAGCAGGCTGATTCTGCTGCGCACCGTAGACGTTGACCATCCGACCAGAGAATGGGTAAACTGTTCGATATGGACATAGCGGAGCTGCTGGGGCGTATGTATGTTCAGTGCGTCCAGAAAAAGAATAAAGTCTTTCATTACCATTCTGCTGCTCCTGACATAACCATAGCTGACTCCATACTCTGTTTTTGAAAGGAAAAATTTCTCGGTACATTCCCTGAAAGGTTCCGGCCAGACAATTTCCCCGCGGAAGTCATGCCTGCGGAATATCACGCCGAAGTTATAATATTCAGCAAGAGAACGAATTGCTCGAAAGTAGTACATTTCATCCTTTGAATAGGTTCCGGCTGTAACGAATCCACCGATTTGGTTAAACTTCCAGGCAAGGAATTCCGTGCCAAGCTGCTGTGAATACTGCGCTTTGCCCGCATACTCTGTAAATTCATCAAAAACTTTGTTGTACCTGCGCATAGAATCGGCTGAGTATTGAAGCTTGTCAAACAGTCCGCCAAGTTCACCGCAAAGGTTTCCAACGCTGATTTGTCTTATCATGGCAAATCCTCCTGATATAATTTAGTAGTACATTTCTGTACCCCACTATATCAAAAAGCATTTATGACAAGTAAATCAATGGAAAACTTGCTTTTTTTAATGAATTGAGATAATTACTTTCCATAAGTACTTGCTTTCCATAATACCGGATCGTCGTATCCAGATGCTTGTGTCCAAGGGCCTGGCTGATCATCTCCAGGGGCCAGTTGGCTTCCCACCGGGTGTTCGCGTAATAACGCCGGAGCATGTGGGGCGTGATCTTGATCCCTGTCTTTTTCTCCATCCGCTCGAACATATCGTAAACACTGTCCACCTTCATCGGTTTTCCTGCCGTATCGCCCTTAATATTGATAAACAGGTAATTCTGTTTCTGGATCATATCCCAATATTCCGACAGGTAATAAAGCAGGAAATCAAAGGTATCTTTGCTAATCTTTCCCCTGCGTTCCTCCGCATTCTTTGCCCGGGCGTCGTTCTCATTGTCATCCCGGAAATCCACCCGGATCTCATGGTTCTCATAGTCGATATCCTTCGTGTAGTCAATCCCCAGAACCTCTCCGATCCGAACCCCCAACTCCGAAGTCAGCAGGATCAATACCTGGTCACGGCAGTTGGTACAGGATTCCAGAATCCTCACAATCTCACACTTATCTGCCGCCCGGACGTTCCGCTCTTCCTCTTTCAGATATCCTTTGAATGCTTTAAATCGCAGTGTCCGTTTCACCCCGGCCGCATTTGGCACAGTCATCTGGTTATAGGATAATACGGACAGCTGCCCTGTCTGCTCCGTCTGCATTTCCAAAAAAAGATAGAACCTGAACACATCCTTTAAATATGCGTTGCAGGTTCCATTGTCCGGCAGCTTCTCTGTATTCTCTTTATGTTTTCCAAGTTTCAGCCAGCTTAAGTAATCCGAGAAATGTTCGTATTGTGTCTCGAAATCCATCTGGTACACATCAAACAGCTCTATCTGTTTTTCATCCATATATTCCAGATAATAGCAGATGGAAAAGGCGCTCCTGCGGATGGTATTCGGGGAACGGTTTGCCCTGGTCAGGTGCGTCAGATATTTTGTCGGAAACAGGCAGAGTTCCAATGTTTCCACGTCCCGTATAAAATAATATTTTACAGTTCCATCCTTCTGAACGCCTACCTTATACCGTTTCATTTTTTCACTTCCTTTCCTCTGACGCTATCTACAGTATACCCACTCCATGCTTACAAAGCTATCTACCAATACCACCAAACCGCCGGAAACTGCCCCTGAAATACCAACAAACTTTCCGTCCCAAGCCGTCCTGTTTTTTGGTCAGAACCAACAATGCCGAAAAACGTTGCTGCCTGTACTCTGATCAACGCATACTGCAACGACATCCGCCTCATTTGGAGTTACTTTCCGGACAATACTGAACACTCATTTTTACTGGTTTGTTGATTCAAACATTTTCCAGCGAATGGGATAGCGATATGAGCACTAAGCCCGAAATTACTGGCTTACATATAATAATCCACGTTCTTCCGTCTTCGAATGAATTTTTCTACATCTTCAATGGATTCCGCCATCTGGCAGGTTGGCAATGCAC
>CATLIX010000100.1 GCA_949959185.1 uncultured Eubacterium sp. | reverse complement strand
TGTAGATTACGCTAAATCGGAACGGCAGTTCCGTGTGAACGGCGCAGCCGTTCCGTTCCCAACGGCGCATCAGCGCCGCTCTCTATTTATCGACTTTATCACACTGGCTCACGCATACTCCGTCCATTCATTTCAAGACGGTAAGAATGCTTTTTGTCAGTGATACGGGCAAGGCAGGCATCTGCATAGGTTCCGTCTGAAAACATATCAAACCAGGACTTGATTGGAAACTGTGAAATAAGGATTGTAGATTTACGTCCATCCCTTGCATCTATTACTTCGAAAAAATCCCGGCATTTATCCAAATCAAGCGGCATAAGTCCGAAGTCATCCACTGCCAGCAAATCTATCTTTGCCAGCTTCTGGATGTATTCCAGATAGCATCCTTTAATCCGCGATTGTTCTAGCTCGCCCATAAGGATACTGGCCCTGATGTACCGCACAGTTTTAAACTGACGGATTGCCGAAATACACAAAGCATTACTCAGATATGTTTTCCCACTGCTGGTCAGACCGGTAATCAACAGGTTCCGGCCTTCTTCCACCCAATGGCAGGTATTCAGCCTCTCGATGGATGCCGTATCCAGCATACGTCCTGGATCATAGATGGATTCATCCAGATCTGCGGCTGGATAACGTAGTTTGGCCTGCTTTAGGAACCGTGAAAATTTCTTGTCGTAACGGTTCTGCCATTCGGTATTGACGATCTCAATGATTCTGTCCATAAATGAGGCGAGATCCGCATTAGGATCCCTGAGTTGGTTCTCTAATGCATCTGCCATACCGGAAAGCTTCATCTGACGGAGCCTTGAAGTGACTTGCAGCTCCTCTTTTGTAAACGCATCTTTTGGAGGCATCATTTGTAAAAATCCCTCCCTCTGATGTTTTCATGTACAGGCATCTGTCCGGTTTGGCGTTTCCCATATCTTTCATTACGTACTGTATTGAGTACTTTCTTGAAATAGGTATATTTGCATGCATTTGCCTTTACACAACGTTCAGCTGCCTCTTCAACGATTGTATGGGAAATGTTTTTGCAGCTGTGCAGGATCCCATTACAGCTGTTGTAGGCCTGCTCCTCGTGTTTTGCTGAACGCAGGATACGGTCAACCAAAATCTCCATATATTCTCCATATACAGATGACCAGCGTCTGTAGTAAGCGCCATCCTTGGAATTTAGCTCCTTGTAATACTGATGATTCGCCGGCATATGGTTCTCTTCGGTAATATATAGCGGAAAGGTTTTATAAGACCGGGCATGCCTGCAGATCAGTTTATTGTTTTTATCGCATATCCTGACTTCGCTTATGGTGGCTTTGAGAACAGCCGGTTCTTTCAGATATCTGTATGGTACGGAGTAGTAATGCCCATCATACTCAAGATGGTAATTATTTGGCACATGCAGGAAATATTTGTAGTCACATAAAGTATAATTTGCACCGGGCAGGGACTTCATATGCGGTTTGTCGTATTTGGTATATGCATCTTTCCGGGTAAACCGAATGTCGGATTTCTTTTTAAAATTCCTCTGATTGATCCCTGAAACAAGCTCCATAATCCGGTCATTTAGCATCGACAAGTCGGTAAATACACTTTCCTTCAGCTTTTCGACTAAATGTATCTCGAGAAATTTCACGTGGTTTTCCACGGTTGCTTTTCCTTTTGGTTTTCTTGGAGGCGGCGGCAGTACAATCGTATCGTAAAACTCTTCAAGATCCGCAAAAGCAGAATTTAGGATCAATTCATCCTTTGTATGTCTGGTGACTGCTGTTTTTAAATTATCCGGAACGAGGTATTGTGGTATCGCATCATAAAAGCTTAGTGCATGGACAACGCCCGAAATAAAGTTCGGCAATTTTTCATCCATAAAAGCCTCCGCATAAATGCAACTGCTAAACCCGAGGGTGGTAGTAAAAAGATGGACTTTATGGATTTCCCCTGTCTCCGGATCGACAAGAAGCTCCGGTTGGTCGCCAACCCAGTCGATATACATCTTTTGCCCTGGAATCCGTTCTACTGGCATGGAGGCGTTCCGGCTGCCATAATTCTCTTCCATAAATCGGCGGTATAAATGATAAAACTGTGACTGCTGATATCCATCTGGGTGTTGCTCCTTGTATTCCAACCACAAGAATCCCAGATCCGCATTTTTCCCCATGGCGATCATACGGTCATGGATTGCTTCAAAATCAGGGAGAGGAATATCTTGATGGCGGAGATTTTCTGGCGGATAAAATGCCTTCTCCACTTTTACAGGTTCCGTCCTCTTCAAATCATCAAGAGAAAGTCCTAATTCTTTAAAGCGTTTCATAATGAGCGTCACTGTACTGGATCCGATGGAATAACGCTTTTGTACAGTGGTGTAACTCTGTTTTTGTAGGCGTAGTTCTACAACGCCGATAATAGTAGTGTAACTTTGCATGACATGCTCCTTTCTTTACACTCTGATCTGCTTGTTCCATCTCAAAGTATAAAGGAAGATACGCCGTTTGAAGCGGAATGAGCACGCCGTTACTGTGGAATGATTACGCCGTCGGAAGCGGAATGGCTACGCCGTTCGTGCGGAATTTGCACTCGGAATCTTATGTTTCCTACTCTCTTCATCCTCCTGTCTTTCTTCCATATTAAACATTACTCTATACAACATTTCCTATGCCGCCTTCGTCTTCGTCCTTTTCAATCCGTTCAGCGCCTTTGTATACACTTCTTCTGTCATTTCATCCAGACTGTGGATATTATATCTTGCAAGCACCGCCTCCATCAGAACCCCGGTACGCTTAAGCTCCTTCTCCAGCGCCATCCGCTGAACTTCTGTGATTACAAAGATACCCGTTCCTGCATTGGCCCCCGCACTTTGGGAAATGTTTGTATCCGTCTCTTTTTCCTTCCCTTTCCACTGCCTCTTTCCCATCTCGAATACGGAGATCCCTTTGCCGTTGACGATCACAAGAGATACGATTTCACGCTGTTCATTATAGGAGATAGACTGCACGGAAAACCTGTCTGACGTTACAAAACGGTCTCCCTTCTTCTGGATGCTGGCAGTTCCCGCTGAAATCCATATAAACGGCGCGCTGTAAAGCTCCCTTCCCAGCCCCCAGTTAAAACAGGCTCTCTTAAAGGAATCCGATGCCTGCCCCTTTTCCTTCTCCGAATAACTGACCGTCCCCACGTCCTGTTTTGCGATCCACTGTTTCTTTCCCTCATCCCACACCTCCACGGTACAGTAAAGATTCCCGTCAATGCTCTGATGCGTCCTGCGCCACCCAAAAGGCGTAAACGTCTCGTCCAGAATCTTCTGGTCCACACGAGCATCCTTAAATAAAAGTAAACTTAACCCTTTCTCATTGATCACCGATACCCGGCACTCAATCTCATCCGCCCTGAGCAGGCGGACAAATTCGCTGCTATTGTTATCTCTTCCCATGCCTGCCATACCTTCCCTTTCTTCTGCTGACACTGAATATACAGCTTTTTCTTCTCTTCCCCCATTCCTGATACTGCCTGCTTTTTTTGCCAGCTCCGTCTTTATATCCCTGTTTCCTGTCATTTTTCACCCTTTCCGGAAAATCCAAAGTGATCCCCTTTCTTCTCCCTGTCCCCTTGCTGATGTCTCCGCTTTTTTTCTTTCCTGTTCCTTTACCGCACAAAATGTTCGTTTCGAACACCCTTCCTTCAACGGTAATGTCTGCACTCTTTTCTTTCCTCACCATAGATATCACCTTTTTATTCCATCTTTTTCGCAATACAAACAGGAAGAGACACCATCGCCCCTTCCTGTATTCCTACGCATCCTGCTCATTTTGTAAAATGTCTGGCTGGAACATTTCCCTTATGCCGCCTTCACCATAAACCTCCGGTACTGCGACACCTTCCGGTATTCCTCATAGATCTCCGGCCTCTCTTCCTTCAGCCGCTTTTCATCCAGCCTTGGGCTGCTTACTGGTTTCCATGAGATACGGTAACGGTCATTCTCCGCAATTTCCGCCTCCCCCATAAACAGTTTCAGCTCCTGTTCAATCTGGCGTTTCTCCGTTCCCATGCTTTCAATCAGCTCCAAAAGCTCCTGCCTCCGGCTTAATTTCTCGTCAAATCCCGTAAGCTCTACTGCCTCTGCTCTGGTTTTCTTATAATATTCCGCAATCACGCTGTCCGCTAATTCCGAACCGTCCGGCTCCGGCAGCACTCCCTTTAACACATGGTTCTCCCAGAAATCTTCCTCTATCCGTATCAGGTCTGCCAGCATTTCCTCATCCCGCTCTATCCGGTAATACTTGAATTCCCTCCCATAAATGAGTACGGCGATATACCAGGCGTCCGCATTGCAGACGGACATATAATGGAGGCACTGGATCTGAT
>CATLIX010000099.1 GCA_949959185.1 uncultured Eubacterium sp. | reverse complement strand
TTTGCGATCCAGTAATAATAGCTTTTTAAAGAGATATCATGCTGTTCGCACCATACCTGATTCGTCAGGCCGGAGGCTCTGCATTGCCGGATCACATCCAGCCAGTATTGAAGTTTTACCTGTTTATCCGGAGTTAAAGTGGAAATGTCCATGGGTATTCTCCTTTATCTGGATTTAGAGTTTTTGGAGTGAACCCTAAAAACTCTAACCCTGATTTTACAGGAGAACGCCATATATTTCACTACACGTTCTTATTTGACGCTTACCTTCTATCTCCAGGGCAGATGTCTTCTCAGACTTTGTTCCATACAGTTTGCGGGTCAGAAAATGAACCTGCTCCTTGAGGAGCCGGATCTGCTGTTCCAGTTCTTTGATCTGATTTTGGTATTGCTGTTCTCTGTTTGACAAAATTCTCTGCCCCCTGCGTTTTGGTGGTTTTATTGTACCACGAAAACGCAGGATTTCACAGTGTTTATACGGAATTTCAGAGATTCTCCGCCTGTTTTGGCTGCCATTTCTGAACCGCCTTTGGCTGTTCCGGATTCAATCCTTCCAGGAGCCAGCGAAGCTGTTGTTCGGATATCTGTTTTGCTTCTTCACCGGTTCTGGGCCATTTTAGGCGGCCGCTTTCGTATCGCTTGTACAAAAGGCTGAACCCGTCCCCCTCATAGTGGACTGCCTTGATCCGGTCTGCACGCCTTCCGCAGAACAGGAACAGGGAATTGCTGTATGGATCGAGCCTGAAGCTGTACTGGATGATATCCACCAATCCATTTAGCTGTTTCCTCATGTCTGTGTACCCGGTGCGGATATAGATGTTCTCCACATGGGAGAGATCTCCTAACATGACTGCACTGCTTTCAGAAGCCTTGTCAATGATTCACGGGAGGTATCTTCAAAAACTTCGATTCTTATGTCTTTGATATGCAGCACTGCTGTAGGAGAAGAATAAGAAGCGTGTGTGTCAGGCAGGGATACCTGCGTAAACTCAGGGGATGGTTCCGGTGAAAGGATGGTATCCGGGCCGTGCTGTGAATGAATGCCGTTATTTTTTCTGGGAAGATCTTCAAGAGCCAGCCTGCGTATTTTTGCGATCCAGTAATAATAACTTTTTAAAGAGACGTTATTCTGTTCGCACCATGCCTGGTTGGTCAGGCCGGAGGCTCTGCATTGTCGGATGACATCCAGCCAGTATTGAAGTTTTACCTGCTTAGCAGGAGTGAAAGATGAGATGTCCATGGAATCGCTCCTTTTTTGTATTTAGAGTTTTGAGAGCGTACACTAAAAACTCTAAATACAAGTTTACAGGAAAATATCAGGGATTTCACTACACATTCTTATTTAACGCTTACCTTACACCACGAAAAATGGTATTCCAAACACAGAAAGATTTCTTACGGTCTGCCATCGAAGATGCCGCAGCCATTTCCTGCAGCCAGGAAGATTTTCAGAAATTACTTTTCGAAAAATATAATGTCAAGCTGAAAGTTAGTCGTGGCAGGTTCAGCTACCTTCACCCGGAACGGAACAAGTATATCACTGGAAGGATGCTCGGCACACATTATGAAGAAGATTACCTCCGGGAGCTGTTTAAGGAAAATGCAGAGCCTAAAGAAAATAAAAAGAAAACGGTTGATATGGAAAAATATAATACGGAATCGGAGAAATCTGCACCCCATCCATCCAATCTACTGCAAGAGGAAGCTATATCAATCCTGTTTATCAAGTCAGATTTGCGTCTGGTGGTTAATCTGCAGGACTGTGTAAAGGCACAGCAAAATGCCGCATACGCTAACAAAGTGAAACTTTCCAACCTGAAAGAGATGGCTAAGACGGTCGCTTATATACAGGAGAATGGATATGATACCAGGGATTCCCTGGAAAATTCCTTTTCAGAGATTAAGAACCATGTTTCCACTTCCAAAAAAGATTTAAAATCTGTGGAAGATAATCTCCGGAAGGTAAATGAGCAGATCCATTACACCGGCCAGTACCTCGCCAATAAACCTGTCTACCAAAAGTTTGTGAAAGCAAAGAACAAAGGGCAGTTCCGGCAGGAGCATCCGACGGAAATCGCACTCTATGAAGCCGCACGGAAATTCCTGAAAGGGCAGTCAGCAGACGGGAAACTCCCCTCCATGAAGCTATTGAAAGCAGAAAAGGAAAAGCTGCTCCAACAGAAAAAAGAGGCACAGAAAGCCTACCATTACTACCGGGATTACCAAAAAGAGTTGAATACCGTCTGCTCCAATGTCGATAAGATTTTAGGGCAGCCAAACACCCGACAGCCGGAAAAACAGAAAAGCGCCGACATTTCTTAACCGTTCTGAACAGAAAAACAGCCGCAGGATTACATAGAATTTTGCGGCTGTCTTTTTCCCAACGAAACGAATATGATTAAAAAATATCTTCATTCACTTTAGGGATGATTCCGTCAAGGCTTTCACTTTTTTCCCTCATTATACGAAGCATTTCATCCAATTTTTTATCCACATATTTCCGCATTTCCTCCCGTGCCGCTTCTGTCGGCTCAAAAGAAAAATAGAGCGGCTTTTCCCATCCCTCCCGGAACGGGTAGGGGAAAACATATAATTTCTTCACTTCCGGCATATCTGTAAGCAACTGGAAAATCTCATAGGGCAGGATTTCCCCACATATCAGGACAGAGCCTGTATCTGCATAATAAATCTGTCCCTGATACGCCGGCATACCCAAGGATGAAAGCTGCTTCAATGCATTCATCCGTATCGGTTCTATCTGGGTATGCCGTCCCACACGCCATCTTGTCTGCGGTGCAAGCTCCCTGTAAATCCGTCTGGCTTCTTCGTCCTCTCGGATATTATCATCATAGTCATACCTGTAATTTTCTACCTGCATCTGTCTGTATGCGATCAGGCTTGTAAAAAGTGCAAGGGAATCCAGGTCAACATATACTGATTGATGTCCCCTGCCCTGATAAGAGCATAGAATATCCTCTAAAGCATCCATGATTTTCTTCATGGTTTCATATTTTTTGTCCGGTTCTTTTCCCATCTTTCCTCCCCATTTTATGCCCCACTTCTGCTGTCAGAAATATTTACCGGCATATCTTGTGTTTCGTCTGGTATTTCAGCCTGGTTTGCAGCTGCCGCTTTCCCCATTTTTTCTTTCTTCAACTGCTCTGTCCGCCCTAAATCCACATAGTGTGTCGCATATGCTTTTTCAATCTCCGGATTTCCGCTTTTGCTGAACCGCAGGGGGATTACCGGCTTATGGCCATGCCTTTTCTTCACGCCCCACCGCTTATAATAGCAGAAAGATGGTTTCAAACTCGATTTCTTTGCATAGGAGCGAATCTGTTTCATAATAAAGGAGAGCTTCTTTAAATTACACGTACACACCGCTTCCAGATACCGTACTTTCCCGAATCTCCAGTCCTCATACTTCTGCTTAGGCAGGACACCTATATCAACCAGCACATCAGCAGGGGCGGCATATCCTCTTTGCTGGCACTGGTGATAGACAGCAGAATATACTTTTCCTATCAGTTCTGATTCTTTCACTTTATCCTCCACGTGAATAACCCCGGCTGTATTCATTTGCAGCCGGGGATTCCAATATTCTTTCTTGTGTGTCTGTTTGTCACCAGGTATTATATCGTTTGAAACAGCTCTTTTTCAATTTCCTGAATATCCTCTGCTGAAAGCTCTGAAAAATATTCAGTAATTTCGTCTACCGTTATTTTCCTATCCCTTAACATCTTTTCTGCAGCTTTCCGTGCAGTCTCTTTTGAAGCGGCTTTCTTTTCGCTTGCTATATGGGTACGCATGATCTTCTCTTCATCAAACAAAGCCATCATAATAGATATAACCTCCTTTTCTCTGCCTGCCAAAAACTTCCGAAGCACATCCCTGTCTTTACAGATACGGATGGTTTCCGTGACAGCCTCCCGGCTCCTTCCATACTGTTTCACCTGTTCATTATATACTTTTGTAAACGCAACATACTGGCTGATAATGTCATTCCCTTTATCGCCGTAAAGCACTTTCACCTTTACTTCAATGGCACATTCTTTCCCGCCGAAAAATTCTTTGGAAAGTGAGATTGTTTCCGGTCTGCCGGCACGCTCTCCGGTAAAAATCATGTATAATTCTGGTTCTGGAACATGAACCTTCTTGCTCCCATATAAATCTGCATCCTGTTCCTCAAAATAGTCATGGTAAATCTGCACTAAATACATCAGCACACGTATAATAATATTCATCGTCCATGAAGACTGATGCTCGACCAGAAACATGACTTTATCCCCAACCCTGAAAGCCAGATCGTTATAAATTCCATTCGTGAGGACGTTCCTTATGGTAATATCCATAAGCGCATCTTCCGTCGTCTCCGTATCCTCCGGATGGAGCGCACGGTATAACTGTATCAGATATTTC
>CATLIX010000098.1 GCA_949959185.1 uncultured Eubacterium sp. | reverse complement strand
AATTTCGTTTTACGAAATTCTGCGCCGCAAATGCGTCGCCCTGGCGACATATTTCCTTTGCATTTGCGTGTGCATCTCCCCTGGCCCCTCAATCCTGAGGGGCCAGATTTGGGTTTTCTGTTTTTACCAGTTCAACCCGCGCCCTTTAAACAGGCTATGGCTGAACTGTTATTCAAAATCCCGGAACTTGCCAAATCCCAAAATATATCATATAATAAAACGAGTATGCTTTTAGAAAAGAGGAATTATAATGGAAAAGTTAAACAGGCTGTTGGAGCGTCTGGACTATACGGTAGTTCAGGGAAGAACGGATTTGGAAATTACAGAACTTGTGTATGATTCCAGAAAGGTAACCGAAGGCTGTCTCTTTGTGTGTATTAAGGGGACTGTCACGGACGGACACACATACGTTATGGAAGCAGCCGGGAAAGGGGCGGCGGCAGTGCTGGTGCAGCAGGATGTGGAAGCGCCGGATTTCCTGACAGTGATAAAGGTAACGGATACCCGGTATGGTCTTGCGGTGACCTCCGCAGCCTGGTTCCATCATCCGGCGGAAAAGCTGAAAGTAATCGGAATTACAGGGACCAAAGGAAAAACCACCACCACATATATGGTGAAATCCATTCTGGAACATGCAGGCTGCAAGACAGGTCTGATAGGAACGATTGAAGCAATCATCGGCGATGAGGTGATTCCGGCCAGCAATACCACACCGGAATCTTATATTGTACAGGATTATTTTCACCGAATGGTGGAGGCAGGCTGCCGATGCGTGGTGATGGAGGTGTCCTCACAGGGGCTGATGATGCATCGAACGGCAGGATTTACCTTTGAAATCGGTATTTTTACCAATATTGAACCGGATCATATCGGGCCCAATGAACATGCTTCCTTTGAAGAATATCTGGCATGTAAAAGTATGCTGTTTCGCCAGTGCCGGACGGGAATCATCAACAGGGATGATGAACACTGGCAGCAGGTGCTGGAAGGACACACCTGTGAAGTGGAGACTTTTGGATTTTCTCCGGAGGCGGATCTGCGTCCCGCGGACATCCGTCTGGTGAAACGTCCGGGTTATCTTGGCGTGTCTTATACTACGGAAGGGCTGGTGGAGCTGGACGTGGAGATTGATGTGCCGGGCAGATTCAGCGTGTATAATTCCCTGACTGCCATTGCTGTCTGCCGCCATTTTCAGGTGTCGGGAGAGCATATCCGGCAGGCTTTAAAGGCGGCAAAGGTAAAAGGCAGAATCGAAATGTTTCCGGTGTCGGATGAATTTACCCTGATGATTGATTATGCCCACAATGCCATGAGCCTGGAAAGCCTTTTAAGTACTCTGAAAGAATATGAGCCCAGCCGTCTGGTCTGCCTGTTCGGCTGCGGCGGCAACCGCTCGAAGCTGCGCCGCTACGAGATGGGAGAGGTATCCGGCAGACTGGCGGATTTGAGTATTATTACTTCCGATAATCCCAGATTTGAGGAGCCTCAGGCAATCATAGACGACATTAAAATTGGGATGGCCAGAACCAGCGGAGCTTATGTGGAAATCATTGACCGGAAGGAAGCCATCAGATATGCCATTGCCCACGGACAGCCGGGCGATGTAATCGTGCTTGCAGGGAAGGGCCATGAAGATTATCAGGAAATTGCAGGCAGAAAGTACCCTATGGATGAGCGCGTGCTGATTCAGGAAGTTCTGGATGAACTGGCACAGGAAAGAGAAAACAGGTGATGCAGGGATGGCGGAATATGCCAATATTGTGATTGATATTTCTCATGAGAAACTGGATAAAATGTTTCAGTACAGGATACCGGAACATTTAAGGCAGGAGCTTGCGGTGGGTATGCAGGTGGAAATTCCCTTTGGGGCCGGAGACCGCAAAACTACAGGCTATGTGGTGGAACTGACAGATACGCCGGAATATGATACCGCCAGGATAAAAGAACTTGCCGGCGTGGTGGAGGGCAGCATTCCCATTGAATCCCAGCTCATTGCCCTGGCAGGCTGGATGCGGAAAAATTACGGGGGAACCATGAACCAGGCGCTGAAAACAGTGCTCCCCGTCAAACAGAGAACAAAAGAGAAAAAGCAGCGTTTTGTGGTACTGGATTTGAACCGGGAACAGGCGGCGGAGCAGCTTGCCCTGTTTGAAAAGAAGAATCACAAAGCAAGGGTCCGGCTTCTGGGAGCCCTGATGGAACAGAGTCCGCTGCCCTATGAAGTGGTGACGGGCAGGCTGAATATGACGTCTTCTGTAATTCGGGCCATGGGGGGACTGGGAATTCTCCGGGTGGAAGAAAAGCGGGTATTCCGGAATCCTTTTGAAGGCCTGAAAAAAGAGAAGAAATCCATAAAACTGAACGAACAGCAGCAGGAGATTACGGATTGTATCTGGCGGGAATTTGAGCAGGGGCATCATCATACCTGGCTGATTCACGGAGTAACCGGAAGCGGTAAAACTGCTGTTTACATAGAATTAATCGAGAAAGTGGCGGCCAGCGGCAGGCAGGCTATTGTGCTGATACCGGAAATTGCCCTGACGTATCAGACGGTCATGCGTTTTTATCAGCATTTTGGGGAGCGGGTTTCCATCCTGAATTCCAAAATGTCGGCAGGAGAGCGGTACGACCAGTTTGAACGGGCAAAACGGGGAGAACTGGATGTGATGATTGGCCCCCGTTCCGCATTGTTCACACCATTTTCAAATCTGGGGATTATCATCATAGACGAAGAACATGAGACCAGTTATAAAAGTGAGACGCTGCCCCGCTATCATGCCAGAGAGACAGCCATTGAGCGTGCAAAAATGGCGGGAGCCAGTGTGGTGCTTGGCTCTGCCACACCTTCTCTGGACAGTTATTACAAAGGAATGACCGGGGAATATATTCTGCAGAAACTGGAAAAAAGAATCGAAGAAAAGCCACTGCCTGCGTGTGAGATTGTGGATTTGCGGGAAGAATTAAAACAGGGGAACCGTTCTATTTTAAGTGAAAGGCTTCAGGAGCTGATGAAGGACCGGCTGGAGCGGAACCAGCAGATTATGCTTTTTATCAACCGGAGGGGGATAGCGGGGTTTGTGTCCTGCAGAGCCTGCGGTCATGTGCTGAAATGTCCTCACTGCGACGTATCCTTAAGCCAGCATAACAACGGAAGAATGGTGTGCCACTACTGCGGCCATGAGGAGGCGGCGCCGAAGGTATGTCCGGAATGCGGTTCAAAATATATCAGCGGATTTAAAGCGGGTACTCAGAAAATAGAAGAGATTGTGAAAAAGAAGTTTCCGGATGCAAGGGTATTGCGGATGGATTTTGATACTACCCGGAATAAGGAAGGTCATGAGAAAATCCTGTCGGCTTTTGCAAATCAGGAGGCGGATATTTTAATCGGCACCCAGATGATTGTCAAGGGCCATGATTTTCCAAATGTGACGCTGGTGGGTGTGCTGGCGGCAGATTTGTCCCTGTATGTCAGCGATTATCACGCGGCGGAGCGGACGTTCCAGCTTCTGACTCAGGCGGCGGGCCGGGCAGGCCGGGGCGCTCTGCCGGGGAAAGTGGTGATACAGACCTACAGTCCGGAGCACTATTGCATTGCACTGGCAAAAGAACAGGATTACGTCCGTTTTTACGAGACGGAAATCGCCCTGCGCAGCATGATGAATTATCCCCCCTGCGGCCATATGATGGTGATGCTGGTGGCTTCCGGGGATGAGATGACAGCGTCCTTAAGCGCGGAGCTGCTGGGTAAAAAAGTGCGTAAAGCCCAGGAGGACGGAAAAATCACAGGATTGTCGGTAATCGGGCCGGCCAATGCCTCTGTGGCGAAAGTAAAAGATATCTATAAAAAGGTAATTTATTTTAAACATGCGGATTATCAGGAACTGGTGAAAATCAAAGATGTGCTGGAAGTATTTGTCAGCACCCACCGGGAATTTGCAAATATAATCATACAGTTTGATTTTAATCCCATGAACGGATTTTGAAAAAGGGTTTGAATAAGGAGGAAGAGGAATATGGCACTGAGGACTATTCGCCAGATGGGCGATGAAATACTGACGAAAAAATGCAGGGAGGTAAAAGAGGTAACTCCCAGAATGAAAGAGCTGATTGAAGATATGCTGGAGACCATGTATGAGGGAAACGGTGTGGGCCTTGCGGCGCCTCAGGTAGGGGTTTTGAAACGACTGGTGGTCATTGACATCGGGGACGGTCCCATTGTGCTGATAAATCCCAGGATTATTGCCTGCCGGGGCGAGCAGACCGGAGACGAGGGCTGCTTAAGCCTGCCGGGGAAGGCAGGTGTGGTCACAAGACCGAATTATGTGAAAATTGAAGCCTGGAATGAGAACATGGAGCGGTTTGAGATGGAGGGAGAAGAACTTCTGGCCAGAGCGTTCTGCCATGAAATCGACCATCTGGAAGGCCATATGTATGTGGAAAAAGTAGAGGGGCCCCTCCATGAAGTGGAAGAGGAAGAAGAGGAAGAAGCATAGGGAATTCCCAGGCAATTGCGAAACTCAGTAATTATACTGATTTCATGTACAATTCAGAAAGTTTGAGTACAAATATTTTCTCATA
>CATLIX010000097.1 GCA_949959185.1 uncultured Eubacterium sp. | reverse complement strand
AAGGCGAAGGAGCTGTTAGATAAGCTGGCGGAATACAAGCCGCTTGCAAAGATTGAGGAACTGGAAGAATGTAACTACAACATGATTGATAACGTCCTGAACAATGAGAAGCCGAAAGAGGAAAAAGAGAAGCATACAGGAAGGGCATGATTGCCGACATAAAGAACGTGATCCCCCATATACAGGACAGTGACATGGTGGAGCTTGCCGGACAGATCTTAGGGAAACTGGAAGCCATGAGCGATGCGGAATTTGCAGAGGTGGTATTGGAAGCGGCAGAGTGATTAACGCAAATCTTTTATAGCATTATTCGACATAACGTGCTATAATTCTCTTAGTCAGATTAGAGCAGGTAGGGATAGTCTGCGGTTGTCCTTTCTGGAAACGGAAAGGAGGTCGGTATGAACACACTTGAGATACTTACACTGCTGTTGGTCATTTTCGCAGCATTAACATACTTAGACAACAGAAACAACCGCAAGTAACGGAAAAGGCTATCTTCTACTGCAATAGAGGATAGCCTGTAATCCGTTTGCTTTTTTGAAATTGATTACTCGTTTCCGATTGCCAGCCGTTGGACGCTTCAATATCCTTCGGTTTCTAACCTGATTATAAACCAACACTGCGAATTTTGCAAGAGGGTTTAGGGAATGGGGGTGCTTCGGCACTCCTGTTTTTTTGGTGTGCCCGGTGGGCATACATTCTAACGGGTGAAAGTCCCCAATCCGCCCGGCAGTGGGAAGGATACAGCCAAAGCCAGGGGTGTCCATCGTGAGGTGGAATCTGAAGAAAGGATCAGGCAAAACTCTGGCTTGCTACATTTGAGGCTAAATACAGGGATAAGGTTGCCAAACAAACCAAAGTCCGATAACTGCACGAAACTGTAGTTAGCAGTTATGGAGTGAGTATAAGAGGGAAAGAGCGTGTGAGTACCCGGGGAGGTCTCGTGGACGCATCCAGTGCAATAAAATATTTGCGGAAGCGGTTGAAACAAGATTTATCACGAGAAGTCAGCAGAGGTCATAGTACCACTACGGTTGCAAACGTGGTGGGAAGGACTGAACTTTAGGAGATGTGAGTAAATGAATGTAACCAAAGATGGGTTTAAGGACAGACAACTTGATATGGAAGACTATCTGCAAATGGTATCTGCGGAACAGAAAGAGTATGCAGAAGTGTCCGTCTGTCAGCGGATTACTGAAAACAACGACATCATCACGGACTTTTGGACGGACAATCTACTGGAACTGATTTTGCGAAAAGACAACTGAAACAAAGCGTATAAAAGAGTGAAATCAAACAAAGGCAAAGGCGGGATTGACGGGATGCAGGTGGATGAACTTCTGCCCTGCCTGAAAGAAAACCAGAGCGAAATAATCCAGAAGATAAGGGAAGGAAAATATAAACCGAATCCAGTCCGCAGGGTAGAGATACCCAGGGAAGAAAAAGGCAGGGTCAGGAAACTGGGAATACCCACTGTTGTAGACCGCCTGGTTCAGCAGGCAGTCACCCAGGAACTGTCGCCGCTGTTTGAACCGCAGTTTTCAGAAAACAGTTATGGGTTCAGACCGGGAAGGAGCCAGCATGACGCATTGAGAGCCTGCAAAAAGAATGCAGAGGAAGGGTATGTATATGTGGTAAGCATGGATTTAGAGAAATTTTTTGATACGGTAAACCACAGCAAACTCATAGAGGTACTGTCACGGACAGTCAAGGACGGACGTGTGGTATCGCTGATACACAAATACCTGAACGCAGGAGTATTGCAGAACGGATTCTTTGAGAAAACGGAGGAAGGCGTGCCCACAGGGTGGACCGTTAAGCCCATTGTATGGAAATGTGATGCTGAATGAACTGGATAAGGAACTGGAACGCAGGGGACACCGATTCGTAAGGTATGCGGACGATGCGCTGATATTCTGCAAGAGCAGAAAGAGTGCGGAGAGGACGCTTGCGAACATAATCCCATTCATAGAGGGAGAATTATTCCTGAAAGTAAACCGGGCCAGGACAACAGTAACCCATGTCAGCAAAATAAAATATCCGGGATACGCATTTTACAGGAACAAAGGGGAGTGCAGATTCCGGGTACACCCTAAGAGTGCCAAAAAGATGAAAGGCAAGCTAAGGGAGATAACCCGGAAGAGCAAAGGGTGGAGTAACGACTACCGGCGACAGAAACTTGCGGAGTATGCCAGAGGGTGGATAAATTACTACAAACTTGCAGACATGAAAGGACTGATGTCGGAGACAGATGAATGGCTCCGGCGCAGAATACGTGCAATCTATTGGAAACAATGGAAAAAGGTGAAAACGAGGTACCGAAACCTAAGAGCGTTAAAGATTGAAGAATGGCAGGTGCATCAGATAGCCAACAGCCGGAAAGGTTACTGGAGGACAGCACAGATATTAAGAATTGCCCTTACCAATAAAGTAATAGCCAGGCTGGGATATATCTCCATGCTTGACTATTATCTAAAAGTATCGTGAAAACTATTGAACCGTTGTATACCGAACGGTACGTACAGTGGTGTGGGAGGTCGGCTGCTCAATTAATGGGTAGCCTCCTACCCGATTGTCTTGAACAATGGAGAGTTTCTCTGTATAATAAAACCATAGCAGACAGGGCATAGCTGATCTGCCAGATTGATCAGCAAAAGCCAGAACCGAGGTGATACGATGCAGGGTGAAACATTACAGGAAGAACCAAAAGGGAAAACAGCGGAGAAAAAGGAGGCGTTTGCAAAATATACGGCGAAAGACAGTGTTTTTTCAACGCTTTTTCGGGATAAGAAGTACCTGATACAGCTATACCATGCGCTCCACCCGGAGGATGCGGAGACGACGGAAGATGCGCTTACGGACATTACGATAAGAAATGTCCTCACGAATGGGATCTACAATGACCTGTGTTTCAGAGTTGGGGATAAAGTCATGTTCCTGGTCGAGCATCAATCTTCATGGACGATGAATATCATTATACGTGTGCTGATGTATTTAGCGCAGATTTACCACGATTACTTTGAGGAACAGGATGCAGACTTATACGGAAGTAAGAAAGTTCATGTACCAGAACCGGAATTATACATGATTTTTACAGGAGAGCGTACCGACAGGCCGGAAACGATTTCACTTTCCAAAGAATTTTTCGGTGGTAAGGAATGTGCCATTGAAATAAAGGTGAAAGTGCTTTATGGTGGCAAAGGCAATGACATTATCAGCCAGTATGTAAATTTTACAAAAGTATATAATGAACAGGTGAAACAGTATGGGAGAAGCCGGGAAGCTGTCACGGAAACTATCCGTATCTGTAAGGACAGTGACGTGCTCCGGGAGTTTTTGGCAGGCAGGGAAAAGGAGGTTATATCTATTATGATGGCTTTGTTTGATGAAGAAAAGATTATGCGTACCCATATAGCAAGCGAAAAGAAAGCAGCCTCAAAAGAGACTGCACGAAAAGCTGCGGAACAGATGTTGAGGTTGGGGAAATTGTCAGCAGAAGAAATTGCAGGCTGTTTTACGGAGTTGTCTGTGGAGGACATTCTGGAAATTGAAAAAGGATTGTTTCAAACGATATAATACTTGTCATCACGCAGATACAATGGAGAAAAATCAATAGAATCCCCGGCTGTGAATGGATATAGCCGGGGTTATTTACATGGAGGATACAGTGAAAGAATCAGAACTGATAGGGAAAGTACACTCTGCTGTCTACCACCAGTGCCAGAAGAGAGGATATGCTGCCCCGGCAGATGTACTGGTTGACGTAGGAGTGTTGCCAAAGCAGAAATATGAGGACTGGAGGTTCGGGAAAATACGGTATCTGGAAGCGGTCTGTACGTGTAATTTAAAGAAACTTTCATTTATCATGAAACAGATTCGCTCCTATGCGAAGAAATCAAATCTGAAACCGTCCTTCTGCTACTATAAACGATGGGGCGTGAAGAAAAGGCATGGGCATAAGCCGGTAATCCCCCTGCAGTTCAGTAAAAGTGGAAATCCAGAGATTGAAAAGGCATATGCAACACATTATGTGGATTCAGGATGGATAGAACAGTTGAAGAAAGAAAAGATGGAGAAAGCGGCAGCTACAAACCAGGCTGAAATATCGGACGGAACACAAGATATGCCGATTAATATTCCTGACAGCAGAAGTGGGGCATAAAATGGGGAGGAAAGATGGGAAAAGAACCGGACAAAAAATATGAAACCATGAAGAAAATCATGGATGCTTTAGAGGATATTTTATGCTCCTGCCAGGGCAGGGGGCATATGTCCGTGTATGTTGACCTGGATTCCCTTGCGTTTTTCACAAGCCTGATTGCATACGGCCGGGTACAGGTAGAAAATTACAGGTACGACTATAATGATAATATCTGGGAGGATGAAGAAGCTGAATGGATTTATAGGGAGTTTGTCCCGCAGACAAGATGGCGTGTAGGGCAGCATACCCAGATAGAAGCGATACGGATGAACGCATTGAAGCAGCTTGCGTCCCTGGGTACGCCGACATATCAGGGACAGATTTATTATGCGGATACAGGCTCTGTCCTGATATGTGGGGAAATCCTGCCCTATGGGATTTTCCAGTTGTTTACAGATATGCCGGAAGTGAAGAAATTATATGTTTTCCCCTACCCGTTCCGGGAGGGATGGGAAAAGCCGCTCTAT
>CATLIX010000096.1 GCA_949959185.1 uncultured Eubacterium sp. | reverse complement strand
GATAATCCTCGATAGCTCAATGGTAGAGCACGCGGCTGTTAACCGCGGGGTTGTTGGTTCGAGCCCAACTCGGGGAGTGAAAAGGAATCCTGTAGGCAGCAATGTTTACAGGATTTTGTGTATCAGAAATCCGAACAGGAAGAGATGAAACATGTTTATAAATAGTTTCATCTTTTTCTGCTGAAAAATTTAAGAAAACTTAAGAAATAATTTAAGCCCTATTTAAGAACTATGGTTTATATTTATGTAGGAAAAGGAGATATATATGCGCAAAAAAATGCAAATTGTACCGAGGATTATGCGGCTGCCCCTGGTTCTTACCCTTGTATGTAATTCCATAGCCTATAATGGGACAAGATTGTTTATGTCAGACAAAGTGCATTACAATCTTTCCAATGCCCTGGACGACAGGATTCCATTCATACCCTGGACAGTCACCATATATCTGGGCTGTTACGTGTTCTGGGTTGTAAATTATGTGATTGGATGCAGACAGGACAGAGAAGAAGCATTTCGCTTTCTAAGTGCGGATTTGCTGACAAAACTGGTATGTTTTCTCTGCTTTCTTTTTTTACCGACTACAAATACCCGGCCAGTCATTGAAGGAAGCGGTATATGGGATGAATGTATGAAACTGCTGTATCAGCTGGATGCGGCCGATAATCTCTTTCCTTCCATTCATTGTCTGACAAGCTGGTTTTGCTTTATTGCGGTAAGGAAAAATGAAAAAATACCGAAATGGTACAGGTTTGCTTCTCTTTTCATGGCATTAAGTGTCTGCGTATCTACTCTTACCACAAAACAACATGTGCTGATTGATGTGGCGGCGGGAATTGCCATAGCAGAAATAAGTTATCTGTTTGTGGAAAAATGCGGATTTTCCAGATGGTATATGAATTTCATTCTGAAAGCAGAAGGCAGGATGGGAGGAAAGAAACTGCAGACGGAAAAATAAAACAGCGGGAAAGGGACTGTATGGTAAAAAAAGTAAAAATACTGGTAATTGCAGGTGTGATTATTCTGGCTCTGATTTTTATAAAAGATATCTTTAACCAGAAATTTGATTCCGTAGAATCCCTGCAGGAATATATGAAAGGTTTCGGTCTGGCAGCCCCGTTGGTCCTTACCGTATTTCAGGCATTTCAGGTGGTGGTCCCGGTACTGCCGGGTTATCTGGGCTGTGCGGCGGGTGCGGTGGCATTTGGAACCATGCCGGGATTCTGGTGCAATTATATAGGGATTAGCGCCGGTTCGATTATTGCTTATTTTCTGGCCCGGAAATATGGGATTGACCTTGTCCTTACCCTGTTTCCCAAAGAGCAGTATGTGAAATGGAGCGGGCGGATTGGAAGGAGCAGATCTTACGACTGGCTCTTGTTTATGGCCATATTGCTCCCGCTGTTTCCGGATGATTTTCTCTGCTATTTTTCCGGTCTGATTCAGATGAACAGGAGAAAATTTATATGGATTATCATTTTGGGAAAACCATGGTGCATT
Source organism: uncultured Eubacterium sp. (assembly GCA_949959185.1). Taxonomy (GTDB): domain Bacteria; phylum Bacillota; class Clostridia; order Lachnospirales; family Lachnospiraceae; genus Petralouisia. The sequence goes on along the minus strand of CATLIX010000096.1, from coordinate 3,184 downwards.
CTGGCCTACAGTATTGTGTTTGGACTGATATAAAGATAAACGGATGAGGAGAAGATGATGAAGAAAAAATTGCTTGGATATTATGATTATACGGTAATACTTACATATTGCGGTATGCTGTCAGCATTTGTGGGCATACTTCGGCTGCTGAGTCAGGATTACTGGAATGCGGTGGTCTGTCTGATGGTAGCCGGAGTCTGTGATATGTTTGACGGAGCCGTGGCGGCCACCAAAACAAGAACAGAAAGTGAAAAAAGATTTGGTATTCAGATTGACTCCCTGAGTGATTTAATCAGTTTTGGCGTTTTTCCCGGAATTTTTGTTTATATAATTTCCGGAAAGCAGACCCCTGTGGGAGTGATAGCCGCGTTATTTGTACTGTGTGCGCTGATAAGGCTGGCATATTTTAACGTACTGGAAGAAGAACGTCAGAGAATGACTTCAGAAAAGCGTGAGAGCTATCTGGGGGTTCCGGTGACCACCATAGCAATTCTGCTGCCGGCCGTTTATCTTCTGTATGACCACAGACTGCTGAAAAATCTTATCTGTTTTCCGGTATTGCTGCTGCTGACAGGAACGGGATATCTGCTTCCCGTAGAAATAAAAAAACCGGGGGTTTTGGGAAAGGCAGGAATTCTCATTCTGGGAATTGCCGAGGCAATTGTAATGCTGTTTTTTATGGGAGTGGACATAGTATAAAACCGGAGGAGTCCGGAGAAATCAGACTTCTCTGGTTCCGGAGCCTTTCTTTCAGGCTGCGGAGAAATCTTTCATTTCCCAGAACTTTAAGCATGGGGCCGAAAGACAGAACCTCTATTAATAATTCCGTTTCCATAGCCTGATTGTAGTAAATCAGGCATTCATAAGTGTTCTCATCTGTTTTTCTGGTATTTTTTTCATAATTTGCAAAATGAAGCATTGCCCGCTCAAGGGCATTGCGGCGGCTGGCAATCTGAATCCGGAGAGGCTCTCTGTAATAAGATTGTCGGATTACGGCGTTTACATCCACCTGAGAGGAAAGGATTTTCTCTGTCAGGTGAAGACTCTGAATCCGGGCGATATTCAGAATTTCCGGACGCATGGTATGATTCCCGGCAGCTTTCAGGGCCAGAACCCGGAATTTGTCATTTTTTACAGAATATTCCAGCCGGGCGGGCACATAATAATGATGAACCCGGTGTCCGGAAGGAGAATTGTAGTCGATATCCACGTATCGTTTCTCTTTTTGGGCCAGCAGAAGGGTACGAAAATGGCTGCGGTAGAGGTTGTCGTCGCAGGGGTCTCCGTCCGCAAATCGGTCATAGTAATAAAAGTACTCCTGTTTCCAGAGAGGAGGCACAGAGGCCAGCATCTGATTCAGAACTTCCTCCTGTTCCGGATTCAGAAAAAGCGATATGCGCGAATCAGCCAGCAGAGCTTTCAGATAGGATTTTTCCAGATTTGAGACAGGCGTAAGAAAATCTGATTTTAATCTGGAAAGATAGAGATTTCCTTCTTTCTGAAATAAGTTCCAGTCCCCGTTTTCCAGTTTGGGAATGATGGAGAGAAGACTTTCCTCAAATCCCTCTCTGTGAATCTGACTGCGGATTTCTTCTATGGTAAGAGGATTACAGTTAGAGAGCAAATGGCGCAGCACCTGATAATAGCAGCTGTACACTTCAGAAAACAGTTCCATTTTATGCTTCCCTCCCTTTCATGTTCCATTGGTTCCGTACATGCGGTACATGGCCTGTAAATCCTGATAAAACCTGTGTTCTACCGATTTGGCAGTACATTCCAGTGAAAGAATCCTGCCGGTAAAGGTACGGACCCAGGGCAGCATTTCGTTGCAGTCGAAAGCCTTCCGCTCATAACGGTAAACATTTTTTCCCAGTCTGGTAACAGTACCGCCTCTGCCTTCCCGGTTCAGCCGTTCTACAATATAATGTTCTTCCGGTTCCTGAATCTGCAATGTCATGGTCAGTGTGTCCAGATGACGGCGTTCCGTTCCCTGGAAAGACACTCCCCAGAGATGACAACGGTTCCGGTTCAGTTTTTCTTTCAGTTCTTCATATGATGCCGCAGATCCTCCCAGAGTGACAGCTTTAATGGTATCCAGCCGAAAACAGGTAAACCGCCTGTTTTTTTCCGTGTATCCGCAGAGAAACCGTCTGCCGCTCCTGGCACTGACAAAAATCTGCAGAGGAATGCAGCAAACCGTATGTTTCATATTGCGTTTGGAGCTTTTCAGCGTAAGCTCCGTCTTTAACTTCCCGTTCATGGCTTCCAGCAGAAGCAGAAGAATTTCATCTTCCAGTGTATGTACAAAAAAACTGTGTTTTACCCGAAAGGTCTGATTCTTATAATCAAACTGTTCGGACAGTACGTTACCGATAATGCCAAGGGCTCCCGCCATCTGATAGAATGCCAGTGCGTCCAGAGCCTGTTCATTGGATTTCAGCCAGCGCGCCAGCGTATTGTCCAGAAAGAAAACAACTTTTTTCCCGGCTTTCTGTTTCATCAGCAGGCCCTCTTTTTCATAAACATTGCATTTCCTTCGGACAGTCTGCACTTCAAAAACCACTTCATATTCTGTGAGAAGACAGTCTGTGATTTCCTCTGCGGTCAGATGTTTTCCGTCCTGCAGTAAATCCAGAATCAGAAAATGCAGGACAATGTCGTTATCTGTAAAACTTTTTGTTTTCCAGACCCGGAACAGGGGATTGACGTCCAGAAGATTGCTGTCAATGGCAAGGGAAATGTTGGAGCCGCCAGATACATAATCTTTCCGCACATAAGGGCTCAGCCAGCTTTCCAGCCGCCGGCGCTCATTGTCATAAGTCCGGGGGCTTTTCTCCTTAAATTCGCTTCTGGTCTTAAATCCATAGACAAAAAAATCCCGGACGTATTCTCTTGTTTTGGAAAAACTCCGTATCAGTTCCTGAAAATCGGACATCACATTTCCTCCTGTGTCCACTTTGTTCTCAGTTCTCATTATAAGGGACGGAACATAAAGTTCGCAACCTTTTTGAAATGATAAATTTCCGGTTTCTGTATATAATGAGTGCAACAACAGGAACAGGCAATTGCGAAATTCAGTAATTATACTAATTTCATGTACAATTCAGAAAGTTTGAGTACAAATATTTTCTCATACAAAAGGTGAGAAATGCATTTCAGCACCATGGAGGCGAGACTCAAAGAA
>CATLIX010000095.1 GCA_949959185.1 uncultured Eubacterium sp. | reverse complement strand
TCATAGGGCAGCTTTGAAAGAATGGAGGACATGGCATCACGGATTAACATTTCCTTTTTATCCGTAATGTCAGATTCATATTCCTCCGTTTCGCCTTTCAGCCATTCTACGGAAACATGGAGTGCGTCTGCCAGACCGTCAAGGACAAGTTTCTTGGTATTGTCAATCGTTCCCGCCTCATACCTCTGAATGGTGGATGCGGTAACGCCCATTTTTTCAGCAACATAAGGTTGGTTGACGCCTAATTCCAGTCTCCGATGTTTTGCCCTGCCGCCGATTATCCGGCGCAGCTCTTTGTCTTTCATGCTGGGTTTCCTCCTTTATCGGTATGGTCAAAGTATACCATATCAAAAGCAATATTGCAATATGCAAGTTAAAAATATTTTTTAAAATCACATAACGCTTGACAAGGAAATGTAAATGATGTATAGTAAGCATACTATAAAATTGCATAATGCAATTTGAGGGGAGGAGAATGAATGACGGAAATGAAGATTGCCCTTTCCATTGAGGAGGCGGCAGACTACACGGGCATCGGTCGGAACACACTGAGAAAGCTGGTGGAATGGGATAAACTCCCTGTACTGAAAGTGGGGAGAAAGGTACTTATCAAAAAGGATATTCTGGAACTGTTTATGACTGTCAATGAGGGGAGGGATTTGAGGGACAGGGGGAATGTCAAAACCGTCACAAGAAAGACGGCGGTATAAGAGTCAGGCGAACAGTTGCGGTGAAGTTAAAAAATACAATCATTTTTGGAAAATGAACTCAAAAAATGCAGTCACTTTTGAAGAATGAACTTAAAAAGTAAGTTCACTGAAAAAACTGTGATATAGGTTCCATAAAAAATGAACTTAAAAAGTGCAATCATTTTGAAGAAAATCAGTTGACCGCCGGAAACAGCAGAAATGCAATTCAGCATAACCCGTATATTGGGTACAGATAAGGATAACAGGAACGGGCAGAAATAAAAGGATTGCCAATAAAATAAGCATTGAACAGCCGGAAAACTGTTTCCAATATGGCTGCTGACACTTCATAAATGAAGCGTCAGCTCTCGCGGCAGTCGCCAAATGGATAAGCAAGCTTATCCGCTTGGCTCGTTGCCCGCGGAAATCAGGGAGGAAAACATGGGAGAGATTTCTTTCAGCAACCACATCAGCAACAAGAAAAGCGCAATCAACAGCAAGGCAAAACTTACCGGAGTTGCAAAACACAATCTGAGAAAGTACCATTCGCAGGATTACAGCAGGGATAATATCACACTTCTTTATGGGACAACCAATCTCATGCAGGATGTGAAAAATGTATACCGCAAAGAATTTGATGCTGCACTGCATGAATACAATGCAAAACAGACAAGACCGGAAAGACGGATTGACGATTATTTTGAACATGTATCTGAAACAGAACAGGACATGGCGGTAGAAGTCATCATACAATGCGGGGATAAAAAATTCTGGGAACAGAACAGCGGTGACAAAATATTTATGAAACAGGTCTATAAGCAGCTCCTTTTGAAACTGCAGGAGTATCTGCCGGATTTTAAGATTGCCAATGCGGTAATCCATTTTGATGAGGCAAGCCCGCATATGCACGTTGTAGGAGTTCCGGTAGGGAGAGGGTTTAAGCGTGGCTTGTCAACAAAAGTGTCAAAGCGGTCCGTATTCACGCCCCAAGTCCTGTCGGAAGTCTTGCAGGATAAAATGCGGGCAGACGCCAACCACTACATGAAAGCCATCTTCCGGCAGGAAGTAAAGGAAAAGAAAAAGGGAAAAAACCATGACCTGACGGTTGCGGAATACAAGGTTGCAAAAGAGGAAGAAAAGATTGAAAAACTATCAACGGATAAAATAGGACTGGAGGCTGAGATTGAGGAATTTGCGAACCATGTGGAGCGTGGGGCGGATATCGAAGCAGGAAACAGCTTTCGTGGGCTGTTTACCGCACTTGGGGAGCTGCTCAATTCTTTCACGGAAATCATCATGGACGGACTGTGCTGGTTTCCCCGCCTTATGCGGTGGCAGACCTCAAAGGGCGAGGTTTCCCCTGTGTTTGAAGATAACAGGAATGAAGGCTATTACTACCGGCTGAAATCCTATATGGATATCCATACAAGGCAGGAATACCCAAAAGAACTGATACAGCCGGAAAACCGTACAGGTACGATAGAGCAGTTGGCGCAGAATGTGGAGGCTGTCGAAAAGCAGATACAGCTTATGGGTGTAAAAATGAACCGGAATCAGATGTATTAGAGGTAGCCAATTATAAATCAGTTGACTTAAAACTAAAAGCTATAAGAGATTCAAAAGGGGCTGTCGCACTAACGATTGAAAAATCATGAAGCGACAACTTCATTTTTGCTGTTTTTATGTATGATTTCAAGAAAAAGCTCCATATAATCTTATTATGGAGCTTATTTATGTTCCCTACCATGGCAAGCAGTGTACTTTCCGCAAGCACATTTGATGTTCCTCTGCTTACATATCTCCGAAACCGCATATCCTGTTTTAAATTTCCGAAAGAGACTTCTGCCTGAATACTCCGGTTTATCCTGAAAAGGATACCTTCATCCAAGAGGATTCGTTCCAAATCTTCCTGTCTGTATTTCAGGAAGGTTTTGGCAACCTGAAGTATCTTTGTTCTTTCTTCTAAAGGTGTCTTACAATGATTCCCTTTGATACTTAGTGCGACAGCCCCAATATTTATATTTTCTTATCTTAATGACATTGGCCGTGCTGCGGGAGATGAAGCTGGTTGGAAGCGTATCCTGCACCCGGAAGGAATTTGAGGAAACAATTGACCTGATTGCGAAAGGGATAATTGACCCTGAAAAGTATGTAACGGATGTCCTGCCGCTGGAAAGCTTCAACACGCTTTTGAACGTTTGACATCTAAGACAGATCCGGTTTTGAAAATTGTAATCAAGCCATGACATGCAGACAGGCGAAGTGTGTGAAAGTGTGCAAGGTGGAATATTGCAGGAAGAGCCATGGAATGATAGATGGACAATAGATATTACTAAGGCGGCGAAGGAGAGACTGCATCAAATGATAAATACGGAAAGCTTTTAACAGCAATAGCCGCTATGGTATTGTTCTCATTGTCCTAAATCATAATATTACTAAGGCTGTTAAATACCGATGTTTTTACTTGCCTTAGTAATAAATGCGAAATATCCATTTTCATTTGCTGAAGATGTCAATAAAATTTTGGCTCTGCCTGTTAAACTTATAGTCCGTGACAGACGATTTAGAATGGATGAAATTACCTCTATGTGTAAATCTGCTTTTATCATACAGGTTTGCTCCGGTTTTGCATAGGTACGCACTAGCTGCCGTTTACGAAATTATGGTGGATTATTTTTTATATTTCTGTTATAATATACAAATCATAATGAAAGGAATGTAAGTTAAAATGAAAATGATATTCAATCGTTCAGTTAGCGTGCTTCTTTCTGCCGTTATGCTGTTTGTAGGTGCCCTTTCCCTGAACGGCTGCAGCGTCAAGGATAATTCGCAGACAATGGAAACGTCTACAACAATTGCAGAAACCACACAAGTGTTCGACGAACCGCAGCAAAAGCGAAAAATCATTATTGATACCGACACTGCAGGCGACGATGCCTCAGCGTTGATTATCGCGGCAAAGGCTAAAAACATTGATATTCTTGGCGTGACGGTTTCCGCAGGAAACGTCAGTCTCGATCAGGCAGTTAAAAATGCGTTGATGACGCTGGAAATGGCGGGCAGCGACACCCCTGTATATGCAGGCGCTTCTACTACATATACCGGCAAGGAACGTGAAACCTTCAGCGTTTACGGCAAGGACGGTATGGGGGATCAAGACTTGATTCATCCCACGCGCAAGGCTGAGGATAAGGACGCTGTTGATTTTATCGTTGAAACGGTAAAGGCGAATCCCGACGAGGTGGAAATTGTCGCTCTTGGTCCCGTCACCAATCTTGCGCTCGCCTTTGACAAAGATCCCGAAACGATGAAGCACGTCAAAAAATACTGGTCGATGGGAACCGCGGGTTTTGGACCTGGCAACGCAACGCCTGTTGCGGAGTTCAATGTTTATCATGACGCCGAGGCGTACAAGGTGCTGGTTGATTCGGGTGTGGAGATTACGGCGATCGGCTTCGATATGCTCCCCGAGGAAACTAACTTTTCCAAGGAAGAGCTTGACGAGCTGGAGAAAAAAGGCGGACTGTCGGAATTCTTCGCCAAAGCCTTCAGCGGACTGATAGAATTTAATACAGAAACAAGAGGCTTACCGATTGCAGACGATGCCGACGGAGTCGCTATGGCTTGTGTACTGTGGGACGGTTATCTTAAAAAGACTCAACCCTGCCACGCAAGCGTTATGACGGACGACAACGAAGCCTATGGACAGGTAATTTTGTACAAGGAAGATTACGGCTACGACTCTCAGGTAACCTTTGATAATTACAACTTCTATGTTGCCACTGAAACAGACAGTAAGATATTTAAAGAAAAGCTTATTGCTCTTTTAGATGAATAATAGTTTATGAAAAGAGGATAATTATGATTCGCTGTTTATTTCTTTTACAGTGCTAATTGTCGGTTATATTGTCTATGGCAAGATAATGTAGAAAATCTTTGCGCATAATACCAACAATCAAAGTTTTTTCAGTTATGGATGCAATTTTTGCGTTCTGTGTGTTACAATTCATTTTAGATACCTCTCTGTTTAATAAGATTTTTACTAACCGCCTAAGTCAGTAATCTTATTTTACTCTGAGGTATTTTTTTCTCAACCTTCTTTCTTGGAATTCCCTATATTTGAATTATACAGAAAGCTCCTTTCATACTGATTTACTTTTAGGCATTTGCGAAACGCCAGAACCCGCATAAATACGGGATTCTCTTTGTTACAAAATAAAACAACTCCTCACTGGTCTGTGG
>CATLIX010000094.1 GCA_949959185.1 uncultured Eubacterium sp. | reverse complement strand
CTGTTCCTCCGTCTTTCCATCTCAGACTCGAAAAAATACTCTGTATTTTTCCTCGTTAAACCATAAAAAACTGTTCCACAGTTTTTTATGGTTTATATTATAACCGTTTTTGCCGGAAAATGAAACAATATTTTCTCTTTTTATAAAAAATTCATTTTTCCCTTGCATTCTGTCCATGTTTCTGTTAGAATGACTTTGTTGTGAGTTCATACAGGATATGGCTTAATAAATCGCAGGGAGGTGCAATTATGGCAAAATGTAGTGTTTGTGGAAAAGCTGCACATTTCGGAAAGAATGTCAGCCATTCTCATAGAAGATCCAACAGAATGTGGAAATCCAATATCAAATCCGTAAGATGTAAAGTAAACGGAGCTTCTAAGAAGATGTATGTTTGTACTTCTTGCTTAAGAAGCGGAAAAGTTGAAAGAGCTTAGTTGTTCTTGCCTTTAGAAAGAATCTTGCCTGCAGGATTCTTTTTTTTATTCTACAGGAAAGACTTGTCACGCTAATGCGTGAAAGTGTCTTTCCTGTAGAATAAAAATTACGATGCGCACTCGCATGAATGGAATAATGCCGCTGAAGCGACCATGCTCGGCGCGCCAAAATGCGCAAGCCCACTTTGTTCTTCTATCAGGACAGACCTTGTCGCGCTAATGCGTGAAAGAATCTTTCGTGTAGAATAAAAATCAGATACGCACGCGTGCAGGAGGGTTTTCCTAACAGCAGAAAAGATTATACCCAAGCAGCAGCAATACCAGAATAATCAGTATTCCAAGCACTTCATTTGGCAGAAAAATCATAATTGCCATTCCCACCGCTATCCAGAACAGAATAAAACCAATCAGACGTTTCATGCCATCACCGAAAAGAGCATATATTACTTCTAATATATGCTCTCTGTTCTGAAACAATTCCGGTGAACCTTACACCTTTATTCCTCTGTTTTCTCATCCTTCGGAATATTTAACTGTTCTGCCAGTTCCTGAGCCGCTGCTTCTCTGGCTTCTTCTTCTGCTTTGGATTTCTTCTTTGCAGCGTTCTTTTCGGTAAATTTATTTACCAGTTCCGGTACCATATCCAGAATCTTGGTAATGCTGTCCTGATTCTTAACATTCACCAGTTTTGTAACACCGTTCTGGATTACCAGCACAGCGCTGGGGGTAATTCTTCCGCCCAGTCCTCCGGCCGCATTATTCTTCTTATCATGGCAGAATGCGCCTGCGCCTACTCCAAAGGAAACCTCTATCAGCGGGAGAATAATGGTATCTCCGATGTGCACCGCTTCTCCTACTACCGTCTTTGTAGTAATGAAACTGTCCATTCCCTTAAATAAAGACTGTACGGTTGTGTTAAAATTATTTTCCTGCATGGCATAAACCTCCTGTTATTTTCTTATATTTTTTATTAGTTGTCGTATATTTTTATTTGTAATCAGCCGGAATCCGGAAAGAGGTACATGCAATATCCGGATATGGCCTTTGACGCTGATATTTCCTTTCAGGTAAAAATCTTCCGCCGCAAAGTCCGGCATCACTACGATTCGATATCGGCTCCAGCCTGGAAAAAGGCTTATGGCTCCCAGCACTTTTCCTGTCTGATCCGGGTTTTTCATTGCAAACCTCACGGTTCCATATACCTTTTTCGGGGAATAATGGCGCAGCAGATACCGAACCTCACCCAGCAGCACCCGAAGGGCATTTTGATTAGTTTCTTCCAAAATCATGTTTTTTATGTTTTCAATCTGCTCTTTCACAGTGGCAGTACCGGTTCTGATATCCTGCGCCCGCTGCCCCAGACCCTGAAATCCGTCCTTTCCGCCAGAACGTCCTGATTTTTTTCCGCTGCGGGAACTTTGTTTTCTGCCCCGGTGCTTTCTGCGCTTCTCTTTCTTTCCCTTTTGCTCCCTGTCCTCTTCCTCTGACGGAAGCATGTCCGTATCTGATAAAGGTTCTTCCACCTCCGTCTGAACGGAATTCCGGGTATCCTTCTCTGCTTCTTCCGGAAGAAAAAGCGTTTCTTTTTCTTCAGAAAGGTTTTCTTCTGCCTGTTTTCCGGAGGATTTTTCTGCTTTTTTCTCTTTCCCCTTATCCGGCTTTTCCTTATTAAGCGGAATGGGAATTCCCAGAATACGCAGCCGGAAAGAAACATCTTTCTGTCTGTAAAAAATCCGCACATCCACCAGATGAAACAGCCAGTGAATCACCGCTTTGCCTTCCACTTCGTCCTGTGCTTTTATATTGAAACCATATCGGACCGGAACCGACAGGAATACAATAACCAGCAACAGCAGGACAGCCAACAGAATACCCAGTGCTTTCAAAATCAGGAACAGGATTTCCATTTATGCCCCTTCCTGAGCTGCTCTCTGTGTTTTTCCAGAAAGTATTCTCTTACTCTGAAATCTCCGGTCTTCTGGTATACGTCCATCACAATCATTCCTGCCAGTTCCATGGCATTTTCATATCCCTTATCCACTCCCACAATCAGAAGTTCGGATTTGGGATAATACTTCTGCATCAGCTCCCAGGAAGGAATAATATCCAGCAGGTTCCCCGGACTGCTGCTGACCGCAATCACATAAATCCCAATCTGCCCTGCATGGTGGAGGATTTTCCATTTTATTCTTTCCTTTTTCCCTGCGATGCTTTCTCCCGCATAATATTCCTTATACCAAGTCATTAATCTCTCCTAAAAAAGGCGCCCCGTTTCATGAGCACCTTTTCCTGTGTGTAACCGTCTGGCACATCGTCGTAGCGGATGTGCTAGAAATATTTTCTGTTGCCCCAAAGATTACTTTTTTTCAAATCCAGATATTCATTATATGCTTTTTCCAGTATCTGCTTCTCATTGGCAAAACGAAGCAGATGGTAGGCCTCGTGAAATTTGTAGTATCCTGAATCAACAAAATATTCTTCCCGTTGTGGTTTGCTGTAATAACTGTCTGCCATCATAAGGTACCAGTGGACATCCTTTTCCACCGTGTCGTCCGGAACCGTAAACGTATACTGGCTCTTTCCCACATATTTAATAATGGAGGCGTCCACTCCGGTTTCTTCCAGCACCTCTCTGGCCGCCGTCTCCCGGTATTCTTCTCCTGGCTCTACAGTTCCCTTTGGAAGTACCCATCCTTCATATTTGTTCCTGTAATTTTTATACAAAAGCAGAATCTTTCCGCGAAATATTACCACACCACCACAACTCGTTGCTTCAATCATTGCAATACCTCCTGATGTGGTTTATAGAACTTTGCAATTAGTATACCCCTTTTTCCAGTATCTTGCAAGATTTTTCTGCTATTCCATGGGGATAGCTGTTATTACCGGCTGAAATACCGGTCAAACACCTGTTTTGCAATGGGAACTGCTGTGCTGCTTCCGGCGCCGCCTTTTTCCACTATTACCGTAACCGCAATGGTCTCTTTTCCCTCTGCGGAAGCATATCCGGTAAACCAGGCATGGCTCTCGGATTTATTGCTGCTGAACTCGGCAGAACCTGTTTTTCCGGCTGCCTGATAACTCTGGCCGCTTAATTTGGAACCGGTTCCCTCCTGAACCACCAGCGACATGAATTCCTGCAGCTTTGCCGCTTCTTCCTCCGATATCAGAGCGCCATACCGGGAAGGCTTATATTCCTTTACCGTAATTCCCTTATAATTTTCTGTCCGGTCAATCACATAAGGCCGCATCAGAATACCCTGATTGGCGATGGCAGAAGTAATCATGGCCATATGTATGGGAGTGACCAGAGTTTTGCCCTGTCCAATGGCAGTCTGGGTCACTTCGTCTGTACCGGAATCCTCTTTCAGTACAAAACTGCTCTTATTAAAGGGATAGGATATGGGAAGGTTTTTCTGGAACAGCATACTGTCACAGAGCTGCTGAAATGCCTTTTTATCCAGTCCCAGCCCGATATTGGCATAAGAGGTATTACAGGATTTTGCAAAGGAGGTTTCCAGATTCTCCGTCCCGTGCACAGCATGATTATAACAGTGAATTTCCGTGTTTTCCATGGAAATACTTCCGGTACACTCATAGGAATAATCCTGATAATTCTCATGTTCCCGGAGATATTCCAGTGTGGTGAGAATTTTAAAGGTGGAGCCGGGAGGATACAGTCCCTGGGTCACCCGGTTCACCAGTACGGAATTGTCGTCCTCCGTATCGGCAATAATGCTGTCCCATTCCGCTTCTATGGTATTGGGGTCAAAATCCGGTCTGGAAACCATGGCAAGGATTTTCCCTGTGGCAGGCTCCAGCACCACAATGGCTCCGCGATTGCTTCCCAGCGCCTGATATGCAGTCTCCTGCAGACCGTAATCCAGGGTGGTAACGATATTATCCCCTGGATTTTTCTGATTCTGAATGCCGTTAACCACCTGTTCCAGAGCAAATGCATGGGAGCGAAGCAGGCTGAAATTACCAAAGGATTCAATTCCGGATTTTCCATTGCTGTCATACCCTACCGCATGGGCAAACATACTGCCATAGGGATACTGCCTGGTTTCGCTGCCGTCCTCTCCCACCAGGGTCTGTGCCAGTACTTTTCCGTCTGCCGAGAGGATTTCGCCCCGCACCACATGTTCGGAAAAAGTATTCTGCCTGGCATTATAAGGGCTGTTGATGAAATCCTCGCTTCTGAATACCTGAAACCAGACGAAATACCCCATCATCATCATAAACATTCCCACAAACAGATAGGTAATAATGGCAAATTCTCTGTTTTTTTCCCGATTAGTCGAAGTCCTGGATTTTCGTTCCGTGGATGGTTTCTTCATGGGATGAAATTCCTCCTTTCCTGCCGGGCCGTTTCTTCCCCTGTTTTTTCTTTTCTTTCCCGATTTCTTCCGTCTCTGTCTCCTGGCCGGGCTGACCGTTACTCATATTTAGCCTTTCATTAACTCATACTTTTTAATATTGTATTTAATAAAAAAATCGGAGATTTTATAATC
>CATLIX010000093.1 GCA_949959185.1 uncultured Eubacterium sp. | reverse complement strand
CTTCGGTCCGCGCTAAACGGACATCCACAGGATGTCCAGCGCCCCTCAGGATTGAGGGGCAGGGGAGTTGAAGCGGGTTTGCCCACTTTGTTCTCTTACAGGAAATACTGTGTCACTGTGAAGTGCTAAAGGATATTGATTTTCTATAAGATAAAGCCCTCCGGGTGGGATGCGCAGCTCGCGGAGAGGAAGTTTATTGCAGCGCAATCCGCTCGCGCGCGGCAAGGCAGATTTTTATGAAATAAACCATAAGGAGAACAGACATGAAAAAAGAATTAGCCAAAACCTATGACCCAAAATCCATTGAAGACCGTCTCTATCAGAAATGGGAAGAAAATAAATATTTCCACGCAGAAGTGGACAGAAGCAAAAAACCCTTTACTATTGTGATGCCTCCGCCCAATATCACCGGGCAGCTTCATATGGGCCATGCTCTGGACAACACCATGCAGGATATTTTAATCCGTTATAAGCGTATGCAGGGGTACAATGCCCTGTGGCAGCCGGGTACGGACCATGCATCCATTTCCACGGAAGTAAAGGTCATCGAATCTCTGAAGGCACAGGGAATTGACAAAAAGGATCTGGGCCGGGAAGGATTTCTGGAAAAAGTATGGGAATGGAAAGAAGAATACGGCGGGAGAATTGTAAAGCAGCTTAAGAAAATGGGTTCCTCCGCAGACTGGGACAGAGAACGTTTTACCATGGACGAAGGCTGCTCCCAGGCGGTACAGGAAGTATTTATCAAATTATATGAAAAAGGCCTGATTTACAAGGGTTCCCGGATAGTAAACTGGTGTCCCGTATGTAAGACTTCCATTTCTGACGCGGAAGTGGAGCACCAGGAACAGGACGGGTTCTTCTGGCATATTAATTATCCGGTAAAAGGAGAAGAAGGAAGATTTGTGGAAATTGCCACCACCAGACCGGAAACACTGCTGGGCGATACTGCAGTGGCGGTAAATCCGGAGGATGAGCGTTATCAGGATATTATCGGCAAGACACTGATTCTGCCCCTGGTGGGCCGGGAAATTCCCGTTGTGGCAGACCATTATGTGGACAAAGAATTCGGAACAGGATGTGTGAAAATCACACCTGCCCATGACCCCAATGACTTTGAGGTGGGTAAACGCCATAACCTGCCGGAAATCAATGTGCTGAACGACGACGCCACCATTAACGGAAATGGCGGGAAATACCAGGGCATGGACCGTTACGAAGCCCGGAAACTGATGGTACAGGAGCTGGAGGAACAGGGGCTTCTGGTAAAGGTAGTGCCCCATTCCCACAATGTGGGAACCCATGACCGCTGTAATACCACCGTAGAACCCATGGTAAAGCAGCAGTGGTTTGTGAAAATGGATGAGCTGATTCGGCCGGCGGCAGAGGCAGTACGAAAAGGAGAGATTACCCTCCTGCCGGAACGCATGGATAAAATATATTTTAACTGGACAGACAATATCCGGGACTGGTGTATTTCCAGACAGCTCTGGTGGGGGCACCGGATTCCCGCCTACTACTGTGCGGACTGCGGAGAACTTGTGGTTGCCAGAGAAAACCCTGGTAAATGCCCCAAATGCGGCTGCGCCCATATGACCCAGGACGAAGACACTCTGGACACCTGGTTTTCCTCTGCCCTGTGGCCCTTTTCCACACTGGGCTGGCCGGAAAAAACAGAAGAACTGGATTATTTTTATCCCAACGACGTGCTGGTAACGGGGTACGATATTATTTTCTTCTGGGTTATCCGCATGATTTTCTCTGGTTATGAGCAGATGGGAGAGAAACCTTTCCATACGGTTCTGTTCCACGGACTGATTCGTGATTCTCAGGGAAGGAAAATGAGCAAATCCCTTGGAAACGGCATTGATCCCCTGGAAGTAATTGACAAATACGGAGCTGACGCTCTGCGCCTGACGCTGGTAACCGGAAATGCTCCGGGCAATGATATGCGCTTTTATTGGGAAAGAGTGGAATCTTCCAGGAACTTTGCAAATAAAATATGGAATGCGTCAAGATTTATCATGATGAATCTTGCGGAAGGGAAAATGGAAGATCCCTCCCTGTCAGAACTGGCGCTGGGAGACCGATGGATTTTGTCAAAAGTGAATACTCTGGCAGCAGATGTGACGGAAAATATGGATAAATTTGAGCTTGGAATTGCAGTGCAGAAAGTGTATGATTTCATATGGGATGAATTCTGCGACTGGTATATTGAGATTGCCAAGGCAAGAACCTTTAAAAAGGACGAAAACCCGGAATCTGCAAAAGTGGCAATTTGGACCCTTAAGACGGTGCTGATTCAGGCGTTAAAATTACTCCATCCCTACATGCCTTTTATTACAGAAGAAATTTTCTGCACGCTGCAGGAAGAAGAAGACACCATTATGCTGTCCCGATGGCCGGAATACCGGGAAGAATGGCACTTCCCCGAAATAGAAGAAGCTGTGGAGCATGTGAAAGATCTGGTAAAGGGAATCCGCAATATCAGAACGGATATGGACGTAAAACCCGGTAAAAAAGTAAATGTCTACATTGTAACCGAAGATGAAACGCTGCAGAATACCTTCCGGACCATGAAAGGGGCCTGCATCCTTCTGGCAGGAGCCAGCGAAATACATGTACAGAATGACAGAGCAGGAATCGGAGAAGATGCCGTATCCGTGGTAATTCCCGGAGCAGTGGTATATCTGCCGCTGGAAGAACTGGTGGATTTTGAAAAAGAAAAAGAGCGCCTTCAGAAAGAAAAAGAGCGTCTGACCAAAGAACTTTCCCGTTCCAGAGGAATGCTTTCCAATGAGAAATTCCTGAGTAAGGCTCCGGAAGCAAAAGTACAGGAAGAAAAAGAGAAACTTGCAAAATATGAACAGATGATGACCCAGGTAGAGGAACGACTGAACCAGATGACTGGAAAAAATTAATAAATCTAAAATTTGCATAAATATGTTGAAACGAGACGTAAAAATTGGTAGTATAGTATATATAGCGGTATTTTGACAGTTGACAGAAATTCCAGACAAGGGGGAATCTGCAATGGAAACTATGACGAAGAAAGAACCACAAATACGGGTCAGTCGTGATAATATGCAGGCGTATCTTTATCTGCCAAATCCGGTTATGGATGCTTATACGGAACGGGAAGTCCGGGAAGCGCTGGAAAAGAGCGGTGTGTCATACGGAATTCAGGAAGAGGCGCTTAACAATGTAATAGAGAATCAGATTTACAATCGTGAAATACTGATTGCACAGGGAGATCGTCCGCGGGATGGCGTTGACGGTTATTATGAATATAAATTTGATGTGAATTTCAGCAAAAAACCGAAGCTGTGTCCCGATGGCTCCGTGGATTACTGGAGCATTAAGATGGTGGAAATTGTAACCGAAGGACAGGAAATTGCTGTATATCACAAGGCCATTCCCGGAGTTGACGGTATGAATCTGAAAGGGAAACCGGTGCTGGCAAAGAGAGGCCGGGATCTGGTTCCGCTGCGTGGAAAAGGATTTGAGCGTTCTGAAGATGGAACGTCCTACATATCCCTGATGGACGGTAAGATAGAAAAGAGCAGCGACCGCATTACCATCCTTCCGGTATATGAGGTGAACGGCGATGTGGATTTATCCATCGGGAACATTGACTTCCGGGGCGATGTGATCATTCATGGAACGGTCTGCAGCGGTGTGACCGTGAAAGCAACCGGGACAGTGACCATAGACGGAGTGGTAGAAGGCGCTAAAATTGAAGCCGGCAAGGATATTGTGCTCAGAAGCGGTGTTATGGGAGCTTCCAGGGCAGTCATTACCACCAGAGGAAATATTTCCGCAAAGTTTTTTGAATATACACGGGTACATGCCAACGGCTCCATTCGGGCAGATGTATTTCTGAACTGTCAGGTGTCCTGCGGGGAGAGCATTTTGCTGGATGGAAAGAAAGCCAGTATTGTAGGCGGCGAAGTGGGCGCAATTCAGGGCATGGTGGTAAATACTCTGGGCAGTGACGGAGAAGTCAGAACCCATGTGAGAATCGGCAACGATTCTTCTGTGAGACGAAGAATTGGAATCCTGAGGAATAAAATCGAGGTGGAGAAGGCCAATCTGGAGAAGATTGAGAATGGTCTGAAACTCCTCAAGGACGTGAAAAATGATCCCAGAAGAACAGATCTGCTCCGTGTGAAAATTCGGGATACGGCGCTTCTGGCGGAGGATACGGCAGAACTGGAGAAGCTGGAAGATCAGATGGAACGGGCAAGAGGCTGTACCGTCCGGGTGATTGGCCATGTATATCCCGGCGTCAGTGTGGAGATTGACGACCTGGAAGTACATGTGAAGGAAGAACAGATCAGCCTGGAATTTATCAGGCAGATGGATAAGATTGTTATGTGTGCCCTCTGATGGCGGATAGCTGTCGGATGAATCAGGCAGTCAGAGAATAAACAGGCTGCTGCAAAATGGCCGCTGTATACAGAATATGGAATCTGGCCCATGCGGGGCTCATGCATATACTGTATATAAGCAGCATTCTGCAGCAGCCTGTTTGCTGATTTGCGGATCAGAGTCTGCTGTTAAACTGATATCCGGCGCCGGGGATTGTTAAAATGTAAGACGGATGTTCCGGATCCGGTTCTGTTTTTTTCTGAAGCCTGTTGATAAAAGAAATAATGCTGCTGTCATCAGGAGCGTGATTTTTCTCCCATATCCGTGCGGATATCTGTTTTTTGAAAAAATTTTTCCTTTGTTAAATGCAGGAAAAGAAAGCAAATCAAATTCTTTATCGGTCAGTTCCGCCTGCAGGCCGTTTACGGAGACAGTACGCCGTCTGTTGTCAATTGTCATTCCTTTGAGAATAATCTTATCCATGTCAAAGCCAGGAACAGGACAGAAGAAAGTATGGCGCCTGATCAGGGAATGGATACGGAATATCAGTTCATTAATTTTAAAAGGCTTTGCCAGATAGTCATCTGCTCCGGCAGGCGGGACAATTCCATTCCAGGTTCTTTTTCCCTGGTTCCGGTAAGCATGAGGACAGGCAGTTTAACTTTCTTACGGATTTTTTGCAAAAACTGGGAGACGTTTAAATCCGGCGTTTCGGTATCAAGGATAATAAGAGAATATTTATCTCTGTTGTTTGCTGTCATATCCAGACCCTCGGTTTCATTGCGGGCAATGTCCACTATATAATTTTCCTGCTCCACACATTTTTTATAAGTAAGCACAGAGATTTGCTGTCAGATATAAGAATAATTTTATCCATAATGCTCCTTAATCCCTTCCGTTGGATGTGCAGTTACAGTATAATGATACACCACAGACGGGAGATGTTCTATTCTGTTTCAGACATTTACCGGTATAATCCTGCTATTTTGCTGTATCTGTATGGGAAGGAATGGTTATATAAAAAGGTAACTATTCAGCCTTCGGCTTCATAATTACTGAATCCGGCCTGTTCCAGCTTGCCTTCGGCAAAGAGGCCGGATTCTTCTCAACCATTACACATTCTCACGGACTTTGCAGCAGGCGCAAAGTCCTG
>CATLIX010000092.1 GCA_949959185.1 uncultured Eubacterium sp. | reverse complement strand
GGGAATTGAGGAAATCATTGCAAAAGTCAACGAGAGGAACCGCTCCGTGGTATTTCTGGGAGACGGAGTGCCGGTGTTTCGTACTTATATTGAGGAACACTGCCAGGTGAAGTTTTCATTTGCACCGGCACATATGAATAAGCAGCGGGCGGCGTCGGTAGCCGCCCTGGGTCTGATTTATTACAGAGAAGGAAAGATTCAGACAGCAGCAGAACACAGGCCGGATTATCTGCGGCTGGCCCAGGCAGAACGGGAGCGGCTGGCAAAAGAGCGGGCCGGACAGGATGCATGATGACAGAAATTGTGATACGCAGTATGGAAGTACAGGATATCCCGGCTGTTGCAGGCCTGGAAAAGCAGTTGTTTTCCAAACCCTGGTCGGAGCAGGCGTTTCTGGATTCTCTGCAGCAGGATACGTTGTTTCTGGTGGCATTACATGGAAGCACAGTGGCAGGTTACTGCGGCATGTACTGTTTTTCCGGAGAAGGCGAAATTATGAATGTGGCTGTTGCACCTCAATGGCAGAACCAGGGAATCGGGCACAGAATGCTGGCCGCACTGACAGAGCGGTCTCAGGAAAAAAAGATTCGCCGCATGATTCTGGAAGTGCGGGTAAGCAATACTTCTGCCATTCATCTGTATGAGAAGCTGGGATTTCAGAATTGCGGAATCCGAAAGGATTTGTATGAACTTCCCAGAGAGGATGGAATGATTATGGTATTTGAACAATGATTCTGTTTGCGAGGATGCATGGATAGAATTCCCTCTTTCAAAAAGCAGACGCCATTCGTTATAATAAAATGGACGAAGGGCCCGGCCCCTTTGTAAAATTCCGGGATTCAGACTGCGGAAACAGGGAGGACAACAGATGAAGACAGAAAAACAGATCATTATATGCAACTGCTGTAAAAAAGTAATACAGGAACCCACTGGAATACCCCATGGGGAATTTCTTCACGTGGAGAAAGAATGGGGGTATTTTTCCGGAAAAGACGGAGAAAAACAGGAATTTGACGTCTGTGAAGCGTGCTACGACGCATGGATTAAGAGCTTTCAGATTCCCGTAAAAACCATAGAAGTGACAGAATTAGTCTGAAAGGAAACGGAATGTTAGATGTATGTTTACTGGGTACGGCAGGGATGATGCCCCTGCCTTACCGCTGGCTGACCGCGCTGATGACGCGGTATAACGGAAGCAGCCTTCTGATTGACTGCGGGGAAGGCACTCAGATAGCCATGAAAGAAAAAGGCTGGAGTGCCAAACCCATTGACACCATATGTTTCACCCACTATCACGCGGACCATATCAGCGGCCTGCCGGGCCTGTTGCTTACCATGGGAAATGCGGAACGCACGGAACCCCTTACCATGATTGGGCCGAAGGGGCTGGAGCGGGTGGTGACTGCCCTGCGCACCATTGCGCCTGAACTGCCCTTTGAGATTCGTTACAGAGAGCTGACACAGCCGGTGGAACAATTACAGGAACGAGGATATCAGATTACTGCCTTTCGTGTAAACCATAACGTAATCTGCTATGGATATACCCTTGAAATCCCAAGGGCCGGAGAATTTCAGGTAGCGAAAGCCCAAAACCTCGGAATTCCCAAAAACTGCTGGGGCAGGCTGCAGAAAGGCGAGACGCTGGAACTGGAAGGGCAGATTTATACGCCGGATATGGTGCTGGGGCCACCCCGGAGAGGTATTAAAGTGACTTATTGCACAGACACCAGGCCTGTGGCAGCTATTACCGAACATGCCAGAAATGCCGATTTATTAATCATAGAAGGAATGTATGGAGAAAAAGAAAAAGCCATAAAAGCCAGACAGTATAAGCATATGACTTTTTATGAGGCGGCAGAAATTGCAAGAGATGCAGAAGCCGGCGATATGTGGCTCACTCATTTCAGCCCCTCTCTGGTACGGGCGGAAGATTATATGGAGGAAGTGCGCAGTATTTATCCGGACGCAAAACTGGGGAAGGACGGGAAAACGGTGGAGCTGGATTTTCGGTAAAGACGGAATCGGGTAAGGAGGGATTTTATGAAAAATGGTATAAAAACAGCAGTGATTGTAGTAGTCTGCGCTGCCCTTTGTCTGGGCTATTATTATTATCTGTCTCATCGCGATACGGGTGAGGAAAAGATGACAGAAGTGGAAATGCTGATTTCCAAGGATTTGGAAAAATCCTATCCCAAAACAGCCAGAGAAGTGGTGAAATTTTATAACAGAATCCTGAAATGTTACTTTGACCAGGAGTACAGCCAGGAACAACTGGCACAACTGGCGGAGCAGGCCAGAAAACTGATGGATGAAGAACTGCAGGAAATCAATCCCCCGGATGTATATCTGGAGTCTGTGAAAGCGGAGATTGCCAGCTATGCGGCAGACGAAAAAGCCATTTCCGACGTCAGTGTGGAGAACAGTAAAGAAGTAGAATATAAGACGAAAAACGGGCGGGAGTGCGCTTACGTGGACGTGGCCTATTTCCTGAAAAATTACAGTGGAAAAGAGAAATCAGGACGTGCCGGCCAGACTTACATTCTGCGGAAAGACGACGATGGCAGATGGAAAATACTGGGATTTTATCAGGAGTAAAAAAATGACAGTAAATGAACAAAAAGATGTGGTAATCCTTGCTGTTGAAAGCTCCTGTGATGAAACAGCAGCGGCAGTGGTAAAGAACGGGAGAGCAGTGCTTTCCAACATTATTTCTTCTCAGATTGATTTACACACCCTGTATGGGGGAGTGGTGCCGGAGCTTGCATCACGGAAACATATTGAGAGAATTAATCAGGTCATAGAAGAGGCATTGTCGGAAGCGGAACTGGCTCTGGAAGACATGGATGCAATAGCAGTTACTTACGGACCGGGGCTGGTGGGAGCATTGCTGGTGGGCGTGGCAGAGGCCAAAGCAATTGCTTACGGGGCAGGAAAGCCTCTGATTGGCGTACATCATATTGAAGGGCATATCTGCGCCAATTATATTGAAAATAAAGATTTGGAGCCGCCTTTTCTGTGTCTGGTGGTATCCGGCGGCCATACCCATCTGGTGAAAGTGGCAGATTACGGAACTTATGAAGTACTGGGCCGGACCAGGGATGACGCAGCGGGGGAGGCTTTTGATAAAGTGGCCCGCGCCATTGGCCTGGGATATCCGGGCGGACCCAAAATCGAAAAAAAGGCAGCCGAAGGG
Source organism: uncultured Eubacterium sp. (assembly GCA_949959185.1). GTDB lineage: Bacteria > Bacillota > Clostridia > Lachnospirales > Lachnospiraceae > Petralouisia. Next base: position 2,426 of record CATLIX010000092.1, on the reverse strand, counting down.
AACTGCGATGCCATTTCATTCCCAAGGGCAAAAGTGGCGGAACATCCGTATGATTTCAGCTTCAGCGGTGTGAAATCAGCGGTACTGAATTATATTAATAGCTGCCAGATGAAAGAAATTCCCATTGCAGAAGCAGATATTGCGGCTTCTTTTCAGAAAGCAGTGACAGATGTGCTGATTGAACATGCCATACATGCACTGGAGGAAACAGGAATTGACACCCTGGCTATTGCGGGGGGCGTGGCATCCAACGGCACGCTCCGCAGGGGAATGGAAGAGGCGTGTCGGGCCAGAGGGATTAAATTTTATTATCCGTCCCCGGTATACTGTACCGATAATGCAGCCATGATTGGTGCGGCAGCTTATTATGAGTACCTGGAAGGAAGGACTTCCGGCTGGGATTTGAATGCTGTGCCTGGTCTGAAATTAGGGGAACGCTGATGGAAGTAAAACCAAAAGAAAAAAACAGAGACAGAACCTATGCAGCCATTGTGCTTTCCGCCGGACGGGGAATGCGTATGAAAAGCCATGTCCCCAAACAATATCTTATGCTGCGCGAAAGACCCGTGCTGTTTTATTCTTTATCTGCTTTTGAAAAAAGCATGATAAGGGAAATTATTCTGGTGGCGGGAGAGGAAGATATTCCCTGGTGCCGGAAAGAAATTGTGGAAAAATACGGATTTACAAAAATAAAAGCGGTGGTGCCAGGCGGAAAAGAGAGGTATCATTCGGTATTCTGCGGCCTGGAGGAACTGAACAGGGAGAAAAATCCGCCGGATTATGTGATGATACACGACGGTGCCAGGCCTTTTGTGGACCAGGCTACGATTCTGCGCTGCGCAGAAGCAGTGGAAAAATTTCAGGCCTGTGTGGCCGGAATGCCGGTGAAAGATACCATAAAAATTGCTGATGACACTCTGTTTGCCAGAGAAACGCCTCCCCGAAACCGTGTCTGGCAGATACAGACGCCGCAGGTGTTTCGGTTTTCTCTGATTTATCAGGCCTACCGGCAACTGATAGAATATGAAAAAGAAGGACAGCCTGTTTCCGTAACCGATGACGCTATGGTACTGGAAATGATCTGCCATCAGAATGTCAGGCTGGTGGAGGGCTCCTATGAAAATATTAAGATAACGACGCCGGAAGATTTGCGTCTGGCGGAGGTGTTTTCCGCTCAGATTACCGGGAACAGCGAAGCGTAACCCAAAATGGTAACAATTCAGCCTTTTCTGTTTTTATGATACAGCTTTCTGATGTTTACATCCGGAACGTATATAAAACTGTTATCGAACATGTATGATATTTTCCACTCGTACTGTTTTCCTGTCAGCGGGAAACACGGACCGGAATTTCAGGATTTTCTGACTCCGGGGCCGGATGAATCTGATTAATTTTCCCGGTTCCAAACTCGATTTTCTGCCTGGAGGAAAGATACCGCACTCTGCCGATTTTCTGCAATTGGAAGTTCTTTCTGTGTTTTTCTTATCAGCGGGATCACGCGTCCCTGTTCCCAATGTTAGAAAAACCGGAAGGACTGTCCCGGCAGAAAACCGGCAGGGTGCGGTATTATTCACCAGACCGGAAAATCTCAGACACGGAAGCCGGAAAACTGAATGATATCCGGCGCCTGAAGATAAGAGAATCCTGAAATTCCTCTAAAGTTTCCCTTATAGCAGAAAACAGCAGAACTGTCCTGAAAAATATAAATGTTTGATAACAATTCTATGGTCAGTTCGGACGATGAACACTGGAAAAGCTGTACGGTAAAGCATGGAAGGCTGCACTGTTACCCGAAAAAGAAAAAAATGTTAAAAACCTATTGACATTTGAAAAATACTTTGCTAGAATCATATATGCGCTGTTGAGAACAGACGATTCGGAGAGGTGTCCGAGTGGTTTAAGGAGCTGGTCTTGAAAACCAGTGATTCCGAAAGGGACCGTGGGTTCGAATCCCACCTTCTCCGCTTTATTGAAAGGAATCTACAGCAGCAGACAATTTAACAGTGTAGATATTATTCTGCCATACGGAGAAGTACCCAAGCTGGCCGAAGGGACACCCCTGGAAAGGGTGCAGGTCGTTAATAGCGGCGCGAGGGTTCAAATCCCTCCTTCTCCGCTCTTGAATAGAAGTGTGGAAGTTTCCTGCTTCTGTAAATAAGAACAGGAAACAGAAAATCTGGAAAATAATAAAAAAGTTGTTGACAGATTAAGGAAAGCATGATAAAATATTCAAGCTGGTTGTGAAGAGACAGAAAACGACTCGGAACAACAAAATAAAATAAAAAAGTTGTTGACAAAGCATGAAAGCTGTGATAAAATATAAAAGCTGTTGCGGAATAAGTCAGCAACACAGAGAACCTTGATAACTGAACAGTGAAATAACCTTGAAAGATTCAGAAGAGTTTCCGTTTGAGAAAACGGGAAGC
>CATLIX010000091.1 GCA_949959185.1 uncultured Eubacterium sp. | reverse complement strand
GAAATCATCCTGCATCTATATCAAAAAAGAATAAGTCTATAGCCTATTCTGACTGGCTATAGACTTATTATACGAGGGGGATTGGCTATGAAGAAATCCATCAATAAAGTAAGTGAAAGAAGAGCGGCGTATCTTTTCGTGATTCCGGCCGTAGCTTTGCTGGCAGCATTTTTAATTTATCCGTCTCTGCAGACCATTCGGTATGCCTTTACGGATTATAATATTATGCGTCCGGATCGGATTGTGTTCTGCGGGTTTAATAATTTTGCAGAACTGTTTCAGGATGAAGATTTTTGGATTGCGGTAAAAAATACCCTTTATTTTACAGTTCTGGTGGTGCCGTTTCAGACGATTCTGGCATTGGCCCTGGCTCTTTTGATTTCCTCCAGGAGAAAAGGCGTGTCTGTGTTTCGGGCAGCGTATTTCAGCCCGCAGGTAACTTCTATGGTAGTTGTGGCAATCCTCTGGACGGTCATGTATAATTCCAGCCCGGACAGCGGTTTGTTAAATGCGTTGCTGGTAAAGCTGGGACTGGAACCCTGCGGATTTCTGAACGACCCGAAAACGGCGATGAATTCCATTATTTTTATGTCTGCATGGCAGGGTGCCGGATACCAGATGATGATCTTCCTGGCCGGACTGCAGGGGATTTCCAGAGAGCAGTATGAAGCGGCTTCCATCGACGGTGCGGGGAAAATACAGAGCTTCTTCTATGTGACTCTTCCGGGTCTTAAGAGCGTTATTCAGTATGTGGTAATGATTACCGTAATCCAGGCTATGAAACTCTTTACTCAGCCTTATGTTATGACAAAAGGCGGTCCTCAGAATTCTACCCGTACGCTGGTGTATTATATTTATGAACAGGGCTTCCAGAAGCGGAATTTCGGATACGCCTGTGCGGTGGCGGCTGTTTTCTTTGTAATTGTTATCAGCCTTTCACTGGGAATGAAGAAAATTATCAAAGCGGAATAGATTTGGGAGGAGGATTCTTATGACGAAGAGAAAAACATTTGAAAATATTGCGTTTTATCTTGGCAATACATTGGTTGCACTGATTTTTGTATCGCCTCTTATATGGATGATTTCGTCTTCCTTAAAGCCGGAATCGGAGATTTTTAAGGGATTGAATTCAATGTCCACCTTTTTCCCAAAAGGGGCTTCCCTTAACAATTATATAGAAGTATTTCAGAGAATCAATATGTGGAAATTTATCGGGAACAGCCTGTTTTATGTGTTGATTATTATTGTCCTGGACCTTCTGGTGAATTCCATTTGCGGGTATGCGCTGGCGAAATTTGAATTTCGGGGAAAAAGTCTCCTGCTGACCCTTGTTATCAGTCTGATGGTATTTCCGGCAGAGGCGATTATGCTTCCCATGTATCGGGAGATGGCGGATTTGGGCTGGATTAATTCCTGGGCCTCTCTGATTGTACCTTTTGTAGCAAAATGTTTCAGTATCTATATGTTCCGCCAGTTTTTTCTGGGCATACCGGATGAATTGCTGGAAGCAGCTTCCATCGACGGCTGCGGTCCGGTACGGACATTTTTCAAAGTGGTAATGCCCATATCAGGAACTGTGTATGCCACGATTTTTATTCTGGATTTTGTGGCTCACTGGAATGACTTTATGTGGCCGCTGCTGGTAGTGACGGGAGAAGAAAAACGTACCATTCAGCTGGCAATCCAGACCTTTTTCGGTTCCAAACCCATCAATTACGGGCCCATTATGGCGTCCCTTACTATTTCTGCCATTCCGATGCTGATTATGTTTATCTTCCTGCAGAAATACTATGTGGAAGGTATTGCATCTACAGGAATTAAGGGCTAAAAGAAGTTTTCCTGCAAAGTCCATAAGAATATCACAAATCATAACGGAGGGAATCATGGAAGGAGCGTTTCATTTGGAAGGCAGAGTATTTCGGATTTTGGAAAAAGCATTTGCACTGATAAAACTGAATTTTTTGTGGATGGTATGTTCGCTTCCTCTGATAACAGGAGGGGCCGCCCTCTGCGCCCTGCATGTCATGGCAGTAAAGATTCTGAAAGATGAGGAGGGTTATGTGTTTCGGGGTTTTTGGAAAGTGTATCGGGAAAAGATGAAATTGTCTCTGAAATTATGGATTCCTTTTTTTACCGGAGGAGTTGTCCTGTGTCTGGATTATCTGTTCTGGAGGAATACTGAAGGAGATTTTGCCGGAGCTATGAGGGGATTTATCTGTGTTTTGTCCGGTCTGTGGTTTGTGCTGGCAATTTATATCTTTCCCCTTGCTGCGAGAATGGATACAAAGGCAGGAGTGACCTGGCGCAATGGGATTTTGCTGATGTTTAAGTATCTGCCTCAGTCTCTGTATCTTTTGTTTTTTACGGTTCTGTTTCTTACTGCCGGACTTCTGTGGACGCCTGTATTTTATGTGGTTTTGCTGGCCGGAGGTTCGCTGCTGGCAGTGGTTCATGGGAAGATGCTGCTGTGGATATTTGAGAAAGAAAAGATTTTATAAAACAAGTCACAGATCGCCTGCCAGGCAGGCTTTGCTGCTGCCGCAGCGCCTGTCTGAGGCTTAAGGTGAGCTCCGCTCATAACCGGCAAGACCTGTTCATTCATGTATTTACCATGAGGGGAAAACCACGAAGTGGGAAGAGCCCTGATGGTTCCTCCTGTAAGAATCTCGTACACAGAATGCAGTCTATGGCTGAACTGTTACAAAAAATGGAAATATCCTGTATTTTCCCTTGCATTTGATTCCGTTAAGTGCTATCATAAGTATGATAACATGATAAACTCAGACTTGAGAGTGGGCTTTTGTCCACTCTCAATTTTATGCACAGGGCCCGCAGAAAAAATCTGACGAATGTGTGCCCGGAAGCTGAGTGGAAAGAAGGTGTGGAAATGTCAGGAAAGAAAACTTACGAGCAGCGTACCGAAGAACTGCTGCTTCCGATTATAGAAGAGTATCAGTTTGAACTGGTGGATGTGGAGTATGTGAAGGAAGGCGGAAACTGGTATCTGAGAGCCTACATTGATAAAGAAGGCGGAATTACCGTGGACGACTGTGAAATTGTCAGCAGACGAATGAGCGACTTGCTGGATGAGCAGGATTTTATTGAGGAATCCTATATTTTTGAAGTGAGCTCTCCGGGGCTGGGAAGGCCTCTGAAGAAAGAGAAGGATTTTAAGAGAAGTCTGGGGAAAGAAGTGGAAATCAGGACTTACCGGGCTATCGAGAAAGAAAAAGAATTTTACGGCGTCTTAAAATCATATGATAAAACTACGGTAACCATAGAAGTGGAGAATCAGGAAGAAAAGGTGTTTGCAAAGACAGACATTGCATTAATCCGTCTGGCTTTCGATTTTTAATACAAACGTTTCAGGAGGGTAAAAGAAATGAACAATGAATTATTGGAAGCGTTGAACATACTGGAGAAAGAAAAAGATATCAGCAAAGATACTTTGCTGGAAGCAATAGAAAATTCGCTGATTACCGCATGTAAAAATCATTTTGGCAAATCAGACAATATCAAAGTCGACATCAATCCGGAAACCTGTGAATTCCATGTGTATGCGGAAAAAACAGTGGTGGAGGAAGTGGAAGACAGCGTGATGGAAATCAGCGTTGCCAATGCCAGAATGATTGATTCCAAATATGATGTGGGAGATATCGTCAATATTGAGGTAAAATCCAAAGAATTCGGACGTATTGCCACTCAGAATGCCAAGAATGTGATTCTGCAGAAGATTCGGGAGGAAGAGCGCAAGGTGCTCTTTGACCAGTATTATGGAAAAGAAAAAGATGTGGTAACCGGAATTGTACAGCGGTATGTAGGGAAGAACATCAGTATCAATCTGGGCAAGGTAGACGCTATTTTAAGTGAAAACGAGCAGGTAAAAGGCGAAGTATTCCAGCCTACGGAGAGGATTAAGCTCTATATCCTGGAAGTAAAATCAACCTCCAAGGGTCCGAAAATCCTGGTGTCCAGAACCCATCCGGAACTGGTGAAGCGTCTGTTTGAGTCGGAAGTGACAGAGGTAAAAGAAGGAATTGTGGAAATCAAAAGCATTTCCAGAGAAGCCGGAAGCAGAACCAAGATTGCAGTCTGGAGCAATGACCCGGATGTGGACCCGGTAGGGGCCTGTGTGGGGCTGAACGGAGCCAGGGTAAACGCCATTGTCAATGAACTGCGGGGAGAGAAAATCGACATTATCAACTGGAGCGATAATGCGGCAATGCTGATTGAAAATGCGTTAAGCCCTGCAAAAGTAATTTCCGTTATTGCAGATGCGGAAGAAAAGACAGCCAGAGTGGTGGTGCCGGATTACCAGTTATCTCTGGCAATCGGAAAAGAAGGGCAGAACGCAAGACTTGCCGCAAGGCTGACCGGATTTAAGATTGACATTAAAAGTGAGACTCAGGCAAGAGAAGCCGGAGACTTTATGGATTATGAAAATGAATATGAGGAATACGAAGAAGATTATGAAGCCGGCGATTACGATGAGGCGGAAGAATATTACGAGGAAGATCCTGATTTAGAATATGAAGAAGAATCCGGGTATGAGGGAGAGTCAGGATACGAAGAAGATTCTGAGTATGAGGGAGAATCCGGATATGAAGAAGATTCTGAGTACGAGGGAGAATCCGAATATGAGGGAGAATCTGAATACGAAGAAGAGGGGAATAAAAATGACTAAAAAGATTCCCATGCGCCAGTGTGTGGGCTGCGGTGAAATGAGAAGCAAGAAGGAACTTCTGCGGGTCATCCGAACCGGAGAAGATGAAATTCTTCTGGATGTCACCGGAAAGAAGAACGGGAGAGGCGCCTATCTCTGTCCCGGCAGAGAATGTCTTGAAAAGGCTCTGAAAGGAAAGGGACTGGAACGTTCTCTGAAAATATCCATACCGGAAGAAATAATCGAAAATCTGACAAAGGAGATGGAAGCCATTGCAGCAAGATAAGATTCTGTCCATGCTTGGGCTGGCGGCGAAAGCGGGGAAAATAGCAAGCGGAGAGTTTTCCACAGAAAAGGCGGTGAAATCCCATCAGGCATTTCTTGTGATTATTTCTGCGGAAGCTTCGGAAAATACGAAAAAAATGTTTCGAAATATGTGTTCTTATTATCATGTTCCAATGTATCTGTACGCTCCGAAAGAGACATTGGGCCATGCCATCGGCAAACAGTATCGCGCCAGTCTTGCAGTATTGGATGAAGGATTTGCCGCAAACCTGATAGAAAAGTTGAAAATAGCAGATGTAACGGAATAACGGAGGTAGTAACATATGGCAAAAGTCAGAATATATGAAATTGCAAATGAATTGAACATACAATCTAAAGACGTAATCGAATTTCTGAAGGAGAAAAATATAGTAAAAAAGACGGCAAGCAGTGCCATAGAAGATGATGTAATTGATATGGTAAAAAAGAAATTTAACGGGGGAAAAGCAGACAGTCCGAAAACGGAAACAGAAAAGAAAAAAGAAGAATCGTCCAAAAATATCCAGGCGAAAGGGGCAGCGCCTGAGAATGAAACGAAAAAAGGAGATGCAGCCAGACCAGTGAAAGCAGAAGCCGATAAACCGGAAACAGGAAAACAGGAAACAGAACGTCCCAGAAAAAAATCCAGTATCACTGCTGTGTTTAATCCCCAGAACAGCAAGACTGCACCGAGACGTCCGGCAAGGCCGCAGGGAGAGAGAAATAACCGTCCGCAGGGAGAGCGGGGAGCAAGACCGCAGGGAGAGAGAAATAACCGTCCGCAGGGAGACAGACCGGTAAGGCCCCAGAACGGAGAGAAAAATATTCGGGCTCAGGAAGAACGGGGAGCAAGACCGCAGGGAGAGAGAAATAACCGTCCACAGGGAGACAGACCGGCAAGACCGCAGGGAGA
>CATLIX010000090.1 GCA_949959185.1 uncultured Eubacterium sp. | reverse complement strand
GACTGCAGATAACCATGTTCAGCAAAGGCTTCCATGGTTATCTGAGTCTTACCTCCATGGTGCTGAAATGCATTTCTTACCTTTTGTATGAAAAAATATTTATATTAAAATCTTCTGGATTGTACATGAAATTAATACAATTATTGAATTCCGCAATGTATTACTCCCATTCAGAAGTCTGTTTTTTCCCTCTGGTGAAAAATGCCGGGAATATTCCAAATTTGGAGCCCAGGGCATGGAACAGGGGGAAAAAGATAAGAACGGTCAGGATTCGTGCCAGCATTACGACAGGCCCTGTGTAATCATCCTGGCTGACAGTTCCGCCGCTGCCCATCATGTCGATGTAAAAATCCCTGCGGCTCAAAGGTTCGCTGTGCTCAATCTGGCTGATGAAATTTTCACTGGAAGCCAGGTCTTCCCGTATGATTCTTCCCACGGGAAGGGTGGCTTCGCCGGAATAATAGTCTCCTTCTGTCCGAACATTTTCCATATTGATGGCAGCGGCCACCCGTTCGCCGGAGGGAAGGGTCAGGGCATAGAGATAATAATTGCCGTAATACCCGGCGCCCCGGTTGCGGTATTCGATGCCTGGAGACACCACCGTAAAGGTATCGTGGGTTTCCAGATCCTCAATGGACTGTGCACGGAAAATATCACTTCCCGCCATGCCGCCGATTTCTCCTTCCGGCACAGTATGTTCTTCCACATAATTTTCATAGTTCCGGGAGAGAAAACGTTCCGTAAGATTAGCAGGCAGAATACTGACAAACAGAGCCAGAAGCAGGCACAGCCAGATGTCAAAGCGCAGATGATGATAGCGCATGTAAAATCACCTCCGCAACTATGATAGCATATTGCCCTGATTCAGTCTACCATGGATATGGTTCTGCCGGAAATGTTTGTTGACAGAAGGAAAAAGTATGATTAGAATAGGGAGTAAAGTAAATAGTATGATTTATTTTGAATACGGACAGGCGAGGAATAATATTATGAGCAAAATTATTTTAACAGGCGACAGACCCACCGGAAAACTCCACGTAGGCCATTATGTGGGCTCTCTGCGGCGCAGAGTGGAATTGCAGAATTCCGGGGAATACGATAAGGTGTTTATTATGATTGCAGACGCCCAGGCACTGACGGACAATGCGGAACATCCGGAGAAGGTACGCCAGAATGTGGTGGAAGTGGCCCTGGATTACATGGCCTGCGGACTGGAGCCGGAGAAATCCACACTGTTTATCCAGTCTCAGATACCCCAGTTATGCGAGTTATCCTTTTACTATATGAATCTGGTTACCGTATCAAGATTACAGCGGAATCCCACGGTAAAGGCTGAGATTCAGATGCGCAATTTTGAAGCCAGCATTCCCGTTGGGTTTTTCACTTATCCCATCAGCCAGGCGGCAGATATTACCGCATTTCAGGCGACTACGGTTCCTGTAGGAGAAGACCAGCTTCCCATGATTGAGCAGACCAGGGAAATCGTACACAAATTCAATACTGTATACGGGGAAACTCTGGTGGAGCCAAAAGTGCTGCTGCCGGAGAACCAGGCGTGTATGCGGCTTCCCGGTACCGATGGAAAAGCCAAAATGAGCAAATCTCTGGGCAATTGCATTTACCTCTCAGAGGAACCGGAGGAGATTAAGAAAAAGGTCATGAGCATGTTCACAGACCCCAACCATCTGCGGGTGGAAGATCCGGGTTCTCTGGAAGGCAATACCGTATTCACATATCTGGATGCTTTCTGCCAGGACGGACATTTTGAGCGGTATCTGCCGGATTATGCAAATCTGGATGAACTGAAAGCCCATTACCGGCGGGGCGGCCTTGGGGATGTGAAAGTGAAGAAATTCCTGAACAATGTATTGCAGGAAGTGCTGGAGCCCATCCGCAGCCGCAGAAAAGAACTGCAGAAAGACATTCCCTATATCTATGAGGTGCTGAAAAAGGGAAGTGAAGAAGCGGAGAGAGCAGCAGCCGGGACACTGGATAAGGTGCGCTCCGCCATGAAAATCAATTATTTTGCGGATGCGGAATTAATCCGGGAGCAGGCGGAGAAATTCAGATAAAAAACATGAGCGGACAGAAGTTCCGGGAAAACAGCCGAACAGGACTCTGAAATAAAAGAGTCTATGTCCGGCTGTTTTTTCATATAATGAAGGGAAAATACACCCACAGGAATGAACAGCTATGAAAAAAAGGAAAAAAATACGGAAATATCTGGGAATGGCACTGATTTATTTCTGCTTCCTGACGCAAATCATGGAAAGGGGCAAAACGGGTCCGGTACCCCTTGTGTTTGCAGAAGAACAGAACGTGCAGGAACAGCCCCAGGAAGCAGCCGTATCCCAGCAGCCCGAATTCAGCCTTTATGCAAAATCGGCAGTGCTGATGGATGGGGAAAGCGGACGGATACTTTATGAAAAAAATGGATACGAGCATATGCCCAATGCCAGCACCACCAAAATTATGACCTGTATTCTGGCGCTGGAGGAGGGCGATTTGGAGAGTGAGGTAAAAGTCAGCAGCTATGCGGCTTCCATGCCCCAGGTGCGTCTTGGTATGAGCAAAGATGACAGTTTTCGGCTGAAAGATTTGCTGTATTCCCTGATGCTGGAATCTCATAACGATTCGGCAGTTGCCATTGCGGAGCATATTGGAGGCTCCGTAGAAGGATTTGCCGCAAAAATGAATCAGAAAGCAGATGAACTGGGCTGCAAAGATACTTATTTCATTACGCCCAACGGCCTGGACGCCAGCGACGGGACGGGAGTGCACGGAACCACAGCGGAAGATCTGGCCAGAATTATGAGCTACTGTATTCAGAACAGAGAATTTCTGGAAATTACCCGTACGCCTTCTTATCAGTTTTCGAATCTGGCGGGTACCAGGCATTATAACTGCAATAACCACAACGCGTTTCTGCAGATGATGGAAGGAGCATTGTCCGGGAAAACCGGATTTACCGGAAATGCAGGCTACTGCTATGTGGGCGCGCTGCAGAGAGAAGACCGTACCTTTATTGTGGCCCTCCTGGCCTGCGGCTGGCCCAATCATAAGACCTGGAAATGGGCCGATACGAAAGAGCTGATGAATTACGGGCTGGAACATTACCATTGTGAAGATGTATATGAATATGACAGGGAATTTCCGAACGTGACAGTGGAGGAGGCGGAGCCGGAGAACGGAAGGCTTTATCAGGAAGTAACCATTCCCCTTCTTGTAAAAGAAGAAAAGATACGGGTGCTGAAGCGGACAGACGAAGAAGTGCGGACCATCTATGAGATTCCTGAGCAGGTGAAAGCTCCGGTCAGAGAAGGGCAGCAGCTTGGCAGGGTTACATATTACCTGGGAGAGCGTCAGATTGGGGAGGTTCCCATTTATGCTGCAAAAGCTGCAAAAAAGCTGCAGCCTTCCTGGTACAAAGAGTATCTTCTGAAATTATTTTTTATGGAAAAAGAACTGTATTTTGAGACAGAACAGGCAGGATGACAAAAACGATAACCTGGATTGCCAGATTAGTGAAATATTTAACAAATTTCCTGAAATATCTATTGAAAAATTCCGTCAAAAGAGATACAATTACAATCGGAAGAAAATTTTGTAAAATTATAAAATACATTATGGAGGTTTAAGTAATGAGTAATTCTACCAACTCAGCAAGACAGAGAATTTCCGGTCTTCTTGACGAGCAAAGTTTTATGGAAATCGGAGCTCTGGTAACTGCAAGAAACACAGACTTTGACTTAAATCAGTCTGAAACTCCATCCGATGGAGTCATCACCGGATATGGTCTGATTGATGGCAATCTGGTGTACGTGTACAGCCAGGATGCTTCCGTGCTGAACGGAACCATCGGTGAAATGCACAGTAAGAAGATTACTGCTGTTTATAAAATGGCAGTAAAAATGGGGGCGCCTGTGATTGGCCTGATTGACTGCGGCGGTATGCGTCTGCAGGAATCCGTGGATGCGCTGAACGGATTTGGTGAAATTTACGGGGCTCAGGCAGCGGCAAGCGGGGTGGTACCTCAGATTTGTGCGGTATTTGGCAACTGCGGCGGCGGACTTTCCGTTGTACCTGCACTGAGCGACTTCGCTTTTGTGGAAAAAGAAAAAGGAAGAATGTTTGTGAATTCTCCCAATGCAATTAAGGGAAACCATGTTTCCAGATGCGATACGGCAGACGCGGCATATCAGGAGAGCAATAACGGATGTATCGACGGTGTGGGAACCACAGAAGAGATTCTGGCCGCAATCCGTGAGCTGGTATGCATTCTGCCAGGCAACAATGGGGAAGGCGGAAGAGAAGAGGAATGCGCAGATGATCTGAACCGGGTATGCGAGAATCTTTCCGGCTGCCGGGAAGATACCAGACTGGCCCTGACCCATATTGCAGACGACAATCTCTTTGTGGAGACCAGGAAGAATTATGCACGCAATATGGTGACCGGCTTTATCCGGTTAAACGGCAGAACCATAGGTGCGGTGGCCAATGCCTCTGCAGTTTATGACGAAAATGGCGAGAAAACAGAAAGTTTTGACAAAGTGCTGACAGCAAGAGGCTGCAACAAAGCGGCAGAGTTTATCAGTTTCTGCGATGCTTTTGATATTCCGGTGCTTTCCCTGACCAATGTGGAAGGTTTTGCGGCAACGGAATGCTCCGAGCGGAATCTGGCCAAAGCAATGGCAGGGATGACAGCGGCATTTGCAGGAGCAACCGTTCCGAAGGTAAATATTATTGTGGGAACTGCTTACGGCAGCGCTTATGTGATGATGAACAGCAAATCCATCGGCGCAGATCTTGTGTACGCATGGGAAGGAAGCAAAGTCGGCATGATGGACGCAGGACAGGCTGCGAAGATTATGTATGACGGAGCGTCCGCAGACGTCATTGCAGAGAAAGCAAAAGCCTATGAGAAGCTTCAGTCTTCCGTGGAGACAGCGGCAGGCCGGGGACAGGTTGACCTGATTATCGCACCGGATGACACCAGAAAATATGCGGTGGCAGCATTTGAAATGCTTTATACAAAGGGAACAGGTGAACCGGTTAGAAAACATGCAGCAAAGTAGAAAGGTGAAGTTTATGAAAAAGAAAATATTGCTGATTCTGAGTATGTGCCTGATCATGCTCGGCTTAACAGCATGTGGAGAAGACCCCACCAAGGTTGATTACAATGGTTTCACCTATGATCAGTTGAAAGGTTCATGCGAGAATACCGTGGATATTCTGCAGTCCATGTCAGAATCCGAGAAAGCGGCCTGTCTTGCATCCAATGATGAGACAATGGTGAACCTGATTACCCGTTGGGAGGAAGCGCAGGAGGATGTGGGAGCATATGTGGAACTGGGCGAGTTTAAGATTACAAAGTCCGGTAAGACCCTGACCTGCGAACAGGAAATTATTTATGAGAACCGTCCGGTTATTCTGACTTATGTTTATAAGGCCCACAATATGGAGCTGGAAGATATTACCGTGGACCAGGTACAGACCCTCGGAGAGAAAATGACTAATGCGGCCCTGAATACCCTGATGGGTATGGGCGTGGTGTTTGCGGTACTGATTCTGATTTCTCTGATTATCAGCTGTTTTAAATTCCTCTCTTATTTTGAGAAAGGGAAAGAGACGAAAGCAGCGCCTGCAAAAGAACCTGTGGCTCCGGTTCCTCCTTCAGTGGAAGAAGCCATGGGCGCACAGGACGATTTGGAACTGGCAGCAGTAATCGCGGCGGCGATTGCAGCATCTACCGGAACTTCTACAGACGATTTTGTAGTACGTTCCATCAAAAGAAGATTTTAATTGTAAATTCAGGAGGAAACGAAAATGAAAAGTTATACAATTACTGTTAATGGAAACGTTTATGATGTTACTGTAGAAGAAAACGGCGCAGGCGCAGCAGCACCGGCGGCACCCGGAAGAGCAGCGACTCCCGCAGCAGCACCGGCAGCTCCCGCAGCAGCACCGGCCCCGGCAGCAGGCGGAGCAGGAAATGTAAAGATTGAAGCAGGCGCAGCAGGAAAAGTATT
>CATLIX010000089.1 GCA_949959185.1 uncultured Eubacterium sp. | reverse complement strand
GTTCTTTGAGAAAATCAACAAAATAGATAAACCCTTGGCCAGACTAACTAGAGGGCACAGGGATTTGATTGGATGAGAATAATTTGGAGGAATATTAATGGGATCTCAGGAGAGAAAAGAACGAGAAATAAATTTAAAAGAGTTACTTTGGAGTATTTTATTTGAATGGCGTCAGATTATCTGTTTTGGAATTATATTTGCTATATTTTTTAGTGGGATAAAATTTCTACAGGACATAGGTGAATATCGTACAGTACAAAATATTGGAACAGAAGATGTAGAATATGTATTTACAGAGGAAGAAGAAAAACAGATTTTAGCTGCAAAGGAACTGGCAGAGCAGATAGACGGATATCAGGAGTATTTAGAGTCTTCAACATTATTACAAATGGATCCATATAAAGAGCCCGTTATTAGATTACAGTATCGTATAGATTCAGATTATATTATTAATTATACAAAAGATAATAAACGTGATTATACAGATGATGTAATGAATGCATATTATCAGTATCTTACGGGTGGTGCTTTGAGTGCAGAAGTTATTAAAACGGCAGAGCTTGGTATTAGCCCGGAGAATTTTAGTGAGTTACGCATTGTGTTAATAAATGAAACTTCTCTCACTGTTGCTATCATGTATCCGGAAGAAGATAAACTTGATGTGATTGCTGAGACAGTTAAGACATTGCTAAATCAAAAAGAAACTGAATTTCAGGAAATTGGGTCACATGAATTGTATTTAGTAGAAGAATCCAAAAATATGGTCGTAGATGCGGAATTAAAAGAAAAAAAGACTACAATTTTGAATAACATTTCAAATCTGAGGACTCAGTTAATCTCTGTAAAAGCGAGTTTGACAGAGGAACAGTTAAAAGCACTAAACAAACAGGAAGAACAGGGTGCAAAACCAGAAGAAAAATCACAAATATTAGTTGCAAAACCTGGGTTGAGAAAGAATTATTTGTTTTTAGGAGCATTTGTAGGAGTGTTTTTGGTTTGTATCTGGATATCTTGTAAGGTACTTTTTACTGCAAAACTTCAAAGTGCAGAAGAAATCCGTACTTTTTATAATAGTCGGTTATTAGGAGAAATTTCTGTTCAACCCTCAAAAAAGCGTTTTCTTTCTGGTATTGATAATAAACTTTTGGCAATAAAAAATAGAAGAAAGAAGAAATTATCAATAGAACAACAGATAAAAGTAATATCTGCTAATGTAGTTCTTTCATGTAAGCAACGTGGAATTGATCGTATCTATATAACGGGAAGTGAATATGAGAACATAGATTCTGCTATATTAGATATGTTAAAAAAAGAGTTGTCTACACAGGAAGTTCAGATTAGTGAGGGAGGAAATATTTTTTATGATGCCGAGTCTTTAAAGCAGGGAACAGAAATTGGTAATATGCTCTTTGTAGAGCAGAAAGGACAGTCTATATATGATGAAATTTCTAATGAGCTGAATCTTGCAAAGGAACAGAATAATAATATTTTAGGTTTTGTGATTATAGTATAATATAATGTTTTGGCAAGATAGATTAAGATTGTGCTTGTATTAGATTTTGTAACCGGACAAATTTTTTGAATGGTAAGCGCTCAGCTTCAGGGAAGATATAAAAAAGAAATCTCAATATTTACCACTGGATGTTAGAGAGACAGGAATTTTATTTATATAATTCCTGAATATGTTGGTTCCAGGAGAACGAGATTCTTGAATTTTTCATCTGTTATATCGTAAGCGTCAAATATAAAAGTGTATAGAAAAACAGCCAGTTCTCTGGTATACTTGGAGGCTGGCTGCTATCGGCAATTCTTTTGTATGGCAGCATTCCATGGCAGGTAATCTTCCAGAAATTCCGGATGTCGTCTAAAGTCTGAGCCGGGTATGTCACTTAAGATATACTGAATATATTTTCTCGGATTTAATCCATTCACTTTTGCGGTCTCAATCAACGTATAGATTCCGGCACTCGCTTCTGCGCCCCTGGAGCTCCCGGAAAACAGCCAGTTCTTCCGGCCAATGGTGAACGGACGGATGCTGTTTTCTGCAAGGTTGTTGGAGATGGAACAGTTCCCATCCTGCAGGTAATTCATCAGACCTTCTTTCTGATTGAATGCATAGGTGAATGCTTCTCCCAGTTTTGATTTTGGAAGGATTCCGGCAGATGCCGTTTCTGCCCACAACCAAAAGGCATCCAGCACAGGCTTTTCCTGTGTCAGACGCTGCTCTTTTTTGCCGGAGGGTGACAGTACTTCCAGATTTTTTTCTATTTCGAAAAGCCGATTGATATAGGCGACCGCTTGTGCCGGGATGCTTGTCTGCGCATCTGCGGTGTCTTTTGGAATTGCATCTACAAAGTATCTGCGCACATGGGTCCAGCAGAAGCATCTCGTAACGCCGGGCACTTTCTCGTACCCTTTGTAAGCATCTGTGTGGATATATCCATGAAATCCTTTGAGGAATTCTCTGGGGTATTTTCCGTTGCGCCCCGGCCGGTAATCAAACATATGAATCGGTGTATCGCTGTCTTTGATGGAACAGTACACCCACATGTAAGAGTCAGTTGTGTTTTTTCTTCCGGGTTCCCGAAGTACCTGTACCGGTGTTTCATCGATATGGAGGTAGTTCTGCCTGAGCAGTTCTTTTTTCAAAAGCTCCACAACCAGTGATAACCAGTCACGGTAACTGGCTATCATCCAGTTGGACATGGTTGCCCGGCTCAGATTTACTCCAAGGTCGGCCCATTCTTTTTCCTGACGGTACAATGGCACTGCCAGCTCATATTTCTGATGGATGACCGTAAGCGCCAAATATTCCTGCGGATTTCCTGATCCTCAAGTATCACCTATAATTGTAGTCGATAGATATTTAGACTATTTCACTACAATTATGGAGGATAGGTTATGGCAGGTACTCGCAAAGCCCGTGTTCCGATGACGGAACAGATCCGGCTTATCAATGAATGCCGCCGGAGCGGCATGACAGATGCTGACTGGTGCCGTGAAAACGACATTGCAGTAAGCACCTTTTACAACTGGGTCCGCCGCTGTCGAAAAACGGCAGCGGCTCAGATCCCAGCAGCAAATTACGGTCATCTTGAGGTTCCCCGCCCGAAACAGGACGTGGTCCCCATTGACATTGTGCCGGATCACATTCCCAAACAGCATACAGCATCACAGATGCAAAACTCGTACCTTCACAATTCACATACGATTGAAGTTGCTATGAAGGATATCATAATCCGTATCAGCAATGATGCGGATCCGGCCCTGCTTACCAGGACATTCCGCCTGCTTCAGGAGCTTTCATGTTAGGCGACATCTCCGGACTTGAGAAGATCTACATTGTCTGCGGCTATACCGATATGCGAAAATCCATTGACGGACTCTGCGACGTTATCGAAGACCAGCTTAAGATGGATCCGTCGTCCAGTGCTCTCTTCCTTTTCTGCGGAAGAAGACGGGACAGGATCAAAGCCTTGTTCCGGGAACCGGACGTCTTCGTTCTAATCTATAAACGGTTATCTGTCCGCGGCGGCTATCAATGGCCCAGGAAGCAGTCGGAAGTCCGGAATCTTTCCTGGCGGGAGTTTGACTGGCTGATGACGGGGATTGATATTGACCAGCCAAAAGCCCTCAAAGCAGAGTAAAAAGTATTTGGATTTCAGCAGAAATCCTGCACAGAAAAATCCGGAAATTCCTTGTAAATTCGGCATTTTTCAGGAGCCATTTTCCTTTCGTAAAAGCCTCGTTTCTGGTATAATAAAGGTATCAAATCCAAGGAGAGAAACGATGGCTTCCAGTGCAAAAGATATCCAGCTGCGAGAGCTGAAAGATACAGTATTACAACTGAAAACAATGGTATCTGAACAGACTGAGCTGATCCGATCTCTCCGTTTTATGATTGACGAAAAATCCAGTCACGAGAAAGCGCTTCAGGAACAGGTAGATTATCTGACCAAAAAGCTTTTCGGCTCATCCAGTGAAAGAAGATCCGATGACATTCCGGGACAACAGAATCTCTTTGATGAAGCGGAAATGGAACAGGATCCCTCTTTGCAGGAAGAAGATACTGTGATCCGGGAGCATACCCGTAAAAAGAAGGCAGCTCATGAGGAGCTTTTCAAAGGCCTGAAGGTTGAAAAAGCAGTGATCCCTCTTCCGGAAGAAGATCAGATCTGCCCGGTCTGCGGTACGCAGATGGTCCTGATCGGCGAGGAGTATGTCCGCCGGGAACTGGAATTCATTCCTGCCACCTGTAAAGTGATCGAATACTACGGCCAGAGTTACGGATGCCCATCCTGTAAGGAAGGACTCGGCGATACGGAAAAACCCGTGATTGTAAAGTCTCAGGTTCCGGCGTCTCTGGTTGGGAAAGGTCCTGCCTCAGCATCCACTGTTGCATGGACTATGTATCAGAAGTATGCCAATGGGCTTCCCCTTTACCGACAGGAGAAGGACTGGAAACAGTATGGGGCCCAGATCAGCCGCACTACCCTTGCCAACTGGATCATCTACTGTTCGCAGAACTATTTTCAGCCGATGTATGATTACTTTCATCGGGAGTTGCTGAAACGCAGTTTTGCAATGGCAGATGAGACCCGGGTCCAGGTGTTGAATGAGGAAGGCCGCAGAGCGCAGACCCAGTCGTTCATGTGGCTGTTCCGAAGCGGTGAGGATGGACTTCCGGTGATCATCCTGTATGGCTGTTCTCCGACCAGGAGTGGCAGCCATGCAAAAGAGTTTCTGGAAGGCTACAGCGGATATCTGGAAACGGACGACTATCAGGGCTATAACAATCTGCCGGGGATCCGGCGCTGCTCCTGCTGGGCACATATCCGCCGATACTTTATCGATGCTGTTCCCAAAGGCAAGCAGTATGATTACAGCCAGCCGGCAGTGCAGGGAGTCCAGTACTGCAACCGGTTATTCGCCATTGAGGACTCCATAAACAAAAAGTATCCCGGTGATTATGAAAAGCGAAGCAGATGCGTCTCGAGAAGGAAAAACCTGTTCTGGAGGCCTTTTGGCCGTGGCTCAAGCAACAGAAGCCAGTCCGGAACACCCGGATGGATAAAGCGGTTCATTATGTTCTCAATCGGTGAGATACAGCGGAAACCTATCTGGAAGACGGACGCTGCAGCTTTACCAATAATCTCAGTGAGAATGCAATCCGTCCATTCGCAGTAGGCCGGAAGAACTGGCTGTTCAGCAGTTCCGTAGAAGGAGCGAATGCCAGTGCAGTTGTCTACACAATGGTTGAGATGGCAAAAGCACACGGCCTGAATATTTACGAATATCTCAAATTTCTGTTGGAGCATCGGCCAAGTAAAGATATGACCGATGAACAGCTGGCGGAACTGGCGCCGTGGAGTGAAAAATTTCAATCTATCAAAAATCGCATGTGAATTATAGTGAATTACTCCAACTCACAAAGGGCTAGGGTAATTTTGTATCTGACCGCATTAATATTTGGCGCTTACGATTGAACAGTGCCCATCTTCCAGATAATTGAAGAACTCCTGTCGGTGATTCAATGCGTATTGAAATGCTTTGGAAAGTTTTGATTTTGGCAGTTCTCCGGCAGCATTTTTCTCAGTCCATGACCAAAAAGCATCGAGAAGCGGCTTCTCGTGGATGAGACGTTCTTTTTTCTTTTCATCATGCGGCAGACCCTCCAGGTCTGCTTCTATCTCAAACAGTTGGTTCAGCCGAAGGATTGCTTCTGCTGGCTTCGAGGCTTCGGGGATATGGACATCCTTCGGCAGTGCATCCACAAAGGTGCGGCGCAGATGGGTATAACACAGACATCTTTTTACACCCGGAATCCCATTGTATCCGGAGTAAGCATCCGTATGGATGTAACCGTTATAGTCTTTCAGAAATGCCTCCGGATATTTCCCGCCCCGTCCCGGCTGATACTCGAAATACCAGATGGGAGTTTCTGCATCTTTAATGCTGCAATAAACCCACATGTATGAATCCGATGTATTCTTTCTTCCTGGTTCTCTGAGTACCTGTACATGCGTTTCATCGATATGCAGGTATTCCTGTTTCAGCAGTTCCTGCTTCAGGCGGCAGACCACATGGGAAAGCCAGTCCCGG
>CATLIX010000088.1 GCA_949959185.1 uncultured Eubacterium sp. | reverse complement strand
GTTCAAGACATAAAAAGGGAGAAGCATCCGGCAGCATTCGCCAGACACTTCTCCTTTTCTTACTTCCGTCTGCGCTCCATATCCTCTGCCATTTCCATCTGCTGTGCCGGTTTTACACTCCGCTTTGCAATCTCTGCCTGTTTGCGGCGCAGCTTTGCCAGGACGGATACCCTGCCATTTTTCCCTTTTGGGGACATATTATTCCGCCTGCCGTCAATCATGTTGTAATTCTGTTCTTCATCTATCTCGGAACTGCGGAGATACTCCCCATTCTCCATATATTTCTGCCAGTTTTCAAGAGGCGGCTTATCCATAGCATTGCCGGATTGCGTCTGGATATTCCCATCGGGTATTTCCTGTTTTTGCAGCTCTGCGGTAAGCTGCGGCAGATTGAGGTAATCCTTAATCTGCTGTAAGGCCGTCTGGTCAAAACCCTGATATGTATGGTCTACAATTATCTTCCCTTCTTCATCCAACACAACCCATGCCACTTCTTTTCCATAGGTTTCATGCTCCATCAGGAAGAACTGCCTGCCTTCTATCATAATGCTGTCAAAGGCAAGCCATTTCCCCTCCTTCCCCTTGATGTGGAAATCTGTTGTATCAAGAGACACAAGTGTGCCGGACGAACTTATCCGGATAAACCCAGCTATGACAGTAAACCCATCTTTTTCAACATAGTAAGAAGTCACGACACCGCCCTTATTCAGCACAAGCACATCGCTGACGCTGATCGAATGCCCGTGGAATGTCCTTGGCAGCTTCTCATTGAAACGCTTGCGAATTTCTCCTGGCTCGTCCTCCGGCTGCATCCGTGCCAAATACACCTGCTCATAATCCTCATACTGTATCTGGATTCCCTTCTCCTGCAGCGCACTGTAAGGCCGGAACCGTATCTGCCTGTTTTCCGGGATATTTTTAAGCTGATAAACAGCAAATTGGTTCACATCCATCATTCGTCCTCCACCAGTTCCTCTTTGTACGGTTCCAAATCCATGTTTAAAAATGCTTCATCCGTAAGGAACCACAGCTTTTCCAGTGTGCTGTTAATAAGTGCAAGCATTTCTTCATCCCTGCCTATGTAGGGGATCACATTATATATTTCCTCTATGGTTGCCTGCCTGCTTTCCTTCTGGAACATTGCCATCAGGAAATATTCATTTTCCTCAAACCTCACCATCATAATTCCGGTTCTCCTTTCTTCTTTGCCTGTGCCTTCTGCCCCTGTTTTTCCTGTCCCGGTTTTTCCTTCTCCTGCGCTTTCATTCTTGCCTGCCGTTCCCGGAGGGCATTTAAGACAGACTGCTTCTTGCTGCCGCCGGATATGGCTCTGTCTGTTCTGGGGGCATTTTCAGCCGCTTTTTTCAGTTCTGCAGGCTGCTTTTCCGATACCTCTGTATCTCCAACAGATTTCCGTACCTCTGTGGCTGGATTCCTGTTTTCTTCCATCTGAACAGCTTTTCCTTCCTTTACCTCTGGCATTGTCTGTTGCGGAAGCGCTGCTTTCTCTTCCGGAGCTGATACTTCCTGCCCCGTCCTTTGTTCCAAAAGCATTGCTTCCATATCCGCAATCGCTTTCTGCACCAGCGGGCTTTCTCTGTAATGAGGAATTTCATTGATAAACTCTGTCTGAATTTCACCCGCTACCATAAGGTCATAAGTCGTACCATCATAAATGCTGTCATCTTCTAATTGAATACCAATACTTTTTATGCCATTTAGCCTGTCCGCAGGGATTTTTTCATATAATTCCATTGCTTCCTGCAATGTCTCCAGACGCTCATGAAATTCCCCCAATATATGAAATTCTGAACACTCTGCCACATAAAATGTTATAGACTGTTTCCGGTCTGCCCGCCCATTACTTTCAGGAATCTCCATATAGCCTTGCTTTTCATCCAGATATTTCTCCGCATTTTCCAGATATTCCTCCAATGTCCCCGTCTTTTCCGTAGAGATTGGATTGATGTCAACCGGGATTCCTGCTATCTTTAATCCATCCTCATGGAGCGCACTGAAAAAAGCATCCTCCTTCAGATTGCCGCTGTAAGACACCACAACATCTATATCCGAGCCTTCATGGTACAGCCCTTCTCTGGTTCGGCTCCCATATACCCTTGCACCAAGCAGCTCCACTTCCTCCGACAGCCCCATTTCATCAATCTGCGCCTGGGCATAACAGAGTACGGTTTCCTCAGTCCCTGCCCGGCTCTGACTGTTTAATGCAGGCTCCGGCTCTGTCATATCAGAAACCAGCGGCAGCTTCCCCTTCTCCGTTTCTTTCGCCTGTGCCTTCTGCAGATCTTCCTGTGCGGCTGCTTCTGCCTTCTCCTGCAATTCCTCATAATCCATAACCTTACATGCCGTCATGGAGATTCCTTCATCAGAAAGGATTGCTTCCATCGCTTCACCGATGGATATATCTGGGTTATCATACACGCCTCCGTCAATCTCCCGGAAATCTTTGCCATAAATCGTATAATCATAGCCGTCTGAAACCGTCTGGATGGAAAAATAGCCTTTTCCTGTCTGGTATGCAATTTCAGCATCATAATTGTCGAGATATTCTTTTGCTTTCTGTAATGCCGACATCGTTTCCTCACGCACCCATTTTCCACTCAGGGAATATTTTTCTATGTCTGTGAGTGTTTCGATTCCATTCCTGCACTCAATCAGGGACATCCTGGAGGGCGGCTGCTCGCTGCTCTCCATGCCAAGCCGCTTGTCCACATGGTTTGGAATCTCATGATAAGCAGTAACTGCCGTATCCATATCTGAAAAATACTGATATGCCCTTTCCGCTTTGCCGCCCTCGGCATTCTGTATGACATAGTATTGTGCAATGAATGGCGGTTCCGGCTTCATCTCTATTCCTTTTTCCGAAAAATACTCGCCAATGGCTTCCATTGCCCCCTGGTCAAATCCATGCTCCAAGTCCTCTGCCACCAGCTCCCCATTCTGATTGACGATAATAGAGGCAACGGAATCCCCATATTCCTCATGCTCCATCCGGTAAAACAGCTCGCCGCTGATCTCCTTTGCTTCTACCGTATGCCATGTGCCGAAATGCCCGGTTGCAATAAACCCTTTCGTTTCCTCATTAATCTGCACGTTTTCTTCCATCACTAATTCCTGTTCCCTTATCGCATCCCTTGCCAGCCCGATAAACCCGTCCAGTACCGCCGGGTGGCTGTTTACCACATAGTCAGCGTTCATGTCCATCCCCCGGTTTATGTTTTCCGGTATCCCATATCCCTTTGCCCATGCCTTATTCCCAATAGAAAACCGCCCGTCATATTCCAAATGTTGTACGGTATTCGCAAGGATGAATACCACACGTTCCGCACCGTATTCTTCAATGATCTCCTTAGCGGCGTCATACGCCAGATGCAGCCCGTCAAAGTTCTTCCGGATCGCGTCCTCAATGGCATTTTTGCAGTCCAGGTTCCGTTTTCTTGATTCCAGGTAATCATCCGCCCGGCCATGCTCCATTGCATAGGGAAGCGTATGCGTATAAAGCGGCGGGTAGGCTTCTTCCTCAAAATACTGCGCTGCCTCTTTCCTTATCCTCTGTTCCCTCTGGCTTACAAAATCCGGCAGTTCCGTAAATCCAAAGCTGTCTACAAAGTGCGCCGACACATGCCCTCCACGGTTCAGGACCACAATATCACTCACCGAAAGGGAATGCCCTGTATATCCTTTGGGATGATTGAGATTGAATTTCTCATAAATAGTGTCCAGGTCGTCCTGTTGCCCCAGCCTTCCGCCATAGAGCAGCGCATAATCGCCTCCCTCCACTTCCATCCCGCTTTTCTTTATAAAATCCATATTGAAAAACAGGTATTCCCTGCCTTTCCCCTTTTCATCAATCTGAAAAATGCCATACCAGTCATTGGTATCCGTATAGAGCAGTTCTTCATTGGAACGGATCACCGCATCGTGCATCTGTCCTTCCAATACAGAAACATCTAAGCCTGTGAGGGATTGCCGGAATTGCCCCGGCGTAGACATCCCTCCCACAAAATTCAGCTCCTCTCCCAAATTTAAAAATCCCCTTTCCGGGATTGGGATTGGCTGTATGGCAAGGACGGTTCCTGCATGGTTCACGACTACGTGATTCTCCAGCACGGCCGGATCTCCGGGATCATCGCCAGACCCCCGCAAGTCATAGCGGTAAAATCCCTTCGGCACGTCCCCCTCCGCTATCCGTCCGTTAGAAAACAAAGCCGGTACTTCAAATACTTCTACTTCCTGATATTCCTCGTCCATTTCCCTTTCTTCCTTCTCCTTATGCACAGATTCCATCACCAGGTGGCTTTCCCATGCCCTGGCGTCAACGCCGAATATCCCGCCAGTCTCTAAAATGTCCTGTTCCGTATTCATTAATGTGGAACTCCCATCTTCATGCAGACTATATATAGGAAGCCCGGCATTGTGTAAGGCAGCCGCCCGTTCTACCGTAAGCGGCAGTACCGAATCATTCCGATAGCCAAAGTCATGCATCTGCAAAAGACCGATCTGGTTATCCGGCAGGAAGTCAATCTCCGCCTGTGCCTCCTCCATAATCCGCCCGATGTCCCGGCTTCCCGGATTTTCTGCCGCTTCTATCATTTCCCCGACCAACCTTTTTGTTTCCCTCAGATCATCCAGTTTATAAGCATAGCGGACAGCCAGGTTATGTCCCTCCCTTCCCAATGCCTCACGCCCATACTCCGCACGGCTGATGATAAGCTCCACTTGTATCAGTGTGGGAGATTTTGACGCATCTATGATATGCCCTGCATCTATATACAGGACATCATAGAAATCCGGCATATTTTCATTCCTTTCCGGATTTTCAGAATCCTTCCATAAATCCAGATGCACGCCATGCTCTTTTAAGAACTGTTCCGGGCTTCCGTTTTCTCCCTTTTGCTCTGCAAATGTCTGTAACAGCCTTAGAAAATCCACCCTGCCTACATTGTCTACAAGGTAAAAGCGCTTTGCGTCCTCACCGGAAAGGGCAACCTGGAATACCAGATCATCCTCCCCCAGCTCCCTCTCAGCCTCTTTTTCTTTCTGAAGCTTCTGGATATTCTCAACCATGCTGTCAATGAAAGAGCCTGCCGTTTTCCGGATAAAATCCATAGAGCTGCGCAGCTCTTTCATCTCCATGCTGCTGGCCCATCCCGCCAGATACGGAAAGGAGTAGTCTGACACATCATCTAAACCGAAGAAACTACAGACCGTAAAAGCCACGCTCTCGGCCTCCGTTTCTATGGTCATCTTGTTTTTCTTCTCCCCAAGTTCCTCCATCACGTCCCGGTCATGGCACATGGCATGTGTCACTTCATGGATGGCTGTTTTCATGGTCTGCTTCTCGCTCATGCCATCCCGGATTACGATTTCTTTATTCACATTGCTGTAATACCCTTTAGTATCCCCTTCAATCTTTGCATAGCGCATAGGGGCCGGGGACACCATCCGGATCGCCTCCATGAAAATGTCAAAGTTCTCCACACTCCCCATCAGTTCCGGCGCATCCAGCTCCGGGAGCGGATCACCTTGCGTTTGCGAAATGTCAAATACCGTAGATACACGGAACCGTGGGATGATATGCTCCACTTCCTCCGTTTCCGGCTGTCCGTCCGGGCGCAGCACTGGCTCGTTTGTCTCCGGGTCAAATTTCTCCACTTCTTCCTTTTCCCTGATCGGCACAGGGGCAATAATCTTGATCCCCTTCTCCCCACGCTTCACCTGACGGTGAAATTTTTTGTTCCATGTGCCGTAGCCTGCCACCAAGGTTGACTCCGGCTTCTGCATCGCTATCAAAAGCGTGTTGTTAAAGCTGTAATTATGGAACTGCGACATCGTTTTCAGGTATTCCGTGTATTTTTCCGAAGTAAATAAATCCTTCACGCCCTGTTCCAGCCGTTCCGTAATCTCCTTTAACTGTTCTTCCCGTTTTCCGGTCATAAATTTCCTCCATTCCCTGCCGGGACACCTATGTGGAATCCCGGCAGATACGATATAAATAGAAAACGCCATCCCATCATCTGCTGACAGTATGGCCTCCTGCTTATAATTCCTGTTCTTTTTTCTTTGCTAATTTCTGACTGCCCTTATGGTTTCCGGCAAGCCTGTCTTTTGCCTCTTTCAACTTTCCAAGCACGGAAGGCTTTCTTGCCCCATCTGCAATCCGGGAAGCATCCGACACCCGGCCTGCATAGCTGACAGCTTTCCTCGGACGGTCTGCCACTTCCTGTACATCTTCCTCCATGCCAAGCGCCTCTGACGGCCCTTTGTCGTCCATGTTAAGCAAAGCATTTAATTCTGACAGCCGTTCAATCTTCTCTGCCAGTTC
>CATLIX010000087.1 GCA_949959185.1 uncultured Eubacterium sp. | reverse complement strand
CCCCGCAGACCCAGCCGTCAAATCCATCGACTTTCACCGGATACCAGCCGTTTACCGGCTCTCCGGCAGCTTCGTACTGCTGTTTGAACATCACCTGTGTCAATATTTCGTTTTCCGTTCCCTGGCCGCTTCTTACATTCAAAACATCTGCCAGGACCGTGACTACATTCGTCTCGTAGTCTTTCGCTCGTTTTTTTGCTTCGTCTCCTGTATATAATGCATCGGCAGGTACATAGCCTTCTACGCTCCCGGAGCGGATCTTTGTCCAGTCTCCCCTGTATTCCAGAACCGTGACCGTGGAATCGTCGTAAAGCTTTCCTGTCCACTCGCTTTCCTCGTTGGGGGCATTTCTAATATAAGAGTAATCCTTTACATTAGAAAATGCCCTGTTTAAATACTCGCCCTCGTTTGTTGGTATCAAATAAAGATCAATGTTGTCCTTTACATTTGTCTCAAGGCACTCTGTCAGCACAGATTCGATTCCTGCAACCGGCACCAGCGATGTGCTGTCCGTCTTCCCGTCAGCCGCCTTTGCCCGGATTGCACTCCCCGGAATCATGATTGCCCCTGCCAGCGCAGAGAGCATCACTTTTCGCCTCACATGTGTTACCTTCATATAAAACCTCCTTAAGAAATCTATGACTTTATCTTTTGTAGGAAGTTCTAAATGTTACACAAATGTTAAATTTTATTACGGTGTTATTTTAACAGTATATCAATTGCATGTCAATCCTTTTAACAGTTTTTTCACATGCAAACTCTGACATATTATAACAATTCCTTCTATATTATATACATTTTCAGCTAACATTTTGTCATAATATAAATTGTTGTCATTTATAATTGCTCTTTCAGGTCTTCACAGCCAGATAAAAATATGAGTCAGCTTCTTACAAGCTTTGTTCAACGAATATAGCTGCCATTTTTTATCTGACCGTGAATAGTAATTTTATTTTTTAAAAAAATCATTTTTCCTCTTGACTTTTTTGGGAAAATGATATATAGTCTTAATTGTAGTAATTATTACTATTATTAATTTTGAAGGAGGATTTCTTTGGCAGCGTTAAAGTACAGCCGACAGCGAGAATCCATCAAAACTTACCTGTTATCTACGAATGAGCACCCGTCAGCCGATATTGTTTATCAGCATGTGCGGGAAGATTTTCCGAATATCAGCCTTGGCACCGTATACCGGAATCTGAGGCTGCTGACCGAGATCGGGGAGGCTGTCAAGATCACTTCCCCTGACGGAGTAGACAGGTTTGATGGTTTTGTTCTGCCGCACAATCATTTTTTCTGCACATGCTGCAGACGGATTCTGGATCTGGATCTGGACATGGCAGAAATTACCAGGCTGAATCAATCGGCCGCAGAGAACTTTGACGGCCTGATAGAATCCAGCAACACCATTTTTTATGGGACATGCGGTGACTGCTCTAAAGTGTCACAAGCCCGCAGTTCTTAATCTGCGGAATGCCGCAAGAGGCGAAAAACATCTTTTAAGAGAAGGAGATTTTAAAAATGAAAAAATTTGTATGTACAGTATGTGGTTATGTTCATGAGGGAGATTCTGCACCGGCTGAGTGTCCGCAGTGTCACGTTGGGGCTGAGAAGTTCAAAGAGCAGAGCGGCGGAAGAGAATGGGCTGCTGAGCACGTAGTAGGTGTTGCAAAGGGCGTAAGCGAGGATATCATCAAGGATCTGAGAGCAAACTTCGAGGGAGAATGTTCTGAGGTTGGTATGTATCTTGCAATGGCTAGAGTTGCTCATAGAGAAGGCTATCCGGAGATCGGCCTGTACTGGGAGAAGGCTGCTTACGAGGAAGCTGAGCATGCTGCAAAGTTCGCTGAACTGTTGGGCGAAGTTGTAACTGACAGCACCAAGAAGAACCTGGAGATGAGAGTTGACGCTGAGAACGGCGCAACTGCTGGTAAGTTTGATCTTGCTAAGAGAGCGAAGGCTGCGAACCTGGATGCAATCCATGATACAGTTCATGAGATGGCAAGAGACGAGGCTAGACATGGTAAGGCGTTCGAGGGACTTCTTAAGAGATACTTCGGCTAATTAAAAACCATAAAATCAAAGAAAGATGACATTTTAAGGGGATTGGCTCTTTTGGGCAAATCTCCTTTTTTAGCTTCAGCGGCTGTGCAAATAGCTGTGTAAGGTTCTGGGCGAATTGGATAAGCTGTGTAATAAAAAACTGTGTAACCAAAAGGTAAGAAAAGAGCCCTCTTTCGAAAGTTCAAACGGTAAACTTCTTATCCATTTATAAGTATTAGAAAAAATTGAAAAGGCAAAATAACTGGTTTTATTATTAGAAAGTGTATTTTACCTTGTTTTTTGCTGTGAAGACCAATATAATAAATATAAATAGTAGCATTCGTTAATAATATAGAACATTTCCTATATTGAGCATTTACCTGCCCATTTTATAAGAATATTCAAAAAAGCGTAAGGCGCAAAAAGGAGTATCTCCTAATTCCTAATAAAAGAGGAGGAACAACATGAATATAGAAATTATCCAGAGCCTATACCGTACTGCAAAAATAAAATGGTCTACACATTGCCTTGAACGTATGCAGGAAAGAGATATAAGCATAGATGATATCGGTGACTGTATTATGTCTGGTGAAATCATAGAAGATTATCCTGATGATTTTCCACATCCAAGTTGTTTAATATTTGGCTATACTATTCGTCATAAAGTATTGCACACTGTTGTTGGCTCTGATGGTGAAGTCCTTCATATTATAGCAGCATATTATCCAAGCACTATAAAGTTTATGGAAGATTTAAAGACAAGGAGGAATAAATAAATGTGTATGTATTGTAAATGTAATGATTTAATCGAATCTACCACGACCCATGTAGTAAATTATAAGGGATGTGTGATTATTGTGAAAAATGTCCCCTGTGAGGAGTGTGAGCAGTGCGGCGCAAAATATTATTCAGATGAAACAGCACGACAGTTAGAGAAGTTAGTGAACACAGCCAAACAGCTTATGCAGGAGATTTCAGTAATCAATTATACAAAGGCTGCATAGCTTGATGATTAAGAGGTACTTCGGCTAAGAAGAATACCGAATTTTAAAGGATTATGAAGATTCGGGGAATGAACCGGAATGGTTTGTTCCCCTTTTTAATTCAAGCATTTCTATGCGCACCCTACCGGATTGTCGTCTGAGTCTACCAGCTTGAGCTTGTCCTTTCTTTTCAGGCGTTTGATGGCGTATTCCCGGCTCATGGCCTCTTCTTTTGTGTCAAATTTTTCAAAATAGGCGAGTGTTACGGGCCTTCTGGTCTTTGTATATTTTGCGCCTTTTCCTGCGTTGTGTTCCCGGATACGCCGCTCCAGGTCGTTGGTCCAGCCGGTATACAGGCTGCCGTCCCGGCATTTCAGAATATATGTATAATTGTTGCCCACTGAAGTGTCCCCCTCGTACTTCCTGTATTTCCCATCTGCTTTCCCTGCGCATTGCACATGCCGGATCAGCGTCCGGGCTGCAGCACAGTCTTTCTTTTGTCAGTATAGTTGATTTTTAGCCGAAATACAATATCTGTATTTCAACAGCAAAAAGAGCCGGCATAGTTTACCGGCCCTGTGAAATATTACTGTAAACAGCGGCATCCTGGCCGACAGCCGTGTCTACGGTCTGCCGGTCTGAGTCAGATGCACATGCAGCACATCCTTCTCCCTGCTTCGCATGAATAAATTATTCCAACCCATTTATCCATTCGCAAAATTCGTGCTGTCGCACAAATGGGATTTTTTTATCAGCCTTCTATGAAGTCCAGCGGATTGACCGGCACTTCGTCTTTGAGGATCTTAAAGTAAAGGTTCGGACCTTCCATGGAATAGTATTTGGTCGGTTCGCTTAAATAGCCGACCGTTGCTCCGGTATCCACATAGTCGCCAATCTGTACCGGCACTTCTTTGAGCTGTCCGTATACCGCAGAGTATCCATTTCCCATATCCAACGTGACGGTCAGGCCTGTCTGTGCGTCCTGCTCTACATTTGTCACGATTCCGGGAGCGGAGGCAGCGATTGTTTCTCCGACTTCACCGCCGATGACCAGCGCGGGATTGTATTTATACTGTTCCAGTGTGGAAAAGTATACGGTCTGGTCCATGCTGTAGTTGATCAGCACCGCGCCGCTTGCGGGCCAGTTCAGAAGGCTTTCTTCCCCAAACCAGATATCCGCCGTGTTTCCTGCTGTAGACACATCTCCTGTATTGTCCTGTTCTGTTTCCTCGTTCTCTGCTACTTTCTCCTCAGCATCTTCCTCTTTCTCATCCTCTTCTTCTGTATCGGATGTATTACGTTCTGCTTTCGGAAGCACGATATCATTGGTTGTCGTTGCTTCGCTTTCTTCTTTTGTGAGATCTTCAGTCTGCTCCTCTGCTTCTGCCAACTGCTGTTCCATACTGCTCTGATAATTGTTGTAGGTAAATGCCCCAACCATCGCAATAACTGCTGCAAAGCAAAGCACCAGGGCTACTGCTGCGCCTTTTCCTTTCAGGAATGCAGGCTTTTCATTGTTATTCATATTCATCACCTCTGGCTTATATTTTTACCAGAAATGTGACGCCTTATTCTATTTTAAATGGATTTCTTATTCTATTTTTTCTTTCACCGGCCCGCCGTCTGTCAGAGTAGTGCCTTCAAAGAAAAACTGCAGGATTTCCTCATAGTTTTTTCCGGACTTTGCCATCTGCTGTGCCGTCCACTGGCTCAGCCCCAGCCCGTGTCCTTTTCCCGTGGTGGTGACCTGCAGCTTCCCGTTCGTATCTTTTATGGAAAATGCGCTGGATGCCAGGGACATTGCGTCCCGAAACTGATCCCCGGTGCAGACAGTCTCCCCGATGCGCATTTCCAGCACGTATCCTGCGGAATCGTGGGAAATGATCTCGAAATCGGAGAACTGGTATGTTTTATTTGCCTGATCCTCTGCCACTGCCACAAGAAATGACCGGCACTTTGCCTGTACGTCTTTGTAATCAAAGGATGTGATCAGCATTTCGTCGTCCGCGTCTTTGTCCAGCGGACATTCCCGCGCGGCCAGATAGGGGTATGCGTCTGTCCCCATAACCTCCTGGGCGCTTCTGGTCGTTCCGTTGCTGGATTGATGAAATGGCAGAAATGCATAGTCGTCCTGATAAAGAAGAACCTGGTTTTCTGTATCGCGCATGGCCTGGAGCAGATTGTTGTAGTAGGACTCGACCTCTGAGGAGCCTGCTTTTTTTTCCAATTCTTCCCTGGTCAGATATTCCTCATCCAAAACCTTTTTTTCCGAAGGGCCGGAAGCCGGGGTGTCCGCGGGCTGCTGAGATGCGTTTCCCGTGGCGTCTGCGGGCTGCTGAGTTGTGTTTCCCGAAGCGTCCGCGGGCTGCTGACCAGTATTCTCCGGGGCGTCCACAGACTGCTGACCAGTATTTTCCTGGACGTCTGCGGGCTGCTGTCCGGTATTCTCCGGGGCATCCGCAGGTTGCTGACCAGTATTCTCCGGGGCGGCCGCAGGCTGCTGTCCGGTATTTTCCTGGGCATCTGCAGGCTGGGTGGCTGCGGGTTCCTGGGCGTCCAGCTCCTGATATAGTTTTGTACGGAGCAGTACGGCCTGGGCTTTCAAAAATTCCATTTCTGCGTTTACGGGAACCTCCCTTCCCATAATGCCGACAAAATATTCCTCCCACGGAACCTGTACAATCTGGGTCTCTTTTTCCTGATCGGACAGGCCGTTCCATATGCCGGCTCTATTTTCCTCGGAGTTCGCTTCTACCGTATCGGATATGCTTTCCATCTGGGCCAGGCTGGACCCGGCCTTCGGCTTTCTTACATTAATAAATACCTTGTCCTTATTTCCCAGAGCCTCAAAGTCCTTTCCATGGACAAATACCGTGACAATGTAAGGGAGCAGAAGCATAATCAGACAAAAGGAACCGAATGTTTTGAATTTTTGCCACGTTGCTCTTTGTCTCATAAAAACAGTCCTCCATATCATATGATATGAAGGACCGTCCCAAAATATTCCAATTTTATTAAAAAAGTGTAACTTTTCCGAAAAACAGGCCGCAGACATATCTGGCGCAGACTACCCGCTGTTTTACGGCTCTTTATTTTCACTTTCCGGCAGTACAAAGTTCACCGGGGATTCTGGTTTTGCATCCGAAGAATCTCCATTTTGCTGCTCCTGCGCAGGCGGTGTGCTGAGTATACTTGCGGAATCGCCTGCGTCCAGTATGCTCCCAGCGTTTTCCTGATCTCCAGCATCTAATATGCTTCCGAAACTCCCACTGCCTGATACGCTCCCGGTGTTCTCAGTATTCCCACTGTTTCCGGAGTCAGACCTGCCGTATATGCTTCCGCCATTTCCAAAATCTGCTGTGCCGAATCCGTAAGGCTCCTGCTTCGGCGGTGCGGGCGGAACCGGGGGAACCGGGGGAACC
>CATLIX010000086.1 GCA_949959185.1 uncultured Eubacterium sp. | reverse complement strand
CTGATTCATCCACAGAAGAAACACCTTCCACGATAACCCCATCTACCGGAATGGACTCCCCCGCTTTTACAACTAAAATTTCTCCTGCCTGTACTTCCTCTACCGGAACCTGTATATCCATTCCGTCCCTCTCCACTGTGGCGGTCTTGGGCGCAAGGTTCATCAGTTTTGTAATGGCATCTGAGGTCTTTCCTTTTGCACGAGCTTCTAACGTCTTACCCAATGTTATAAGTGTCAGAATCATACCAGCGGATTCAAAATACAAATCCATCATAAAGCTGTGTACGGTTTCCATATCGTCATGACCGAACCCTATGCCGATTTTATAAATGGCATAGATGCCATAGACGATTGCCGCCCCGGAGCCAATGGCAATCAGGGAATCCATATTCGGTGAACCATGAAACAGCGTCTTAAAACCCATACGGTAATATTTAAAGTTGATAAACACTACCGGAATCAGCAACAGGAACTGCGTAAATGCAAAACTCATCGCATTTTCCATGCCGAGCAGCCCCTTCGGAAGTATCCACCCCATCATATGCCCCATAGATATGTAGAACAATGGAATGGTAAACAACGCCGACAGAAGCAGCCGCTTTTTCATCTGCGCATATTCTTTCTGTGCTGTGTTTGCTTCCGGCTGCGCTGTTCGCTTCGTAGAAGCATTTACAGTCTGCTTCTTATTCTGAACCGATTTGGGAAATGCCCCGTACCCGGCTTTTTCAACTGCCTGCACAATTCCCTCCGTATCCAAAACAGACTCATCATAAGAAGCAACCATACTGTTTTTTAG
The DNA here is from genome assembly GCA_949959185.1 of uncultured Eubacterium sp. Taxonomy (GTDB): domain Bacteria; phylum Bacillota; class Clostridia; order Lachnospirales; family Lachnospiraceae; genus Petralouisia. Next base: position 5,717 of record CATLIX010000086.1, on the reverse strand, counting down.
CAGGTTTACAGATACCTCCTGTATTCCCGGCAGCTTCGCCACGCTTTTCTCAATTCTTGCAGAGCAGGCGGAACAGGTCATACCCGTAATGTCAAATTGCTCCTTTTGCAAAATTATCCCTTCTTTCTTTTCTATATTTGTAACAGTTTGTTGTACCCCTCCCCCGTAGGGAATTGGGCTGTTACCGTTTATCATTATAAACACCCGATTTTCCTTTTGTCCGCTCTGAAAAGGAGCTTTTTTTATCCGAAAAGAAATTTCTTTTTTTGCAAAAATCCAATCAGGAGGTTTTATGCTCCAAAGAGGAATACCGACTTCAAACCCATTGACTTATAGCCGATTGGTGGCTATACTTTGCGCTGAACGATTAAACATTTCTTTAATTGTTCAGCCATGCCAAACCAACAAAAACATTTTAGAAAGGTGGATTATTCCCATGAAAAAAACAATCAAACTTATCGACTTGGATTGCGGTCACTGTGCAGATAAGATTCAGAACGCAGTACAGAAGATTGACGGTGTAACCAGTGTATCCGTCAACTTCCTCGGTCAAAAAATGGTACTGGAAGCACCCGATGACAGGTTTGACACCATATTGAATGAAGCAAAGGCACTGATTAAAAAAATCGAGCCGGACGTAACGGTAAAAGCATAAAAACTCAGGCATAACCGTTAGGTGGCATCTGTCAAAAGTATCGTGTTCTTTGACGGGCATGATGCGGCACGAACCGGACACCGGCTGTCATTTCTGGCATCCGGTGTTTTTTCAAAACGAAAATGCCTGAATTATGAAAGGAGTATTCTAATGACACGAAAACAAAAACATTTATTGATCCGCATTATTGCAGCGGCAGTCCTGTTTCTTGCAGGCAGTCTGCTCCATCTTCCAGAGCAGGTGGAAATGGGCATATTCTTAGCCTGTTATGTAATAATCGGTTGGGATATTGTCTGGAAAGCCATTACAAACATATTAAGCGGTCAGGTATTTGACGAAAATTTCCTGATGACGATTGCAACGATTGGCGCACTGATTTTAGGGGAACATTCAGAAGGCGTAGCAGTTATGCTGTTTTATCAGGTAGGGGAATGGTTTCAGTCTTATGCGGTTTCCAAATCCCGTAAATCCATTGCAAGCCTAATGGACATCCGACCGGATTACGCAAATGTGGAACGGGACGGGAAACTGGTACAGGTTGATCCAGAAGAAGTTTCTATTGGAAATACCATTGTTGTAAAACCCGGCGAGCGAATCCCTCTGGACGGTATCATTATAAATGGCGTTTCTGCTTTGGATACCTCTGCACTGACTGGAGAATCCATGCCTCGTGAAGTTGCTCCGGGTGCGGAAGTCATCAGTGGCTGCATCAACCAGACAGGTATTTTATCTATCCGCACAACAAAAGAGTTCGGAGAATCCACCGTAGCAAAAATTCTTGATTTAGTAGAAAATGCAAGCGATAAAAAAGGAAAGACAGAGAATTTTATCACACGTTTTGCACGTTACTACACCCCGGCAGTGGTATTTGCAGCTTTGGCTCTTGCCATATTGCCGCCTGTTATCACTGGTCAGTCCTTTAGCATATGGATTTATCGTGCTTTGACGTTCCTTGTAATCTCCTGTCCTTGTGCGCTGGTAATCTCTATCCCGTTAAGTTTCTTTGGCGGCATCGGCGGCGCATCGAAAATCGGTGTCCTTGTAAAAGGCAGTAATTATCTGGAATCCTTAGCTCATGCTGAAATGGTTGTATTTGATAAGACAGGCACACTCACAAAAGGCTCTTTTGCAGTCAGTGAAATCCATCCTATTGGCATGGACGAATCACAGCTTTTAGAGCTTGCCGCATACGCAGAGGATTACTCCAACCACCCTATTTCTGCTTCTATCAAAAAAGCCTATGGCAAAAAAATCGTACAAAACCGCATATCCGATGTTCAGGAAATTGCAGGTCATGGTGTACAGGCAGTCATAGACGGAAAGAAAGTCCTTGCGGGAAACGCAAAACTCATGGAACGGGAACATATCCGCTACCAGCCTTCCGGCGCTGTTGGAACAGTGATTTATCTCGCCTGTGACGGAACATATTCCGGTTCTATTGTCATAGAAGATGAAATCAAGCAGGACGCTCCGTCTGCAATCCGCCAGCTCAAATCCTCCGGCATACGGAAAACGGTTATGCTGACCGGAGATGCTGACGCAGTAGGGCAGAAAGTTTCAGGGCGTCTTGGACTGGATCAGGCTTATACTGAATTGCTCCCCGCCGACAAAGTTGACCGGGTGGAAGCACTGTTAAGGGAAAAAACAGAAAAAGGCAAACTTGTCTTTGTCGGGGACGGAATCAATGATGCCCCCGTACTGGCAAGGGCAGATGTCGGTATCGCTATGGGTGGTCTTGGCTCTGATGCCGCTATCGAAGCTGCAGATGTGGTCTTAATGACCGATGAACCTTCAAAAATTGCCGCAGTGATGAAGATTGCCCGAAAAACAATCCGCATCGCTAACCAGAACATTGTATTTGCTTTGGGAGTTAAGTTTTTAGTGCTGATATTGGGAGCTTTGGGATATGCCAATATGTGGGCGGCGGTATTTGCCGATGTAGGCGTTTCCGTTATCGCAATCCTGAACGCAATCCGGGCAATGCGGGTAAAGCTGTCAACCGTTTCTGAATAAAGTCAATTTAAAAAGAACAACGAGAAATGCGCTACACCCCACAAGGTAGCGCATTTTCTTAAATATCGGTTGGACAGGAGATTTCAAACAAGGCATCTATGGAACGGTGCAGCAATTTTGCCTGCGGCGTTTTAGACAGGGAGTAGTATACTTCCTTTCCTTCCCTCCGGCTTGATATAATCCCGCTTTTCTTTAAAACCCGAAGGTGGTGCGACACAGCAGGTGCGCTCATATCAACAGCCGCCGCTATATTACAGACACATTCCTCACAATGGCATAACAGCCACAAAATCCGCAGTCTTGTAGGATCGTCTAACTGCTGGAACAAAAACGCTATATCTCTGAACCGTTCTGCAGGTGGAATCTTATCTAGGACTTTCTCAATATTCTGTCCATGATTGTGAGGTAAGTTATAATGTGGCATTTAACCACCCCCTTCCAGATAAAATTATGATACTCATATACCTTTGGTCTGTCAAACAGCTTATACATAAGATTGGAGCAATACAATGAATCAAACAAACAAAACCATTTTTTCTGTCCCCAATTCTTCCGAACTGGAACAATTAACAGAATTACACAAAGCAATGGGCGATTACACCCGAATGAAAATACTCTGGCATCTGATGAAGCAGGAATATTGTGTGAGCGAACTTGCAAAGAAAATCGAAGTCACTGAATCTGCCATATCCCACCAGCTACACGAACTTCGCATTGCAAGGTTAGTCCGTTCCCGCAAGGACGGTAAAAAGGTCTTTTACAGTATTCAGGACGAACACATTCAATGGATTCTGGAAGAAACCTATGCACATATTTCTGAAAGACATCCATAAAGCACAACGGACAGTACGCTGTGCGCACTGCCTGTCATGTTTAAATATTTGCAATCGCTCCTATTACAGATTTTCGTAGGATACCAACTGGCTTATCGGAATACGCATATCTTTATGGCGTTCCGGATCGGCGGCTTCTTCATCCGAATAACCAACCGCAAGGATATTGACGGGTTCCAGATTTTCAGGAAGTCCAAATTCCTTTCTGATAACATCCGGCTTGAAATAGCAAATCCATACAGAGCCAAGCCCCAATTCCGTTGCCTGCAGCATCATGTGGTCTGTCAGAATGGAGGTGTCAATATCACCTGTCTGCTTCTTATCAAACGGGCGCACCCACGCCTTTTCATGGTCAGCGCAGACGATAATTGCCAGCGGCGCACCATAAAGGTTTGCCCCCTGTCCTATCTTTTCAAGTCCTTCTTTGCTCTGCACCACAATCAGATGCACCGGCTGGAGGTTTGCGGCGGTTGGAGCTACATGGGCAGCTTCCAGAATCTTATCCAGTTTTTCCTTTTCCACCGCCTGATCTGTGTAGCTGCGTACAGAGAAACGCTGTTTTGCAATGTTTAAAAAATCCATAGTATCAAGTCCTTTCTTATGTTATATTTAGTATGCCAAACCAACTGACAACTCTATTGTAACGCTGAAATATAATTCCGCAAGATTGCACTTTTTTGATAGATACTTTCAAAAAAGATAGCACCCTTGCAGTTAGGAGAACCAAAATGAAAGCTGAACAAAAACAATTTAACTGTCCCGTAGAAGCTACCCTGTCCCTGATTGGAGGGAAATATAAACCGCTGGTATTGTGGCATTTAAAATCACAGCCATTACACTACATGGAACTGCAACGCCTTATCCCAAAAGCAACTCCCAAAATGCTCTCCGGTCAGCTCCATGATTTAGAAGATTGCGGCATGATAAACAGAGAAGTGATTCCTGAAAAACCGCCTAAAACAATCTACTCTCTTACTGCCTTTGGAAAAAGCATCATACCTGTACTGAACGCCATGTGTGATTGGGGAACAGCATATTTGGACGGATTGGATATACAGCCCGTATGCTGCCCTTCCCAAAGCAAAAAATAATTATTTTTATCGACTATCCTTATGGCAAAAAAGAACCTGCACAGCAAAAACTTGAAACAGCTATGCGGGTTCTCTTATTATCCTAAATCTGTGATTGCCTGACATAATTACAAAGTCTGGTGAAATCAACCTGCGGATTTTTCTGTAAAATCTGCTCCATACATTCCTGTGCTTTTTGATATAGCTCTGGATTTTTCAAATCATCCAGCAAGAAGAAAATATTGAGCCGCCTGCCTACAATAAATAAAAGTTTTTCATCTTCCGGCAAGCTTAAAAAATTGTCTATGGCAGACAGCATTTCCATTTTTTCCGTTTGCAGATTTCCCCTGACCTCCAGCAACAAATTGACGATATGTTCATTCACATAATAGCTGTCCATTTCAAGCAGTTTCTCCAAGAATAATTTTTGCTCTATCATTATTTCTTCTTCGGACTGTAATGCGAAAGAACCTTCCTGAACAAACTCCCACATTTTGGACTCCGGTTTTATTCCCGTTGCATGGACACGAATAAAATCCGGCTGAATCACATTAAGTGCCTTTGCTGTCTGGATTGCATTTTCTTCTGAAAGCTCTTTTCCACCAATCCCAAGCAATATAAACTCTGATAAAACCATGCCAGCGTCTTTTGCCATACACCCGCTTTCCACAACAGTATCTGCATGGAAGCCTTTGTTGATAAGCTGTAATATCTTATCCGATCCGGTTTCCATACCACAGTACAAATGATTTAGTCCCGCTTGTCGAAGCTCCTGTAATTCTGCCGAGCTTTTTCGTGTGATACTGTCAGCACGAGCATAGGAGGTTATATGCTCCAAATCAGGAAAATACTTATTTAGTGCGTCCAGAATACGAAGCAGATAATCCGTTTTTAATACCAGCGCATCCCCATCCTGCAAAAAACATGATTTGAATTTTCTCCCTTGATATAATGCCGCCTGTTCCTTAATATCCTGTATGGTATCTTCAATCGGACGCATGGAAAAATTCATAGATTTGTATAGTCCACAAAAATAGCACTTATTCCAATGGCATCCTCTCGTTACCCGGACAAGCAGGCTTTCACTCTCTGACGGCGGACGAATTGAGCCAATTTCTATATTTTTCATCATCCCATATCCTTTCC
>CATLIX010000085.1 GCA_949959185.1 uncultured Eubacterium sp. | reverse complement strand
GCCTTTGCTGAACATGGTTATCTGCAGTCGGAGGCTTACCGGAATGTCCGGTGCGTCCGGCATTTCGGCCTTTTGTATGAGGAAAATATTTAAGAGAAACTATGGCAGTTGTACATGAAATTTTGGTAATTGAACAGTTTCGCAATTATCTGAATATTATCAAAAAGGAGACATGAGTTATGAACAACGAACCTGTAAAGAAAATCAACGTACCTTATCTTCTGTCCTACATACTGGTACCTGTCCTGATAACAGCCCTCTGTTTCTGGCTGGGCTATACCTTTTTCCACGACGGAGGCACCGGAGCAGTCATCCTGTTCATGGTACCGCCTGTTCTGTCCCTGTTATGGTGGATTTTCGGCGGAAAGCTGATTTTCAAAGGAAAAAGAAAGAAACTGTTAAAGGAACTTGAGCAGAATGGTTTCTGCCCCAATCATACCTTTGACAGCGATATCTGCACGGTAATCGTGGATATTGAACACGGAAAGCTGGCCCTGATTTTTTTCTGGAATCCATTTCGGAACTATGTCCTTCCCGCCAGACGGATTGATAAAATCCGGACAGATGACGGAAAATCCGGCGCCGGTTTTATGACGGGCAGCAGCCGGGTCAGCTTCCTGTTCACGGTAGACAATATCCGAATCCGGGTCAACACCTTTACCTCCAACAAACGCTGGCGCATGGACAGCGAGTACATTCTTACCGGAATTTCAAAAGCCGATATGATGGCAAATGTGCTGAAAGAAGCGAAAGAGAGGTCTGTCTGATATGGGTATTTTCCGGAAAATGCGTTCTGTCTTTCACGATGACTGGTGCAATCTCTGCCAGAGCGAAATGGACGTGCTGCACAGGCAGCTTTATGCTCTGCCGGATATGGCCGTAGACCATTACGCCTCTCATGATAATCCTGACTACTACCGGAATCATCTGATTCCGGTGGAGAAAAAGGCTCAGATACCCGCCGGAGCTTATGCCTGCGGCCTTCACGTCTACCGCTGCCCTGTCTGCGGGCACCGCCGGACAAAGCTCACCACGTTTCTCCCGGTACGTGACCAGGAAAAAATGGAAGAAATCCTGTTTTTTGACCATGGAGAACTGGATGATTTTATTTACCGGCAGACCGGAGGCTCTCCTGATTTTCACAGGAAAGCCGGGGACTGCCGGTGCGACTGCGCTGATTCCAGAATCTGCGGTCCCTACAGCCAGGAGTAGCATACACTTTGTTAGCGTAACACCATATTTTCCATGAGATAAACGAATCAGAGAGCAGACCTGTTATGGCTGCTCTCCGGTTTACTGCTGCAGAAATATATGCAATTTTACATATCTTCCAGGGATTCTTTTATTTTACCCATAAACCCCTTCTTCTTTCCGTGCTTTTCCGTTGAAGCGGCGCCATCCTGTTTTTTCAGAGACTGGCCGCTGGCCTCGTCAAATTTGCGCAAAGCCTCTTTTGCCTCTTCATTTAAGCCTGTGGGCACCTGTACCACCAGAGTTACATAGTGGTCGCCCCGGACAGAAGCGTTCCGCAGGGAAGGAATACCCTTTCCCTTCAGGCGGATTCTGGTATCCGTCTGGGTTCCCGGTTTCACATCATAAAGAATATCTCCGTCTATGGTGCTGATGCGCACTTCGCCGCCCAGCGCCGCCTGTGCAAAGGAAATGGGTGCTGTGGAATAAATATTCATATCCTGACGCTGGAAAATAGGATGGCGGCTTACATTTACCTCTACCAGCAAATCGCCTCTCGGCCCTCCGTTGGTGCCTGGTTCTCCTTTTTCCCGAATCCGGACACTCTGGCCGTTATCAATTCCTGCCGGAATGGAAACTTTGATTTTCCTGCGCTTTGCAATATATCCGGTTCCCCGGCAGTCCGGACATTTTTCTTTGATAATTTTGCCGGTTCCGTGGCAGTCCGGACAGGTCTGCACATTCTGAACCATGCCAAGGAAAGACTGCTGGGTATAGACTACTTTTCCTTTTCCGCCGCACTTGCTGCAGGTCTCCGGTTTTGTACCCGGCTTTGCCCCCGTGGTATGGCAGGTGGTACATTCGTCTTTTAAGGTAATCTCAATTTCCTTTTCGCAGCCAAAGGCCGCCTCCTCAAAAGTAATCCGTACTGCCGCCCGTAAATTGGCGCCTTTCATGGGGCCGTTGCTGGCGGAACGCCGTCTGGAACCTCCGCCGAACAAATCGCCGAAAATATCTCCGAAAATATCTCCCATATCCATGCCGGAGAAATCAAAACCGCCTCCGCCGCCCATGCCGCCCTCAAAAGCTGCGTGTCCGAACTGATCATACTGACGTTTTTTATCCGGATCACTTAAGACTGCATAAGCCTCGGAAGCCTCTTTAAACTTTTTCTCTGCCTCAGCATCACCCGGATTCATATCCGGGTGATACTTTTTGGCAAGCTGACGGTACGCTTTCTTAATAGAGGCATCGTCTGCACTTTTGTCTACTCCAAGGACTTCATAGTAATCTCTTTTCTGCTCTGCCATGATTATACTTCCTTATAATCTGCGTCTACCACATCATCATCTGCACTGCTGTAAGATGCATTTCCCATATCAGGAGCCGGGCCTGCACCTGTTGCTCCCTGCGCTGCCTGTGCATTTTCATACATTTTTGCAAATACTTTCTGTGCACTTTCCATAAGTTTTTCTTTGGCTGCTTTCATCTCGCCCACCTGGTCGTCTGTCATATCCTCAGCGTTCGGATGTGCTTCCACCATTGCTTTCAGTGCGTTCAGATCTGCTTCCACTGCCGCCTTATCGGCTCCGTCAATGTTATCTCCAACTTCTTTCAATGCATTTTCTGTCTGGAATACGAAAGAATCTGCATCATTTCTGGTGTCAATGGCTTCTTTCCGCTTCTTATCCTGAGCCTCAAATTCTGCTGCTTCTTTTACTGCTTTTTCAATATCTGCGTCAGACATATTGGAACCTGCAGTAATGGTGATATGCTGCTCTTTTCCGGTTCCCAGATCTTTGGCGGATACGTTTACGATACCGTTGGCGTCAATATCAAAAGTAACTTCAATCTGAGGCACACCGCGTCTTGCAGGCGGAATTCCGTCCAGACGGAACTGTCCCAGAGATTTGTTATCTCTTACAAACTGACGTTCGCCCTGTACCACGTTAATATCAACTGCAGTCTGATTATCTGCCGCAGTGGAGAAAATCTGGCTCTTTTTGGTAGGAATGGTAGTATTGCGCTCAATCAGTCTGGTTGCAACGCCGCCCATGGTCTCAATTGACAGAGACAGGGGAGTTACGTCCAGAAGAAGGATTTCGCCTGCGCCTGCATCGCCGGCCAGTTTACCGCCCTGGATGGAAGCGCCCAGTGCCACGCATTCGTCAGGATTCAGGGATTTGCTGGGTTCTTTGCCTGTGAGCTGTTTTACTTTATCCTGAACTGCCGGGATACGTGTGGAACCGCCTACCAGTAATACCTGACCCAGCTCAGAAGCTGTAAGTCCCGCATCCTTCAATGCATTCTGTACCGGAACTGCTGTCCGCTCTACCAGGTCGTGGGTCAGTTCATCAAATTTTGCTCTGGTCAGATTCATATCGAAGTGTTTCGGGCCTTCTGCAGTTGCAGTAATAAACGGCAGGTTGATATTGGTGGTAGTTGCGGAAGAAAGCTCTTTCTTTGCTTTTTCTGCTGCTTCCTTCAGTCTCTGCAGCGCCATCTTATCTCCGGAAAGGTCAACACCGTCTGTTTTCTTAAATTCTGCCAGCATATAGTCTGTGATTTTCTGGTCAAAATCATCGCCGCCCAGACGGTTATCTCCGGAAGTGGACAATACTTCAATCACGCCTTCTCCGATTTCAATAATGGAAACGTCAAAGGTACCGCCGCCCAGATCATAAACCATAATTTTCTGCTCTTTTTCATTGTCAAGACCATAGGCAAGGGCTGCGGCGGTAGGCTCGTTGATAATACGTTTTACATCCATACCTGCGATTTTTCCTGCATCCTTGGTGGCCTGGCGCTGTGCATCATTGAAATATGCCGGAACGGTAATTACTGCGTCCGTTACTTTTTCACCCAGATAGTTCTCAGCGTCTGCCTTTAATTTCTGAAGAATCATGGCAGAAATTTCCTGAGGTGAATAATTCTTGTCATCAATGGCCCGCTTATGGTCGGTACCCATTTCTCTCTTGATAGAAGAAATGGTTTTCTCCGCGTTGGTAACTGCCTGACGTTTTGCCGGCTCTCCAACCAGCCTTTCGCCTGTCTTGGTAAACGCCACAACGGACGGTGTTGTCCTTGCCCCTTCTGTATTGGCGATAACCACCGGTTTACCACCTTCCATAACTGCCACACAGCTGTTTGTTGTTCCTAAATCAATACCAATAATTTTGCTCATAACAGAGACCTCCTCATAAAATATGCTTATTGAACTGTTAATGTTCAATATGATATGACTATCTGCATTACATTGTCTTACTGCATTACTGCACCACAGCTACCATGCTGTGCCTTACCACGCTTTCCCGGTACATATACCCTTTCTGCAGCTCCTGAGCCACAAATCCGGATTCATATTCCTCGCTTTCCACCTGCATAACCGCATTGTGGAATTCCGGATTAAACTCAGCGCCCACCGCTTCAATGGGCTTTACTTCCAGGCTTTCCAGTTCTGTCATTAACTGCTTATATATTTTATCCATTCCCTGTACAAAGGGGTCATCCTTTGATTCTTCGGGAACAGCGGATAATCCTCGTTCAAAATTGTCCACCACCGGAAGGATTTTCTCAATCACACTTTTTGCCCCTACTTCAAACATCTGGGTCTTTTCCTTCTCGGTCCGTTTACGGAAATTGTCAAATTCTGCCATCTGCCGCTGTACCCGGTCAGTCAGTTCGGCAATTTTTTCTTCCTGTTTGCTTTTCTTTTCTTTTTTTCGGAAAAATCCTTTTTTCTCTTCTTCCTGTCCCTCTTCGGAAAGCTGTTCTTCCCCTTCTTCTTCCTCTTCTTCGGAGGATACTTCGGAAGATTCTTCCGTTTCCTCTTCTTCAGCCGGAACGTCTGTTTCACATTCTTCCGGATTTGCGGAAGCATCTTTTTCTTCTTCCGTTTCCATATGTTCTGTCTCCTGGCTTTCCATTGCTTCCATCTCTTTCTGTTCTGCCATATCTGTTCACCTTTCCATGTTTTAGAATTTTTCAATATGGTATGTGTATCTATGTTTTCCTGTTTTTTCGGAACACGGTGTCAAGCTGATTTTTTAATGTTTTCAGATTGTCCATAACGTTTTCATAGTCCATGCGCTTTGGGCCGATAATTCCGATGGAACCTGTCATTCCCTCTCCTAACTGGTAAGTGGCGGTTACCACACTGCAGTCCTTCATGTTCTGAATGGGGGATTCGGCGCCGATATATACCTGAATTCCCGTTTCCTCCTGAGAGGACAGGCTCTCGTTTACCAGGCTGATCAACTGTTTCTTCTCTTCAAAAGCATCCAGCAGCTCTCTGGCCTTCCCGGAATCACTTAATTCGGGATATTTTAAAATATTCGTGGTTCCGCTGGTATAGATTTCCAGTTCTTCGTCTTCCTGGATGGCACCTGCCAGCGCATCCAGCACATCACTGACAATATTGCTGTGAATACCTGCCTGCTCTTTTAATTTTGCAATGGTGCCAAGGTTGATTTCCTCTGCCGACAATCCGTTTAAACTGGTGTTCAACAGGATGTTCAGCTTCAGTAATGTCTCATTATCTAAGGCTTCCCCTGTGGAAATCATCTTATTCTTCACCAGATTGCCTTCCATTACTATCACAGCCAGAAGATGCTCTTCATCTACCTGAGACAGCTGCAGGAACTTTACTTTATTCTTATGATAAGAAGGAGAAGTAATCATGGCGGTGTAATTGGTATTTGCCGCAAGCATTTTGGCCATCTGCTGCAACACCTGCTCCATCCGCTCCGTATGCTCAATCATGAACTCCTTCATCTCAGTAACTTCCTGGTCTTTTTCCTTCATCAGATTATCTACATAGAAGCGATAACCCTGGTCAGAAGGAATCCTCCCTGCGGAAGTATGGGGCTGTAAAATGTACCCCAGTTCTTCCAGATCCGACATTTCATTGCGGATGGTGGCGGAGCTCAGATTCAAATCCGAATATTTGGAAATGGTTCTGGAACCCACCGGTTCCCCGGTATCCAGATAATTCCGGATGATTGCATTTAAAATTTTTCTTTTCCTTTCATCCAGTTCCTGCATTTCTCTCCTCCTGCCTCTTCTTGTTAGCACTCGGCTTGTGGGAGTGCTAACATCCATGTACTTAAAATAGCACTATCGTTTTTTATTGTCAATAGTATTTTTTCGATTTTATAATTTGTTTATAATTATATCAGTTATTCATTTACCAGCAGTGACCTGGGCACAATCTTTTTAATGCGCAGAGACATCAGGCGGGCAATCCCAAAGGCAAACCCGGCCAGCCCCAGCCCCGACGACACAACAAAAACCACAGATAATTTTCTGTTTTGTAAATAATTTTTTTCATCGGGAAACTCCTTCCATAAAATGTTTTACACGTTTTATTTTATTTTCCCGGTTCTTAAATGTCTTTAGAAAATCCTTAACGGTTTCTTAAATCATACCGCTCAGGGAAACATCAACTCTTACTTTCATCCCTTTTTTCCGTTTTCCACTGCCAGCTCCCCTTTCATGGCTTCCATAAATAGGCGTTTGCGAAACGCCAGAACCCACATAAATACGGGATTCTCTTTGTTACAAAATAAAACAACTCCTCACTGG
>CATLIX010000084.1 GCA_949959185.1 uncultured Eubacterium sp. | reverse complement strand
AGACGCCGGAAGAGCTTCTTGTCAGATATATGGAACAGATTGGGCAGCATAATTATGAGGAAATGTACCGGATGACGGATCCGGCCCATTCCGCATATACGGACAAGGAAGCTTTTATAAAACGGAATTCTGCCATTTATGAGGGAATAGAGATTGAAAATGTCCGGGTCGAGGTTCTGGAAAATGACAGAAATAATAGCAGGGAACAGGATAGCGTAGCTTACCAGATGTCCTTTGACACCTTTGCCGGTAATCTCCGGTTTGAAAACGAAATGCAATTTACAGATACGGAGGATGGATATAAAATCATTTGGCATGACGGCCTGATCTTCCCGGAGCTGGCCTCCCAAGACAAGGTGCGTATCGAATCAAGCCCGGCAGAGCGGGGGAAAATATTGGATCGGAATGAACGGATGCTTGCCGGGCCTGGAACCGCCTCATCAGTGGGACTCGTACCTGGAAGGCTGGAGGATCGGGAAAATGCCTTACATCAGTTATCCAGGCTGTTGGACATGGATCCGGAAACAATCCGGAACTGTCTGGACGCAGCCTGGGTGACGGAGGATTCCTTCGTTCCGCTCAAAACGGTTCCGAAGGTCAGTGAGCTTGATCTGATGGCGCTGGATCCGGAGGAAGATGTGCTTGCGGAGAAAGCACGGCAGGATGTGCTGCTTGCCATCCCGGGTGTCATGATCAGCGACGTGGAGGTGCGGACATATCCATTCGGTGCTGCAGCCGGGCATCTGACCGGCTATGTAAGAAATGTGACCGCCGAGGATCTGGAGGAGCATGCGGGGGAGGGTTACAACGAAAACAGCGTGATCGGCAAAAGCGGCCTGGAAGCACTGTTTGAAAAGGAATTGAAGGGGCAGGACGGATGCAGCATTTATATAGAAAGGGAGGATGGCAGCAAAAAATCTGTACTGGCCAATCTCCCGGTGAAAAACGGGCAGGACGTCCGGCTGACCATCGACACGCAGCTCCAGGAAGCTTTGTATCAGCAGTTCCAGGAAGATCCAGGCTGCTCCGTTGCGATGGATCCCTGCTCGGGAGAGGTACTGGCACTGGTCAGTACACCCTCCTTTGACAGCAATGAATTTATCCTGGGCCTGTCTGATGCCCGGTGGAATGCCCTCAATGAGGATGAACGAAAACCGTTGCTGAACCGTTTCCGGCAGATCTGGTGTCCCGGGTCTACGTTAAAGCCGGTCATTGCGTCCATCGGTTTGAAAACAGGTGCGGTCGATTGGCAGGAGGACTTTGGAAATGAGGGGCTGAGCTGGCAGAAGGACGCTACCTGGGGAGACTATTATATAACGACGCTTCATGCGTATGAGCCTGTGACCATGGAAAATGCTCTGATCTATTCGGATAATATTTACTTTGCAAAAGCGGCGCTGGAGATTGGTGCAGATGTATTGGAACGAGAGCTGAACATCATGGGGTTTGGGGAGCAGATTCCCTTCGAGATTGTGATGCCCCCATCACAGTATTCCAATACGGAGTATATCGAATTGGAGATTCAGCTTGCGGACAGCGGCTATGGCCAGGGGCAGATCCTGGTCAACCCACTGCATATGGCCGGCTTGTATACAGCGTTCTGTAATGGGGGAAATGCATTGAAGCCGCGGCTGGTATATGAAGATGAAGCTGACATGGACGCGGGCAGCAATACCGGTGCTGAAATCTGGCTTCCGCAGATTTTTTCGGTGGAAACTGCAGCGCAGGTTCTGGAAGGCATGAAAAAGGTGGTGAACAACCCGGAAGGAACCGGCTATGCGGCACATCGTGAGGACATCGTGCTGGCCGGAAAAACCGGGACAGCAGAGATCAAGGCATCTGTGGAGGACACCGAAGGGACAGAGATCGGCTGGTTCGCCGTATTTACCGCAGAAAAGGACGCGGAGGATTCACTGCTGATCGTGAGTATGGTGGAGAATGTAAAAGAAATCGGCGGCAGCGGGTATGTAGTCAGTAAAGACAGGAACGCGCTGGATGCATATTGGGGGAGCGGACAGTAGGTGGTTTACTGTCCGTTCTAAAACTTCCGCATAAATGGGGTGGCTTGTTATGCTTTGAAATATGATAAAATTTTATCCCAATACGCTTCTAAGGTTTTAGGATCGGAATTGAAGATTTCGTGCTTACTCCCCTTTACCCGGATAAGCTTTGCATCTATACGTTTCCTTCTGCATAATTTTTTCACAAACCGTTCCTGTTCCTTTTTAGAAACATAGGTCTCGTTTTCTGCCTGAAAAATCCTTGTGGGGCAGGAAATCCGACGCCATGCTTTCTTTTGAAGATTACGGTTTAACCGGTGCGACTGCCAAAGCCACCCATAGGAGGCTGCGTTCATCTGAAATAACGGCTCCTTGCTGCGTTTTTCCTGATAATACAGGAATCTGCATTGAGAAGCGGACGCACTGTCGGCATATTGCTCCGTTCCATCATAAGGGTGGTTTCCCGGCAGATAGCGTTCTTCCCCGCCGGCCATACAGAACACCTTTGCAACGAGGCATGCCAATGGCCAGGGGGTCGGAGCAGTGTTTGGGCGTATCATTGGTGAAGAGAGGATAAGCCTGGAATAGAGCCGGGGATCCTGCGCGGCTGCACATGCGGCGATTCCGCCGCCCATAGAGTGGCCGTACAGGCATATGGGAAGGCCGGGAAATTCCTGTGCCGCAATGCGGCTTACGAAGAGCAGATCCTCTACATATCTTTTATAGTCATCAATATGTACCAGAGAAAAATCTTCAGTATTACTGCATAATCTGTAGCTGCGGCCGTGTCCGCAGTGTTCCGGCATGAAGACATGATACCCGCCGCGGAGAAAGTAATAGATATTTTCCAGATGCTTATCGGTTGTCTCCGTATAGCCGTGGGACAGGATGACAATCCCCTGCGGATGGTCTGCAAGGCAGCGCAGGTAAAAAATCTTTTTTCCCTTTTCCCGCTCACAGTAATTTTCAGTTTTCCTCTCTGCAAGATAGGGCAGAACCATCGACTCCATCCTTTCCGCATATTTTTCTGCCGGTATGATCAGATTATGAATTGTTCTTTTATCCATTTTATGAATCTCCTTTGTAACCATTTGCACAGTTACCGTATATCCTGGTTGATTTTGTTTTCATCATAAAACAGGAATACAATTCCACCTAAAAAGCAGAAGCATGCGGCTGAAAATGCTGCAATACGGTATCCAGTCCCCGATGCATTCCCAATTGTAGAAACCGCTGTAAACAGGAGCATAGAGAGGCTCTGGCCCAGCTTAAAGGCAAAAGTCCTTGCGGCATAGAACATGCCTTCCCGGTTGCTGCCGCTGCGCTTCGCATCGCTCTGGGCAATGTCGGCGACTACTGCCTGCGGAAGGATTCCAAAGACCGCCATGGGCAACGAAGCCGCAATCATAAGGAGCAGGCCCTGCGCATTGGCGGAAATAAACGAGATCCTTCCAAGGAATCCGGTATAAAGATAGGATAACGAAAAGATTACAAATGCCACAACTATCAGTTTTTTCTTGCCAAGCTTCGGCGCCAGCTTATTGATTGGGATATAAAATATCAGTGACAATGCCGTCATGCCTACAAAATAGAGCGTGGTCATTGTTTCCGGAAGCTTCAGCAGGCTGGTGACGAAAAACGGAAGGCCTGTCTGGAACATGGTAATGGCAATCCAGTACAGGATGTCTGAGCCTACGAATTTCCGGAATTCTCCGTTGCGGAATGTGGAAACAAGAGAAGAAAACGCAGTATCCTGTGAAGGGACGGTATTGACATATTCTTTTTCGCGGATGGACCAGACCGGTATCTGCATGCAGAAAAATGCGATGACAGCCATAACTGTGAATGTTGCGCGGATAGCACCTATACGGCCCAATACCGGGATCAGAGTTCCCCAGATGACCGGCGCCAGATAGGCGACTGCGGTTCCTGCAATAAAAGTAAAAGAAATTACAGTGGAAATATTTAAGCGTTCCTGCTGGTTGTGCCCCAACTCTGGAATCAGGGCATTATACGGTGTACAGTAAGCTGTAATTGACAGATAATATACCAGTACCATTACGAACAGGAAAATGGCATTGGCCCAACTGTTCCTGTTGACCGGGGACCAGAATATCAGTATGGTAGACAGAGAAAGAGGCAGGGCCGCCCATTTCAAAAATGGGATTCGCCGGCCATTTTCAGAGGTACAGCGGTCTGAAAGCGATGCGATCAACGGATCTGTGAATGCGTCAAAAAGCCGTCCGAAGGCAGTAATGCCCCCGATTACCGTAAAGATTCCGAGAATAACCAACCCCTGGGGAATAAACAGCGGCTGTCCCTGTGCCACAGACACCTCATCCGGCTGATAAAAGTATACCAGCCAATTAGAAATCAGACCAGATAGTAAAGACCATCCAAACTGTCCGGCTGCAAAAAGCCATATTTTACCTGTAGATAGTGATTTCATATGTATCCTCCTTGTTCCCTCTATGTTATCATTCTTTTGCTGCCAAGCCCTTAAGGAGCAGATTGCCCGCAATCTCTACCTGCAATGCCAGGCCGACCCGCTCGTCAGATGAAAGGATGTGCCCATTTAAGGACAGCTTCTGCATCAGACTTATCAGCGTATGTGTCACGGAAAAATATATTTCATCTGCTGTATATGAAAAGGCCAGGCTTCCGTCCCTGAGACCCTTTTCCAGGGCATTTGTCATATAAGGCTTCAGATTCAGAATGTATTCTTCATATTCGCCCAGCCGTTCTTTTGAAATGTGATATCTTTGGACAAAGATATCAAACTCCTGGAGAAATTTCAGAAATAGAAGTTCCTCCTGGAAAATCTCTGAAAAGATATGGAAAATACATTCCATCTGTTGGAGTCCGCTTAGTTTCTGATATGCGATTTGGGACAGGGACTCCAGATATTTCCCTGCAACCTTCTGCCAGTATGCAATCCCTGCCGAGATCGCAAGCTGGGCTTTGGTTTCAAAATAACGGTAGATTGTAGCTGGTCCGACACCGGCGGCTTTCGCAATCTCCTCCACCGATGTGTCTTCAATCCCTTTTTCACAGAACAGCTTTAGAGCAGTGTGAAGTATCTGCTGCGTGCGCCGCTCCATCTGCTGTTTCCGAATCATAGATTCTCCCATAAAGAATCTCTCCTGTCTGTCTGGATTTTATGATAGTTATACTATCACTTTTTTTGATTAATGTCAATGAAAGTTGCTTTTTCTATACCTGCATGATAACATTTATATCAAATCAGCAGAAAACATCCTGAAAAGAGGAACGAGAGATGAATGAACAGATATATGGTTATATCAGCAGTATCGTAACTGGTCTTGTTACAAATGGGATACAGGGGATATTTGACTATATTACAAAAGAAAACCTGCAGGACAGGATTACAAATGTGATTGAGACTGCACAGGAGATATATGAAAAGGAGTATCAATGCAGTAATAGCAGTCTATTTATATGGCAGAAAAACATTGAGTTTTATACGCAGTGGTTGATGGAAGGTTTCCTTCCAAGAAAGGATGTATTTCCCCCTGTCCAGTATGGTGAAAAGGCGGACAGTATCGTTACGCCGGAAGAAGTGGATTTTATTTACCGCCATATGGATAGGCTGGTAAAGAATGATCCGGAACTACGAAGTCTCCATGCCTCTATCGTGTGTGATGATATATACCGGATGTTGGAGGGAAAAGAAAAGTCAGAATGTAACCAGGATTACTATGGTTATGTCAAAAGCTACGGAAGTGTATTGTTTCTGCATAAGGCAGAAGACAAAAGGGCTATTACTTTGAAGGATACATATGTCAGGCCGGATTATGATATTGCACCCCGCAGTTCCATGAGATTATGGGAAAGTCGGCCAGATATTGAGAAGCTTCTGGCTGAGTTTCCGGCGGATAGGAAAAACCGTGTTATGGTGATGGAAGGTGATGCTGGTGTAGGAAAAAGCAGCTTGATTTCACATCTTGCTTTCGGCAATGAGAAGGCCATGCAAGAATCCGAAAACGGCATATTTGACGGATGCGCAATGTTTTGTGTCCGTTTGAGGAATCTGACTATGAGCAAAAAGTTTATAGAAGCACCGGTTAAGGGCATTTTGGGAGAGCTGGGATTTGAGACATATGAAGTGTTTGCAGAAAAGGCAGGGAAATCGGTCTTATTTCTGGATGGATTTGATGAATTATGTATGATTGACGGAATGACGGACTTTGCGGAGCAGATTTTGAGTGAAATCATCAGAGGATTCTCGGAAAGCCATATTATCATAACAACGAGGCCCAAATTTATAGATGTATTAAAACTGAAAGAGGAGGGAATCGGCACCGGCATCGCCTATGTATTGTTAAAGCATTTCAATGCACGAAAGCGGGAGGAATGGATTGAAAAATACCGGAAGGTGTGTGACCGGG
The DNA here is from genome assembly GCA_949959185.1 of uncultured Eubacterium sp. Lineage (GTDB taxonomy): Bacteria > Bacillota > Clostridia > Lachnospirales > Lachnospiraceae > Petralouisia. The sequence continues at coordinate 517 of CATLIX010000084.1, read as the reverse complement.
AAGAATTTCCGCGGCTTGATCGGGTCCTTGGGATTGAGGACGATTCTTCGGATGGAATCTGTGATACCCCGTTGGCTCTATATATGCTTGCGGCAGGGAAGATTACGGATGAGGCATGGGATAATCCATGGGTCTTATACCATCAGATATTTTCTGTGGAGCTGAGCAACACGGAGTATAACAAGCTGTTTTCAAGGGATTCCTATACACATATGATTAGCAGGTATAAGGATGTTTTGTATCGGGTTGGCGCTGAGATTGCTTATAAAATGTATGCGACCGGGAATAAGAAGCTGTATGTAACACAGGATGATATCGGGGAAATCATACGCGGCCTGCAGCTGGAATCAAAACAGACAGGGCAGATTGTAAGACGGTGTTATGCGCTTTGTAATTATTGGAAAAATGATGGTAAAAGAGGCGTTGCTGAATTTTATCACAATAATATAAGAGATTTCTTCCTGTGTGAAAAGATATTTTATGAGCTTGAAACCATTTATCAGTCTTTTGATGAAGA
>CATLIX010000083.1 GCA_949959185.1 uncultured Eubacterium sp. | reverse complement strand
GTATGGTATAATTGCCGGTTCCAAGCCCGGAAAATGCAGAGGTTGTAGTTCCCATTTATTTCTTGGTATGGTATAATATTTTTAAGGAGGTGGAAGTTTGCCGGCATGTTGTAGTTCCCATTTATTTCTTGGTATGGTATAATTCTGTGCAGAAAAGGGGTATAAGACTACCAGTTGTAGTTCCCATTTATTTCTTGGTATGGTATAATCCCGGAATGGAAGGAAAAACAGTTATCTTCGTTGTAGTTCCCATTTATTTCTTGGTATGGTATAATTTCCAAAACCAAAACTTGATCGGGAATCCGGTTGTAGTTCCCATTTATTTCTTGGTATGGTATAATGAAAACGATGGGAAAATGAGTATAGACATAGTTGTAGTTCCCATTTATTTCTTGGTATGGTATAATAACTGATTACGAATGGGACGATTTAGAGGAGTTGTAGTTCCCATTTATTTCTTGGTATGGTATAATTGGAGGATACAAAAGTTTCAATGATAAATTGTTGTAGTTCCCATTTATTTCTTGGTATGGTATAATCTGCCGGTTCCAAGCCCGGAAAATGCAGAGGTTGTAGTTCCCATTTATTTCTTGGTATGGTATAATCAGAGCGGGGAAGCGACGGCAGCAGGCCAGGTTGTAGTTCCCATTTATTTCTTGGTATGGTATAATCAGCCGCCTGTTACCGTACAGCCGACGGCGTTGTAGTTCCCATTTATTTCTTGGTATGGTATAATTAGGGAACAGAAAATCCGCATAGCCAGTAGGGTTATGCGGATTTTTCTCAGTTAAAAATTTCTGATTTTCTTAAAAAAATAATTGCATTTTATCCTTTTTCTAAAAAATATTCAATAACTCCGACGATTCTCCGGTATCATCAAAAGTCTTTTTCCCTAACAAAATATGGATGGATTCATATTGTTTCTCCGTAATTGTCAGCAAACGGACAGAGCCTTTCGACGGCAAATTCAGATTCAGTCTGGCCTCATGCTTTTCCACAGCATCCATACCATTGCAAATCCTTGTGTAGACCGAAAACTGCATCATATGGTATCCGTCTTTTAAGAGGAAATTACGAAACTTCGCCGCTGCCTTCCTTTCCTTTGCAGTGACTACCGGCAAATCAAAAAACACTATCATTCTCATAAATTTACTCATAACGATGTACCTGCAGCTGTATCAGCTCCGGCAGACTCAGCATTTCACATTTTTCCTGCAATACGCTGCTGTAACTGGCCGCCATTCCGTCAACACAATTGCTCAGGATACGCTTTTCTCCCTTTATCTGCATTTCAAAATTTATGATTCCATACAGTTCACGCTTTATTCCCGGCGTCAGTCCGTTGAAAGTCTGCGACATATCAAACTTTGAAGCCACATATAAGTCAACAACAGGACGAAATGGCTCGATGAAATCATCTGCCAGATTATAACTGTTCAGCTCATTTCGATGAAAAAGTCCGAGGGAAGGCTCCATCCCATAGCATACAAGGCTACGGGCAATCAGGCCTCTTACAATAGCATATCCATAATTTAAGGCCGCGTTGATGATATGTTCATCGCTCCTTGAAAATTCCGGGCCGAATAAATGACGGAAATAAAATGCCGCTGCTTTGGCTTCCACATGGGTTCTGTCTCCGGACTGCACTTCTTTACACATTTTCAGCAATTCTGTGTCTCCTTCTCTGCCGCTCAGTTTCAGGCACAAAGACTGATTTCTGACCTTTTGCACCACAATCTGCTGCCACAGTCGTTTCTGTAAAGGCTTGCTTATTTCCATCTGACATTTTAAAAGTTTATAATGGCGGCTATGCCTTACCAGCGGCAGCAGTACGCCATTGGGAAGATGTTTTTCATCACAGACATACACAGCTATTCCCAAATCAGCAAATTTCTGAAACAGATAAGCAGATATCATCACCGACTGATTTTCTATCAGAATACTGTTAATATCCTCCAGAGGAATACTGATATCCCGGTCATCTCCAATCACCAGCTGCTGATTCTCAACATGCAGCTTTCTGTTGCCTTCTATTTTTATATTTCGAAATCCCATATATCACCTCCACTGCCAGCAGATATCCCTGCCTTTTACTACCTGTTTTGCCCCTTTCCTGATACCATAAAAGTTTTTGTAAACTATCCTTTCATTTCTAATGAAATCCCATTCGCTTTTCCCGTTTTACTTCTGATATGTTCCCAAGTATATCTACCTGATATTTCTTCAAACTCTCCAGACTTTTAATTCCCAAACCATCAAATTCAAAACTTCCATTATGTGATTTGCCATTGAAACTTGCCGTCGATATATTTGCCCCATAATAGTAAACCACTTCTTCATTTACCATCTTTGATGTTCCATCCACACAGGTTACGTTTTTTCCTTTTTTCGATTTGAATGAGATTAAATCTCTGGAATACAGGCTGAAAATAAAATCTTTATCTTCCATTTCCTTCCATTGGCTATATGGCTTATTTGCTACCACTGCCTTCATCGGCAGTCTCTTTCTTACCACATCTGCAATATAAACTGGCACAAAATAATACTTTCCATTGACGTTAAACACATCCACACGCACCATGGAACCATTGGCGTTGGCTGCTATTCCTTTTTCAGAATTCACATACACGCCCAGGGTGAGTTTATCATATGTTTTCACTTTTCTGACCAGATTTCCTCTGGAGCCATCTGCCTTTGGCTTATAAAAGGGTTCCTCAAAGGCTTTTTTTCCATCACCGTCGTACGATTTCAGTCGTTCTTTCAGAGCGTTATACAAACGGGTATCGCTTTCGGGATTATAATAATTCACTATCTCTCCTGTTTTCTTGTCCAGTTTCAGATCCGTCAGGGCTGTTCTGGTCAGAACACAGCCGTTTTCCTGATAGTGCCGGGGACTTCGGATGGTATCTGCATGGGCCGCCCCGGATACTTTCCGGTTAGGCATTCTGGATACAAATACAGGCCGGATGATATTATTTTCGTAGAACCATATCGGATAGTCCAGTTTCCGTGAAACATCAGCATGGGTTTCAATAAATTCCCTGGGGCTTTCTCCCAGACGGATATCCAGTTCCTCTCTAAAATACTCCCAGGGCTTTGGTACCTGTACGCCGAATATCTCGTCCCACTGGTCCCTGGTAAAATCATCCCTGGTAAATTTCTCTCCTGTTTCCACGTCAACAGCGGTAAATCCTCTGGCATACAGCAGTTCTCTCCCCTGTATGTTTCTGGAAATCTTCTGTATCATCCCATCCGTACAGCAGGCAATCACCACCGCATCCCTGGCATGATGGGTGTCAATGGATCGGTCTTTTGCAGCCATTCCCCAGCGTTTGCGCAGATAGCCGGTTACCGCTCCGTTTACTGCAAAGACCTGTTTTTTCTTTTCCGGACTGTTGTAGGGAGCCAGTTCCAGATTTTCCCGTATCATGTTATAAATCACACGGGTGATATATTTGGTATCATTCAGATTCCTCTCCTTAAATTCCTTTCGTTCTTCTTCGGTAAATTCCTGTTTTAATAAATTCTGCTGTTTTCTGTAATCTCTGATACGGGAATTTACCAGGGTTTCAAATTTGCTCCATCTCTCAGCATCGTTTCCAAAATACTCATACGGAATACGGTTGCCTTTCTGTCTGTTTTCTTCGGAAGTGACCAGCACCTTATTCCGGTAACTGTCATCAAAGGTAATGCTGTAGGGAAGGATATGGTCGATATCGTATGCCCCTGTAAACAGTTTTTCCAGTGGTATTCGTTCGCCGGAATACATGCAGATTCCATCCTGGTCATGCCACAGACGATATTTCAGAATGTCCTGACCGGAGGGAAAAGCATTGCCCAGTTCCTGAATTTCTTTTTTTGCTCTCTCGTTGTCCGACTGTCTGTCTTTCATCTGCTTTTCCATTTTCCTGCGCTCATCATAATTTTTGGACATTTCTCTGGCCAGCTCTATATTGACTGCCTGGGGGCTTCCGTATTTTTGTATAATGGCGTTTATCACTTTGACAGTCTGAGACACAGACCGTTTTACCACCGGATTATTGATATCATTGATAATGTCCGTGATTTCTTTTCCTTTTAACAGACGAGACTTTTCTTTTTTGGTATTTCCCTGAAAATCATACCCGGCTTCGCCGCAGGCTTTGTCGTAATTAAGTCCTTCTTTTAAATAGGGTATCAGTTTCTTCATGGCTTTCAGAGATACATGCTGAAAGCCTTTGGGATTCAGCTCCAGAAGTTCCTCTGTGACTTCCGTAGCCAGGCCCAGTTTCTGAAATTCCCGGCTGCGGGTATCGTCATTTTTATACAGAGTCAGAATCTTTCCCACCTCGTCCAGCAGCTCTGCCTGTTCTTCGGGGGATAACGGTTCCAGTACGCCGGACATGCGTTTCTGGTATTCGTAATAGTTCGCCATGCTCACGAACCTGGTTTTTTCCGCATCTTTTATTTTTTCTTCCACTGTTTCTTTTTTACTACTGTAATTCAGCGTATTGAAGCGATAGTTGGTATCCAGTTTCAGCTCTTTCCGCACTGCACCATAGGTGATTTCTTTTTTCTTGTGCATCAAATCAAATAATATCTGACGTTCTTCCGAGGTGAGTCCCCGGCTCTTTCCATTTTTTTCCACTACACGGAGATGGTTTATTTTCTGCAGGGCCACAAACAGTTCTGAAGTATATGCGGCTTTCGGAGCTCTCGGCTCCTGGTTTTCTTTCGGCTCAAGGGCACACAGTCCTACTCTGTCTCCAAATCCTTCCATGGCATAGGGGCTTGCGCTTCCGTCGGGCTGTTTTCCCGGCCCCATGTCAAAGGAACGCTGGCTGGTCATTATGGCAAGATACGCTTCTTCCAGTTCTTTTGTGGCTTTCTGGTTGCCGAACTTCCTCTGGCAGTTGAAAATTATTTTTACTTCATCCTCCAGCAGTGCCCGGAGCATGGTATGTCTGTAATCCCCTTCCTTATTCCGGGGCGTCAGGAGATACCCTTCTTCCCTCCAGGTACAGCCGGTTCTGAATTTATCATCCTTGTATATCATCTCGCCTGCGGTGCGGTATCCATGCTCCTCCATCAGTTTCTCATTTTCTTTCGTGGCCGACAGCACGGCCCCTGTCTCTTTGTCATTCTTATCCTTTAATTCTGCTTTCCGGGTAGAACGGAAACCTCTGTGTTTTCCGATATGTATCAGTATCTGAGCCAGTTCCTCGTCTTTTAACTTCCGCTCCAGCCCTTCATATCTCAGCCGATATACGTCCGGCAGCCCGGCAGAATGATACCGCTCCATAAATTCATCAAGCTGAATCAGCCCCTGTTCCTGCAACAGCCATTTTATCCGGTCCAGACGATGTTTCCTCCGCCGCAGACGTCTTCTGGTGGTTCTGGCGCCTCTCCTCTCCTCCGCCAGGGCAGCTCCTGTTTTCGGCACTTCTGCCGCTTCAAACAATCTTACCCCCAAATCCACAATCCGTACAGGCTCATCTTTACTGTTATTTTCCAGCACTGCCCATCCCACGGATGCAATCCCAATATCCAACCCAATTCTGTAATTCAAATCCATACCTTACTCCTTCTCTCATTTTATAAAAAAGAATGTACTGTGCATTCTCCGCCGCAGTGCGATAAAAAGATAATCCCATTCCGAAGAATGGGATCAGAGCTTTTTGGTGTTCTACCTTATTGTAGGAACCATATTATTTCCTGGTATGATATAATACAGATTTATTATAACCTCTTTGTCCCATTTTGTAAATATCTGTCAGAAACTTTTTATTTCTTAGCGGTTTCTTAACGTAACAGTTCAGACAAGCTGAACTGTTACATGCAAAAATCCATTTAAAATCCCTTCGCGATGGGATTTTTGCTCTCCTGAATCATATTCTCACGGTCAGCGCAGCAGGTGCGCAGACCTGCCTGAACCCGTTACTTCTTAGCACATCAGTTCAGACAGGCTGTCCTGTTACATACCTGCATCATTCCGGAGTAACCCGGAAAACTGTCCCGAACCGCTCCATAAGGGCCATGATATTAGCTGTTTTTTCATCGTAGAATTCTTCATCCACTTCTGATTTCCGCAATATCAGACGCTCATACAGTTCTTCCACGCCGCCCCGCACGTAGGAGTTGAACAAATCTCTGTAATATTCAAATTCTTCCTGGGTTTCCACTCCCCGGAACGCTTTTTTCACACTTTCTTCCGGCCCCAGCTCCCTTCTGTTCTCCAGAATCATCATCATCTGCATGATAAAGTCCAAATCGTCTTTTGCTCCTGTCATCTGCTCCGGAAAAATGCTTTTCGACTCATTGGGCGCATAGTCTGCCTCCGCTTTCCGGTCCACACGGAATCCTATGACAGCCGCAACAACATACAAATCTATCAGCCGCCGGAAATATGTATGTTCGTAGTCATTCGGCACCCACAGTTCTCCCGCCATTCTGGCATGTTTTCCGCGAAACTCAAACTCCTTTTTAAAAAATTCAAAAACCGGCATAACTTATAATTCCTCCATTTCCCGGATAGCTGCGCAGGACTGATCCGCTTCCTTGTCAATGCAGTAGGCTTTTCCCACATAATCATCCAGTCCCGTATATTTCCAGTCTTTTTTCAGCATAAAGATAATCACCTGCTCGGACACTTCCGGAAGTACTTTTGCAATTAAACGGATATTTTCATCTCCCAGTTTGGAAAAGGGCCCGTCCAGCACAATGGGAAGGGTATCATTGCTCTGCGGGTTATCGGGATTTTTTTCTGCTTTTCTCCTTTTGCTGTAATCCATAACCGTTACAATAAATGCAAAATTTCTGGCAATTTTTTCACCCTCGGACAGATTCTTTTCTTCTCTGTACCCCACATCTGTCTTATAGTACATCTGTATATCGTACTGGTTTGTCAGCTCCGGTTTTTTCTCTTTTGCATTGAACATACGCTGAAAATTATGCTGTATCTGCTCATTCAGTTCCTGAAATATCTTTTTTTCTTCCAGGGAAAAATCATGGGACAGCTTTTTATACAATGCCTCCGCCAGCTCCACCCGTTCCCGCCAGCGCTGATTTTCCTCATTCCTGGCTTCCAGCCCTTTCATTTCTTCTTCCAGACGTTCCTGCTGGCGTTGAAAGGACTGGATTTGCCCCTGTATCTGGCCTTTCCGGTTATTCAGCTCCTGTATGTCCGCCTGATACCTTCGGAGCCGCTTTCTCTGTTCCGCGAAATCTATATGAGCGTCCATCCTCTGTTCCAGCATAATATATTCGTTACAGGTTTCTTCATAGTTTTTGATACATCCGTCTGTCTGCTCTGCCATCGTGTGAAGCTC
>CATLIX010000082.1 GCA_949959185.1 uncultured Eubacterium sp. | reverse complement strand
TTTCAATTATACCACAGACCAGTGAGGAGTTGTTTTATTTTGTAACAAAGAGAATCCCGTATTTATGTGGGTTCTGGTGTTTCGCAAATGCCTAGGTATTTATGACAGAGAAAGGAGATGTTCTGACGGTGACGCTGCAGCAGATGAAGAATATTCTTATCATTGCCAGAGAAGGCTCTATAACCAGAGCTTCCCGTGTTCTGTTCCGTGCTCAGTCCAACCTGAGCAGTATGGTGCGGGAGGTGGAAGAAGAACTGCATATTACAATTTTCGACCGTACGCCTTCCGGCGTAAAACTGACACTGCAGGGAGAACAGTTTGTGGCCTGTGCGGGAGACATTGTGGCAAAAATGGAAAAACTGGAGCAAATCGGCAAAAAAACAGAGGAAGTATATTCCATGGGCCTTTCGGTCTGCCGCGCGTCTTATTGCGTGCGTGCTGCGTCGGAATGGATAAATCATACCTTTGATTCAAATCAGAAATTATCTCTGCGTCTGCATGAAACCAATGCAGATGAAGCGATAGAACAGGTTCTTTGCGGAGAAAGTGCGCTGGGGATGATTCGGCTGCCTGTGTTTTACGAGAATTATTATCTTCAGAAGCTGGAACAGAAAGGCCTCTGTTCCGAGCGGCTGATGGAATTTACAATGATGCTTATTATGCGTGGCGATCATCCCATGGCCTCCCTTCCCGTTATCCGTCAGGAGGATTTGTACCGTTATACGGAAATTGTGCATGGAGATCAGCAGAGTCTTGCCCTGAGCATGGCGCGTATTAATCCTCTCCTGCGCGGCACGCCGCCGCGCAGGATTTATGTATATGACAGAGGCAGTCAGATTGACCTTCTGCAGCGTCTGCCGGGAGCTTATATGTGGGTATCACCGATTCCTCTTGATATGGTGGATTCCTATGGCATGTGTATTCGAAGCTGTTCCCTGTCCACAGTGGTAAATCTGGATCTTCTGATCTGGCGCAGGGAAATGATGGAACAGCCGGGAATTCAAAACTGCGGGGAGTTTCTGCGCCGGTATGCCGCCCGGCTGCAGGACGCCACAATCCGGAGGCTGGAGCATCAGTGTATTTGGAAAAATTCGGCTGTCCGGAAAATACATGGTACGGAACAGGGATAATTATTTTGACAAGCTGTTTTGTTATCGGTATAATAATCACGTATCAGAAGGCTTATGATAAGAAGAGCAGGACAGGAATATGAAAACGAATATGGAGACATATCAGTTGACAAGAAGTAAACGCAAGAGCCTTTCCATTGTAATCGGAAAGGATGGAAACATACAGGTGAAGGCGCCCAACTGGCTGCCCAGACACCAGATAGACCAGTTTATCCATCAGAAATCAGACTGGATTGAGGAAAAACGCGCGGAACTCCATACGCGCAGGCTGAAGAAACCGGTCCACACCTTTCAGGAAGGGGACTGTTTTCTGTTTCGAGGGGAAACCTACCGGCTGGCAGTTCAGGAAGTTTTTCCGTCCGGACTGCAGCCGGGAAGAAAATCAGGAATTATTCCGGACTTCGGGGAAAGAATTCTGGTGACGGAAAGGGCAGCTCCGGAACAGGTAAAGCAGAAACTGGAGGAATGGTATATCCGGCAGGCCAGACAGATATTTTCCGGACAGGTAAGTTTATATTATCCGCCGGTATTTCAGCTGGCGTCGGAAGCGGGGAAAGAAATCGGGCCGGTAAACCGCATTGCCATCCGTAATCAGAAGACCCGGTGGGGAAGCTGCAGCAGCAGGGGGAATCTGAATTTTAACTGGAGGCTTGTGATGGCTCCGGAAAAAATACTGGATTATGTGGTGGTGCATGAACTGTGCCATCTGGCATATCTGAACCATTCCGGACAGTTCTGGAAGCTGGTGGAACAGATACTGCCTGACTGCCGGGAACGCCGGAGCTGGCTGAAAATGAACAGTATGCTGCTGGACTGGGAGGAGGAAACATGAGAGAGACAATTTTGTTGTTTCATTTTTCAGATAAAGACAGACGGAACAAACTGACCAGGGCCCTGCTTCCCCTGCGCATGAAAATCAGGGAAGTGGCCCTGGAAGATTATCTGCAGCCGGCAGGTTATCTGGCGGGAAATAAAGAGATTCAGCCGGTGGAGGAAGTTTATACCGGAGAAGGACTGCCGGGAGAAATGATTCTGATGGCGGGACTTTCCGGTTCCCAGGTGGACGAGGTGCTGAAGGCAATCCGCAAATCCGGAATCGGCCCCGTACCTTATAAGGCAATACTGACTCCGGCCAATCAGGAATGGAATGTGCTGAAGCTGTTTCAGGAAATCAAATCCGAACACGAGCAGATGGAAAAGAGGGAATAAGGTGGAATGGAAAAGGCTGCTCTGCGATGACAGAGTGAGAAATTACAAAGGCTCCGGCTCCGGTGATTTTCGGACGGAATATGAGAAGGATTACCACAGGATTATCGGAAGCGCTTCCTTCCGGCGTCTGCAGGATAAGACACAGGTATTCCCTCTGGATAACAGCGATTTTATCCGCACCCGCCTGACCCATTCTCTGGAAGTTTCCTCTTTTGCAAAATCTCTGGGGCAGAATATCAGCAAACGTCTGCTGATGGAGCACATGGACGGGGAGTTTCTGCCGGAATATCAGAACGCTCTCTGCGATATTCTCCAGTGTGCCGGACTGCTGCACGATATGGGGAATCCACCCTTCGGGCATTTTGGAGAAACGGCCATCCGGGACTGGTTCCGGGCAAATCTGCCCCGGATTTTCTATGAGAAGGAGAACGGAGAAGTGCAGCCCCTCAGCCAGATTCTGACGGAACAGATGCAGCAGGATTTTTACCATATTGAGGGAAATGCCCAGGCCCTCCGGCTGGTGGCCAGGCTCCATTATCTGGTGGATGAAAATGGCATGAACCTGACAAAAGCGTTGCTGGGCACCATCATCAAATATCCGGCTTCTTCTCTGGAAATCAAAAAGGATTCTCATATCAGATATGATAAATTGGGTTATTATTATGCGGAGCGGAAGCTGTTTGCAGACTTGCAGGAAAGCCTTGGCACCTGCGGAAACCGGCATCCTCTGGCTTTTGTTCTGGAGGCGGCGGACGATATTGCCTATAAAACTGCCGATATTGAGGACGCGGTAAAAAAGGGCTGCCTGTCTTACGGGGAGCTGGCGGCAGAATTGGAGCAGGCATCGGAGAAACTGCCGGAAAATCAGCGGGAAAGTTTTCGTAAGATGACAGACAGCCTGAAAGGGAAATATGAGCGGGCAAAACAACGGGGCCTGCAGCAGCCCGGTGTGAATGCGGTGCAGAACTGGACAGTCTATATTCAGGGCTGGATGATTAATGCTGTCACCGACAGCTTTATCCAACATTACCGTGAGCTGATGGCAGGTACTTACGGAGCCCATGGGGAGGATTTGCTGACAGGCACAGACGGGGAACCCATGATGGATGTGCTGGGGGATATTGCGTATCGGTATGCCTTTCAGATAAAGCCCATTCTGAAGCTGGAGATTGCGGCCCAGTCGGTGTTTGATTTTCTGCTGGAACATTTTGTGCAGGCAGTTCTGTATTACGATACTCAAAAAGACCTGACCCAGGTACAGCGGAAAATGATGGCTCTGGTGTCCGATAATTATAAAGCCATTTATCACCGTTTTGCCAGGGAGGCGGAAGAGTCTTCCCTTACGAAAGAGGAAAAGGAGCGGGAAAAATTATATCTGCGTCTGCTGCTGGTAACGGACCATATCTGCGGTATGACAGATAGCCATGCAAAGCGGCTGTATCAGGAGCTGAGCGGGATTGACTGAGGAAACAACTTTACCTCATCTGATGTCGGTTAAGGCATCCTGCATTGTCTGAATATTCATCGCACGATAAGGCACTCAGTACAAATATGTACTGGGTGCCTTTGTTCATTATCCACAAAAACATTCCGGCATTTTTGTGAATTGTTTTGATTGAAAATGACCGAAAATGATGGTATCATAAAATTACAATCAAAAACAACCACAAACAATCAAATCCAATCAAACGAGGAAACAAAAATGCTGTTGGAAAAAAGACTGGAAGAAATACTGAAATTAGTGGAAAAGAATGGCAGCGTTACGGTTCAGGAGCTGACAGAACATTTGCAGGCATCCGAGTCTACCATCCGCAGGGATTTGTGTCTGCTGGACGAAGAAGGAAGGCTGAACAAGGTGCACGGAGGAGCCACTGCTATCAATGCTTATTACGCAAGCGGCAAAGATGTGGAAGTGGAATACCGCAAGAATCTGAACCGGGAGGAAAAGACAGCCATAGCCAAATATGCGGCTTCCCTGATTAAGGCGGGAGATCTGGTATATCTGGATGCAGGAACCACCACAGAGCGGATGATTGATTTCATTACGGAAAAAAAGGCGATGTATGTGACCAACGCTGTCAGCCATGCCAGACGGCTGGCGGAAATTGGCTGTGAAGCCCATATCCTGGGCGGAAAGTTCAAACTGTCCACAGAAGCTATTGTAGGAATCGAGACCGTATCCGAGCTGGAAAAGTTTAATTTTACCGCAGGTTTTTTCGGAACCAACGGAATCAGCCGCACCGCGGGATTTTCCACTCCGGACATTGAAGAAGCCATGGTAAAACGCAAAGGGGTTATGCAGTGCCGCCGTCCCTATATTCTGGGAGATTCCGCCAAATTCAATCAGATATCGCCGGTCACCTTTGCAGGAATTGAGGACGCGGAGCTGATTACCACAGAAATCCGTCACGACAGTTTTCGGGATTTGAAAAATATCATTGAGACCACAGTAAAATAAGAAACAGGTAATTGCGAAACTCAATAATTGTATTAATTTCATGTATAATTTGGAAAGTTTGAGTGCAAATATTTTCTCATACAAAAGGTAAGAAATGCATTTCAGCACCATGGAAGCAAGACTCAAAGAAGCATGGAAGCCTCTGCTGAACATGATTCTCTGTATTCAGAGGCTTGCTGAAATGTTCGGTGCGTCTGGCATTTCGGGCTTTTGTATGATGAAAATATTTAAGAAAACTGTGGTAATTGTACATAAAATTTTAATAATTGAATCGTTTCGCAATTACCTGAAATAAGAAAACCGGAAAGGAGAACAAAATGATTTACACAGTAACCTTTAATCCAAGTCTGGACTACATAGTAAGTGTGGATGATTTTACCCTGGGACGGGTAAACAGAACTACAAAAGAGCTGGTATACCCCGGCGGAAAGGGAGTGAATGTTTCACTGGTGTTAAAAAACCTTGGCATGGAAAATACCGCTCTGGGATTTACCGCAGGATTTACCGGCACAGAAATAGAGCGGGGCCTGAAAGAATGGGGCTGCCTGACGGATTTTATCCGGATTCCCCAGGGCATGTCCAGAATCAACATGAAGCTCCGTTCCAGAGAGGAAAGTGAGATTAACGGCCAGGGGCCTGAGATTTCAGGAGAAGCGCTGGAGGAGCTTTACCGTAAGCTGGACGCCATGAAAGAGGATGACGTGCTGGTGCTGGCAGGAAGTATCCCAAACAGTATGCCGGATTCCAGTTATGAGCAGATTCTGGCCAGAGTACAGGATAAAAAGATTCGCTCCGTAGTGGACGCCACCGGGGATTTGCTGGTAAATGTGCTGAAATACCATCCGTTTCTGATAAAACCCAACAACCATGAGCTGGAAGAAATTTTCCATGTGCCCATGGACAGTCAGGAAACCATTGTGGCACATGCCGGGAAACTGCAGGAGATGGGAGCCAGGAACGTGCTGATTTCCATGGCAGGAGACGGGGCCATACTGGTGGCCGAGGACGGAAGCGTACAGGAAAGCCCGGCCCCCCAGGGAACCCTGGTAAATTCCGTCGGAGCCGGAGATTCCATGGTGGCGGGATTTATTACCGGATATTTAAAAAGTAAAAGCTATGAAGAAGCGTTCCATATGGGCATTGCCGCAGGCAGCGCCAGCGCATTTTCAGAACGTCTGGCCACTCAGGAAGAAGTGGACGGGATTCTGGAGCAGATGGGATGGAAATAGCAGAAAACGGTGCAGAGTAGAAATGCAGTCTTTCCGTAACAGGAAATAGACGTAACAGGGCAGCCTGGCTGAACTGTTACAAATAAATGAGGAGGTTCAGGATGAAAATCACAGATTTACTTGTAAAAGAAGGCATTGAACTGAACGGGCAGGCAGATTCCAAAGGAGAGGCCATAGATAAGATGGTGGATCTGATGGCGGCCACTGGGAAACTTGCCGATAAAGAAGCCTACAAAGCACAGGTGCTGCGCAGGGAAGAAGAAGGAACCACGGGAATCGGAGAAGGAATCGCCATTCCCCATGGAAAATGCGATGCGGTAAAAGCACCGGGACTGGCAGCCATGGTATTAAAAGACGGTGTGGACTATGATTCGCTGGACGGAGCGCCGGCAGACCTGATTTTCCTGATTGCAGCGCCCAATACGGAAGATAACGTACATCTGGACGTATTAAGCCGTTTGTCCGTACTTCTGATGGATGAAGAATTTACCGGAAAGCTGAGAAGTGCTGAAACTACTGAGGAATTTCTGGGTTATGTGGACGCGGCGGAGCGGGAAAAGCTGGCGGAGGAAGAAGAAAAGGCAGCGCCGGTGCAGCAGGAGACAGGGGATAAGAAAGGGCTGAAACTGCTGGGAGTCACCGCCTGTCCTACGGGAATTGCCCATACCTATATGGCGGCGGAAGCACTGGAGAAAAAAGCGAAAGAACTGGGCTTTTCCATAAAAATAGAGACAAGAGGTTCCGGCGGGGCCAAAAATGTGCTGACAGATGCAGAAATAGCGGCGGCAGACTGTATCATTGTCTGTGTGGATACCAATGTGCCCATGGATCGTTTCGACGGGAAAAAAGTGATTGTGCGGCAGGTATCGGACGGGATTAACAAAGCGGAAGAACTGCTGCGTCTGGCAGAAAGCGGAAATGTGGAAATCTATCATTCCGGAAATAAAGCATCCGCCGCTCCTTCCGGCGGAACCGGGAAAGAAAGCGCCGGACACCGGATTTACAAACACCTGATGAACGGAGTTTCCCATATGCTTCCCTTTGTGGTAGGCGGCGGAATTCTGATTGCCATTGCCTTTCTTATTGACGGTATGAGTGTGGATTTATCCGCCCTTTCACCGGAAGAACGGGGGAATTTCGGAACCATTACCTCTGCGGCAGCATTATTCAAGGGAATCGGTGATACAGCCTTTGGATTTATGCTCCCCATTCTGGCCGGATTTATTGCCATGAGTATTGCAGACCGTCCCGGACTGGTGGTTGGATTTGTGGGCGGCTCCATTGCAGCCGGCGGAAAAAGCGGATTTCTGGGAGCTCTGGTGGCCGGATTTCTTGCAGGTTACCTGATTATCGGCCTGAAGAAATTACTGGAAAAGCTGCCGGAGAGTCTGGACGGAATCAAAACCATACTGCTCTATCCGCTACTGGGCGTGTTCTTCATGGGAGTGATTATGAATTATGTAATTGAGCCTCCGGTGGGCGCATTGAATACACTTCTGAACAACGGACTGTCCGGTATGAACGGTACCAGTTCCGTCCTGCTGGGAGTGATTCTGGGAGCCATGATGGCGGCAGATCTGGGCGGCCCCATCAATAAAGCAGCCTATGTGTTCGGCACCGCTTCCATTGCGGCAGGAAATTACAATATTATGGCGGCAGTTATGATTGGCGGAATGGTACCGCCCTGCGCCATTGCCCTGGCAACACTGCTGTTTAAGAAGAAATTTACCGAAGAAGAACGAAAATCCGGACCTACCAACTTTATTATGGGACTGTCCTTTATTTCCGAAGGAGCCATTCCCTTTGCGGCCTCAGATCCGCTCCATGTGATTCCTGCTCTGGTGGTGGGGTCCGGTGTGGCAGGAGCTGTTTCCATGGCTTTCAACTGTACCCTGATGGCGCCTCACGGTGGAATCTTCGTGTTCCCGGTAGTGGGCAATACCGCCATGTACCTGGTATCTCTTGTAATCGGAACCATCGTGGGAGCCATACTTCTGGGACTGATGAAAAAAGAAGTGGCAAACCCGTAAACAGAAGCCAGACTGAAATAAAACACAATTCGGGCGCCGGTTCCGTTTCCGGACTTTCTTTTGTCATCTGCAGCAGAATGATATTGGCCAG
>CATLIX010000081.1 GCA_949959185.1 uncultured Eubacterium sp. | reverse complement strand
GCAAGGCTCATTCTCAAACCGCTGTAGATAGCTTCTAATGACAAATCATAGTTCTGTATGCCATCATCTATAATCGGTTCTAATTCGGCTCTGGTAACGCCATATTTTCCATAATCCGTAAGCAGATTGTTTATAATCATTTCTCTATCCATACATTTTCTACCTCATTCTTTCCTTACTTTAATCCACCCTATCACCTCAAATTATCATGATCTAATGGCCATATTTACTCTACTATTGTGTTTAGCTTTGTATCTGCCAGATAAGGAAGCGTTGCATTACTACCGTTATCCTCTGCCATATTCCCCAACTTTGGAAGCTGTGCGGCTGTCAAAGCGTGCGTTGTTTTCGTATTTGGTATATTTTCCTCAATAGAAACTGTGTCTTTATACAAACACCAGTTCTTTAAGAGGAATATCCAAACTGGCGGCGATACTTGACCGCTTAATGTCATATGTAATGCCGTGCAAAGTGCTTGAACGCCCGGTCTAATACTGGAATCCTCGCAAAACTGGAAAAACATATCAATCCTTTCTTTCAATTCTAAGTTTGTTTTCGGCTTTCCCATATCATAAAGTTGTCTCAAACTGTGAATAATTGCTTTTACCTTGACCGGGTTCATCTCTGTTAGTTGTCCTTGTGGTGCTTTTCCTGCCATAATTTATTAACTCTCATTCTGAAAAAAATTATAAAATTCAATCTTTTTTAATTGACGTTACCTTTGTGTGTGACTTAGCCTATTCCTTACTCTTTCATTACTCTTTATTGCTTCCACAGAGAGAGTCAGCTATCACACACACCGTGGAAGCCTTATTCTTACTGCATTTGTGCAAATATGTATTTTCCATGTAAAACCCTTAAAGAAATTATTTTTTCTTATACCCCATTGAAAATACACAACACGCACAAACTATGTTTTTTCCTCTTTGCTGATTCGCTCAAACTCCGTCAGTTCTGCAAGTATCAAATCTTTTGCAAATCGTGAATTATCGTACTTTTTGTGCAGCTTGTCCGCATCAGCAATCACCGCTTCCCAAAATTCATCCTCATTGCAAATTCTATCAATATACTGCTTATGAAACTGCCAAATTTCACGATATACCTCGAAATAGTCCATATACTGTACCTCTCACTAATCAAATGGTAATGGCTCTGATTCATCAATTTCAATAAAATCTTCACTTGCAAAATCATACCCCCCCCCGGATAATGTTGCGAACCGTTTTGCCGTTCACTGTTCCGGATGCCTTGTAAATGTTCTTTGACTTCACATCATCAATAAAATTCCGCTTATTTTCTGTATGAAAACCGTTATCGTTGCACCATTCCTCATATTTTTCATATAAATCCTTAATAGCAATATTGCACCCTTTTTTCTCCACAAGGCAGTCATTGATAAAGTTTTGCATTTTATCAGAGGAATTAGCGTATTCCACTGTAGCCGCCCGGATATTCTCCGGCTCGTCCAACCCTTCTTTACAAAAAAGTAACCATCCAGAAATACACCAGTTTAAGATTCCGCTTAATGCATTGCCTGTAGATAATTTATTCTTTAGCGTTTTATCCTGTTCACTCTCCGCAAAATGTCGGTCAAATGAAATAACCTGTACCCGGTCTGACTTAAAAATAGTGGTATCACTGACAACAGGAAGATAATTTGTGTTACAAATCAGTTTAAAGCAAGGCGTAAACTGGAACTCGGACTGATGTAAAAATCTTGCCGATATGGTATCTCGTCCAGTCATACTTTTTAGCAACGCAACATCCAACGCCATTCTTTTTGCGGTTCTGATGCAACTGCAAGCCGTTTTCCTGCCAGTTTTGCAATATCCGGGCTTGCTGTCCGGCTATCTGTATTATTTTTAATTGCCAATGTTTCCGCTCTGACTGATACGGCATAAGTTCCTAATAAATTAGAAATCGTTTCAATCATTGTGCTTTTTCCGTTTCTTGTTGTGCTACCGAATAAAAACCACATTTTTTCAAGCCTTGTGTCACCAGTAAGGCAAATGCCAAATAGCTTTTGCAGATAACGGACTTTTTCTTGATTGCCCTTCATAACTTCCTCAACAAATTTTTCCCACCGTTCACATGACCTGCCCGGCTCGTACCGCACATTCGCAATCTGCGTTAATAGCAAATCAGGGTCATGCTTGATAAACTCAACTCTGTCTTGATGCAATACCAAAACGCCATTCAGACAATTTAAAATATACAAATCAATATCACAATCTTCATTCTTAAAAAAATTCAGATCCCTTGCATCCTGGATAATTGTATTTCGTTTTCGATGCTCATTCCATGTTGCCGCATATTTCAAATATTTATTATCATCCTCTGATGCCGATACCGCATATTTGATAAGTGCTTTCGCCAGAATCTTTGTCATATTCCGCACTTTCAAGCCGCCTGAATCAATCGTCCAATACTTCCCATTAAATTCATACCATTCACTGGCCGTAGCATTATATCTACACATTTTATTGAATATATCAGATAATAACCTTGCGGAACCTATATCATCATACGAATAATTTCTGATTGCGTTTTTCTTTTTCAACCACTCAACAATATTTTCCTCTGTCACATTCCACCACCTCCCCGATATACGGTATGGCAATCCGCAATGGCTTTTTTAATCGCCAGATTCATCTTTCTTTCATTCCTGTACATTCCCGAACTTCTGAAAATATTACGCATAATGCCCTCACTGCATCCGCGCCAAAAAGCCAGCATATTTGCAAACTTTAAATCTGCACTGGATTGCGTACCGTCGCCGATTCCAAGACATTTCCGGTTTCCATTTAATAAGTCCGAAAATACTTGTCCGTTCCTGCCATTTTCGGCTTTCTCTATAATTCACGCTCCGACAGCAACAAACCCAACTGTGGAAGCCTCCTTGTATTCTCTGTTTCCTTTTTCCTCTGTTACAATAATTGTAAAGTATATCTATTCTCTGTTGTGCTTCTGATAAATCTACAGGATTAACAGCATTGCCTGTTAAAGCCGCATACCGCCCTGTGGAATATAATTCAATCTCTTTTGTCTTTACTGCTTTTTTCACCATTCCCAAAGCAAAAATATGTAATCCGTTTCCGCTTTGTGATACTTCAATAAATGTATCTTTGAAATTATCAATTATGTTCTCTGCTAATGGCGTTAAAACCCCGTTATCGCTCCTACAATGGTCTAAATCAATGAATGTAATATCTTTATCAGGAACAAACCCCAAACCGCCGTATTTTCCCGATTTAAGACCTTGCAAAGCATTTTCGTATGTTGTCCATGCCCTGCTGTTAGTTGTGCTTGCCTTGCCATTGTACAAAGCTGAATATGGTATTTTACGCTGTTTCCTACAAATTTTTCATAGAAGGTTTTTCTCCACTGTGTCGATTAAACCATAGTTACAATCAAACTTTCCACTTTCATGAGGCTGCAATTATTCATCCAACTGACTATGAAAAGTATACTGATGAAAGTCATTTTTTTATCCACCTTTTAACCCCGACAATGACCCATCCATAAATGATAGTTATGCGGAAAAAGAACCACAAAGACAAGAATTTATCAAAAAACATCTATATGTAATCAATGGATATAAATTTAATTCTCCTGAAGACGCTTTTAATTGCGAAATTTTTAAAATGGCTCAAATTGGAATTTGTCTTAAACGTTGTGAAAACTGTGGAAAATACTTTATATTCAATCCAAATAAACCTGCAAGATATTGTAGTAATAAGCTACCAAATATAAACATGACTTGTCAGCAGGTTGCAGCACAAAAAAAAATATAAAGATAAGTAATCTCCAATCCAAAAAACATATATAAATGCACTAAAAAACAGGAATAAATGGTATCCGTCTAAAAAAAGTGGTTTGAGAACACCAGAACAAACAAGACAAATAAAGACGATAAACTAACTACTGGACAACATATCAAAATTCCCGAAACCCCTTGATTTTAAGCCACTTTCACACAAAGACGAAACAACATGAATTTCACATTGTACTTACAACAGGTGAGTGCTAAAATTATGTGAAAATTTTATGAAGTGCTGATTCCGTGCGGTTTCTGGCTGTTCATGCTTATATATTTTATCTGTTTTACATACATACCATTTACACATTTTTTGCTTTTTACACACAGAGAACCACCATCCAATCATTGAAGGAGGAACATCAACCGGATAAAGAAGATTCAGGAAACAAAAAATTCTTGCTTCCTGCCTCCGGATATGCTATATTAGACACAGGAAAAGGGAAAGCCATAGAAGCGGCTCTACCCACAACGTTGTTTTTGTTTACCTCTGCTTATGCAAAGGCAAGCCGTCACTGGTGCGAATAGTGGCGGCTATTTCTTTTTTCCCTTGTAAATCTGATAAATCAAATTAGCAAGGGCGACAATGAGTATACCTGTCTGAATCAAATCCTGATATGTAACATACATTGTTTCACCCTTCTTTCGTCTGGAGGGCTGCTTAAACCCTCCGAATAAAAAAGAGGGGCAAAGCCGCCTTTGGCTCTATGGCTTTCCCATGACATCTTGACAAACATACCAACGGTATGATAATGTATAACATACTACCAGTATGTTTAATTTCAACTACTGAGACAGGAGGTTTCATCTATGAATCAGAAACTGTTTACAAAAGATTTCACTCTGGTTGTGGCGGGACAGATTATATCCCTGTTCGGCAACGCCGCCATAAGATTTGCGCTGCCTTTGTATCTGCTGAATCTGACAGGCTCATCGGCTCTTTACGGGACAGTGACAGCCTGTGCTTTCATTCCGGCCATTCTGCTGTCTCCTGTGGGCGGCATTGTGGCAGACCGGGTAAACAAAAGAAATATTATGGTCATACTGGATTTTTTTACAGCGGCAGTTCTCCTGACCTTTTCGCTGTGCATGGAGGGCGGACATCTGATTCCCCTTCTGACCATTACGCTGATGTTATTATACGGTATTGCAGGGGCATATCAGCCCTCCGTGCAGGCCAGCATTCCCGCACTGGTACATCCGGAACATTTTATAGCGGCAAATTCTGTAATCAACACCATCAGTTCCTTCGCTTCCCTGACAGGGCCTGTCCTTGGAGGCATTTTATACAGTGCATACGGATTAAAGCCTGTCCTGCTGGTCTGCATGGTCTGTTTTGTTCTGTCGGCGGTAATGGAAATTTTCATACGGATACCATTTCAGAAACAGGCTTCCGGCGAAGGTATTTTGCAGACGGCAAAAACGGATTTTGCAGAGAGCATCCGGTTTATCCGGCAGGAAAAGCCTGTCATCGGAAAAGTCGTGCTGGTAACCTGCGGTATTAACCTCTTTCTGTCGGCCATGCTGATTGTGGCACTGCCGTATCTGGTTACAGAGGTACTGAATCTGGAAGCGGCACAGGCCAACAGATTTTATGGTTTTGCTCAGGGCGCGCTGGCCGCAGGGGGACTGACAGGAGGGATTGGCGCGGGCATTTTTGCCGACAGGCTGTCCATACAGAAAGCGGGAAATCTGATTACAGCCTGCGCGGTATGGGTGTTCCCCATGGGCGCCTCACTGATTCTGTTTTCCTCCGGAATCATCAATTATATCATTATCACCGTATGCTGCTTCGCCATTATGGTATGTTCCACGCTTTTTACCGTGCAGATGATGTCCTTTGTGCAGAGGGAAACGCCCCGGCATTTAACCGGTAAAGTGATTGCTGTCATTCTTACCGTGTCCATGTGCGCCCAGCCGCTGGGCAATGCAATGTACGGCGTTCTGTTTGAACTCTGCAGCGGATATGAATACGGGGTTGTCCTGTTTTCCGGCCTTGTATCTCTGGTTATTGCTGTCAGAGCCGGAACTGTCTTCAGAAGATTTTCGGCAGAATAAAATTCTATCATCCGTTCGTCACATGATACAGGGAATAAAAACAGGCTTTCTTTTCCAGTAATTCATGAAAACTGCCCCGCTCGTATACCGTACCGTTGCACAGCACTATTATTTCATCGTATTGCTCCAGCAGAACATCATCCAGGCGGTGGCTTCATCCAGCAGCAGTACCGGCGTCCCCCGCAGCAGGCACCTGGCAATGGATACCCGCTGCCGCTCTCCTCCGGAAAGTCCGGCCCCGTTCTCCCCGCAGCGGTAATCCCCGCCCCGCTCCTCAACTAACCGTGACAGGCCGGAGTGACGAATGGCCCTGTCTGTTTCTTCCTCCGGAAAATCACGAAACATGGTAATATTGCGGCGGATTGTGTCGTTAAACAGGAAAACATTCTGGTCAATCAGGCTGATCAGATCATAAAGACTGTCAGTATCCACTTTCCTCAGCTCCTTACCGTCCACAGAAATGTGCCCGGAATAACTGCTGCAGGCTCCCATCAGAAGGTTGAGCAGAGTACTTTTCCCGCTTCCGGAAGGCCCCACCAGAGCGTATTTTTTCCCGGCCTCCAGTCTGAGATTTATATTCTGCAGTACGGGCTGGTCCGGCTCATAGTCAAAAGCAACATGTTCAAAGACAATTGCATCCTCCAGCACCGGTTTTATTCTGTCCCCTGCGGACACTCTGTTCTCCTGGGTAATTTCAGCCAGTTTTTCAATAAGCCCCCGGGCCCCTTTGCGGCTGGCCCAATACTGGGGCACAATATTGACAGGCATAATAATATAGTTACAGAGATTCACAAAAATAAGTACCGTTCCTGCAGTAATATCCCCGCGGACAGCCAGATAAGCTCCCGTCAGAAAGATACCGAACTGTAAGATATCAGCGCATAAGTTCTGGCTTACTGCTGTCAGCAGACATTCCACCAGTAACGGCGGAATTTCTTTTCCTCCACTTCCTGACTGGCAGCAGTGAACATTTGCCAGGCTTCCTTTTCCGCCTTAAAGCTCTTGATAACAGAAAAGCCGGAAAGCAGATCCTGAAGCTGCGCCACAAATCCCTCATTCCTGTCACTTACCTCCTTTTCCCGCACCGCCATTTCCTTCCCCATAAAAACAGAAGCAGTCATGGGCAGAAAAGCCAGGAAAACAGTTGCAAATGTCAGAATGGGACTGTACCAGAACATCATAACCAGCGTCCCGATAAAAACCAGGACATAATGCAGCAGCAAAAAGGATTTCCTGAGATAATTTTCCTCCACTGAACTGACGTCATTGGTTAATAAGGAAATGTAACTTCCTGTGTTCTCTCTGGTAAATGTGCTGATGTTCTTTTCGGAAAGTTTCTGAAAAGCCAGGTTCTTGTACTGAACCAGAGCTTTACAGATAAATCTGCTTTTGGCCCGGTAGCTGGCCACACTTATCAGAAATGCCACAATGATAAATCCGACGGTGAAAATCAGGGTATCTTTTAACTGCTGCAAATCCCCGGATGTAATCACATCTATCACTCTGCCCAGCAGCCAGGAACCCACCAGACTCACCGGAAAATTTAATATCACCAGCACCAGCGCCAGAATAAACAGAGTCCTGTTTCCCTGATAAAAAGCATCAAAATAAGGTTTCGCATAAATTTTTTTGCTGTCTTTCATACATCCTCCTTTGTATAATGTACCGTTACCGTCTGGTAGGGAATCTCGATACCGTTCTTCCTGAATGCTTCCACCAGGGCAATCCTGATATCGCTGCAGGCTTTGAAGCTGTCGTTCAGATTTCTGGTCCAGATAGTGGTCTTCAGTGTAAGTCCGTCCGGCGTATAACCGCTTACGGTAACGCTGCTTTTCTCTGTCTCTATGGTCAGTTCATGCTCCGCACAGATTCTTTTCATGACAACTATGGCTTTCTCAATATCCGTATCATAAGAAACCGTAATTTCTATAAAATTTCCCACATTTTCCGTAAAATTCGTATTTATGATAACAGCGGAATCCATAATGGAATTGGGCACAATACAGCACTCTCCGTTAAACTGCCGAATCACCGTATGACGTATGGTGACGTCCAGAACCATTCCTTCCGCAATCACAGTCCCGCCCTGAATAACTCTGATTTTCTCATTTACGTTATAGGGTTTGGAGGCGGAGACAGAGATACCGCTTATGACATTTGCCAGCGCCTGCTGGGCCGCAAAAGTTGCAATGGCCACAATCAATGTACCGCTCTGCAGCAGAGCCCTGCTGATATCTTTTGTGATTTCAAACTGCTGAACCAGACTGTAGATAATCACCACATCAATCAGTACGTTGATAATGCTTTTAAAGAAACGCAGATGAATGGCATTTGTTTTTCTGGATACCAGCCTGTAAATCAGATTCACAAGCTGATTCAGCGCCAGTCCAACCGCCACAAACAAACCAATTTTCAATAAAAAATGCATAAATTCCTCCCATCATAAATCCTGTCTGATTGCAGCAGACAGAGGGTTATGGTATAATATCTGATGATATTATACTGCCCGTACGGGCATAAGTTACCATACATTATACGCACCGGAAGGCTATACTACAATACTTAATTATATTTTAGGTAATTGCGAAACAAGTTCAAAATCTTGATTCCAATAGGGCAAAAGCCCGGTTGAGTCGGACTTACAGGAGGCG
>CATLIX010000080.1 GCA_949959185.1 uncultured Eubacterium sp. | reverse complement strand
CAGTCGGAGGCTTACCGGAATGTCCGGTGCGTCCGGCATTTCGGCCTTTTGTATGAGGAAAATATTTAAGAGAAACTGTTGCAGTTGTACATGAAACTTTGATAATCAGATAGTTTCGCAATCACCTGTTATCATATACTATGAAAGAAGCTGTCACAAAACAGCCCTTTTAAACTATTATACAGCATATAACCGTAATTTACATCCGGAAAAAAATACCTGTTTCTATTCTTCTGCCTGCTTCCGGATTCCTCTGGTATTTTTCTCCACCAGTTTTCTGGCCATCATCACCTGATGGCCGCATCCCAGGCATTTCAGGCGGAAATCCGCTCCTGTCCGCAGCACTTCCCATTCCTGGCTGCCGCAGGGATGCTGCTTTTTCAGACGGACAATATCGCCCACTTCAAATGGTATCGGCATATACGTTCCTCCTGATTCTCAGACTGTAATTTTCCCGAACAGTTCTCCGATGCTCTCCTGCAGAACAAGATCTGCCATACTGTCCCTGGGTGTGGAGGTTTTGTTGACCAGCACCAGTTTGTTTCCCCGATAATAATCCACCAGCCCTGCCGCCGGATATACGGCCAGAGAAGTTCCGCCGATAATCAGCATATCTGCCTGGCTGATATAGTATACCGCCTCCTGTATGATCTGATTGTCCAGCCCTTCCTCATACAGTACCACATCCGGTTTGATTTCTCCGCCGCACTCCTCACAATGGGGCACGCCTTCACTGTTCAGCATGTAAGAAGCATCATAGAGATGGCGGCAGGATTCGCAGTAATTCCGGTGAACGCTTCCGTGAAGTTCCAGCACTTTCTTACTCCCCGCAAGCTGATGAAGACCGTCAATATTCTGAGTAATCACGGCTTTTACCTTTCCGGCAGCTTCCAGCTCCGCCAGCTTCTTATGGGCCATATTGGGCTCTGCGTCCAGGCACAGCATTTTATTCCGGTAAAACCGATAGAATTCTTCCGGGTTCTTCCGGTAAAAGGTATGGCTTAATATGGTTTCCGGCGGATAGTCGTACTGCTGGTTGTACAGTCCGTCCACACTGCGGAAATCCGGAATTCCGCTTTCTGTGGAAACGCCTGCGCCGCCGAAAAATACAATGTTGTCCGACTGTTTTACCATGTCCAGAAATTTTGCTGTTTTTTCTTCTCTGTTCTGATTTCCCATGCTGAATCCTCCCTTTTTATTATCTAAATTGTTGAATAGGTTCTTCCGGAATTATCATCCCCTGCTTTTATCAGCAATATCCATTTTCTCCTCTTCCGTACTTTTCTAATCCTTATGTATAATGTATTTATTGTATCACATCTTCTTACAACTGTCATTAATTTCAAAACCGCCGGAAACAGACATCTGAACCATTCTGTTTCCGGCAGCTCTTTTCCACTGTCAGTTTCTCCGCAGGGCCTCAATGGGACTCAGCTTCGCCGCCTTTCTGGCAGGATATATACCGAAAAACACACCGATTCCGCAGGAAAACAGTGTTGCTCCCAGAACAGTGGTGGCTTTCAGGCCGGGGTGTATGGTACTTCCCATGGAAGCACTCATCAGGGCACAGGCACCCACAGCCCCCAGCATTCCCAGCAGAATCCCGATAATTCCGCCCACAATCGTAAGGATTGCCGCTTCCGCAAGGAACTGCATTAAGATAGAAGATGTTTTGGCCCCCAGAGATTTGCGGATTCCGATTTCTCTGGTACGCTCCGTCACAGAAACCAGCATAATGTTCATAACGCCGATTCCTCCTACAATCAGGGATATGGCCGCCACACAGGAAATAAATGTGGTGACAATCCCCAGCACCCCGTTTAATTCCGCTATCATATCCTGAAAGCTCTGAATCTGGTAATATTCCTCTCCGGCGCACTGATGTCTTGTTTCCAGCAGATGTATAATATCTTTTGCCACCTGTTCTCCGCTGGCCGATTCCCCCGCAAACACGGTGGCGGAATAAAAGGAATCGCTTTCCCAGCCAAAATTTTCAAATGATGTATAGGGCACATCCAGGGACACCGGCATTCCCTCATAGGTATAGCTGACAAATCCGCTGTTTTCCTTCTGCTGCATAACGCCTGCAATGCGGTAACTGCCTGTCATGCCATTGATGGTCAGATCAATGTCCATGCCCACCACATCATCGGAGCCAAAAAGACGTTTTGCATCTTTATCCGTAATGGCGCAGACCATGCTGCCCTCCTCCACATCTGCCTCTGTGAAATAGGCGCCTCGCTTCATATTGTAATTCACGGCTTTCTGCATGGCCTCGGTTCCGCCGCTTAACTGTACGGTAAATTCCCCTTTTCCGGTAGCAGTGGTACCTGAAGCGCTGTCATTGGGGGTTACACCGTCCACTCCCTCCACCTGCTCCTCCAGGGCCTTCAAATCCTCCGGAGTAATCCATTCTTCTGCCTCCGCAGCGTCCTCACTGCAGTACACGCTAATCTGGCCGGCGCCAAGGTCAGCCACCTCGGAATTCATGGCATTGGCAGTTCCGTCTCCCACAGCCATTACCATAATGACCGAGGCAATTCCGATAATAATACCCAGCATGGTCAGAAAGGAACGTCCTTTGTTGGCAGTAATATTCTTAAATGCCATTTTTATATATTCCGTCATATTTCCCATTATAATACCTCAAGACTTTCCATTATTCTCCTGCGGGAGCTGCCTGTTCTTCCGAAACACCCCCGTCTTCTCTTTCTTTCAGAAGAATGCTATCGCCTTCCTCATGGCTGCCTGGGTCCGTAATTACCTGTTCCCCTTCTTCCAGTCCTTCCGTAATTTCCGCACATTCGCCGGAAGTTACGCCTGTGGTAATGCTGCGCCTGGTCAGAATACTATCTTCACACACCCAGCAGAAGGTTCCGTCTTTTCCGATATTCACAGCTTCCGTGGGAAGGATAACCACGTCTTTTGCTTCTGCCGCCAGGATTTTTACTTTGGCGTCCACACCCAGAAATATATTTTCATCCGGGTTATCCAGATGTATGGAAGCCTGAATTCCGGCTGCGGCCACAGCCGCCTGATTGGTGCCGGCCGCTCCGTCTGTGGCAATCCGGCTGATACGGCTGACCGTTCCCTGATACGTCCGCCCTGCCAGGGTAACTTCCGCCTTCTGACCTTCTTTTACTTTATCATATACATTTTTGGACAATGTTACTTCCACGTTTACGTCATCAATACTCTGCAGGGTAAACAATTCCATACCCTGGGAAACCGTGGCCCCTTCCACCACCTGCTTACCGGAAATTACCCCGTTAAATTCTGCGGAAATTCCCTGCTGGCCGGCCAGAATCAGTTCTTCCAGAGATTTGCTCTCCAGCTCCGCAAGATTGTTATTAGCCTGCATCTGGGCTCTTGCTTCTCCGCTTAAGGTGCCCGTATCCATTTCCGCCATGGATTTCTGGCTTTCCAGGCTTGTTTCCAGCCCGGCCAGCTCTGCCTGAGCTGCTTCCAGTTTCTGCTGAAGTTCTCCGGCTGCAGGAATTTCTGCATCGGAACCGGCAAGGGAAGACTGAAGTGCTTCTATCTGATTATTCAGACTGCTGACTGCCTCCTGATTTGCCTCATAAGCGCCTTTTGTCTGAGCCAGTTTTTCATTGGCTGCATTCAGAACTTCCCGTGCCTGTTCCAGCTCCTGGGGGTTTCCTCCTGCGGCTGCCGCTTCAAAATTCACCTGTGCGGTCTGCTGCTCCACCTGGGCTTTTTCATACTCTGTTTTGGATTTTTCCAGCTTTTTCTGTGCATTTTTCAGCTCTTTCTGCAATGCTTTCAACTGATTTCCAAGTTCTTCCTGCTCCTGTTTCCGGGCTTTTGCCTGAGACTGGGCTTCTCCGGAAATTTCGGCTTTCAGATTCTCAATCTCCTGCTTTTTGGCGTTTACCTGTGCCTGCAGGGAATCGGCCTGGGACCGGGCCTGCGCCTGTTTTACCGCCGCTTCGTTGGACTTGTTGACGGAATCCTGGTATCCAAGCTGATTTGCCCGGACGGTAAGTTCCGCCTTCTGATTCTGCTCCTCTAAATCTTTCACATCAAAAGTCACCAGCTTCTGCCCTTCTTTTACCAGATCTCCTGTCTGGAAATCTGCTGCTTCCACCTGAGCATTCACCGGAGAAAAAATGGTTTTCTGCTGGCCGCTGGCTACTGTCCCGCTGGTTTCCACGGTTTCTGACACATTTCCCCGCTCCACGGTTATGGATTCCACCTTCATGGCTTCCGTCATGGCCTCTTTTGCACGGCTGGTATTGCTGACTGCCATGGCACCGAAAAGTACCACCACAATCACCACCGGAATTACAATTTTCCATACTTTTTTATTTTTTATCAGTTTCTTTTTCATAAGCTCCTCCTGTCCGGTCTTCATTCCAATAATCTTCCACGATTCTGCCATCCAGAATCCGTACCACCCGTTTTGCCTGTTCCGCGATTTCATTGTCATGGGTAATCAGGATTACACTTCTTCCCGCCCCATGAAGCCCTTTTAAAATTTCCATAATCTCCTGTGTGGAAGCAGAATCCAGGTTTCCGGTGGGCTCATCGGCCAGTATCACCGGAGGTTCTGCTGCAATGGCCCTTGCAATGGCCACCCTCTGCTGCTGTCCGCCCGACATTTCCGAAGGCCTGTGGCCCATTCGTTTTTCCAACCCTACTTTTACCAGGGCCTCCCTGGCCAGCCGATGGCGTTCGCTTTTCCCGATTCCCCGGTAAATCAGCGGAAGTTCCACATTTTCCAGCGCATTCAGATTTGCTATCAGGTTAAATCCCTGAAAAATAAACCCGATTTCCTGATTGCGGATTTCCGACAACTGATTATCTTTCATGGCGGATACATCCCGTCCGTTCAGATAATAAGAGCCGGAGGTGGGCACATCCAGACATCCCAGCATATTCATCAGCGTGGACTTTCCGGAACCGGAATGGCCGATAATGGCAATAAATTCGCCTTTGTTGATTTCCAGATTCACATGATCCAGGGCACGGACTTCATTTTCACCGGGATTGTACACTTTGCACATGTCCTGAACCTTAATTAAATTTTCCAACCTGTTTCCTCCCCTTTCTTTTTCATACAGAAAACTGCTGCACGCCTGTTTTATACCATTTTATACTATATTACTGAAATGAAACTTAAGGTTTTCTTACTTTTACCTTACGATTGCGGACAAAGGGGATATCATCTGATATTCTCTGTAAATAAATAACTAACGAAATATTTCAAGGAATTTCTTCAAAATTTTTCCATTAATGTAGTATAATATCTGTAAAAGTTTCACAATTATCGGATGACTATTTATTAAAGGAGACGATTGCCCATGAAAATAACAGATATGCACTGTGATACTATTTCCCGCATATATCAGGAACGCAGACAGGGAAAACGTCCGGCTCTGCGCAGCAATTCTTTTCAGATAGATTTGGAAAAAATGAAGGAGTCCGGGTATCTGCTTCAGAATTTTGCCATGTTTTTGGACATCGGACAGACCTCCGTGCCTTATCAGGAATGCAGGGAACAAATCCGGCTGTTTCTGGAAGAAATGGAGAAAAATCAGGATATCATCGGACTGGTCACGGATTATGACGGAATCACTGAAAATCAAAAACAGGGCAGAATGTCGGCCCTGATGACACTGGAGGAGGGAGAAGCCTGCGAGGGAAGTCTCGCAAAACTGCAGGAATTCCATGGGCTGGGCGTTCGTATGATGACCTTTACCTGGAATTATCCCAACAGTCTGGGGTTTCCCGGCGAACCCGCTGCCAGCCACCTGTCCCAGTCCCAGGGCCTGACGCCCCTGGGTATGGAATTTCTGGAAGAAATGGAACGTCTTGGCATAATTCCCGATGTGTCCCATTTATCAGACGCCGGAATCCGGGACGTATGTTGTCATGCCAGAAAACCCTTCTGTGCCAGCCATTCCAACGCCCGCGCTCTCTGCAAACGGGGCCGGAACCTGCCGGACGAATTTATCCGGGCCATCGCAGAAAAAGGCGGCGTAATCGGCGCCAACTACTACGGGCCCTTCCTTTCCAATACGCCCAATGTTCTGGGATGCTATTACGGTTATGTCAGCGATATTGTTTCACATATCCGACATATTACAAATGTGGGCGGCATAGACTGTATGGGGCTTGGTTCTGATTTTGACGGAATTGACAATAATCTGGAGATGAAAAACTGCAGTTACCTGGGACTGCTGGAACAGGAACTGAAAAAATCCGGATTCCATGAAAGTGAGATTGACAAAATATTTTATCAGAATGTACTGGCCTTTTATAAAGAAGTGTTATAATTTTTGCAACAGTTCCGCCATAGCCTGTTTCAGAGGCGCGGGCTGAACTGTTACTGATTTTCAGACACAGGAGGGTTTTATGTACACAGCCATTGTCACCGCTCCATCTGCTTTTCTTTTCAGCCATCCCAATGACAGAAGTGTCACCGATGAACTTTTGTCCGGGTGGCTGGTAACTGTACAGAAGCAGCAGGGAGATTTTCTGAACGTTATCACACAGTACGGATACGCCGGATGGCTGGACTGCCGGACTGTCCGGAGTATCTCGCCGGCAGAATCTTCTGCCTGGGACATACATAACAGGAATGGCTGCAGGCCCTGCCTTCTCTGCCGGGGGATTACAGATATTCTGGAAGAACCAAAGGTACAGGCCCCTGTCCTGTCCACCCTGTTTACGGGCAGCGCCCTGCTGCCTCTGAGCTCCCCGGAAGAAGGCTGGCAGCATGTGAAAACAGCCGGAGGAATCTGCGGATATATTCCCTCCCGCTCCCTGGGGCCTTTTCCTGCTCCAGGCCCTGTCTGCTGCCTTTCTCCTTCCGAACAGCAGCAGCTTCGCACATCCATTGTCCATTATGCCTGTGCATACCTGGGCACCCAGTACCGCTGGGGCGGAAAAACCCATGCAGGCATTGACTGCTCCGGCCTTACCTTTATGAGCTATTATATGTGCGGCATTCTGATTTACCGGGACGCCGCCATTGTGGAAAGTTATCCCGTCCATGAAATACCTGTTTCCCGGATACAGCCTGGGGACCTTCTCTATTTTCCCGGTCATGTGGCCCTTTATCTTGGAAACGAAACCTACATCCATTCCACCGGAAATCCCGCCAGCTTTGGCTGCGTCATCAACAGCCTGAATCCTCAGGCTGAAAACTACCGGAAGGATCTGGCCTGCAGCCTGACTGCTGCGGGAAGCGTATTTTAGAGTTCCTGCCCAAACAGGGGTGTGGAAAAATACCGCTCTGCCGTATCCGGCAGAATAGTCACCACCGTTTTGCCTTTTCCCAGTTTTTGGGCCAGCTTTAAAGCAGCCGCCACATTGGTTCCGCTGGAAATTCCGCACATAATACCCTCTTCTGCCGCCAGACGCCTGGAGGTGGAAAGGGCTTCTTCATCGGTGATAATACAGACCTCATCGTAAATCTTCTGGTTCAGAATCTCCGGAATCAGACCGTCTCCGATTCCCATCTGCAGATGGGTACCGATGGAACCGCCGGACAGAATAGCCGCATGTTCCGGCTCTACCGCCCAGATTTCCATATCCGGGTTTTTCTCTTTGATGGTTTCTCCCACTCCGGTGATGGTGCCGCCGGTGCCGATACCGGAACAGAATCCATGAATGGGACCGCCGGTCTGCTCCAGAATTTCAATTCCGGTCTGAGAGCGATGCACCGCCGGATTGGCCGGATTTTCAAACTGCTGGGGCACGAACACCCGCGGATTTTCTCTGGCCATGGCAAGGGCTGTCTGAAGACATTCTTCGATACATGCGCCGATATTTCCGGCGTCATGTATCAGAATTACCTCCGCACCGTAATGTTGTACCAGCTTGCGGCGTTCTTCACTGACGGAATCCGGCATAATAATTTTCGTCTCATATCCCCGCACTGCTCCCACCAGTGCCAGACCAATACCCTGATTGCCGCTTGTGGGCTCCACAATAATGGTATCCTCTTTAATCAGACCCTTTTCTTCCGCATCTTTTATCATATTGTAAGCAGTTCTGGTCTTGATGGAACCGCCCACATTCAGCCCTTCAAACTTCACCAGCACCTGAGCGCTTTCCGGCTCTGTCATGTGGTTCAGACGGATTAAAGGCGTATTGCCCATTGCTTCCAGTATATTTTCATAAATCATAATTTCAGATCCTTTCTGTATTCCTGCAACGGAAATATCTTACAAATTATAATATGTATTCTCCGGAAATACAACAACCATTCCGTTGATTTTTGATATTTTTCTTTGGTAACAGTTCAGCCATAGCCTGTTTCTGTGTGAATCATACTGGCATGAATGAGCACAGGACACAGGCTATGAGCGGAGCGTCTCTTAAGCCTCGGACAGAAGCTGCCCTGCGAAATCAGACAAAAGAAAATGGCATTCAGAACATGTCTCCGGAAGAAATCAGTAAAGAAATCCTTCGCACCAGATATGGGGAGGACAGGATATGACATCTTATGCTGTAACAGACACCAACATCCTTGTTTCTGCCCTGATTACAGAAAATGAAAATTCTGCTGCCACTAAGGTTTTAAAAGTCTGATTACCGGAAAAATTATTCCTGTTTACAGCAAAAAAATCATGGAAGAATACAATGAAGTTCTCAGCAGAAAAAAATTCAGGTTTTCAAAAAGAGATATCGGTTATCTTCTTTCTTTCATTTCTACATATGGTATTCTGACATATCCTTTTCCCACAAACATGATTCTTCCTGACAAAAAAGATTTACCATTTTATGAAACAGCAGTTCAGCATTTCTCAACTTATCTGATTACCGGCAATTTAAAACATTTCCCCGAAGAACCATTTATTATTACAGCCAGACAAATGATTGATTTGATAAATACCGGTTATTCCGTTGATTTTTAATATTATTTTCCTTATACTTATGATATTACTCCGATGATTAACAGGTAATTGCGAAACTCAATAATTGTATTAATTTCATGTACAATTTAGAAAGTTTGAGTGCAAATATTTTCTCATACAAAAGGTAAGAAATGCATTTCAGCATCATGGAAGCAAGACTCAAAGAAGCATGGGAGCCTCTGCTGAACATGATTCTCTGTATTCAGAGGCTTGCTGAAATGTTCGGTGCGTCTGGCATTTCGGGCTTTTGT
>CATLIX010000079.1 GCA_949959185.1 uncultured Eubacterium sp. | reverse complement strand
ATTTCGGAATATACTGCCGGAAATTTCGGAATATACTGCCGGAAATTTCGGAATATACTGCCGGAAATTTCGGATAACACTTCCGTAAATACGGAAATTATGGGATTGGGATTAATATTTTCAGAGTAAACCGGCCGTTTTCGTATCTGGTAATCAGCTCTCCTCCGTATTTTTCCGTTGCTTTCTGCATATTGGAGATGCCGAAACCATGGAGAAATCTGTCCTGTTTCGCAGTGGAGGCTGCTCTGTCTTTCTTTATACAACTGTTTTCCAGCAGGACGAAAAAGAAATTCTGTACCCGTCCTGCTTTCATCAGAATGGCTCCCTGCCCTTTAGGGAGCTTTTCGCTTGCCTCAATGGCGTTATCCAGGCTGTTGCCGAAAATCGTGCTGATATCCAGCGGCTCTATAAAGTCCATACCGTTCAAATCGGCGGCAACGGAGAATTCCAGATGCTTTTCTCTGGCAAGCCGGGATTTTTCCTTCAGGATAATATCTAAAATTTCATTGCCCGTATGGACATAGTCTTCATATAGTTCCAGTTCCCGCTGTAATTTTTCCACCATCTGCGAAGTATTCGCCGGCGGGTCAGACCGTTCCAGTACCAGCAGATGATTTTTCATATCGTGGCAGATGGACTGCACCCGTTCTTCGTCATCCAGCCGCTCCCGGTAGTATGCCTGTTTCATCTCCAGTTCCTGTGCATGGTAAGCGGTTCGGACAGAAGTACAGATATAAGAACTCAGGTACAGACAGCCAAAACCGGAAAATATGGACGCCCCGCAGATTGGGTAAACAATCAGCGGATTTTCCGGCATAAAATAGATAATGATAAAGATTGCAATAAAGGGAGCCAGCATCAGGACGTCAACCATAAGCCACATATTTACGGTCAGGTCAGAAGTAATCTGCTGCAGATATTTTTTCAGGATCTGCCACGCGAAAAGCCAGAATAAAAGCCTGAGCAGCAGAGACAAAGTATAAAAGGCTGTGCTGAGACAAAACAGCTCCCTGGTCCATCCCGATGATTCCGGAGAAGCTCCGGTTACCAGGAAAAAACATCTGCTCCCAATATCATGCATAAGATAATTTACTGCAATCAGGGAGGGATAAAAGACCAGCACGGAAGTTATTTTCTTTGTCCGGTGTCCCTGGTGAAAAATAGAAATATATACAATCATTCCCAGTAAGGTTCCCAGAAGATTGGGAAGATCGTTGGAATAAATTACCATGGTGGCCAGTATGCTGCATACAAAAAACGCGGCCAGGCGCACGAAAAAACGTCTGCGCAGCGGCAAAAATGCGTGAATCATCCGGAAAAATACGAATACATAGACCCATTCCAGGAAAAAAGAACAGATTTCCAAACATCGAATCATAACAGCTCTCCTTCGGCAGTATGAAAAGTCAGCAATGATACGCAGCGCGCGGAGATGAAGTTTATTGCTGCGCAATCTGCCCGCGCGCAGAGAATGCGCAGCGCGTTCTTTTTTATTATATAAAAATATTTACCGGAAATCAAGATTCCCTGTTATCCCTGCAGCAGGCCGATGCTCTGCTGTAAGAAAAAACAGAAAGGAAGCAGAAGGTCAGAGGCCGGAAACATCCGGTCAGATTCTGATAATAATTAATCAGAACGGGGCATTCCCGGTACCGGAAAATGGTTTCAAGCTGTGTGCCCATGGTTTCCCATAAGGTTCCCCAGCCTTCCAGATCTGACCATGCACCGGGCAGCAGCCATCGGGGAAAATCCGCCGCTTCGGCAAACAACTCCATTTTTATAAATCCCAGGAACAACAGCAGGCAGATTCCATAAAGCCATGGGCTTTGAACAGAGGGAGGGGACTTTTTGAATTTTGCAAAAAAGAACAGCATCATACCGGTAAAAAACAGAAACGATATGATATAAACCATCCATTTCAGCAGGTTTATATCAACTGTTCCATTATGGTACGGAACAGGAAATTCTGTTTCGTGTGACGCCGGGACTTTGCGGCTGCCGGATGTCACGATAAGAAGCCCTTCTTTGTCCGCGGTAAAGATGTTCCGGTATGTGTCCTGTCTTCTGTATGCTTCTGCCAGCGTAAGGCCGGAAACGGAATCCTGCTCAAACAGGTATATCACAGCTTCTTCCCGACTGTCCAGTTCCCGAAAGTGAATGTGAAATTGCAGAAAACTCAAAAGGAACAGAGCTGCGGACAGAAACATACCAAGATGGGGAAAAAAGTTGTCTTTGGTCAGTCTTCGATGATTCGTATGCGGTCACCTTCCTTTATGGCTTTGCTGGCGGTTACAATGATCTGGTCTGTGGGAGAAAGGCCTTCCACTGCCGCATACTCGCTGTTTTTTTCCAGAACAGTGACAGGAACGTATTCGGCGGTGGAACAAAGGCCCAAAATGGTGGGGGATTCTGTGACTTTTATGACAAAATCCCCGGATTCCCGGCTGTGCAGGGCCGACAGGGGGACGCAGCAGGGCCAGATTCTGCTTTCTCCCGTCAAATCCAGAACTGCTTCTCCGGAACGGGATATTTCCTGACCATCCAAATCAGCAGTAATACGGCAGGCGCCGCCTTCCTCCTGTGAGACGCCGGTGATTTTCACGGACTTTTCAGGTATGCCGCCATCCTGCATACGGAGAATGCCCTCCATGTTTTCTTCCAGGAGGGGAATTCCGGTATCATTGAGGCTGCTTTCGGATGAACTGTTCTGGTATGACATATCTTCCTCTGAAACAGCTTCATTCAGTGTGCCTTCAAACCGGAAGGACTGGCTGAAATCTCCGAGGATAATCGCCGGCTCCGGGGAAGTAATACTTCCGGTGGAAATGCTGCATTCCAGAATCTGTCCGTCGTATTGGGCATAAACGCTGCCTTCTGCCTGACTCAGTTCCTTTAATTCCTGCAGGGTACGATTCTGGTTTTCCAGGTCTGCCTGCAGCAGGTCGGCAGTGTGGTCTTCCGTCAGCGGAAGGCTGGCGTCTTCTATCTGACGGGCGGCTGCTTTCAGAGATTTGTTCCGGGCAGCCACAGCTTCTTCGCAGCATTTCTGTTTTTCACGGCAGATGTCCTCCAGTTCTTCCCGTTTCCTGTTCCAGGCCTCCAGGGGACTTTCCGTTTCTGCCGGATTGTTTTCCTGTGAATCCGGGCTGTCTTCTGCCGGGCTGTTTTCCTGTGAATCCGGACTGCTTTCTGCCGGGCTGTTTTCCTGTGAATCCGAGCTGTTTTCCTGTGAATTCAGGGTATCTGCTTTCGGAGCTGATTTCTGCGAATTCAGCGTTTCCTCCGGCTTCTGGCTTTCGTGCAGGGTCAGCTCATTTTGAGCCTGTTCCAGTTCAAGATAAGCGGCGGTGACAGCGGCCTCGGATTCTGCTGCAGTATCATCGTAATCCTCCTGTGCCCGGTTTAAATCGAGTTCATGCTGACGGGTCTGGCTGTTTTGGGATGATTTCAAATCTGCGATTTGCAGCTTCAGTTTTTCCATTTCCTGTTCGGTCTTTCGGATATTGTCCTGCAGGTCTTTGGGGTCTGCGGAGAACAGCAGGTCTCCCTTTGCAACAATGTCGTTTTTCTGTACCTGTACCTGTCCGATTCTGAGATTTTCCGGGCAGTAAACAGCGTATTGATTTTCAGGAACAACGCGTCCCTGGATTTCCAGCGGGTATTGCAGTTTCATGGTTTCCGGGGAGGTTATCTGAACCTGGGGAATCATAAAGGAATCCGCAGCTCTGGATATGACAGTCATCACTGCCATTCCCACAAGAAAAACAGAGATGGCGTGAAACTGCCGGTTCCGGAAAAATATTCTGTTTAATGGTTTCCATTTCATGTCGTTCAGCTCCTTTCCGGATGTTTCGGAACCATGGTGCCAATGCCCTTTTCCAGTTCCTCCCGTTCCTGAAAGATAATCAGAATCATGGGAAGGAGTACCAGGAAGGAAAATACAAAGGTGTACTGGATACTGTTCTGGCTGATATTGGGAATGTAGAGGGAAAAGGGCCAGAGGGAGGGAGTTTTCAGGAAAATCAGCGGCTGCTCCAGCAGGTTCCAGTATTCCAGGACGCCCAGCAGCAGAGCGGCTTTGACGCCGGGCATGGCCAGCGGAAGGCCCATGTGCAGGAACATCCGGAGATGGCTGCTGCTGTCCAGGGAAAATGCCTCAAAAATTTCTTCCGGTATTCCGATAAAGTACTGGTAAATCAGAAACACCGGGAAAGTGGAAAACACAGCGGGCAGAATGACGGCGCTGTGGCTGTCCATTATGCCAAGACGGTCAATGACCATATAGGCGGATACCATGGTAACCTGAAAAGGCAGCAGCATTAAAATGGTGTACAGATAAAACAGCAGGCTGCTCAGCTTTCCATGCCAGCGGGAAAATCCCCAGGCGGCGGGAACAGAACACAATAACTGACCTGCTACAATGCAAAACGTCAGTTTGACGGAATTCCAGAACACCACATAGAATTCCGGCGTGTCCAGAAGCACTTCCAGGTAACCTCTCAGGGTGGGGAAGGCCGGGAACAGAGGAAAAAAACTCTGTCCCTGCCCTTCAAACATTCCTTTCAGGTAAAAGGCAAGTTCCTGTCTGCCGGTAATGGAGCCGGTCCACAGCAGAAATACCGGCAGACAGGCCAGAATACACAGCAGGAACAGAACCAGACGTTTAAGTATTGAGAGAATCAAAATTTCCACCTCCTTTTTTGCGGAACGGAATGACCAGCACTGCGAACATGCATACGATGACCACAGCAGCCGCAGACATTTTGTCCATGGCCATGTCCCGGAACCAGTTGTGGAACATGTGCTGTATCATGTAAATGCTTCTGTCCGGGTATTCTCCGGACAGAAGATAGCTTTCCCGGTAGGATTTGAAAGCTCCGGTAAGAGCCAGAATCAGCACTGCGGAGGCCATGGGTTTCAGCCCCGGCAGGGTCACATACCGAAACCGGGCCAGAGGGCCGGCTCCGTCCAGAGCAGCCGCTTCGTACAGGCTTTTTGGAATACCCTGAAGGCCTGTGAGCCATAAAATCACATAATATCCCATATTTTTCCAGAGAAAGCTGAAAGTGAGCACTGCAAATGCCCAGGAGGAATGGAGCCAGTCAGCGGAAAGGTGCAGGACACTGTTCAGAATTCCGAACGGGTGAAACAGCATGTTCCAGACAAAGACCAGGGAGGCAGTGGGAACCGCCATGGGCAGCAGACAGCATTTTTTATACCATATGCAGGATGTATCATGTCCGAAATGCACCATGTTTGCCAGCAGCAGAGACAGAGCCAGCAGAAGGGGAATGGAAACACTTAAGAATTTCAGTGTATTCCCCATGGCCAGACGGAAAGCTGCGTTTTTCCATATCATTTTGTAATTGTCAAATCCGGTGAACCTGCTGACAGTAAGACTGGTAAAGGATCTTCGTACCACATCCCCGAAGGGAAGAAATACAAAGACGGAAACGCCCAGCAGGCTGGGCAGAAGGAACAGAAAGTCCCTCTGCGCGGCGAGTATTTTTTTCATGGGATGCTCCATTTCTTCCGACCGTGAGCCGGAGACAGAATCACTCTGCAATGCCGGATTCTGCCAGATACAGTTCCAGTGTCTGGATGATTTCGTTTACAGTTTCCTCCAGAGATTTGCCTCCGGACAAATATGCCCTGCCTTTTTCTGTGACGGCGGCAAGCACCAGAGCATCTTCCATGGCCGGAGTATCCAGCCTGGAAACCTGTTGTTTCAGCCTGTCAAATTCTTCCTGAGAAGGCCAGCGAAACGTGCCGCCCAGTGTCTGGAAAAGAGTTTCGTATTCTTCCAGTTTTTCCGGGGCTGGTTCTTCGGTCATGGTTTCCCAGACTTTTTTATGGACTGGAAACGCGGGGAATACAGGCAGGGAACCGTCAATAAATTTCATCTGTTCTTCTTCGCTGAGTATAAATTCCAGAAATTCCCCGGCTAAATCTGTCTGCCTGGATGTTCCGTTGATTCCTGCCAGCAGAGAAGTAAACACATGCTCCGGAAATGATTTCCAGTTCAGGGCCTGTCCCGGCATATGGTCGGAAATGGCGGTGAAGTCCTTAACAGCGCCCATATAGCCCGCGGACGCAGCGGTATTTCCGTACACGATATTCCAGACATTTACACTGGAATAAGAGGAATCATAAGCAGGAGTGTTTTCCTCTTTGGGATATACGGAATCAAAGGGAACCCAGGGTTCACCTTCTTCCGGCTGCAGCAGGTCGTTCAGTTCTTTGTTGCATTGTAGCAGTTTCCTTACCGCTTCTCTGGAAATGGCTCCGTCTTCTTTTTGGACGTCCTGCCAGAAAATACTGAAGGTATAGGGCAGGAAGTTTTCAGCTTCCAGAATGGGCAGAGGCTCTGTGTCTCTGACCATGTTCACTAATTCTTCCGGAGAATCCACCTGGGAAATCAGAGTTTCTTCCCCTGTCAGTATGGGCAGGGAAAAGCTGACGGGTACCGCATACTGTCTGCCTTCTGTTTCAAAAGCAGCAAAAAGGTTCTGGAACACCTGGGTTTGCGGCATGGTTTCCAGGCTGTTTAAGTCCAGAAGGATATCCTGCCGGGCATAGGAGTTCCAGGGAAGGCCGTTCAGGAACAGAACATCCGGTCCCTTTCCGGCCATGATTTCCGTGTTCAGAATATTGATGGCGTCGGATTCGCTTTTTGCACCGGAATGTTCCATGCCTGTTTCGTAAGTTACCAGCACATTCGGGTGGGTGGAATGAAAATCGGAAATCAGTCTGTGTACGTTCCAGGTGTCATACAAAGAATAAATTTTCAGCTCCTGTTCCGGCTGGGTGGGCAAATCCGGATCGTATTCGTATCGCAGCAGCTTCAGTCCGTCAGAGGCAGTGGTTTCCAGAAACATCAGAAATACAGTTTCATCTGCCTGGCAGAAATATCGTATGGTGGAGCTGATATCGGAAAAACTGCTTACATTGCCGTCCACCAGAAGTTCTGTCAGGGACATGGTATCATCGGAACTGTAAATTCCCGTTTCGTTACAGTAATAAAATTTCTGTTTTTCCAAATCCGAATCCATCAGCCTTAAGAACATGGTTCCGGCGGGAAGTGTGGTTTCCGTCAGTTCTGCCCCGTCTGCAGGATTCAGGGTTTTGATGGTTCCGTCGTATTCATTCAGGAAGAGTGTGTTCCCGCAGCGTTTGAGTTCCGCGTTTCCTGTATCGCGCTTCCAGTTTGCAACGCCGCCGTCCGAATGAAAGGACATAATCTGAGAAGTCTGTGTTTCTCCGGTTCCGAGCTGGAGGATACCGATGAGTGTTCCGTCTTCGGAACAGACCATGTTCCTCAGTCCATAGCCTGCTTTTAAATATGCATCCTCCGGTTTTGGAAGCTCCAGGGAGACAGGTTCTGTCCGGAGCCCTTCCGGCGTCTCCTTCAGTCTGAAATATTCGTATGCTCCCGTTGCATGATATTCATCCAGCGGGTCTTCTGATATTTTTCCGGCGGAGACGAAAATGGTGTTTTCCGGGGCAAAGCAGGCGGACACTACCCGGTAATTTTCCGGCAGCCATGAGATATCCCAGGGTTCCTGCTGCCAGGAAGCGCCTGCATCCTGGCTTTTGCAGCAGCAGAAGTCCCCTGGTTTCTGCTCCAGCAGAATACGCATGGAGCCCTCCTTTTTTTCAAAATCAAATATGGTCTGTACCGGTACCGGAAATGAAATGGTTTCTTCCCGGTACCTGCCTGTGGCAGTTTCTGGCTGCGCTTTTGAATCTTCCTTTTGGGCGGCGGGTTTTTCCTGCTTTTTCAGAGGTTCGCTTCCAGGCGAGCTGCAGCCGGCAGTAAGCAGAGACAGCAGAAGCAGCAGCCCGGCAAGTAAGAATGAAAGTTTTCGTTTCATAGAGTTGTTCTCCTTCCTCAGATGGCTTTGACTTCAGACAATTGCGAAACTATCCGGTTATCAAAATTTCATGTATAATTTCTGCACTTTCCATGAAATATTTTCATCATACAAAAAGGCCGAAATGCATTTCTTACCTTTTGTATGAGAAAATATTTGTATTCAAATTTTTCAAATTGCACATGAAATTAGTACAATTATTGAGTTTCACAATTACCTGTATGGTTTTGACTTGCTGTCATCTTATCACGGGGCGGCGGGAAAGTCCTCTAAGACTTCTCTAAGGGCTTTTAGAATAATAACGGGGGAATATAACCGAAAGAGTGTACGATTCCCATGGGGATTGATGTTCTGATCTGTGCATTCATACAAGGACAAGCGGAACGCTTGCATACCGCAGGCAAAAGCGGTATACTATATAGCGAAAGGATGTGGTTTAGATGGCAAGGACATCAAATGTATTCGCGCGTGTGGAGCCGGAGATCAAAGAGCAGGCGGAACGGGTGCTTGAACAGCTTGGGATACCAATGTCAAATGCAGTTGGCATGTTTTTAAGGCAGGTCGTGCTCCAGCAGGGCATCCCGTTTGAAATGAAGCTGCCAAAGAAGGCGCCTCCTGCATACGGCTCTCTTACAAAGGAGCAGTTTGACACAGAGATAGGAAAAGGCATGGAGGATATACGGGAAGGCAGGGTATATTCAGCGGATGCAGTGGAAGAAGGAATGCGGCGGGACTATGGGATATGAGCTGGAACATTGTGTACACGGCCAGGGCGAGGCGTGATTTGAGGGATATATACGAGTATATTGCATATGAGCTGCTTGTGCCGGAAACGGCAGCGAGACAGACGCAGCGGATTATGAAGGAAATCCGCACTCTTAATGTATTTTTCAGTTTTTGTATATAAACACCAGTTTACAACTTTTACAAATAATAGCCCTTTTGCCAGACAAGGTATTTCAAGGTTTTCATAAGGGCAGATGATTTTATTATACTTTCGCTCTTTTCTACGAAAGTGGCAAAAAATACCTCCTGCCGGATCCTTTCGCTGAGTGCAAACCTGAAATCCTGTACGCTTTCCTTACGGTATTTTGAAAATGTTTCATCCTGGTATGGCAGCAGCTTCATCGCGCAGTAAGCTATGTTGATCAGATTGACCAGCATTTCAATCCCTCTCCGGCTACGCACCATATAGCTGCATAGCGACCAGAAGGTTTTCTGCTCGTAATAGCCGATTTCAATATTCCATCTGAATGAATATAGGAACAAGGGGATGTAGTTCATCCATGCACTTCCCGTCTGGTTCAGAGGAACCTTTTCCTGCCATGCACAAAAAATCTGCAGCTGTGTTGGGAAGGCCGTACTGAAGAACAGGCGTCTGGAACCGCCTTCCTTCTCTGTGGCTGTCACATAGGCAAGGACTTCCCTTGTGCCGAAAATATTTGTAAGGACACG
>CATLIX010000078.1 GCA_949959185.1 uncultured Eubacterium sp. | reverse complement strand
ATCGTATATACATTGGTAGAAACAGCGAAACTGAATCATCTGGATGTATTTGGCTATCTATGTTATTTATTAGAAAGCCTGCCGGATCTCGATCACCGAAACCATCCTGAATTACTGGAAGCATATCTTCCCTGGTCTGAGACACTGCCAGAAAGCTGCCGACTCAGGGAACATAGAACAAAAAAGAAGTGTATGTTTTGATAGAGTATATCACGACATGCACTTCTTTTCATTACGGTGTGTTTTGTAACGCTTACAAACGAAACCGGTCAAGGGCATCTGCATCCTTAAAAATCTTGTAAATCACCACACTATTCTGCCCTAATGGACTCCTTCCTGAAATGACATCAATTCCAGTCTGGTCGTCACGATCATGATAATAAATAATATCATAGCACTTCTGTTTAAACTCCAGTTCATGGGATACACAATATTCCCGATAATAATCTGCCGCACGCTGTCCATGTCCAACATCCAACCAGTCATCCTGCCGTCTGGAATCATGAAATGCCGCAGCA
This sequence comes from uncultured Eubacterium sp., assembly GCA_949959185.1. Classification (GTDB taxonomy): domain Bacteria; phylum Bacillota; class Clostridia; order Lachnospirales; family Lachnospiraceae; genus Petralouisia. The sequence continues at coordinate 10,090 of CATLIX010000078.1, read as the reverse complement.
GCCCCCAATATATCTTTATCTTCTTCCGGCACCCCCTGACGCTGTGCGATTGCTAATGCGTAGAGCATTACACGCCTGCAATGTGCGCCTGTGTGCTTTTCACTGTTCTCTAATGTAAACGTAACCTGATTTTCCAGAATATCATTCCACTTATCAAATACAGGTCTTATCAGTTTCCATTCCGGTAATCCCTCCATCCATTTTTCCTGCATAGCCCTACCCCACTTTCACAATTTCACGCAACGCCGCTGCAATATCCTGATCCACACCAATGGACTTTCCCTGTATCCCGTCAGGAATGTAAATCTCACCTTTGTTGAAAGTAATATACTTAGCATGAGGTTCTGCTGCCGTAAGCTGCATAAATGGCATTTTTATCATCTGATTGCGCCAGCCAACACCAAACTCTAAAATGACAAGTTTTTTTCCACGCATACGATTTACAAATCCCTGATAGCGGGCAGCTTTTTCCTGCCAGTTCTTTTTCCCCTGAAAAGAGGAGTACTCCCCATAATTTACTTCCATACTCCCGCCGCATTTTGGGCATCTGGGCAAAAGTCTTTCCGGCACTCTGCCATCTGTTTCCGCCTCTGCCATGCGAAGAACTGCCTCCCTGTCCGAATAAACATCATCACAGCAGCCCTTTGTGCAACGCATTTCTGTCAGCTTGCCTTCCATTTCAAATACACGTTCTTCCTCGAAACCTGCCGGGATAAAGTGATCCTCCCCATTGGACATGACCACAAAATAATCCTTTTCCTTTACAAGTTCATACATATCCTTCATAATCTGCGTCGGTTCATCCTGCAAACACTTTTCTTTGATGATCCGGCTGAAATATGCCCATCTTTCTTCCTCGGAAGAATAGGAAACAGCCATCCCCTGCAAAATACAGTAAATACCATATTTTTCCCTGAAATCACCCATTCTTTCACGAAACCACGCATCATCCGTAAATAAATGATACCCCTCTGCTATGGATAATCCGTTGCTGGCTCCGATCAACACCCCGTCCGCTTCACTGATGATTTGCTTTATTTTCTGATATACATTCACTTTCCTGTCCCTGCCTTTCCTTTCATAATCTGTTTTAAATCCTGTAAAGTTTTTGATAAATCACCATCTATATACAGGCTTTTGTTTTTCAAATGCTCCGGGGAAGAAGAATCTTCCTGATTCATACAGACATAAAAAGCACCTTTGTTTTTATATGCCATTTCCCAAAAGGGCAATTTAATAATACCGGGCGTCATTTCTCCTACCCCTAATTCCAGTAGCAAAACGCTTTTTGCATTTTCTTTTGTCAGACATTGTTTCAGAAAAGATTCGTAGCGTATTACACCATCTTTCCAGTCCCGCCCCTCCAGAAACGTATCATCTCTTACCCACGGAACCATGATCCGTCCACATACCCGGCATCTTGGAAGCGGTTCCGAAGGTATCCGCATTCCCAGCATATTTTCACACATCTCCCGGATGATGTTCTCATTCGGATAAATCCGGTCATGGCAGGGCTGGCTGCATTGAAAATAGCCCACATTCCCCTGATAACTGCAAATAGAATTTTGGGGAAATACCCGTTCAAACTGCATATCCACATTGGTTGTTAATACAAATACTTCTTTTCCACTTACAATTTCCGCCAAGTCATAATAGTTCTGCCCCGTTGGAGCATCCCACAGACTTTGTATATAACGTGCGTAATATGCCCACTGTTGTTCCGGTGAAGAATAGCAATAATAAAATCCTGCAAAGGGAGATTGAAAGCCATATACTTCTTTAAAATCCTGCAACTGTCCTTCCAGATAAGGCATCCAATGGTAGTGATTATAGCCTGCTGCGCTGGAAAGCCCGGAACCACCCCCAATCACAACTGCATCTACCTGACGGATTTTTTCTGCCAGGAGTTCCAGATTTTCTTTATTCTTCATTCTTTGCACCATATTTTTTTATTTTTTCAACTGTTCTTTCCAGAACCACTGCAATATCCTCTTTTATCGCAGTTCCTTTTCCTTCTAACTCCTTTGGAAGCAGTGCATCTTTTGGGTTGATTGTAATGTAATAGGCTTGCGGCAGGGAGTATGTCATATTCCAAAAGGGCTGCTGAATGAACATGGGCGTCATGCGCCCCACTCCAAGTTCCAGAAAAAGTATTTTTTTATGTTTATTTTCCATCAGAAAATGATTCCACTTTTCATATTCCTCTTTATATTTTCTGCCTTCCAAAAACGTGTAGCCTCGAACCCACGGCTCCAGTTCCCTTCCACATTTCGGACAGTGCGGAATCAATTCTGTAGGAATCCGGCAGTCCTTTATATTTGCATACATCTCCTCAATCATACTTTTACTTTCAAACAGCTCGTCATGACAGGGACGCACACACTGAAGCCATCTGAAATCTCCCTGAATGGTACTGACTCTTTCTTCCGGAAAGCGTCTGCTAAATAAGGTGTCCTGATTGGTTGTCACCACAAAATAATTCTTTCCTTTCAGAAGTTCAAACAGATTTTCATAGGCAGGGCCGTCCGGAAGCTCCAGATTTGCATGGATGGAGGTCGCCAGAAATGCCCAGCGTTCTTCACTGGTCGGGTATGGGTAATAATATCCGTTAAAGCTCCCCTGAAACCCGTACTTTTTTTCAAATTCTCCAAAATATTTCTTGAAATATTTATCGCTGTGATATGCCATATCATAACCAGTAGCAACAGACATTCCCGCAGCCGCTCCTACACAGACAGCTTCTGCCCACTCCATCTGTTCAAGCAGAATCTCCGCTTTTTTATCATATTTTCGATTCATGTTTGCTTTCTTTTCCTTTCAACTCTTTTTATTGACTTTTATCCTATTTGTTGTTATTATATAAATAACAACCAGTTAGAAGTATAGCACTATCCATATAACAAGTCAAGCGGCTGTTAAAATTAAATTTACAGCAAAGGAGTTTTTCATGAAATATTCTACAAAATTAAGTGACGCAGTGCATATCATGGCTTTTATTGCAATCCATCAGGAGTATGACCTAAGCAGCACTGTAATTGCTGACAGTATTCAGACAAACCCGGCTTTTGTCCGACAGATCATGATGAAATTGAAAAAGGCAGGATTGATGTCCAGCGTAAACGGTCATGCAAAGCCTTCCCTGGCAAAACCCACAGAGGAAATCACACTTTTGGATATTTATAAAGCTGTTGAGGGAAGTAAGCCGCTTCTTCATCTGGACACCCACACCAATCCGGAATGCGGAGTAGGGGTTAATATCCAACTGGCTCTGCAGGATTACTACAACGAAATACAAAAAGGAACCGAAAAACATATGTCCAGCATTTCTTTACAGGATATAATCGAACTGTATCACACAAAAACAGGTCAGACAGATAACTGACACAGAAGGCAGGTTGAAATACCTCCGGAATAGAGAACTTATGCCAGAGGTATTTCAATTTATCAGTTTATTTTTTATCTGTACAATGAACAACACATTCAGCACAATTCCCATTGCATTCGTTTATTCCCTTTCTTCGGAAATAAACAATGGATAATATCAACAGACCAGCTACAATGCAAAGTACAGCGATACTTGCCAAATTCATCATCAAATCCTCCTCTATACAAGCCCAACAGCAGCCCCTACACTGTGAACAGCAAATGCCACAATCCAAGCGATTGCACATTGTACGATTACAGTTCCAGCCGCCGCCTTAGCTCCGCCCATTTCCCGTTTCACAGTTGCAACCGCCGCAACGCATGGTGTATACAGCAAGGTAAATACAAGAAATACAAATGCGGTAAAAGGTGTAAACAGTGTTCCAAGCAAAGATACATCCCCGCCCAAAAGAACCGTCAGCGTAGATACAACGCTCTCCTTTGCAGTAAATCCGGTAATCAATGCCGTAGAAACTCTCCAATCTCCAAATCCAAGAGGTGCAAATAAAGGAGCAGCTACCCCGCCCAATAGTGCCAGCAGGCTTTCTTCCGCAGAAGCAGCAACATTCAGCCTTATATCAAAGGTCTGTAAAAACCAGATTACAAGAGAAGCTACAAAAATAATTGTAAAGGCTTTCTTAGCAAATCCTTTCGCCTTTTCCACGATAAGCTGCCACACACTTTTTGCTGAAGGAAACCGATAGTTTGGAAGTTCCATTACAAAAGGAACCGGCGCTCCCTTATATTTTGTCCCCTTTAAAAGTAACGCATATAAAATACCGCAGATAATCCCTAAAGCATACAACCCAACCATAATAAGCGCCTGATACCTTCTTGGGAAAAACGCACTAATCATCAGAGTGTAAATCGGCAGCTTGGCGGTACAGCTCATAAATGGAACCAGCAGAATTGTCATTTTATGATCCCGTTCACTGGAAAGCGTTCTGGTAGCCATAATCGCAGGAACTGAACATCCAAAACCAATCAGCATAGGAACAATACTTCTCCCTGAAAGCCCAATTTTACGAAGCAGCCTGTCCATGACAAAAGCCACTCTCGCAATATATCCAGTGTCCTCCAAAATGGAGAGGAAGAAAAACATAGTCACAATCGTTGGCAGCAAACTGAGTACACTTCCCACACCGCTACAAACACCGTCAATCACAAGGGAGTGAACCACCGGATTCACCTGCGCCTTTACAAGCAACCGATCAAGCAGAGCAATCACCCTATCAATTCCCATACCCATCAGATCAGACAATGCCGCACCAATTAAACTAAACGTCATAACAAATACAAGAGCCATAATCCCGATAAAACATGGAATCGCTGTATACTTTCCTGTTAAAATCCGATCTATCGACATACTGCGTTTATGTTCCCGGCTTTCATGGGGACGGACTACTGTTTTTGCACACAGAGCTTCAATAAACGAAAATCTCATATTTGCAAGCGCAGCTTCTCGGTCAAGTCCTGTTTCCGCTTCCAATACAGAAACAAGATGTTCAAATATGTCCGCTTTTTCAGGAGAAATAGAAAGTTTCTCTTTCATCAGGCGGTCATTTTCTACCAGTTTTGTAACTGTGAAGCGGACTGGCAACCCTTTCTCTTTTGCCTCTGGCTCCAATATGTGTACTGCCGCATGAATGCACCGATGTACTGCGCCCACAGAATCATGTTCATCGTTACTTGCCGGACAAAAATCAACCCTGCCGGGACTTTCCCTGTACCTCGCCACATGAAGTGCATGGTCAATCAGTTCCTCAATCCCCTCGTTTTTTGCTGCGGAAATCGGTACTACCGGAATACCAAGAATTTCTTCCAGTTCATTTACCCTGACAGAACCACCGTTTGCCCGTACTTCATCCATCATATTCAATGCCAGCACCATCGGAATACCAAGCTCCATGAGCTGCATGGTAAGGTACAGATTCCTCTCCATATTGGTAGCGTCAACAATATTGATAATCCCGTCCGGGTGCGTATCCATTAGAAAATCCCTTGTCACAATTTCCTCACTGGAATAGGGGGAAAGAGAATAGATTCCCGGTAAATCTGTAACAACCGCCTCTGAATGTTTACGGATTGTTCCATCTTTGCGGTCAACCGTTACTCCGGGAAAGTTTCCCACATGCTGATTTGCCCCTGTGAGCTGGTTGAACAAAGTGGTTTTCCCGCAATTCTGATTTCCTACCAGTGCGAAAGTAATCTTTGCTCCTTCAGCTATCTCATTCGCCGCATCATGAACATGATAACTTTTCGCCCTGCCAAGTTCACCGACACCTGGGTGTTCTACTGCCTGTGTTCTTTGTGGGGCATGAATTTTTTCCGCTTTGGTATGAACTTTCTCCACCATAATTTTTTGCGCTTCATCAACCCTCAATGTTAATTCATAACCCCTTAGCTCAATCTGCACTGGATCACCCATCGGTGCAATCTTTTGAATCGTAACCTCTGTTTTCGGTGTAAGCCCCATATCCAGTAAATGATGCCTGAGTGCGCCTGCTCCGCCTACGGAACGGATATAGGCACTTTGTTTTGGTTTCAATTCATCCATTGTCATTTTATAGTCACCTCATTTTTACCGCCCACAAATATGCTCTGCCCCTTTTTCAATTACCATCTGCACATGCTCATCCACTAAAGCATAAAATATCATTTTTCCATCTCTACGCCGCCTTACCAATTTATTCGACTTCAGCAAGTTAAGCTGATGCGATACCGCAGACTGCGTAATCCCAAGCTGCTCCGCCAGATCACCGACATTCGCATCCTGTTCCATTAAAAGAAACAGGATACGAATACGGGTAGGGTTCCCAAGCATCTTAAAAAATTCCGTAAGAATGTACAAATCGCTTTCTTTCAGTCCTTCATAAATTTGACCGACCTGATATTCCGCCAAAGGAACCCCTCCTTCCTTACAGTTTTTTCACAAACAGACAACGGATTGCGTTCAGCACAGCAAGAATCATAACACCTACATCTGCAAAAATCGCCAGATACATATTCGCAATGCCCACAGCTCCTAATGCAAGACAAGCAAATTTCACAACAAGCGCCATCGTAATATTCTGGTACACAATCCTCAGACACTTCCTTGAAATCTTGATTGCTTTTGCAATCTTAATCGGATCGTCATCCATCAGAACAATATCCGCTGCTTCGATTGCCGCATCGGAACCCATTGCCCCCATAGCGATACCAATATCCGCTCTGGAAAGCACAGGTGCGTCATTGATACCGTCACCCACAAATGCCAGCTTTGCCTTGCCAGGCTTCACCCGCAGAAGTTCTTCTACTTTTTCAACCTTATCTGCTGGCAAAAGTTCGCTGTAAACTTCATCAATCCCAAGTGATGCAGCAACCTGATTTGCCACTTTCTTTGCATCTCCGGTCAGCATGACGGTCTTATCTACTCCCGCTTTCTTCAATTCCGCAATCGCCGCCTTAGAATGAGGTTTAATAATATCAGAAATCACGATATGACCTGCATATTTCCCATTAATTGCCATGTGGATAATTGTTCCGGTCTGGTGACAGTCCTGATAAAGAATATTCAAATGCTTCATCAGTTTATCGTTCCCGGCTGCAACCTCCATGCCGTCTACTTTTGCAGTCACACCGTTTCCGCTGATTTCCTGTATATCCGATACACGAGTCCTGTCAATTTCTCTCCCATATGCCCGCTGTAAACTCTTGCTGATCGGGTGGGAAGACGCGCTTTCTGCAAAAGCAGCATACTCTAACAATTTTTCATTCCCTATGGTAGAATGATGAATCCCATTTACTTCAAAGACACCCTTTGTCATGGTTCCGGTTTTGTCAAAAACAACATATTTTGTCTGGGAGAGGATTTCCAGATAATTGGAGCCTTTCACCAAAACCCCCTCCTTGCTTGCTCCTCCGATACCTGCAAAGAAACTTAAAGGAATACTGATAACAAGCGCACAAGGGCAACTGATAACAAGGAATGTCAATGCCCGGTAAATCCAGACTCCCCAATCGGCAGACAGCCCCATAAAAAGCATACGGACAACAGGAGGAAGGAATGCCAGCGCCAATGCTGCATAGCAGACAGCCGGAGTATAGATTTTTGCAAACTTCGAGATAAAATCCTCTGATTTCGATTTGCGGGAACTTGCATTTTCCACCAAATCCAAAATCTTAGAAACCGTAGATTCTCCAAACTCTTTTGTTGTCTGTATCTTCAATACTCCTGTCATACTGATACAGCCGCTGATTACTTCATCACCTACTTTTGCCTCCCTCGGCAGACTTTCCCCGGTCAATGCACTGGTATTCAGACTGGAAGCACCACAGGCGATAATCCCGTCAATCGGCACTTTCTCTCCCGGCTGAACAACAATCACGCTGCCAATCCCTACTTCATCCGGATCAATCTGCTCTAATTTTCCATTTCTCTCAACATTTGCATAATCAGGACGAATGTCCATCAGGTTGCTGATATTCCGGCGGCTCTTACCAACCGCATATCCCTGAAACCACTCCCCAATCTGATAAAACAGCATAACAGCAATGGCTTCCAGATATTCTCCATTTTCATAAATAGCCAGTGCCATTGCCCCAATCGTAGCCACAGCCATCAGAAAGCTCTCATCAAATACCTGACGGTTTTTAATACCCTTTATAGCTTTCCGTAAAATGTCATATCCGATAATCAGATAATTAATCAAATAGCACGCAAAACGAAGCCATCTTCCGGCAGACGGGAATAAATACCCGCAGGCTGTATCGAACATCTCTGCGGAAATAAACTGGAGTGCCAGCAAGATTCCGGCACTGAGTAAAATCCGAATCATCATAACCCTTTGCTTTTTTGTCATTCCATCTTTGCGGCTGCCAACAAAAATAAGAAGCGACGCAGCCATTATAATGACAACCATAAGTAATATACTTATTACTAATTCCTCCATAATGAAACTCCTTTCAAAATATGCTTAATTATTTAATCGTTATTGGTAAAAATAACACCCCTAAATTGCAGCGGCGCATTTTAAGGGTGTCACTCTGTCACAGGCAGCTACCGCTTAAAGAAAAATCTCGCAGTCCGGCTCCACTTTTTTACAAGCATCCAGCACGTTCTTCATGACATCTTTCGGCTCCTGCCCCTCATCAAACTCCACAATCATTTTCTGTGTCATGAAATTAACTGTTGCGCTCTGCACACCAGCAGTCTTGCGAGCCGCATCCTCCATCAAATTTGCGCAGTTGGCACAGTCTACCTCGATCTTGTAAGTTTTCTTCATTGTAAAGTCCTCCTTGTTATTTTTAAATTCAGTGATTAAGTACTTGTTTAATCATCATAGCCGTAGTATAATACGTAAAAAGACACACGTCAATATCCCCAAAGCATTCCCTCCCAAACGGGCGAAAAGTATTTCCGTTTGGGCGAAATACAAATAAAAGAAAGGAAAACAATATGGATAATATGAAATTGCCACATCAACATGGAGAAGGACAACAGACTGTACTAATCCAGAAACAGTTAGACCATGTAGATTATTTTCAAACCGTAGCGGAAGTTTTCAAACAGCTTGGAGATACCACCAGAATCCGAATTTTCTGGCTTCTCTGCCACCAGGAGGAATGTGTCCTCAATATTTCAGATATGCTTCATATGTCAAGTCCGGCAGTGTCACATCATCTCAGACCATTGAAAAACAGCGGTCTTATTGTTTGCCGGCGTGAAGGAAAAGAGGTTTACTATCGTGCCGCAGATACGCCACAGGGACGTCTGCTGCATCAGATGATTGAGCAGGTTATGGAAATCACCTGTCCTGAATTATGAGGTCTGCCCTATGAATGAGGAATTGAAAAAAATACAAAAAAATGTGGAGAAATTTCATCAAGAGGTATCACAGACTCTCATTCCGCTTTATTCCGGTATTGAGTTATGCTATCTTACATTTTCAACTGATTCTTTTTCTGTGCGGCATAAGGCTATATCACATATTATTCAGATTAACTACTGCAAATCCGGACAGCTTATGTGGGAGATGAAAAACGGAAACCGTATATATCTGAATCCGGGAGATTTTTCTCTCCATACCATGAAAGCCTGTACGGATTCTGTACTTACTTTTCCAAACAATAGGTATCAGGGACTTAGTATTTATATTGATCTGCCAAAAGCCTCTGGAAATCCACCTGACCTGCTGGAAAACAGTACTATTTTTGAAACCGTATTGCCTAAAAAATTTTGCCAAAACGATAGTCCTGTCTTTCTTGCCGGAAATGAACAGACAGAAAGTATCTTTTCTGCATTTTATGACCAGCCTGAAACACTTACGCTTCCATACCAGAAAATCAAAGTTTTAGAATTGTTGTTATACCTTACCAAAATGGAATTTACTCCCCAAAGCAAATTGGTTGAATATCAATTCGAGCTAACAGAAACTATCCGAAAAATTCATGACCAGCTTTTGCAACACATGGAGCAAAGAATTACCATAGAGGAACTTTCAAAACAATATCTCATCAATCAAACAACTTTGAAAAATGTTTTCAAGTCTGTTTATGGAACTTCCATTGCAGCACATATCAAGGAACACCGAATGCGACAGGCTGCGAAACTGTTAAAAGAAACGAATAAGAGCATAGCTGAAATCGCACAGGCTGTCGGCTATGACAGCCAGAGCAAATTTAC
>CATLIX010000077.1 GCA_949959185.1 uncultured Eubacterium sp. | reverse complement strand
CGGCAGATTGGAGTCAGCTGCAAACTACGTTTGAACTATTAAAATGCAACAGATTGGTAGGGGCGCCAGTAGCACGGCGCCCGCATATCCGGACGGCCATACAAGAGGCCATGCGGGTCGCAGCCGGATGCCGTGGTACCGGTGTTCCTGCCAACATTGGCGCTGGTTGACAAGCGTTTTTTACATTGCGTTTCGTGGTATTAAGTGTTTTATTGTTTTTTAACTTCGGTGCACCGTCAGCGCAGGAGGCAAAATCAGCGCCAGAAAGACAGGTTCCTCCAAAATCACCATAACCGCTTCCAACGGAACGCAGACCACGGTAAAGATTTCCGTTAAGAAGAAACCGAATAAACTGAAACTGAATGCAACCACAAAAACCATCAAAACCGGATGGAAATTCCAGATAAAGGCAAAATTCCCCAAAGGAACTGCCAGCCACAAACTCACCTACTCTTCCAGTAAGAAATCGGTGGCGACGGTTTCCTCCACCGGTAAAATAACCGCCCGGAAGAAAGGCACTGCCATTATCACGGTAAAGACTTTCAACGGGAAAAAAGCCAAAATGAAAGTAATTGTAAAATAGTACACGAACTCAAAGGGGCTGTCGGGAAATGACAAATTTCATTTTCCGACAGCCCCGGATTATGAATGGAGATACCCTATGAAAACCTGGAGCACAGAACTTCCGCTGACCGGAGACAATCCCTGTGCGGAGAAATATATCACTCCCTCTTCTGCTTTTTTCGATTTGGAAACTACGGGCTTTTCTTCCGCCCGCAACCAGATTTACATGATTGGATATGCTTATAAAAAAGCCCGGAAGATATGCGTCACCCAACTGTTTGCGGAAAACCCTTCGGAAGAACCGCTGGTGATTTCAGCTTTTCTGGAATTTCTGTCCGGGTATGACACGCTGATTTCCTTTAACGGAACAGGATTTGACCTGCCCTTTCTGAAAGGCAGATGTGCCCGTTATCATTTTACGGAAGCTCTCGATACCTTTTATCATATTGATATTTACAAACAGATTTCCGGCTATAAGGACATTCTGAAGCTATCTGCTCTGAAGCAGAAAACTCTGGAAGATTTCCTGGGCATTCTGCGAGATGACACCTGTTCCGGCGGGGATTTAATTCCCGTCTGGCTGGAATATGCAAAACAGCCTTCCAAAGAAGGCTGTAAATTATTGAAACTTCATAATTATGAAGATATGGCAGGAATGGTACAATTGCTTCCTCTGCTGTCCTACCCCCATTTCTTTGAAGGCGGCTTCCGTGTTTCTTCCTGGCAGCAGCAGGACTGGAACACCTGGGAAGGCGCCGCAGGAAAAGAACTGATTCTGGCTCTGGAGCCGGAACTTCCCATACCCCGGCCATTTTCCTGCAGGGCGGGAGAGATTTATGTCAGCGGCGCCCATCGTCAGGTAAAACTGCGGGCGCCTTTTTACATGGGAGAACTGAAGTATTTTTATCCCAATTTCAAAGATTATTATTATCTCCCTGCAGAGGATATGGCTGTTCATAAAAGCGTTGCTTCCTTTGTGGACAGGGCTTACCGCAGACAGGCCACTGCCACCACCTGCTACAGTAAAAAATCCGGCCGGTTCCTGCCCCAGTATCAGGAGCTGTTTTCACCTTCCCTGAAACAGGAACATCAGGATAAGGTCTCCTGGTTCGAACTTACGGAAGATTTCACAGATTCTGAGGAAAATCTGAAACAGTACGCCCTGCACCTGCTAAAGCAGATGTAACAGAGTTTCGGCGTACCAGAATGTTTTCTCAGGAATCGAATCAGGGCGTCAGAAGCACCTTCGGCCCTTTTGACACCCTGATTCCTGTTATAAAGCAAAGTCATTGCAAATATTTCATCATTTCTTTTCAGCCTCTACACTTTCTGGAAAAAGAAAGACTGTTTCCGCTGATAATTCAGTTCTTTGTAATTCATAATCTGTTCCGTACTTCCAATGAAGAGAATTCCGTCCTTCGTCAGTGCGGAATTGAACTTCCGGTAGATTTCTTCCTTCGCATCTTCTGTGAAGTAAATCAGCACATTCCTGCACACAATCAGATGACATCCGGTGGGATAGGCGTCTTTCAGCAGATTATGCTCCTTAAATTCCACCTGCCGCTTGATTTCATCGGCAATCTTCCAGGAACTTCCCACCTGAGTAAAATACTTCTTCTTAAATTCCGGCGGTACGGCCGCAATGCTTTTCTCATTGTAAAGGCCCATTCTGGCCTTATCCAGTACCTGCTTGTCAATATCGGTAGCCAGTATCTTAATCTGATTCAAAGGCATATGTTTTGACAGAGCCATCACCAGGGAATAGGGTTCATCCCCTGTGGAGCAGGCCGCGCTCCAGATTTTCAGACTTTTTCCAAATCTCTGGATTAATGTGGGGAAAACCTCCTTGTCCAGAATACCCCACTGCTCCGGATTCCGGTAGAATTCCGACACATTGATGGTCAGGAAATTTACAAACTGCTCAAACTTTTCTTTATCCTTCTTAATCAGTGCCACATAATCTTTGTAGCTGGTAATGCTGTTCTTGGATATCAGTGTATCAATCCTTCGCTTCATCTGCTTTTCTTTGTAAGAATTCAGATCTATTTTGGTCAGTGCAAATATATCTTTTTTGAAATCCTCATATCCATTCATGCCGGTTCCCCTATTCTTCTACAGATTCTTCTGCGTCCTCCTGCACATCTTCTGACGGAGCAAGCAGTGCTTTGATACTCAGGCTGATTTTCCTGTCTTCTTCATTGAAGTCCACAATCTTAGCCTCAATTTCCTGGCCGATATTCAGTACGTCTGAAGGTTTCTCCACATGTTCTCTGGAAATCTGGGAAACATGCAGCAATGCGTCCACACCGGGAGCAAGTTCCACAAACGCTCCAAAGTCTGTCATTCTGGCAACAACACCTGTTACGATATTGCCTGCCGCATATCTGGAAGATGCGTCTTTCCAGGGATTCTCGTCTTCAAATTTCATACTCAGAGCAATCTTGTTCTCGTTGATATCTTTGATAAATACTTTTACCACATCGCCGACTTTAAAGACTTTTCTGGGATTCTCCACTCTTCCCCAGGACATCTCGGAAATATGAAGAAGCCCGTCGGCGCCGCCCAGATCAATAAACGCACCGAAATCTGTTACATTCTTAACGGTTCCTTCCAGAACGTCTCCCACGCTAATCCGCTCAAAGAGCGCTTTCTGCAGTTCTGCCTTTTTCGCCAGAAGAAGCTGCTTCCTGTCTCCGATAATTCTTCTTCTGCGGGGATTGAATTCCGTAATCACAAATTCAATCTCCTGGTCTTTGTATTTGCCCAGATCCTTCTCGTATGTATCGGATACCAGGCTGGCAGGAATAAAGATTCTTGCCTCGTCGATAACCACGCCGAGACCGCCTTCCAGTACCTGCGCCACTTTTGCGGTAAGCACTTCCTGGGTATTGAATGCTTCTTCCAGACGTTTGCTGCCTTTCTCAGCCGCAAGGCGTTTGTAGGTCAGCATTACCTGTCCTTCGCCGTCGTTCACTTTCAGGACTTTCGCTTCCATGGTATCTCCCACGGATACAACAGTAGTCAGGTCAACATTGGGTTCGTTTGTATACTCATTACGGGTAATAATTCCATCGGATTTGTAACCAATATTTAAGATGATCTCGTCTGGTTTCACATCAATAACGGTACCTTCGACTACCTCTCCATTCCTTATTGTTTTAAATGATTCTTCCAGCATTTGTTCAAAACTCATTTCTGACATTTTTTTGAACCTCCTCAATAATTTTGTTTGGGGTAGAAGCCCCTGCGGTAATACCTACGCTATTAATGGACCGTAATTCAGAGAAATCCAAATCTTTCAGTGTCTGTATATAGCAAGTATTTTCACATTCTTTTTTACATATTTCAAATAGCTTTTGCGTATTGGAACTGGTCTTTCCTCCAATTACAATCATGGCGTCCACCTGCCCGGCAATCTTCCTGGCTTCTGCCTGCCGCTCCTGTGTCGCATTGCAAATCGTATTTAAAACAATTATATCATAACCTTTTTTCCCGATAATTTCAACTAGTTCTTTAAATTTCTTGTTGTTAAATGTCGTCTGAGAGACGATACACACCCTTTTTTTTCCTTTCAGGGTAAAATTTTCCGCTTCTTCCTCTGTGGAAATCACCGTTGTCTCTTCCATATTATGACTCCAGCCCTGGATTCCTTCCACTTCCGGATGGCTGCTGTTGCCGATAATTACCACATGGCAACCTTCCCGGCTGTACTGCTCCACAATCCGGTGTATTTTCAGCACAAAGGGACAGGTGGCGTCCACACAGGGAATATGTTCTGATTCCAGCAGCTCATAGACCTTTCTGCCTACTCCGTGAGAACGGATAATCACCGTTCCGTCTTTGCAGTTTCTCAGATTTTCCAGTCCTTCCACCACCCGGACCCCTTTCTGCTCCAGGTCATGTACCACTTCTTCATTGTGTATAATGGGACCGTAGGTATAAATTCTGCCTCCGTTCTGCTCTGTCTGCTCATAAACCGTATCCACCGCCCGTTTCACGCCAAAACAGAACCCGGCAGTTTCTGCCAGTATCACCTTCATATTCCGGATTCCTTTCTTCAAAATAATCCTGAGCCATATCTTTACCGATACATTACTGCTGCATGGATGTTCTGACCAGGGCCAGGATTTCTGCCGCCACTTCTTCAATGGTCATATCAGAACTGTCAATCAGCACCGCATCCTCTGCCTGCCTTAAAGGAGAAATCTCCCGGTTCATATCCTGTTCATCCCGCTTTCGGATATCCTCGCAGATTTCATCCAATTCACAGTCCATGCCTTTCTCCTGCAACTCCAGAAATCTCCGTTTCCCTCTTGTTTCCACACTGGCGGTCAGATAAACCTTCACCTGAGCCTCCGGCAACACGCAGGTGCCGATATCCCGCCCGTCCATAATCAAATCTGTGGTACGGGCCATGTCCCGCTGAAGCTGGGTGAGCTTTTCCCGAACTTTGCTGTAAACACTGGTCCGGGACGCCATATTTCCCACTTCCTCCGTGCGAATCAGCCCGTTTACATTCTCTCCGTTGAGAAACACCTGCTGCTCTCCCTGCCGACTGGAAAGGGTAACGGTAATCCGGTCACAGGCTTCGCTGATGGCCCCCTCGTCTTCCGGTGATATTCCCTCCCGCAGGAAGAACAACGCCATTGCACGGTACATGGCTCCTGTGTCCACATATATATAAGATAAGGCTTCTGCCACTTTTCTGGCAATGGTACTTTTGCCTGCCCCGGCAGGCCCGTCAACTGCTATGTTAAATGCCATATTTTCTCCATTCTTTTCTTCCGGCAGTATGCTTTGCCGGATTATTTTATCTCACACTGTCCCCCGCCAGATACCCGGTGGACCAGGCAATCTGCAGATTAAATCCTCCGGTCAGGGCGTCCACATCCAGCACTTCACCTGCAAAATACAGCCCCTGCACCAGTCTGGACTCCATGGTGGAGGGATTGATTTCCTTTACGGAAACGCCGCCTCTGGTGATAATTGCTTCGTTGAAATCCCGCAGCCCTGTGAGGGTCATGGGCAGTGACTTGATTAATGCTGCAAAATTCCGGCGTTCCTCTCTGGTGATTTCATTGATTTTTTTGTCCGGATGAATTCCGCTTAAGGATACCATCACAGGAAGCAGCTTTCCGGGGAACAGCTTCTGCACTCCGTTTTTGAACTGACGGTTCCTGTTTTCTTCAAAATCCCGCAGAATCCGCCTGTCAAGCTGTTCCGGCGTCATCGCCGGCTTCAAATCAATTTCCATGGACATGGGAAACTGTTCCATACGGCCGCTGACCAGACTGCTGGCACTGAGGATGAGGGGGCCGCTGACCCCATAATGGGTAAACAGCATCTCCCCGAATTCTTCGTAAAGTACCTTCTTTCCCGTCCGGATGCGCACCCGGACATTCCGAAGGGACAGGCCCTGCAGATCTTTTACCCAGGGCTCTCCGGTCTCAAAAGGTACCAGCGCCGGTCTCAGTTCCGTTACCTGATGGCCGCATTCCCTGGCAAAACGGTAACCGTCTCCGGTGGAACCGGTGGAAGGATAGGAACAGCCTCCGGTGGCCACAATCACAGCGTCGGCTTTCAGAATTGTTCCGTCTGACAGGCGAACGCCCGTAATACGGTTTTCCGATTCCGTCAGCAGCTCCTGCACTCTGGTATGGAGACGCAGTTTCACGCCCCTGTCTTCCATCACCTTCTGCAGGGTCCGTATCACATCTGAAGCATGGTCTGACGCCGGAAATACCCGTTCTCCCCGCTCTGTTTTGGTGGCAAGGCCGTGCGATTCAAAAAAATCAGTTACCTGCGTATTGCTGAAACTGTAAAATGCACTGTACAGGAATTTCCCGTTATGCAGGACCGATTTGAACAAATCCTCCGTATCGCAGGCATTAGTCAGATTACAGCGGCCCTTGCCGGTAATATAGATTTTTTTACCCAGTTTCTCATTCTGCTCCAGCAGCAGAACATGGTGTCCCCGGTCTGCGGACTGAATGGCCGCCATCATTCCCGCCGCCCCGCCGCCGATTACAATTATTTTACTCATACATTTATCTTTCTATCCTTACATATCGGACATATAATTAATCTCGTCATTGCCATTAATCTGATATTCTTCCCATACCTGCTCCAGTAATTCCAGCCTCTTTACCACTTCGTCCTGCTTTTTCATACAGACAGCCAGAAGAAGGGCGTTGATGACGCTCATGGGCGCTGTCAGGGAGTCCAGAATGGAGGACATATCGCTTTTGGCAATCAGATTGCAGGAGGAATACAGGTTCATGGGAGAATGTACGCTGTCTGTCAGGGTAATGACCCTTGCGCTGCGGTTATTGGCCAGTTCCATGGCTTTCAGAGTCCGTATGGAATATCTTGGAAAACTGATTCCAATCATCACGTCTTCCCTGCCAATATGCACCATCTGTTCCAGCAGTTCACTGGAGCTGCTGGTGTGGAGCAGACGTACATCGTCAAACATCATATTCAGATAAAAAGCCAGAAATTCCGCCAGAGGCGCACAGCTCCGAATCCCCAGCACATAAATATGCCGGGCGCTTAACAGGATATCCACAGCCAGGTCAAAAGCATGTTCGTCAATGTGCTCCAGAGTATTTTTAATCCTTTCCATATCGGATTTCAGTACCGTTTCCAGAATTTCAGACTGGCTGATCCGCCCGTACACGTCCTCCATCCGGTGAACCGCATGTAATTTATCCTGCACCAGTTCTCCCATGGCCCGCTGAAATTCCGGATATCCTCTGTAACCTAAATGAGAAGCAAAACGGACAACTGTAGATTCACTGACGCCCACCACCTGTCCCAGTCTGGCTGCAGTCAGGAATGCCGCTTTGTCATAATTATCTGTAATGTAAGCAGCCAGAAGTTTCTGCCCTTTGCTCAAACTTCCGTACCGTTCATTGATCCGGTTCAATAATTCGTTACCGCCGCTCATTCTGTTTTCCTCGATTTCTGTTTTTAAAAATCCCTCCTGCGGTATTTACACCACAGGAGGAATTTATATTTTCTTATAAGATAAAAACAATTATGCGTTTCCGGCCTGTTTTCCTACACCGGGTAAGCGCCGTTTTTGGTGTCTGCCACTGCGGCGTCCACTCCGGTCTGCTGCGCTTCCCTGTATTTGAAAAATTCTGTGGCAACCTGCGGGAACAGTGCATAGGACAGCACATCTTCATCCTGCTGCTTCCACTGCTTCATTTCTTCTTCAATCTTGTGCAGTTCAGGTTCCAGCAAATCCGCATACCGGCAGGTAATGGCATTCTTCTTGTCCTCGCCCAGTACCTTGTCGATTACTTCCGGATTGAATGGTTTTACGGTCTGACCATATTTTCCAAGCAATACGTCTTTGGTCTCTTTGGTAGCCACTTTGTAGCGTTCGCCCATCAGTACGTTGAATACAGCCTGTGTTCCCACAATCTGGGAAGAAGGTGTAACCAGAGGAGGCTCGCCCAAATCTTTGCGCACCCGCGGAATTTCTTCCAGCACTTCCATGTACTTGTCTTCTGCATTCTGCTCTTTCAGCTGGGATACCATGTTGCTGAGCATTCCGCCCGGTACCTGATACAGCAGCGTCTGAATATCCACACCCAGTACCTTGGGGTTCATCAGGCCGCTCTTTAACGCTTCTTCTCTCATGGGACGGAAATAATCTGCAATTTCCTTTAACAGCATCTGGTCAAAGCCCGGATCCATCGGGGTTCCCTTAAATGCTTCCGCCATAACCTCTGTTGCCGGCTGGCTGGTGCCCAGTGCAAAGGGAGACATTGCGGTATCAATAATGTCGCAGCCTGCTTCCACTGCCTTCATGTAGGTCATGGAAGCAACGCCGGAGGTATAATGGGTATGCAGTTCAACCGGAAGGCTGGTAGCTGATTTCAGGGATTTCACCAGTTCTTCTGCCTTATAAGGAGTCAGAAGCCCTGCCATATCCTTGATACAGATGGAATTTGCTCCCATCTCCTCAATCTTTCTGGCCATGTCTGTCCAGTATTCCAGCGTGTAGGCGTCTCCCAGCGTATAGGAAAGGGCAACCTGTGCATGTCCTTTCTCTTTGTTGGTGGCGGTTACTGCTGTCTGCAGGTTTCTCAAATCGTTCAGACAGTCAAAAATACGGATAATATCAATTCCGTTGGCGATAGATTTCTGTACAAAATACTCCACCACATCGTCTGCATAGGGACGGTAACCCAGAATATTCTGTCCGCGGAACAGCATCTGCAGTTTGGTTTTCTTAAATCCTGCTTTTAATTTGCGCAGACGGTCCCAGGGATCTTCCTTCAGGAAACGAAGGGACGCATCGAAAGTAGCTCCGCCCCAGCATTCTACTGCGTGATAGCCTACCTGGTCCATTTTATCAATAATCGGCAGCATCTGTTCTGTTGTCATACGGGTGGCAATCAGAGACTGATGTGCATCACGTAATACGGTTTCTGTAATCTTAACCGGTTTCTTATTCTCAGCCATGACTTATTCCTCTCATTCTGCCGCCTGGCGGCTTCTAAAATTTCTGACGAAAGGTCCGAAACACAGCCATATAATTCCATATGCTGCACTGCTCCGCGGAATACTCTGTGTATCAGCGCAGTATGCCGCTGAGCGTTTCGGACAGTCGTCGGTATATTAAAGTTCATTCCCGGATTACTGGATTCTTAAATGCCAAAGATTGCCATAAATACACCGGCTGCCACTGCGGTACCGATAACTCCGGCAACGTTTGGCCCCATGGCGTGCATCAGCAGGAAGTTAGTGGGATCTTCCTCCGCACCTACCTTCTGGGATACACGGGCTGCCATAGGCACTGCGGACACTCCCGCAGAACCAATCAGCGGATTAATCTTGCCTCCGGTAATCTTACATAAGGCTTTTCCAAACAGCACTCCCGCTGTGGTACCGAACATAAATGCAATCAGTCCCAGAGCCACAATCTTCAGAGTGGTGACATTCAGGAATGCTTCCGCACTGGTGGTGGCTCCCACGGAGGTTCCCAGCAAAATAACCACGATATACATCATTGCATTGGATGCAGTTTCAGATAACTGACGTACCACACCGGATTCACGGAACAGATTTCCCAGCATCAGCATACCAACCAGCGGCGCTGTGGTGGGCAGGATAATACATACCACTGCCGTAACAATGATGGGGAACAGGATTTTCTCCAGCTTGGAAACAGGGCGCAGATTCTGCATTTTGATGGCGCGCTCCTGCTTCGTGGTAAAGAGTTTCATAATAGGCGGCTGAATAATAGGCACTAACGCCATATAGGAATAAGCCGCTACGGCAATGGGCCCCATCAGTCCCGTCTGCCCCAGTTTTCCTGCAAGGAAAATGGAAGTAGGACCGTCCGCACCGCCGATAATGGATACGGCTGCCGCTGCCTTATCGTTAAATCCTAACAGAATTGCCATAAAGTACGCACCGAAAATACCGAACTGTGCGGCTGCTCCCAGCAGAAAACTGATGGGATTGGCAATCAGCGGGCCAAAGTCTGTCATGGCTCCCACACCCATGAAAATCAGGGAAGGAAGAATCGACCACTCATCCAGTGAATAGAAATAATAAAGTAAACCACCTACGCCATTGCTGGTCTCTTCCGGCGAAGCAATAATGTCCGGATAAATATTTACCAGCAACATACCAAACGCAATCGGAACCAGCAGCAAAGGCTCAAATCCTTTCTTAATCGCAAGGAAAAGAAACACAAACGCCACCAGAATCATGACATAGTTTCCCCAGGTCAGGTTGAAGAATGCTGTCTGGTGCAGGAGGTTTGATAAAGTTTCTCCTACGTAACTCATATTTTACCTCCAATAATTAATTATTCAAAGTTGCCAGCAGCGCACCTGCTTCTACTGCCTGTCCAACGGTTACGTCAATGCTTGCCACCGTTCCGTCTTCCGGTGCAACGACAGGCGTTTCCATCTTCATAACTTCCAGTACCAGAATGGTATCGCCGCGTTTTACTGCTGCGCCCGGCTTGCTGTCGATACTGAATACTTTTCCTGCTGCGCCTGCTTCAATCTTTACATTTCCTGCTCCGCCTGCTGCCGGGGCCGGTGCTGCTGCGGG
>CATLIX010000076.1 GCA_949959185.1 uncultured Eubacterium sp. | reverse complement strand
GTACCACTCCAACAGTTCGATTTCGTCATGATTTAGCCCCTCATACAACAGTTTCCGGGTTTTGCTTTTTTCCATATCAGATATTCCTTTCTTCATACTTTGTAAAGGATATGAGGAATATTTCTCATATTATCTGAAATTGTTATATGAGATAATAATTGAAAAGTAATGGGAGAGACATATGATTTCCTTTAAGCCATTAAGAGAATTATTATCCCAACGGGGAATTAGCACATATTACCTTAGAAATAAGTGTGGAAAATATAATTTAGACAGCAAGACAATTCAAAGATTAATGGCGGATGAATCAGTATCTACGAATACACTTAATGCGATATGCCATATATTAAATTGTGACATCAGGGAAATAGTAGAGTTTTATCCAGATGAAGAAACAGAAAAGGATTATTAAACAGGAGAAAGAGCCGGAAAGGAACTTTCTCCTGTTTATATAATTTGATATACTTTCGATAAGTTAATGAATTAGTACTCAGGGGATATTCCAATAAAATGCATTTGGAACCTCTTTTTTCCATTCTGAGGATTCCAGGCATATGAACACCATCCGGTAAACCTCTGATTGCTTCGCAACTGTTATCAGGTAAAGGGGTTGACTGGATTCTCTGACACAGGTTTTGCTATCTTTTTTCGTAAATTTATACTTGAGTGATGCCAGATAAGGATAAATTGAAGATTGCCAAAAGCATATTGCCAAAAGTTTTTGCATATGCTATAATGCCAATAGGCAAGAAGATATGACAGTTCCATGTGAACGTAGAATGAATCCCCAAACCGTAGTAGCGTACAGTTTGGGGATTCTTCTTTTCTTTTATAGTGGCAAAGCACCCACCAGGCTATTTGTTGTCCTTTCGGTCACTGTCAAGCCATTTGATGATGTAGTGGCAGGCTACACCAGCCGCAACAGCGACTATAAAAGATATGACAAACTCCATGTAAGCACCTCCTCCCTGTTGCCGGGTGTATATAGGACAGATTTTGCGGACATTTAAAATAAAAAAGAATGTGGAGGTAACAGACAATGGCAAAGACAATTTTTGAGGAACTGGGTGGAAGATACGAGCGGCAAGGAGATTACTTAATACCGTGCATAAATGTACCCGCCGAAAAAGAACAGCCGACAGGCGAGAAAGCGGCATCTGGACTATCTGAAACAGCACCGCAGGGTTACATATACCAATCTTCTTACAGGCGGCAGAATGAATACTTACCTTGCCGATATTGACAGGCAGGCGCAGGAACGCTTTAAATGGCTCCATAGAGGGCATGAAACAGGCACAGGGCATAACGGAATGCCTGAAGGAAGAAAACGCCTTAGAATGGACAGGACGGCCAGGTAACATAAGGACTTGTGCGAGGGAGATTGTGGAGGAAGAAATCTTATACACATAATGGAGTGGCGACAGGGTGTAAAGCTCTGTCGTTTTTCTTTTTTGAGGGATAAAAATTCGCGTTTTATGAATTGATATGTTTGTTCAAATTTAAAAAGATTCCTTATCTTTATGAAATCTTCAAAAACATCAGCTATTCTTTTTCCATAATCAAAAGAAAGGGCGGTACAGACTATGGAAATGATTTTGAAAACAACAAACCTCTGCAAATCTTTCAGCGGACAGATGGCTGTAAACAACATATCGCTGAATATTGAAAGAAATTCCGTCTATGGATTATTGGGACCGAACGGTGCCGGGAAATCTACGACGCTCAAAATGATTACGGGCATTTTGAAACCGACCTCTGGGAATATCGAATTTGACGGTCACGCATGGAAACGCAGCGATTTAAACCATATCGGAGCGTTGATTGAAATGCCGCCGCTTTATGAAAATCTGACCGCCTATGAAAATCTGAAAGTTAGGACGACCATTTTAGGACTGACAGATAAGCGGATTGACGAAGTGCTGCAAATCGTCCGACTGACGGAAACAGGCAGGAAAAGAGCCGGACAGTTTTCTCTTGGCATGAAACAGCGTCTTGGAATTGCAGTTGCATTACTAAACAATCCGAAGCTGCTCATACTTGATGAACCAGCCAACGGGCTTGACCCGATTGGGATTGAAGAACTTAGAGAGCTTATTCGTTCTTTTCCGACTAAAGGTATTACGGTTATCCTGTCCAGTCACATTCTTTCAGAAGTGGAGCAGATAGCCGACCATATCGGCATTATCGCGGGTGGCGTTCTTGGATATGAGGGAACATTGAGCGCAAACGAAAATTTGGAACAGCTTTTTATGGACGTTGTAAAAAGCAATCACAGGGAGGGTTAAGGCATGGACTATCTGAAATCAGAACATTTGAAGTTCAAGAGGACAATATCGAATAAACTGATTTTCATTGTTCCACTAATCACAGCTATTTTTGCGTGGCTTATGGGTGGATTTATGGGGTATCAGTACATGACACTTTACTGGTGGTATGCGTTCCTGCTTCCGGGAGCAATCGCAATTTTGTGTTCTTTGTCACACAGAAAAGAAGAAAACGCCGGGAAATACTATTCGGTATTTTCTATGCCTGTGAACCTTTCAGGATTTGAATTTGCCAAGGGCATTATCTTAATCGAAAAACTGCTTGTTTCAGCAATATTTTTAGCATTGCTTATCTCTGTCAGTAATATCATTTCTCCGGCAACGGCAGTATATTCTGTTTTACACAGCGTTGCAGGAAGTATCGGGATTATCCTTGCGTCTGCCTGGCAAATCCCTTTGTGCCTGTACTTAGCACGCAAAATGGGAATGTTTGTGCCGATTATGTTAAATACAATATCTGGGATTGTTCTATCTACTGCTGCTGCATTAGGAAATACAATAGTATGGTGGTTTGTACCGTATTGTTGGGCGGCAAAACTGGCAGAGCCGCTTATGGGAATTGAAATAAACGGAACTTATGCGGGGAATTGTGGATTTTCTATAGCCGTTATGATTTCCATTGCGTTGTCAATATTCCTGTTTCTTATTTTATCCTATGCCGACGCAAAGGATTTTTCCAAAGGGAGGTAGACGGAAATGGGTTTTATTTATGCGGTTCGTTCTGAACAGGAAAAAACGAAGCATACACCGTTTTGGGCTATTCATTTTTGTGTACCTGTTATGGGGGCATTGTTATTTCTTGCTTACTATTTCCAGTATGGCAGCACAGCAAATAGTAAAAAACTCAAAATGATATTAGAAATTACGACAACGTTTTTTCCATTGTTGATAAGTGTTATTGTCGGTCTGAATGTTGCACTGGAAGAAAAGGCTTCACACTTCCAAACGCTGCTTGCTGTACCAAACCGACACAAAAATATGCTTGCAAAATTAACTTATCTTTATGGTTCGGGGGTATTGGCATTATTCTTTCTGTTCCTGCTGTTTGTGATTGGCATACATCTTTTTGGAATGGCTGATACAGTGCAGCCTGGAATGCTGATCGGAGCCGCCGCCGGGATGGCATTTTGTAATTTGATCATATACATCCTGCACCTGTTCCTTAGCTTCAAATTTGGATTAGGGTTATCCCTGTTCTGGGGCGTATTTGAAAGTCTGCAATGTATCTTATATGGCAATATCGAACTAAAGGGCATAGCGAGGTATATTCCCTTTTCATGGTCTGTGAATTGGGTACAGGATATTTTGAGCCGACAAATTTGGGGCTATGGAACGGAAAAAATATGGATTGCAGCATTAACGACAGGCGGCTTGTTGCTGACCTTATTATGGTTTTCTCATTGGGAAGGACGGAAAAATTATGAATAAAAACAGAAAAATGGTTATTGAAATGACCGATTTTCTGCCTTTGCGGATTATGCTATAATACGAAAAGAGCAACGAAAGGAGGCGACACTATGGCAGCAATCCTTATGGTTGACGATGAACGACCCATTTTAGAACTTGTGAAAAATGGGCTGCAAAAAGACGGACATTTCATTACTGCCTGTACGTCTGCCGCACAGGTTCCGCTTGATAGGCTGAACAGATACGATTTGATTATACTGGACATTATGATGCCGGATATGGACGGATTTTCTTATTGCAATAAAATCCGTTCATTGGTGAACTGTCCCATTCTCTTTTTGACAGCTAAGACAATGGAAAATGATATTACATTTGGGCTTGGCCTGGGAGCAGACGACTATCTGACAAAACCATTCCGTATTGCGGAGCTGCGGGCAAGGGTAAATGCCCATTTACGCCGGGAACACAGGGAACGACATACCTCCCTTACCTTTGAACGGATAAAAATTGATTTGTCCGCAAAGGAGTTACGGGTAGACGATGTAGCTATTCCCCTAACCAAAAGTGAATATCTGATTTGTGAATACCTTGCAGGAAATAAAGGACAGGTATTTTCAAAAGAACAGATTTATGAAGCAGTTTTTGGTTTGGAGGGAGACAGTGATAATGCTACTATTTCCACTCATATCAAAAATATCCGGGCGAAATTAAGCAAATTGGATATTCAGCCGATAGCGACAGTTTGGGGGATAGGGTACAAATGGGAATGAAAAAAACAACGTCACTGAAAGCGTCTTTCTGGAGATTTTTATGTATGCTGCTGATTGGGCTGATGGGTTCGGCAGTTGTTCCATTTAGCCTTATTCTTGTCGGAACCAATATGGGCTTTATCACTTATGCGGATTATTCAGAGCACAGCGTAAAAAATCTTGCTCCTATTATCGCCGCAACGCCGGATTTAACAGATGTGCAGATTCCTATGGGATGCAGGTACCTGATACTGGATAAGAATTATCAAATGATGGAAACGTCTTTAGAGGGCGATGATTTAGACAGAGCTATGGAGTATGCCCTGTCTGGAAAGATAAACGAAAACCTCAGCAAGCAGTATCTGTTTGTTACCCGTGAAAATGAATATGTGGTGCTTCAATATTACATTGGCTCACAGTTTATAAATGAATGGTTCTATCATCATTTTCCCTCACCGGAAATTCTGCTATATATCCTCATAGGGATAAACTGTATCGCGGTCTGCGTGATATTAACAGCGAAGTTTGCAAAAAATATGCGGGCGCAGCTCTCCCCGCTTTTTGAAGCAACAGAAAAAGTGGCAGAACAAAATCTTGATTTTGAGGTGGGACACTCAAAAATCAAAGAATTTGAAGATGCGTTATGTTCTTTCTCTGATATGAAAAATAATTTGAAATCATCTTTAGAGAAACAATGGAGTGCGGAACAATTACAAAAGGAGCAGATAGCGGCACTTGCTCACGATTTGAAAACGCCCTTAACTGTCATTCAGGGAAATATCGACTTGATAAGCGAAACAGAGCTTGACGACGAACAGCGGTTATATGCGGGGTATATTACAGAAAGTTCCGGGCAGATGGGCGTTTATATCAGGACGCTGATTGATATATCCCGGACAGTAGCCGGGTATCAGCTCAATTTGGAAGAATTTGACATAGCTGATTATATGGAACAGATTGAAGCGCAGGCAAATTCATTATGCCTTACAAAAGAAATTTGTTTACACATGGAAACAGGGGCAAATTTAGGAACTTTCAAAGGGGATAAATTACTACTGGAACGGGCAATTATGAATGTGACAGGCAATGCGTTAGATTACTCTCCACCAAAAGGGACAGTCTATGTAGAGGTGCAAAAGCCGGACGACTTTCTGCAAATCTCTATCATAGATGAGGGAACTGGTTTTACAAATGAGGATTTGCACCATGCAAGGGAGCAGTTTTTTATGGGCGACAACAGCCGAAGCTCTAATATGCACTTTGGCATGGGGCTTTATATCACAAACAGCATTGTAAAGCAGCACAACGGGGAACTTACTCTTAAAAATTCCGATAAAACAGGCGGTGCAGAGGTTATAATATAAATTCCATATCAGGATTTTTTCGGGCAGTTATCCGTCTGCTCATGCAACGCAGATTTGACTTATACATAGCATATCGGGGAATGGCATATAACCACGGGCGTGAGGACAGAAAATGGCGCATCTGGAAAGAAGCCGAGGTTTATCGATGGGCGAGCGACTTCGGCGAATACCTTGAGGGAGTGGCAGACACTGAACAGCAGGCAGAGCCGAACACCGTTGCGGACTTACTGGACGAGATTGAGAACGAGAAGCTGTATCAGGCATTGCTTACAGTGGACAAGCATACCCTTTAGAGGTATCATATCAAATGCTGCAATTCTCAAAGCTGCTATTCATTTTTTAATTTCAAAAACAACTGTCTAATCCATATTTATCCATTACAAAAACATTTCTTCTGTTCCGTGAAACATCTTTTTCGTAATTCCCGCAAACAGCAAACCTGATATACAGGTTAAGCCTCCCAACAGCAGGATAGAGGCAGACACATTCATTACTTCAATGAAAAAACCATTGATTAAATTTCCAGCCGGGGTGGCAATCAACAAAATTGAATTTAAAAATCCAAAGAATCGGCCCTGTATTTCTTTTGGAATATATTTTTTATAAAATATCCCAAACTGTACATTGCTTAATCCGAAAAAGATTCCGGAAATAAAATAAGCTGCGATAAAATAGTAAATCTGATGGAAATGCGCAAATATTCCCATGACAACATTAAAAATCCCCATAAGTGATACAAAAAACATAGAATGATATACGTGAAATTTCTGCAAACCAATCTTTTTCGCCAAAAGGCTTCCAATAATTCCGCCTGCCGGAGAAGCTGCAAATAAAATTCCTGCCAGTGCCTTATTGATTTTATCATTCACCATATACACCTGCATGGAAAGTACCATAGCAGAACCAAGTACATTGATAACAGAGGCGCATAACAGAAAAACAGGAATGGCCTTTCCTGCGGAATGTTTTTTTAACAATTCCTTTTTAATGAAAGAATTTTTTTCTTCTTTTTTCTGAACATTTTGACTGTCAGATTCATAACTGAATCCTGACAGCAGGCACAGAACAATAATTATCACCACAATGTCTGTCAGATAAATGTTTCGATAACTTAACATGGACACAAGCATTCCGGCAATTGCAGGTGACAAAATCTGCAAAACCTGCGTGGTCAGCTGTTGAATATAAACTGCATTCTCTATTTCCTTTTTATCAACAATATGAACAATCAGTGAGCTGGTACTTGGATTAATCACTGAAATACAAAGATAACGAAGTAAAAAAACACCAATAATCAGATATACATTCGTTTCCGGTTCCTGAAACAGTAAAAAAATGAGGAAAACCGAAAGCAATTTCAGAATATTTCCTGATTTAATAATTTTTATCTTATTCATTCTGTCTGAAAAAATTCCGGACACTGGTGATATGAGCACACTGGTCAAGACGATAGATGAATTGTATAAGGATAACATAACTGCTGAGCCTGTAACCTCCATAATCCATAGAGGCATCGCAAACAGTAACACTTTATTCATAATAAAAGATAAATTGTCCGTAAGAAAAATCCGTTTAAAATTATTACTTAACCTTCCGTACTTATGATTCATTCTTCACACACATTCCTGATTACCCTGCAGCATAATCAGCATTCCTTTCCTTACAAATATCATTCAACGTTGAATGATACCAGATCAGGATAAAATTTTATCATACATTTTAAAGGATGGGAACAAAAGAATGTGATTTATTTGTGTTTTGTCATATGGAAACCTTTTCATTTTCAGGAAAATGTGCTATTCTTTATAATTATTGAATAAAACCGCTTCTGACAGTCTGCTCAGGCATGGTAAAAAGCGGAAAAACACACTGGTTTCAGAATTTTATATTCAGAAAGAAGGGTTATATTTTATGAAGAAAAAACTGATGTTATTACTGTGCACGGTATGTGCGGTGTCATTGCTGGGTGGCTGTGGGACAGGAAATAAGAACACAGGCGGGAAAAAAGAAAGCACGGAAAAAACAGAAAAGACAGAGGAAAAGGACGATTCAGAAAAAGAGAAAGCGTCCATAGAATACAATGTGGATGATTATGTGGAACTGGGAGAGTACAAAGGACTGGAAGTAAGCCTTGGCACTTATGAGGTGAAGGATGAGGATGTAAAAAGCCGCATTGAATCCATCCTGACCTCTTATCCGGTGTACGAAGATCTGGATAAGGATACGGTGGAAGACGGAGATTTTGTCAACATTGACTATGAAGGGATCAAAGACGGAGAGGCCTTTAACGGCGGAACCGCAGAAGGCGCCGTACTGGAAATCGGTTCCAACAGTTTTATTGATGGATTTGAAGAGGGGCTGATTGGGAAAAAAGTGGGAGAAAAAACAGACCTTAACCTGACGTTTCCGGAGGATTACCAGAATGAGGAGCTGGCAGGGCAGGAGGTTGTATTCCATGTAACGGTGAATAAGATTGTCAGCAAAACAGATATGATCTATGATCAGATGGATGATGCTTTTGTGGCAGAAAATATGTCCTCCCAGGGGTATAACAATGTGGAAGAATTTGAAAAGGGCGTCAGAGAGCAGATGGAGCAGGACAATGAATCCCGAAAAAAGGTGGAAACTCAGGCGGCAGTTCTTCAGAAACTGAGGGAAGTCTGTAAAGTGAACGGATTCCCGGAGGGACTTCTGGAGCAGAAAATTGAAGAATATATGGAGCGGTTTGAAAACAATATGTCAACCAGTTACGGTATGAAGCTGGAGGATTATCTGCAGGCGACAGGTACCACGGAAGAGGCTTTCAATGAACAGGTGAAACAGCTTATGGCTGAGAGCCTGGAAGGAGATCTGATACTGGAGGCTATTGCCGGAAAGGAACATGTGGAAACAGAAGAAAAAGAATATGAAGCATATAAAAAGAGCGTTGTGGAAGAGTACGGATATGCCAGTGAGGAAGCACTGGTAGAGCAGTATGGTGAAGAATATATCAAAAGTATTTATGAAAATGAGCAGGTATTAAATATGGTAATAGAGCAGGCGAATATTACCTACAGTGAACAGTCCCAGGAGGGAGAAACACCTGCGTCAGACGGGGAAACTCAGGAGGGAGAAACACCTGCGTCAGACGGGGAAACTCAGGAGGGAGAAACACCTGCGTCATAGGAGGAATTCCAGGAGGAAGAATCAACAGAAGTAAGACACTTCTGAGGAATAGGTAAAAAAGGAGAAGAGCTATGAAACTGAACATGACAAACATCAGAGATCTCTACCGGAGGAAAGAAGCATTTCTGGAACAGGAGGTAACCATCGGCGGATGGGTGAGAAGTATCCGCAGTTCCAAAAATTTTGGCTTTATTGTAGTAAATGACGGAACTTTTTTTGAACCTCTGCAGGTTGTATATCACGACGGACTTCCTAATTTTGCAGAGGTGGAGAAATTGAATGTGGGGGCGGCCATTATTGTAAAAGGGAAGCTGGTCGCCACACCCCAGGCCAAACAGCCATTTGAAATTCAGGCGGAGGAAGTGCAGGTGGAAGGCCAGTCCACGCCGGATTATCCCCTGCAGAAAAAACGCCACAGTTTTGAATATCTGAGAACCATTTCTCATCTGCGCCCCCGAACCAATACCTTTGAGGCCGTATTCCGGGTGCGTTCGCTGATAGCCTATGCCATCCATAAATTTTTCCAGGAAAGGGATTTCGTGTATGTGCATACGCCGCTGATTACCGGAAGCGACTGTGAAGGAGCAGGAGAGATGTTCCAGGTGACCACGCTGGATTTGAATGATATTCCGAAAGATGAGAACGGAGCTCCGGATTTTACCCAGGACTTTTTCGGCAAGTCCACCAATCTTACGGTAAGCGGCCAGTTAAACGGGGAAACCTATGCCATGGCATTTAAAAATATTTATACCTTCGGCCCCACATTCCGGGCGGAAAATTCAAACACCACCAGACATGCGGCGGAATTCTGGATGATTGAGCCGGAAATTGCTTTTGCAGATCTGGAGGATGATATGGTTCTGGCGGAAAGTATGCTGAAATATATTATCAGTTATGTGCTGGAACATGCGCCGGAAGAAATGCAGTTCTTTAACAGTTTTGTGGACAAGGGGCTGCTGGAGCGCCTGAATCATGTGGTAAATTCTGATTTTGCCCATGTAACTTACACAGAAGCTGTGGAAATTCTGGAGAAAAATAATGAGAATTTTGAATACAAAGTATCCTGGGGCGCAGACTTGCAGACGGAGCATGAGCGGTATCTGACGGAAGAGGTATTTCAGCGTCCGGTATTTGTGACAGATTATCCCAAAGAGATTAAGGCATTTTATATGAAACTGAATCCCGACGGAAAGACCGTTGCGGCAGTGGACTGCCTGGTGCCTGGAATCGGAGAGATTATCGGCGGCAGCCAGAGAGAGGACGACTATGACAGGCTCTGCCAGCGTATGGAAGAACTGGGTCTGAACCAGGAAGATTACGATTTCTATCTGGACTTGCGGAAATACGGTACGGCAAGACATGCAGGCTTCGGCCTTGGATTTGAGCGCTGCGTCATGTATCTGACAGGCATGACAAACATCCGGGATGTGGTACCCTTCCCCAGAACAGTGAAAAACTGTGAACTGTAGGCCCCGGTCTGGCAAATGATAATGGAACTTCGTGTATTACAATATTTATATCAGTTTTCGTATTTATACGGCTATTGCAGATGATGTGAAAGAACGGCTGGAAAGCGGCGCTCTGGATATGGGGCTTTTGTTGCGGAAAGATTCGCCTCTGGCAGAAAAAGAAAGAATTACTCCAAAAGCTCTGGTATTCTTCCCATAGGGGAACCCAACGATAATTTTGCACCGTATTTTACAGGCAATCATTCCCGGCATGGAATTTAAAAGTTCATTTTACGGGTAAATTTTTGTTTAGTGAAAAAGAAATGTATCGTGTAATTTAAATTTGCATATGCTATAATGCCAACAGGCAAAGAAATGTGGAGAATTCCATGCAGGCAAAGAACGAATCCCCCGACTGTAGTGGCGTACAGTCGAGGGATTCTTCTTTTCTTTTTATTCTATTAGGAAAGACCTTGTCACGCTAACGTGTGAAAGTATCTTTCCTATAGAATAAAAAAGCTCTTATCGCACTGCGGCGGGTATGAAATCT
>CATLIX010000075.1 GCA_949959185.1 uncultured Eubacterium sp. | reverse complement strand
TCCCGAGTGGCCAAAGGGGGCAGACTGTAAATCTGTTGGCAACGCCTTCGAAGGTTCGAATCCTTCTCCATCCATTATTTTTAAATTTGAATAAGAAAAGAATAGTATTTTGCCGCAGTGGCGGAACTGGCAGACGCGCAGGACTTAAAATCCTGTGGTGGCGACATCGTACCGGTTCGATTCCGGTCTGCGGCATTTGTAAAAAGGCTTATTTCACGGTATGATAAGTCTTTTTTTATTCTCCTGCACTCTGTTTTGATTCGCGCGAAACGGACATCCACAAAATATCCGGCGTCCCTCAGGATTGAGGAATTCAGGAAGTTGAAGTGGGAAATGTATCAAGGATGAAGTAAAGAGTAAAGAGTCGTAAAAGCATAATTGAAACAGAAATTGAAATGTGGTAGTATAAGAGAAAAGAAAGGCAGTATATAATAATGGAAAAGGAGAACCGTGAATATAAGGACAGTCTTTTCGTGGATCTGTTCTATCAGGATGAGACAGCAAAAAAGAATCTGCTGAGTTTATATAATGCATTGCATGATACAGAATATCAGGATGAGAAAGTAATCCGGAAAGTAAAAATTGAGGATGTTCTGTATAAGAATTTTAAAAATGATATTTCCTTTGAAGTAAATGGTCAGGTGCTTGTTTTGGGGGAACATCAAAGTAGCGTGAACCCGAACATGCCGCTCAGATGCCTGTTATATGTGGGAAGGGCGTATGAACAACTGATTGATAAACAAGCCCGTTACAGGACAACACTGGTCAGGATACCTACACCAGAATTTTATACGTTCTACAATGGACAAAAGGAACAGCCATTAGAGCAGGAATTGAAATTGTCAGATGCATTTATAAATCCAGCAGGGAACAATTCTGTGGAATTAAAAGTGAAAGTCATCAATATTAATTCTGATAAGGCGCATGAACTCCTGAAAAAATGTGACGTATTGAGAGAATACAGCCAGTTTATTGACACGGTGAGGGGGCATTCCGGTGAAGAAAGCGCAATTAAGAATGCGATCAGGGAATGTATTGCTCACGGAATACTGGCGGATTATCTGAAACGGAAAGGAAGCGAGGTCGAAAACATGTTGATTGCGGAGTACAGCTACGAGGAAGATATCCAGGTGAAGCAGCAGGAAGCGGAACAGCGGGGAAGAACAAAAGGGAGGCAGGAAGGAAGACAGGAAGGAAGACAGGAAGGATTGATTCTGTCTGGAAGAATTTTTCAGACAGTGAAAAGCAATCCGGAGCTTACAAATGAGCAGATCGCGGCAGAAGTCGGGTGCAAGTCAGAAGAAGTAGAAAGCATAAGAAAAATGTTTGGAATATAAAAATATGTACAAATTAACGTGTCGCGTGAGACAGTGAAAAATCAGGAAAATAAAGTGAGGCATCGGCATTTGGCCGGTGCCTTTTTCCGTTGCTCTTATATCCTGTGGTGACCGTATTAAAAAATTATTTTTACGACAGAATTCCAGGTAATGTTGAAAAGAGAAAGATTGTATGTTAGTATTAAGAAAAATCCAGTGGATTTGAATCATTTTTATATGGGAGGCAGTACTGATGGGTGAAATGAAAGAGAGACTGCATACCGGGGAGCTGTATTTACCGGGGGATGAAGAAATTATAAAAGAGCAGGTTGTCTGTCAGGATAAGCTGTGGGAATATAATCAGACCAGACCATCGGAATCGGAGAAACGGGCCGAAATACTGAAAGACATTTTGGGAGATTGCGGCGAGGGTGTTTATATAGAAGCGCCTTTTTATGCAAATTTCGGCGGAAAGCATTGTCATTTCGGAAAGATGGTCTATGCAAATTATCACCTGACCTGTGTGGATGATACCCATATATACATTGGGGATTATACCATGTTTGGGCCGAATGTTACCATTGCCACAGCAGGGCACCCCATATTGCCGGAACTCAGGGAACAGCTTTACCAGTATAATATGCCGGTGCATATCGGCAGAAATTGCTGGATTGGGGCCGGAGCAGTCATTATGCCCGGAGTCAGCATTGGTGACAATACCGTAATCGGCGCCGGAAGCGTGGTTACCAGGGATATTCCTTCCAATGTGGTTGCAGCAGGAAATCCCTGCCGGGTGATGCGGGGAATCAATGAGCATGACCGGGAATATTATTTTAAAGACCGGGAAATCCCCTGGGAGGAGCTGAAGCAGGACAGGTAACGCACAGGGATTTTACAGAGAGAGGAAAGAAGATGGGAGAGCTGGAACAAAAGCAAAAGCAGGAAAACCTGAGAATACAGAAGACAGAATGGATTTACAGCCAGATTCAGAAGCAGCGGGAGGCGGAGGACGCACTGTTTGAGCAAATCCGGCAGGAACAGGACGTGCTGGACAGGCTGAATCAGTCCATTGAGAATAATATGGAGCGGACCAGAGAGGCCCGGAAATATAATCAGGAATTTCAGGAACATATGGACGCTCAGGTTTACGCCATGTACGGTATCACAGAAGATAAACTCCAGGGAATCCGGGAATACCGCAACGCCTATTATCAGGGCTGTGCATTTTCTCTGTTTCTGCTGTCTGTGGTACTGGTGGTATTATGCGGTATTCTTCATGGATTTCAGTCGCAGATCTGTCTGTTTATGATTGCATTTTCCGGAATTGAAGGCGCATTGCTGACACAGGAGAAAAAAAGAGGAAAGCTGCTGGATTTGCTCTGCAGAATCCTGTATCTTCTGATGTTTCCCCTGATGATGGTGGTATTCGTCTGCTTTGAGCTGGAATATCCGGAATACCATATGCTGCTGCCGGTTTTGGCCCTGTTCGGTCTCTGTGTCCTTGTGATGGGAACAGCAGCTTATTTCTGTTATAATCCCTATCGGAAAGAGAAACGGAAGGTGGGCGTAGCTAAAGATACCTTGCGGGAAATTGAAAAGACTGCCAGAAAAGAAGTGCGGAAAAATCAGAAGTCCAGAGTGAAATCAGAGAAACAGCAGAAAAAACTGCTGGAAAAAGAAGCGGCAAAACAGCAGAAACTGCTGGAAAAAGAAACAGAAAAGCAGCAGAAGCTGCTGGACAAAGAAGAAAAAAGACAGCAGAGACTTCAGGATAAATCAGAAAAACAGCAGGCACTGCTGGAGAAAAAAGAGACGTTTCTGACAAAGTTCCGGAAAACAGAGAAACATCCGGCCGAAGATGAATGGATGTCGAAGGAGGAAATAACACCGGAGCCGGAAGAAACTGAGAGAATGGAAGAAGTGCGGGAGCCGGAAGAAACTGAGAGAATGGAAAAAGTGCGGGAGCCGGGAGAAACTGAGAGAATGGAAGAAGTGCCGGAACAGGAAGAAACTGCCGGAGAACCGGACAGGGAGACAGAAACTGCAGCTAAGGAGGAACCTGAGACAGTGGAAGGCGAAGTCCCGGAAGAGGCCGCTGCAGAACCGGATACAGAAGGAAAATAAATGCAAACCCCATGGAACATGCAGACGCTGCGTGTTCCGGGGTTTTTGATTATTAATGCGGCAGGTTCAGAGTATACAGGTCATAGAATACCATAATTTTACAGTTTTGGAATTACAGAAAAAACAGATACTAAAAACCGATATGACAGAAGTATTTGAAACTGAGGTGATAAAACTGAGAAATCATTTAAAAAATCAGACAAGCCCCTATTTATTACAGCATTCCTGGCAACCGGTTGACTGGTATCCCTGGTGTGAGGAGGCTTTTGCACGGGCAAAAGCAGAAGACAAGCCGGTTTTTCTGAGTATTGGATACAGCACCTGCCACTGGTGCCATGTGATGGCCCATGAGAGCTTTGAAGATAAAGAGGTGGCGGAAGAACTGAACCGGAATTTTATTTCCATAAAAGTGGACCGGGAAGAGCGGCCGGATATTGACAGTATTTATATGGATGCATGTGTGCTGTTTACCGGAAACGGCGGGTGGCCTGCCAGTATTTTTCTGACGCCGGAGCAAAAGCCCTTTTATGCGGGGACGTATTTTCCCAAACATGGCTCTTATGGAAGAATTGGGTTTCTGGATTTGCTGCGGGCGGTAAATAGTCGCTGGCGTCAGGAGCGGGAGAAGTTGCTGCAGTCAGCGGACGTCCTGAACGGACAGCTCCGGGAGGAACAGAATGTGCGGGACTCAGAGTTGTCCTGGCAGCATTTGTCCCTTCACGCCGTTCGGTGGTTTAAGAAGAATTTTGATGAGAGTAACGGAGGATTTGGAGACGCGCCGAAGTTTCCCATGGCCCATAATCTGATGTTTCTGATGGAATATTACAGGGTGAACCGGGACAGGAGGGCCCTTGAAATGGCGGAAAAAACCCTGATACAGATGTATCGGGGCGGAATTTTTGACCATATCGGCGGCGGGTTTTCCCGGTATTCCACGGATAAATATTTTCTGGTGCCCCATTTTGAAAAAATGCTGTATGACAATGGGCTGCTGCTTATGGCGTATACCCAGGCCTATTCTCTTACCGGAAAAGAAATCTACCGGGAAGTGGTGCGCAAAACAGCCCAGTATATTCAGCGTGAAATGACGGATTCCCACGGGGGATTCTATTCTGCCCAGGATGCGGACTGTCAGGGAGTGGAAGGAAAGTACTATGTATTTGCCAGCGAGGAACTTACGTCGCTGCTGGGGGCTTCTGCCGGGAAAAAATTCAATGAATATTTTAATATTACTGCAGAAGGGAATTTTGAAGGAGGAAGTATTCCCA
This sequence comes from uncultured Eubacterium sp., assembly GCA_949959185.1. Classification (GTDB taxonomy): domain Bacteria; phylum Bacillota; class Clostridia; order Lachnospirales; family Lachnospiraceae; genus Petralouisia. The sequence goes on along the minus strand of CATLIX010000075.1, from coordinate 6,897 downwards.
ACCGTCTCGGGGATGATCTGGAAGAAGAAACAGGGAAAGGCGCAGAAAGCGATTATTCTCATACGGAGCCGGAGCGGCTTCTGCCCAAGGTGTATGCTTATCGGAAGCACCGTCACAGCCTGTTTCTGGATGACAAAATCCTCACATCCTGGAACGGGCTGATGATAGGGGCCTTTGCCAGAATGTACCGGGTGTTCGGACAGGAAAGTTATCTGCGTCAGGCAAAAGCAGCTCTGGCATTTCTGGAAAAACAGAAGTCCGGATTCGATACCCTGTTTGTAAGCTGCCGTCAGGGAAGCTGTCAGGGCAGGGGATTTCTGACCGATTATGCCTTTTATATTTTCGGGCTTATTGAACTTTACGGCGGAGCTCTGGAGCAGAATTATCTGGAGCAGGCGGAACGGTACTGCCGGAAGGCCCTGGAGCTTTTTGCAGATCATGAAAAGGGGGGATTTTATTTCTGCGGATTAGAGAATGAAAGGCTGATTGCCGATTTTAAGGAGACATATGACGGAGCCATTCCCGGCGGCAATTCTGTGATGGCGTATAATCTGGTGAAACTGTGGCAGATTACCGGGAGAGAACTCTGGAGGGAAGAAGCCGAAAAACAACTGAAGTTTCTCGCTGCTTTTGCGGAAAGGTATCCGGCGGGCCAGTGCTTTTCTCTGCTGGCCGCATTGCTGTATCAGAATCCGCCGGAGCATATCACATGCGTGCTGAAGGAAGAAGAGGATTTGAAAAAGCTGCAGAAACTCTATGGCAGAGACGCGGACATAGTAGTTCTGTGGGAGGAGAGCAGGGAATATGAGAGAATCAATCACCGGGCCACTCTGTATATTTGCCGGGACGGAAGCTGCAGACCTCCGGTGAATCTGTGAGAATGAAGACAGAATAGCAGGTTTTACACTCTTGTTATGGGATTTCCAATATGTTACTATGATATAAACTGAAAAATGTATGAATTTAACCATAGCAGGGAGGATTTTATGGTAGACAGAAATATATTCATGGAGATTCTTCGTTCCGTACAGGAGATAGCAAAGACTGCTCCCCTGCCAATGTCACGGGAAGAAATACAGGGTTATTTTAAAGATATGGAATTGTCGCCGGAGCAGCAGGAAATGATTTATCAGTATTTGCAAAAGCAGCAGGAAAGTCCGGGAGATACCGAGGAAGAAACGGAAAAGCCTTCCGGAAAATCATCCGGACAAAGTTCCGGAGGCAGCAGAAAGAAACCGTTCCATTCCCGTCATTTTCAGATGTATCTTAACGAAATCAGAAAAATCCCGGATTTGCCGGAAGAAAGCAGAATGGATTTGTACCGGAGACTGCTGGCCGGAGAACGGGATGCAGTTTCCGATATTTCCGCCCAGTGGCTGAAACGGATTGCGGAGATTGCCGGGGAGTATGTGACAGGCAGGGTGCTGGTGGAAGATCTGGTACAGGAAGGAAACATGGGCCTTTTGCTTGGAATGGAAGAACTGCTGGGGGCAGAAAAGCAGAGAGGCGAACTGCTGTCTGACTGTCACACCCTGGAGGACAGGCTGGAATCCTGTGTGCGGGAATCCATGAAGCAGTACCGGCAGGAGACGGAGGGTATGGACAACGGTGAGAATACCATTCTGGCCAAAGTCAATCTGCTTCATGAGGCGCGGAAGGTTCTGGCAGAGGAGAACGGAACCATTCCGGCCATGCAGGAACTGAGCGATTATACCAGAATTCCCCTGGAAGAAGTACGGGATATTATGGCATTGTCCAGGAAGAGAGGAGAGGAATCATGAATTTTGGACCAATAGAATATACGGTGGCGCGTATTGACGGAGATTATGCTTACCTTCAGCAGGAGGACAATCCTCAGGAAGAACTGAAATGCGTGGCACGGGCACTGCTTCCGCCGGAGATTGCAGAGGGCTCCGGGCTCCATTATGAAATGATGGAATATACGCTGAAAAGTATGTAATCTGACCGGTAAAGGCTGAAAGGGGTGTGAAACCGGTAGATGAGAAGAAAAAACTTCCGATTGGGATTGAAAAGTTTGAAAAAATCAGAAAAGAAGGATTTTATTACACGGATAAAACAGGCTTAATCCGGGAACTGCTTCAGAACTGGGGAGAAGTCAATCTGTTTACCCGTCCCAGAAGGTTCGGAAAGTCTTTGAATATGAGTATGCTGAAAAGTTTTTTTGAACTGAACGGAGAGAAAGAGATTTTCCAGGGGCTGGAAATTTCCGCTGAAACAGAATTGTGTGAGAAATATATGGGGCAGTTTCCGGTGATTTCTGTTTCTCTGAAGAGCATCAATGGAGAAACCTATGAGGCGGCATACCGTATGGCAGTTCAGCTTATTCAGGCAGAGGCCAGAAGATGTCAGTATCTTTTCGACAGCAGGCAGCTTACCAGGTACGATAAAGAGGCTTTTTCCAGACTTCTGCAGGAGGATATGGAAGAAGGGACTTTGTGCTGCAGTTTGAAACTTCTGTCAGAACTGCTCCAAAAGCATTACAAAAGACAGGTAATCCTTCTGATTGACGAATATGATGTGCCCCTTGCAAAAGCCTTTGAGCAGGGATATTTTGACCGGATGGTTCTTTTGATCCGCAACATGTTTGAGCAGGTGCTGAAAACCAATGACTGTCTGCAGTTTGCGGTGCTGACCGGGTGCATGAGGATTTCCGGAGAGAGCATTTTTACCGGACTGAATAATCTGAAAATTCTGTCCATCGAAGACGTGCGTTTTGACGAATATTTTGGATTTACGGACAGAGAGGTGCGGGAACTGCTGAATTACTATGGATTGTCTGAGAAATACGGACTGGTCAGGGAATGGTATGACGGATATCAGTTTGGCAGCGTGCAGGTGTACTGTCCCTGGGATGTGATCAATTACTGCGATTTGCTCCGGGCAGATTCGGAAGCACAGCCCCGGAATTAGTGGTCCAATACCAGCAGCAATGATGCGGTAAAGCGTTTTATCCGGACATCAGACAAGGGCTCCACAAAGCGGGAAATTGAACGCCTTATTGCCGGGGAAGTTATCACAAAAGAAATCCGCCCGGAGCTTACATACAAAGATATGTACAGTTCCATGGAAAATCTGTGGAGCCTTTTATTTACTACAGGATACCTGACACAGCGCGGGAAACCGGATGGAAACTGTTATCATCTGGCCATCCCCAATCTGGAAATTCGGAGTATTACACGGAGAATGTTCCCGGACCTTTTGTCACCAGCGGAACCGCTGCTGCCGGAAGACCAGCAGCAGTCCCCGGACGCACAGTTCCACGCACATGGCGAACCAGACTCCCGGAAGGCCCCATTGTCCCACCAGCAGGACAGACAGAGTCAGCCGGACGCCCCAGATACTGGCAAGGTTCAGCAGGCATGGAATCAGAGAGTCCCCTGCGCCGCAGAGGGCGCCGGAGGCCACGATGGAAGCGGCAAAAAGAGGCTCAGCAAATAATTCAATCCGCAGTACCTCTGCTGCAAGCTGCTGAACCTGAATATCCGGCGTCAGCATTCTGAAAATAACCGGGCACAGGAAATACATCAGGATTCCGGCCCCCGTCATAATCAGACAGCCCAGCAAAATGGACAGGTTGGAGAAGCTCCTGGCCAGATGCTTTTTTCCTGCTCCAATGCTCTGACCCGTCAGGGTGGTTGCTGCAGCGGCAATACCGTAGCCGGGCATGTAGCAGATGCTTTCGGCTGTTACAGCAATGGAATTTGCCGCGATGGCTACGGTACCCAGGGGAGCAATAATACGTGTAGAAGCAATCATGGCGCCGCAGATGGCCATGTGCTCAAACCCCATGGGAAGTCCAATCCGAACCGTACGCTGCAGGATGCTTTTCTGAAACGGGCAGGGCTCTTTCTTACGGATATGCAGAGCGGAAGAACGGAATGTGACAATCCACAGCTTTGTGACGCAGATGACGAGAGTGGCAAGGGCAGTGCCAAGAGCCGCTCCGGGTACGCCCCAGAGCCAGATAAACAGCAGGTTGAACAGCACGTCAAGACCGCACATCACCGCATCCAGAATGGCGGGAGTTTTCATATTTCCGCTGCACTGCAGCATGGAGCCGGCCAGGCTGTTTAGCTGAAAGGCCGGAAGGGAGCAGGCGTAAATCAGAAAATAGCCGGAGGCATTTTGCCGTATGTCTTCTCCTGCGCCAAGCCACAGAGGCAGAGAACCGCTGACTGCAATACCTGCTGTCATCAGTATTCCGGAAAAAATCAGTGCGGTAATCAGTGCGTGTTTTAGAATGTTACGGGCTTCCTGTTCCTGTCCGGCTCCGATTTTCTGGGCAGCCTGGACAGAGAAGCCGGTGGAGAGGGAACTGCACAGGCCGTTCAGCAGCCAGGTAGTGGTGGAAACCAGGCCGATGGCCGCGGAAGCTCCTGCGCCCAGATTACCCACCATGGCAGTGTCGATGTACTGCATCATAATAGAGGTAAGCTGGGCCAGAATGGCCGGGATACTTAAGCGCCACACCACGGATAATTTCTGCGTCCGTCCAGGTTCTTCCTGCTGCCCCAGTATGGCAGCCAGTAATGTTTCATTATCTGCATTCTTTTTCATATCTGTATAGTATTCTTTTCTTTCTGAAATTTTTCCGATATAGTTTCATTATACATAACTGAGACAGATAATTCAAACCTTTATCGCATTCAGTCCGTGGGGGCTGCGGATGACCGGCTGAATCTGCCTGCCGGAAAGGGCGCAGTCGATAGTTTCGGCCAGAAGATCCGTAAAAGCAGTCATGGAATTGGGTTTCGCCTGATAATCATCCTGTCCGAAGGGGACGAAATAGATGTTTTTGGTATTCAGTAAAATGCCTATATTTTTCAGGTTCATGCCAAGAGCGTCATTGGTGGACAGGGAGAGTACCAGAGGCCTGTTGTTGCGCAGGTGGGATTTGGCTGCCATCAGCACCGGAGTGTCGGAAATTCCGTTGGCCAGTTTGGACAGAGTATTTCCCGTACAGGGGGCGATAACCAGAATATCCATCAGTCCTTTGGGGCCGATGGGCTCCGCGCCCGGAATGGTGGTGATGGGCTCTTTACCGGTGAGGGCGCGGGCACGCTCCAGAAAAGAAGCGCTGGTGCCGAATCTGGAATCCAGACTGGAAGCATTTGAGGAGAATACCGGAAGCAGGCTGGCTCCGGTGTTTTTCAATTCTTCCAGTGCAGCGAAAATTTTTTCGTAAGTGCAGAAGGAACCGGTAAAACCGATACCAATGGATTTATCATGAAAATCATAAGACATAATCTGTAATCCTTTCTAATATTTTTCCGATAAGCTGTCCGGAGGTGACAGGAGAAAACCGTCCCGGAAGGCCCGGAAGGCGGAAACAGGGCAGCAGGTATTTTTCTGTCATATCATCCGGAAAGCCAAAGGGCGGGGAAGCAATATCGAAAATATGGCAGGAACCGGGAAGTTCCCGGATTTGTTCCGGCATAAGAACCCATGCCGGGATAGTGTTGATTACTATATTACAATGGGGCAGCACCGTGGAAAAATCTTCTTCCTGAATGGGGCAGATTCCCTTTTTTTCGGCAAGTATCTGCTGTTCCCGATCCTGTTCCAGCACATAAATGCTGCGGCACAGGGGATGAAGAAGGGCTGCGATGGCAGAGCCGCAGCAGCCGTATCCCAGCAGGAGAATCCGGGCGGAAGCCAGTGAAAAGGGGGTATAACGGATAAGCTCCCCCAGAAGCCCCTCTGCTGTGAGCAGAGCGTTTTCTCTGGCAAACAAAGGCAGCCGGGAGAACTGGCATGCCTGACAGCGGCTTTCTTCCAGCAGATGGGTCTGCTCCGGAGAAAGGCTGTATGCTGCCACAATCTGGCCGGAATGCAGAGAAGCCCACAGTTCTTCCAGGAGGCAGGGAGGTTTGCCGGTGTCTGCCTGGAACAGAGAGGTTCCGTCTTTGGATACAGGTGTGGGCAGCAGTATGATATCTGCCTCCTGTAAGGCCTGAGGCAGAGAATGTTCCGTTATAATATTGGAATCGCAGGGGAAATCCGGGGTGTGGAAGCAGGTTACGTTCCATCCGCAGGAATGAAGATATTCTGCGGTATAACACTGACGCAGGTCGCCGCCCAGGATTGCAATGGATAATATTGCCATATGCTTCCTCCAATTTGCGTTATCCCTACAGTATATGAGAAAGGCAGAAAATGGTGTATGCACTGAGCGGATGAAAGAAAGGAAAAACAGGAGCTGAGATGAAATAAGAGAATTCTGCAGCGTGAACCGCGTATGATTGCGGTCGTATGCTGCGCAGAATTTCTGTATTTTACAACAGCTCCTGTAATTTTAAAAGCATAAGTTTAATAAGTATATATTACTGTTTATATGGATGATTTAATATGAAAAAGTTCAGTCTTTCACCAGAATATCAGTAATTTCAGCTATGTAAAGCAGATGATATCCGCCGCCGGTGCCGTCTGCGTTGTTTTCTCTGCCGTACCATTTTCCGGTGAAAGCCGTATCTCCAGGGAAATCCTCTTCTGTCAGTGGTGTAACGCATAATTTGCGGCACAGAAATGCCATGCGGTTTTCCTCAAAATAAGGTACGTTATCTTTGTGAGCCACAGTCAGACCGGATTTTTCCACTTTGTCTTCGTCCCGGCCGGAGACGGTACCGCAATAACCCAGCATTTTTTTCCGGCTTTTATCAAAGACGGAAAGGCTGAATACTTCTGAAGCGTCCAATCAGGAACCAGTCTTTGCTGATTAACTGAAACAGGTTTTCGCCGAGTTCGGATGGTTTGATTGAATGAAATGACATAATTTCACGTTCCTTTCTGATAAAATGTATTAGGTAATTGCGAAACAAGTTCAAAATCTTGATTCCAATAGGGCAAAGGCCCGGTTGAGCCGGACTTACAGGAGGT
>CATLIX010000074.1 GCA_949959185.1 uncultured Eubacterium sp. | reverse complement strand
TTTTAGTACCATATAAGTGTAAGAGATAAGGCATATCATTAGTGCTTTACCTTCTGCACTTATTTTTTTATGATAAGGGAGTAATTGGTCTGGCGAAGCGATTTTTGGATTAACCACATCCGTCATAAAAACCGTCAACCATCCCTTATTATAAGCAGTCGTTTAAGCAGGTTGAAACCCGTAAGGTGCTTTCGTGTAACGAACTAAAATGAGTGGTAATAAGTGTGGATGGGACAATTACAGGTTTATTTTGGAGGTTACAGATGATAAGTGTAGGAATTGATGTGTCAAAAGAAAAAAGTACCGTATGTATCTTAAAGCCTTATGGTGAGGTTGTGAGCAGGCCTTTTGAAGTCTGTCATGTGGAGAAAGAACTGTCCGAACTGACTTCCATGCTGCTGCGTCTGAATGATGACATCCGTGTGGTCATGGAAGCTACTGGGATCTACCATCTGCCTGTATTAAGCTATCTGAAAGAAAAAGGGCTGTTTGTGGCAGTGATTAATCCATTTGAGATGAAGGAATACCGCTGTCAGGGGTTAAGACGTGTGAAAACGGATAAGCAGGATGCCATTACAATCTCTAACTATGGGATTGACCATTGGTACAGGCTGAAGGACTATGAGGCAGAAGAAAGCGTCTATGCGGAGCTGAAGCTTTTGGGAAGGCAGTACCGTCACTATATGCGGATGCGTGTGGAGAGCGTTTTGGAACTGACTCATCTTCTGGACTATACGATGCCTGGGATCAAAACGCTGCTGAAAGGCTGGAATGAAACAAATGGGAAAGATAAGCTGGGGGATTTTGCGGAAGAATACTGGCATTATGACAATATCACGAAGAAACCGGAGGAACAGTTTATAGAGAGCTATCTGAAATGGGCAAAAGAGAAGGGATACCACCAGAGCCAGGATAAAGCCGTCAAGATCTATGCACTGGCAAAAGAAGGCATCCCCACAGTATCCTCCGATACCCCATCGACCAAAATGCTGGTACAGGAGGCAGTACGGGTGTTACGAGAAGTCGATAACACTCTGATGACTATTCTAACACAGATGCAGGCATTAGCCAAGAGTCTGCCGGAATATCCGGTTGTCAGGGCAATGGGAGGTGTTGGAAATGTCCTTGCGCCTAAATTGATTGCAGAAATTGGGGATGTGAGAAGATTCCATAGCGGAAAAGCCCTGATAGCCCACGCAGGAATAGACGCGCCGCCCTATCAGTCAGGGCAGTTTATGGGGACAGAGAGGAAAATATCCAAGAGAGGTTCTTCCAGCCTGCGAAAGATTGGATATGAAGTGATGAGATGTCTGAAAACCCATAAAGAGCCAGCAGACGCAGCAGTGTATAGATTTATTTTGAAGAAAGAAAGAGAAGGAAAGTCAAAACGTGCAGCAAAAATAGCGGGATTAAATAAATTCCTTAGGATTTATTATGCACGTGTGATGGAAGTATACCAGAAGTAAAAAGAACTAAAACAGCGGATACGGCAGACCGGATTTTCCACCGGTCTAATTGTCGTGGGAAAAATTCATACGAAAAATATATTTAAAAACCTGCTAAAAAGTCTTGACTTTTGTTAGCAGGTTTTTATGGAAAAAGAGGGATATGCCCTTGCCCTTCGGGAAGAACTGAGAGAATGGCTGGAGGATGAAGCTCTGAAATATCATATGAAAGATATACTGGAGTACAGGACAATGGAATATTATCGGAGGAGGTACAGGAAGACGAACCGTGATAAAACCTGAATTATTAAAACCTGAGTTATTAAAACCCGGAGATTCTGTGGCAGTCGTAAGCCTTTCCAGCGGGATGCCGGGGGAAGAATTTTGCAGCCACAATATTGAAATCGGTACGAAAAGGCTGAAAGAATTTGGCCTGAAGCCTGTATTTATGCCAAATTCACTGAAAGGAATCGAGATTTTAAAAGAGCATCCTCAGCAGCGGGCAAAAGATTTGAAACAGGCCTTTCTGGATAACTCCATCCGGGGGATTATCTGCGCCATCGGCGGAGATGACACTTACCGTTTGCTGCCTTATCTGATGGAAGATGAAGTATTTATTCAGGCTGTGAGGCAATCTCCGAAACTGTTTCTGGGCTTTTCCGATACCACGGTAAACCACCTGATGTTCCATCGGTTAGGACTCCGGACTTTCTATGGCCAGTGCTTTATCTGTGATATTGCTGAAATGGCAGAGGAAATGCTTCCTTATACCAGAGAAAGATTTCTGGGGTGTTTTCATGGATTTCAGACCATAAAGCCCAGTGCATTGTGGTATGAAGAAAGAAAGGATTTTTCCAGAGCAGCCATGGGCACAGACCGAATTTCCCATGAGGAAATCCACGGGTATGAACTGCTCTGCGGCAGACAGGTTTTTGAGGGAGAACTGCTGGGCGGCTGTCTGGAAAGTATCTATGATATGCTGGTATCGAAAAGGTATCCGGATGAAAGTGAGATATGCCGAAAATACCGAATCTTTCCGGAACAGGAAGAATGGAAAGGAAAGATTATGTTCCTGGAAACATGTGAGGAAAAACCGGAACCGGAACTTCTGTACAGAGAATTACGAACAGTGGAAAAAACAGGGGCTTTTGAAGTAATAAGCGGAATCATTGTGGGAAAACCTCAGGATGAACAGTATTATGAAGAATATAAAGAAGTTTACCTGGAAATCTTTGGAAGCAGAAATCTTCCGGTTCTGTACAATGTGAATTTCGGACATGCCATGCCCAGAGCCATACTGCCTTATGGGGCAAGGGTGCGGGCGGACAGCGGCAGGCAGGAAATTGTATTTCTGTAAAGAACAGATGATACCGGAGCAAAACTGCGGCAAAATACAGCTTATATACAGTATATGGATGTAGTTTTATGTTTCATGTCATATTCTGTATACAGCGGCACTTTGCCCCAGTTCCTTTTGTTTTAACTGGTAAATCTTACCGCAGTGCCGTAGGCAATGACTTCCGCAGCGCCCTGCATAATTGCAGAAGAGGCATAACGGATATTTACAACAGCGTCAGCTCCAAGTGCTTCCGCTTCTTCTACCATACGTTTGGTGGCAAGCGCTCTTGCGTCATTCATCATGTCGTTGTAGGCTTTTAACTCGCCGCCTACGAGGGTTTTAAAACTCTGGCTGATGTCCCTTCCTATGTTTTTAGACTGGATGGTGCTTCCTTTCACCAGACCGAGCATTTCAAGTTCTTTGCCGGAAATATAATCAGTATTTACCAAGATCATCTTCTTCACCACTCCTTATTTCCTGTATTCTTTCCACTAAGTTACAGACTGCAACTCCTATAAGAGCCAGTAATGCCAGAAGGATCAGAACTTTTATAAAGCCGGGAACCGGCATAAGAGTCCACAGAAAAAAATGAGCTGTCAGAATCATTACCAGAATAATGGTAATAATAATCGGTGCGATTAATTTTGAGTTTTTCATCTTTTCCTCCCTTCTGTTTCATAATAATATTCAGGCAATTGCGAAACTATTTAATTATCAAAATTTCTCTTAAATATTTTCTCATACAAAAGGCCGAAATGCCAGACGCACCAAACATTCCAATGAGCCTCTGAATACAAAGAATCATGTTCAGCAAAGGCTTCCATGTTTCTTTGAGTCTCGTTTCCATGGTGCTGAAATGCATTTCTCACCTTTTGTATGAGAAAATATCTGCACTCAAATTTTTCTAAATTGTACATGAAATTAGTACAATTATTGAGTTTCGCAAACACCTTTCATATAGTATACACTGTTTTTTATCTGGAAGCAATCAGTTTAAAAATGGGATTTCCCATGGCGGAAAAACGTTCTTCATATTCTGTCATGATGTTTCCCTGATTCATGGTTTCATCATGGTGCAGGTCTCTGGTACATCCATCCAGTTTCCAGCCGGCTTCTTTTACTTCCTCCAGAGAGAAATCAAATAAGCCCTGGTTATCTGTTTTGAATTCCACATGGCCATCCGGCTTCAGGATGGAATCATAACGGGCGAAGAACTGGCGGGAGGTCAGCCGGCGTCTGGCATGTCTGTCTTTTGGCCAGGGGTCGGAGAAATTCAGGTAAATCCTTTCTACTTCTCCTTTTTGAAAAATATTGCTTACCGTTTCGGCGTCCATACGGATAAAACGAATATTTTCCAGAGGTGCTTCTTTCATTTTCTGAAGGGCCCGCAGCAGAACACTGGAATATTTCTCAATTCCGATATAATTGTTCCGGGGATTTTCTCTGGCCAGAGCCATAAGGAATCTGCCTTTTCCCATACCGATTTCAACATGAACGGGATGGTCGTTTCCGAAAACCTGGTGCCAGCTTCCCTTAAGCTGTTCTGATTCCTGGATGCACCAGCGGTTTTCCGCAATGGCTTCTCTGGAGCCGGGTATATTTCGCAATCTCATAAATACCTCCGAAAATTGTCATAATGAGTATATCATATCATATTTTTATGAATTTACAACCGCCACTTTTGCATTTCCGGAATTGAACTGTACTTTGCAATATGATATACTATACTGGAATTGTAATAAAATTGTAAAACAAATGAGATATTTTGGAAGATGAAAAGTAACAGTTGCGTGAGCTGAACTGTTACGATGAAAAACGGTACTTAAGGAGAAAGTTTCATGAAAAAGAGAAGAAAATGGGCAGGTCTGGCTCTGGGAATCGTAAGTCTCCTGCAGATAAATCTGTTACCTGTTCAGGCGGAAGAATACTGGCCGGAGGGCCCTCAGATTGCAGGGGAATCGGCCATTGTAATGGAAGCATCCACAGGAACTGTTTTGTATGAAAAAAATTCCCATCAGCAATCCTATCCTGCAAGTATTACAAAGATTATGACTGCCCTTCTGGCAGTGGAGAACAGCAGTCTGGATGAAGAAGTTGTATTTTCCAAAAATGCGGTGTACAAAACAGAAGGCTCCGGGATTGCAAGAGATGTGGATGAAGTGATGAGCATGGAGGAATGTCTGTACGGTCTGATGCTGGAATCGGCCAATGAATGCGGCTATGCCATTGCGGAGCATGTGGGAAAGGATTACGAGGATTTCATCAATATGATGAATACCAGGGCAAAAGAACTGGGGTGCAGTGATACCCATTTCAATAATCCTCACGGACTGCCGGATGAAGAACATGTGACCAGCGCCTGCGACATAGCCATGATATCAAAAGAGGCTTTGAAAAATGATATTTTTCGTATGATTGTCAACACCAAACGGCATACCATTCCTCCCACTAACAAGCATGAGGAAGAAACGTATCTGGTGAACCATCACAAAATGCTTACTAATTATCAGGGGGACAGCAGGTATCTGTATGATTACTGTATCGGCGGAAAAACAGGATATACCAGCGTGGCGGGAAGCACCCTTGCCACTTTTGCGGAAAAAGACGGGATGACGCTGATTTGTGTGGTAACCAGAGAGCAGGCTCCCAATCATTATCTGGATACCAGAACATTGTTTGATTACTGTTTTGAAAATTTCCAGTTATGGAATGTGGCGGAACATGAAAAGAGTTATGACAGTGAAATCAAAGAAAATAAAATATTTGAAAATGAAGAATCCTTTGTGGGATTAAACAAAGAGGGATGTATTGTTCTTCCCAAGGCTGCGGCCTTTACGGATGCGGTGCCTGAGGTGGAGGAAGTAACAGATTCCAAAGAGGTAATCGGCAACATCCGCTACACCTATGCAGGACGCGTGGTAGGCGGCACGGAAATTGAAATCACCGGGGCAAAAGTTTCGGAGTTTACCTTCCACAAACAAAAGGAACCGGAAACAGAAAAAGCCGCAAAAGAAAAAAAGGTACTTAAAATAAATGTAAAATATATAGTGCTGGGCGTTCTGGCAGTGTTGCTTCTTGCAGGAATCGGATTTGGAATTTATCATTTTGTGGATAATTTTTATCTGATTAAATATAAGATGGAATGCAGAAGGCAGCAGAAAATGAGTTTTAAGGAAATAAAATTCCGGAAAAAGAAACATCGGAAGTAAATATTATAAAAAACCTCCAAATTTGCCGAAAAGTGTGCGATAATAAATAAGACACAACCGTAACGTTTCAGGCATCCTGAAAGGAGGAAGCACAATGAGAAACAAAAAATTCCGGAAACGTATGACAGCTTTGGTTATGAGCACCGTGTTACTGATTCCGGCGCCTGTGATATCTGCTGAAGAACAGGAACCCATGAGACAGGAAAGTCAGACAAGGGCGGCCGATGTAAATGGATTTGAAATAGAAAACGGGGTATTAAAAAAATACACCGGGAAGGCGGAACATGTAGAGATTCCGGGTACGGTAACTGCTATCGGCGAGCTGGCATTTTCCGAGTGCGATTTTCTGAAAAGCGTGGTAATTCCGGGTACGGTGAAAAGTATCGGAACGTCGGCTTTTTACGGCTGCAACACACTTGGCAGCGTCAGACTGAACACAGGACTGGAAAGTATCGGAGAATTAGCTTTTTATGCTTCCGGGGTCAGCAGCATTTCCATTCCGGGAAGCGTGAAAAAATTAAGTTTCTCTGCGTTTATGGCCTGCAAATCATTGAAACGTGTTACCATTGCAGAAGGAACCACAGAGTTAGGATCAGCCGTATTTAACGGATGCAGCGCACTGGAAGATGTGGAACTTCCGGGTACACTGACAGTGATTGGAAGCAAAGCCTTTGGTTCCTGTACCAGTCTGAAAAGTATTACCATTCCGAAAGGAGTCAAAACCATCGGAAACACTGCATTCCAGATGTGTACGAATCTTACGTCTGTATTTATTCCGGAAACGGTAAAGGAAATGGGAAAGGATGTTTTTAAGAAATGCGGTAAACTGACTATTTACGGAAAGAAAGGTTCCTATATAGAGACCTGGGCGAAAGAAAACAACATTCCCTTTGGAAATGTCAGAAATATTTCTTCCTGTGAAATTACCGTACATCCTGATTCTTATGTCTGGGACGGGAAGGAAAAAACTCCTGAAGTAACTATAAAGGACGGAAGTTATACATTAAAGGAAAAAACAGATTATACGCTGGAATACCGTAATAACATTAATCCCGGAACTGCCACGGTGGTAATTACCGGAACAGGGAAATACACCGGAACAGTGGAGAAAACCTTTACTATTTATGATAAGGAGAAGGAAAGCCAGACGCTGGATTATCGGAAAAGTTACAATAAAATTTACGGAGATAAGTCCTTTAACCTGAATGTCAGAGTGAAAAAGGGAGATGGATTTCTTACTTATGGAAGTTCGGATAAAAAAGTGGCGGCTGTGGATAAGAAAGGAAAAGTCACCATCAAAGGCACCGGTATTGCCACTATTACCGTAAAGGCGGAGGAAACCGATAAGTACAGAGAAAAAACTGTGAAAATCGCAGTTAAAGTGAAACCTGAAAAAGCTGTCATAAAATCTCTGAATACGGTGAAGGGAAAGAAATTAAAAGTCACCTGGAAGAAGGATAAAAGAGCTGCAGGTTATGAAATACAGTACAGCACGGACAGTAAATTTAAAGACAAAAAGGTTACAAAAACCACAATCGTAAAAAATAAAAATACCGCTTCCAAAACATTTTCAAAACTGAAAGAGGGCAGGAAATATTACGTAAGGATACGTTCATATAAAAATATTAAAGTAAACGGTAAGAGCCAGAAGCTGTATGGAGCCTGGAGTAATAAGAAGAAAAGCGGCAGTATTCAGAACTAAGGAATATTATAAAAAAGAATCTCTCAGCGGAGATTCTTTTTTATTCATAATTGACAGAGAAACTGGATAAGAATATAATAAAAACATACGTTTATCATCGGATAAGAACAGAAACAGGATGGAAAAAATGGACAAAGGAAGCAGAATTTATCAGGTACCGGAGATGAATCTGGCTGCAGGACGCGGAACGGAAATAATAATACGGAAGATTGGAAGTGCTTTACTCGGAGAGAAATTGCTTCTCAGAAACGACAGTTGTCTGAATGAAGAATGGTATCAGAAAATTCTGGTGAATCATCTGGAATTTTTTTCTCCCGAAGAAGAAGTTGCTGATATTGTGGAAATTCTGGAGAGCCTGTTTACTCCGGAATTTGAAGAAACACGGAAAGAGTCAGAGGAGGGTATATCGGAAACTGAAAGGGAACCGGAAGAACCGGAGGAATATATACCGGAAACTGAAAGGGAACCGGAAGAACCAAAAGAATCAGAGGAAGATGTTTCAGAGATAAAAGAAGAACCGGATGGACTCTGTGTGGTTCTTTGCAGCAGGCGGGAAGAACGATGGGAGGAAGGGGAAAAGAATCCCCGCATACACCTGAAAATTACGGAAAGGCCCTATCATATTCCTTTTGAAATTGAAATTATTCCCTATAAGGGAGAGGTCAGAGAGTTTCAGGAAAAGGTGTTCCGGGGAAGGGAGAGAGAAGAACAGGAAATTACTTATTTTATGCTGACTCCGGAGGAGTATATATCCAGAAGTTTTTATGAAATTATGGACAATCTGGAGTTAATCGGCAATTTATCCTGGTACAGGGAAATTTATGATATCCTTTTAAAAGAAGTTATTATAGGAAAGAAAGTCTCTCAGAGTTTTGGACAGCTTCTCATGGAATGTCCCATACCATTGCTGAAAACCCGTCTGGATATTATCAATGAATATGAAGATTATGGGTATATGAAGAAACGGTGGGAAATCCAGAACAGCCGGGAAGGAATATACGGTCCTTCCTGGAGCCAGGTAATACAGCTTCTGGTGAAATTTTTTACGCCTATTCTGGAAATGGCACTTAGAGATGAGATTTTTATTGGAGACTGGATACCACAGTTTGGCAGATATCTGGATTAAAAGGGAGGATTTATGTCAGTAGAGACAATGTTAAAGACAATTGATGATTTGGTGTGGGGAATTCCTCTGATTGTATTGATTCTGGCAGTGGGAATTTTTCTGACCGTGCGTTTGAGGGGCCTTCAGATTCGCCGCCTGCCTCTGGCAATACGTAACCTGATTTTTAATGAATCGTCGGGGCAGGAAGGAGAAGTGTCCGGATTCGGAGCACTGTGTACAGCTCTGTCAGCCACCATAGGAACGGGAAATATTGTGGGAGTTGCCACAGCGCTGGTAGCAGGCGGACCGGGGGCATTGTTCTGGATGGTGGTGGCGGCTGTTCTGGGCACTGTCACGAAATATGCGGAATGTATGCTGGCCATTAAATACAGGGTAACAGCAGAAGACGGACATGTGGTAGGCGGGCCTTTTTACTATATTGAGCGCGGCATGGGGAAGAACTGGAAATGGCTGGGTAAGTTGTTTGCTTTCTTTGGCGTGGGTGCGGGGCTTCTGGGAATTGGAACTTTTACCCAGATTAATGGGATTACCGGAGCGGTAAACAGCTTTTTTGACCCAAAAAACCAGTGGACGGTGGAACTTTTTGGAAGAGAATATTCCTGGACAGTTGTGATAGCAGGAGTGATTCTGACCGTATGCGTGGCTCTGGTGGTAATCGGAGGGCTGCAGCGGATTTCCGGTGTGGCGCAGGTGCTGGTGCCGCTGATGGCGGCTACCTATATCACAGCGGCTTTGCTGATTCTTATATTCCATGCCAGTGAAATTCCGGCAGCTTTTGTAACAATCGTACAGAGTGCATTTGGAATAAAAGCCGCTGCAGGCGGCGCTCTCGGCGCCATGATGACAGCCATGCAGAAAGGTGTTGCCAGAGGAATCTTTTCCAATGAAGCCGGGCTGGGAAGCGCTCCCATTGCCGCTGCCGCAGTGCAGACAGAAGAGCCGGCGTCTCAGGGCCTTGTTTCCATGCTGGGCACCGTTATTGATACTGTGATTATCTGTACCATGACGGGGCTGATCATTGTGATTACCGATACATGGAATATCGGCCTGGACGGAGTGGACGTAACCACAAAAGCATTTCAGACAGGATTGCCTTTCGCACCGGCGGTTTCCTCTTTTATTCTGATGATCTGCCTGGTATGCTTCGCATTTACCACCATTCTGGGATGGAATTATTACAGCGAAAAATGTCTGGAATACCTGACCGGCGGAAGCCGGCAGGCAGTGAAAACATATCGCTGGGTTTACATACTCTGTGTGTTCATCGGACCGTTTATGACCGTTTCCGCAGTATGGACCATTGCAGATATTTTTAACGGACTGATGGCAATTCCGAATCTGATTGCCATTATTGCTCTGAACGGTGTGGTTGCGGCAGAGACCAGGCAGTATCTGAAAAAAGTGGATAAATTGGGATAATACTTTTATGTTTATACCTGACAGTACCGGATTATCCGTTACATAATCTGTGCCAGAATCACGCTTGCAATGGTGCCCACCAGGGTGGCAAACAATGCTCCTGCCAGTGTATAGCGTGTTTTCTGCACTTTGGCCGTCATAAAATAGACGCTCATGGTATAAAAAATGGTTTCTGTGCAGCTCATCATAATAGATGTTATGGTTCCATAATAAGAATCCGGCCCGTATTCCTTAAAAATGTCAATGACCAGTCCGGTTGCGGCAGAGGAAGAAAACATTTTTACTACGGATACGGGTACCAGGGCGGCAGGAAAATGCAGAAGTTCCGTGAAGATTCCAAGGCCTGTTGACAGCAAATCCAGAAATCCTGACGCCCGCAGGATTCCAACACCCACCATCAGGCCAATCAGAGTGGGCATAATGCCGATGACTGTCTGGAATCCGTCTTTGGCACCTTTGATAAAGTCGTCATATACATGGTGATGATTTAAAATGCCGTATCCTACAATCAGAAAAATCAGAAGAGGAATCATGGCGTCTGATAAAAAAAGGAGAATTTTCAATGGAAGATTCCTCCTTTTTTCTTTTTGCGGGAAATTTCCTGTTCCCGGTGAGGCAGACTGCCGCCGTATGCGGAAGGCTGTTTTTCCGGCAGCAGATACATGACTTTTGCAAATATAATTCCGGCCAGCGTGGAAAAGCAGGTGGCGATTATGGCGGGCCCCAGGATAGCCGCAGGATTAGTAGAGCCGTACTGGCTGCGGTAGGCAATCATGTTGACCGGAATAAGCTGGAAAGAAGAAACATTCAGAATCAGAAAAGTGCACATGTCTTTGCTGGCAACTTTACTGTGATGATTCAGTTCGCTCATTTCTTCCATGGCTTTCAGTCCGGCGGGAGTGGCAGCCCAGCCCAGGCCGAAGACATTGGCAATTATATTTGTAGATATGTACTCATTTGCTTTATGTCCTTTTGGAATTTTGGGAAACATAAAGCGAAGCAGCGGGTTCAGCATCCGGGTGGCGCCTGAAATAATACCGCAGCTTTCCGCAATTCGCATAAGTCCCACCCACAGGGACATAACACCCAGCATGGTGATACAGAGTGCCACAGCTTCTTTGGAAGAATCCAGCGCAGCGTTGGTGACCTCAGGGAGGTTTCCGGTAAATGCGGCATAGAGAATGCCGATGATAATCATAAAACCCCATAAATAATTCAGCATGGTATCAGTTCTCCAGAAAATACAGTTGTTTATATCTTATGCAGAGAGAAGAAAAATGTGCTGGTCCTGGGAAAATATATGAAAAGGCCGGAGTATGCAGGCTATGAGCGGAACTGTTACGATATTGTTCTCAATTATTACAATTCATCTGTTATTATAATTAAAAAATATGGTATAATATGAACTGAGGAGGGACCCATCGAAGATGGGAGGAGACCTGAGTGCGGAAAATATGAACTGAGGAGGGACCCAT
>CATLIX010000073.1 GCA_949959185.1 uncultured Eubacterium sp. | reverse complement strand
ACCATGTTCAGCAAAGGCTTCCATGGTTATCTGAGTCTTACCTCCATGGTGCTGAAATGCATTTCTCACCTTTTGCACGAAAAAATATTTATATTCAAAAAGTGTTTGCATGGGTGACGACGCAGACGATTACACACTTACGTACACCATTGACTCATCTACAAGATTCAGCGATATTTTTCAGGGTTTAAGAAAAAAAGGGTATTTTCCCAATGTTTCTGGTAATGGTTTGGACACTATTTTATGGTGAAAATGATTTAATATCATGGAAAACAAAAGAAGATAAACTGTATAGCCGTTTTGTCACCGGAGAATCAACTGTCTTTGACCGGATACGTCGGACGCCTGCTAACATATACTTTAAGTATTATTCTCCTCCTGAAAAAAGGGCTCAGCAGATATTCAGGATGTTTGACGGTTCTAAATTTCATATACGGCACGAGGGATTTATGCCTGAGTATGAAACGTACGGTATTCCCCAGGCGGTTGAGGAGCGTTGGCGCAAAGCTCTTTTCATATGATAGTTATCCTTTTGCTGAACGGATTGAAGTACGTCTTATCGGGCCAATTCGTTCTTATTGGCTTTTTGTTTATCGGGAAAACAGGAATGAATGTTATCCTGATTTCACAAACGCCATCCCTGTATTCTTCTTGCAGCACACAGTTCCCAATCTGTATCTCATCTTCATCTTTTACAGGATAAAAGATATTTTTCTCCGTATCGCAAATCACAAGTTCTTCTATTTCGACTGATACATTTTTGTGTCAAAAGGATTGGGAATTTTCGGAGCTGTTCCTGCAACAGGATTTTCATCGGTTATCAGTATCGTTCTAATGCTCCCCAATTGGGTCAAAAGAAAAATACGTTCCGTCTGGTAAAAACAAAGATAAAGAAAGATATCATAAACCAGGGGATATCCTCTGGTTTTCCGCCTTTGATTGCCCGGCTTTCCGTATCAGCCCACCCGCTGTATATAAATCCCCGGCAATCATAAGCCCATAGCGGTTCCGGTAACGAACATGTACTCTCTCAACCTTTTCATTCAATTCACAAATATAATGGCTCATAATCTAATCTCCTTTTTTATTCTGATTTTTCAGGCGAAAATGTTACTGTAACATTTCCATCACCCAAAGCTGCCAGTAAATCCTCTTTCGTGGCATCCTGGATTTTTCCCAGACGGGTAAAATTCCAGGAATTTGTGTCTTAATAAATCGTAATACTCGTACCGGGGTAAAGAATCACATCTCCTGGTTCCGTTGTAATCCGCTCATCGTTCCTCGGCAGCGTATTCCCTGTTTCACCAACCTTCTCAAAACTGCCGTAGTCATGCATGTCAACGGTATCTGCACCTCCCCAGGCAGTAATCTAATCCATATGACCATCCCGAAAATGAACAGCAGACCGACACATTTCGTGTCAGCCCATCCGGCATCTTTGGTATCAAAGGTGCAGTCCTCAAAAACCGCATTTTTGATATACTGGAAGGAATACTTGCCCCTGAAAGTGACTCCCCGGAATGTGAGATTTTCAGAACGCATCATAAAGTATTCGCTGACCGCAGTGCTGTCTTCCATACGGATGCCCCGCACCGACCAGCCAAACTCCGGCGAAATAATATCACAGTCCCGGATAACCACATCACTGCATTCCCGGAGAGCCTTAATCCCATGCATCTTCGTATCCGTAATCTCAATATAGTCGGAATACCAAAGGGATGCACGACAAAGTTCCGTCATTTCAGAACCGGAAATTTTAAGCCCATGGTCATGCCAGAACGGATAGCGGAGATTAAAAAAACAGTTTTCGGCCGCAATATCGGAACATTCCTTAAAGGCGCTTTCCCCGTCTGCCGGGCCATCAAAAGAACAGCTTTTCACCAATACGCCTTCGCTCCCATAGAGAGCCCTTTCCATGTCAAAAGTCTGATTTTCAATGATTCTCATTACCAATTTCCTCCTTGTTTTTCTTTTATTTAAATTATAGCAGTCAATTTATTCCATAATAAATACTTATATCTTATCATTTTCAATAGTTGAAAACTATTGAAATTCGTGTTATAATACAGAAAACCAAAAAGGAGAACAGCACATGGAATTACGTGTACTTCAATATTTTCTTGCAGTGGCAAGGGAACAAAGCATTGTCCGCGCAGCAGAATCCCTCCATCTTTCCCAGCCAACCCTTTCCACTCAGATCAAGGCAATGGAGGAAGAACTGGGCAGGCAGCTTTTAATCCGCGGCACCAAAGGTTCCAGAAAAGTCACATTGACAGAAGAAGGCATGATCCTTAGAAAGCGTGCGGAAGAAATTTTAAACCTCGTCCATAAAACAGAACGTGAAATTTCGCTTTCGGACGAAGTTGTCGTTGGGGATGTCTATATTGGAACCGGCGAAACGGACGCTGTCCGTCTGATAGCAAAAGCCGCGAGGGAACTATACCAGACATATCCGGGAATCCACTACCACATCGCAAGCGGCAATGCAGTTTTTGTAATGGAGCAGCTTGAAAAAGGGCTGATTGATTTCGGCCTTGTGTTTGGTGCCGTAGATCAGGCAAAATATAATCATATTAAGATACCGCTTACAGAAGTCTGGGGCGTGCTGATGAGGAAAGATTCTCCTCTTGCTGCAAAATCGGATATTTCTCCGGAAGATTTATGGGACAAACCGCTGATCCTGTCAAGGCAGGAAGATTCATCCGGTGCATTGGCGTCCTGGATGCAGCGTGAAATATCAGAATTGGAGGTTGTCGCGACTTATAACCTGCTTTTTAATGCTTCCCTGATGGTAGATGAGGGCCTGGGCTACGCGATTGGATTCGATAAAATCATTAATACTTCCGGAAACAGCAATCTCTGTTTCCGCCCTCTCAACCCACGAAGGGAAGTTGGAATGTGCATTATATGGAAAAAATACCAGGTGTTTTCTAAAGCGTCTGAAAAATTCATGGCACAACTGAATGAAACGCAGAAAGAAATTATTTAAACATTCAGCTTCAGATTCATCTCTTCTTCTGCCTGCTGCTTAAATTCTTCCAGCTGATCCTGATCCGGCACCGGAAGTTCTTCAATGGACTGAACTCCGAAACTTCTTAAGAATTCCTCCGTAGTCCCGAACAGCAGAGGCCTTCCCGGCGCGTCCAGCCTGCCCAGTTCACAGACCAGATTATATTCCATCAGTTTATTGACCGCATGAGCACAGCTCACTCCCCGTATCTTTTCAATTTCCAGCCTGGTAATGGGCTGTTTGTAGGCAATAATAGACAGTGTCTCCAAAAGCACATCGGTCAGCACATGGCGTTTGGGCTGCCGGGCAATTTTTATCAGATATTCGTACATTTCTTTTTTGGTACACATCTGAACGGCATTTTCAATTTCCATAATCTCAATTCCGCGGTTTTCCGCTTCATACCGTTTCATCATACCATGTAAAATATCCCGGATTTCCTCCGGACTGACCTCCAGAACTTCCGCCAGTCTGGACAGCTCCACAGATTCCCCCATGGCGAATAAAATCCCTTCAATAATTGCTTCCTGTTTCTCCAAATTCATACTGACCTGACTCCTTATGCCGGCACCTGGCTTTCCCCGCTGTTTGCATAAATAATAATATCATCAAAAATATGTTCCTGAGAAATATGTATTTTTCCTGTTTTCATCAGTTCCAGAACCGACAGGAAAGTGACAATAATTTCCATTTTGCTGCTCTGGGCTTCCAGCAGTCCCCGAAAGCTGAACCGCCTGTGATGTAATGCATACTGCTCCAGATACACCATACGTTCGTCCAGGGATACCTCTTCCCGCTCGATTTTTCCAAACCGGGAACGGATTGGATCAACTTTATCTTCCTGCCTGCGCATAACAGATTTAAAAATCCCGTTGAGCTTTTTCAAAGTCACATCTGACAGCAGTTCCTGCAAATTCACCGGCTCCTCGTACTTTCTCACTTCCTCCGGGATTGTGGGCATTTTAAACAGCACTTTTTCCGCGTCAATCTGCCTGTCCTTTAACTCATAGGACATACACTTGTACATTTTATATTCCAGCAGCTTCTGGACCAGCTCCGCTCTTGGGTCTTCCTCTTCTTCCTCAGTTTCCTCCCTGGGCAGCAGCATTCTGGATTTGATATCAAGAAGGGTGGCGGCCATCACCAGAAATTCACTGACAATATTTAAATCCTGCCGCTGCATTTCACTGATATATTCCATATACTGGCTGGTAATTTCCACGATGGGAATATCATAAATATTTACTTTGTTTTTTTCCAGCAGATGTAAAAGCAAATCCAGAGGACCTTCAAACACCTGCAGCTTTACCGTCAAATCCATACTATCCCTTCCTCAAAACAGCACTATCACATATTCTACCTGTATCTGCCGCTTTTTTCAAGGGAAATTTTGTCATCTGCTCCCGTTTTCCGGCAAAAATCTTACCGCCAGCAGTTCCGCCCGGTTAAAAATCCGTATATGAAAGGTATGGGTGCCCAGCCCCCGGCTGACAATCACGCTCCTGTCTCCCACCTGAAACCGTCCCGCGTCATATCCTGGAAACCAGGTAAGCTGAGGAGAAATAATACTTCCAATCCCCGGAATCCGTACCAGTCCCCCATGATTATGGCCGCAAAAGGTCACGTCTGCCCCCCAGCGGATATAATCCTCTGCATACGCCGGATTATGGGCAAGAAGAATCCGGAACAAATCCTCCCGCCGGTCCGGCAGGCGTTCCTGCATGTAGTTTTCTTCCAGCGGGACAATCCGCCCTTTTTCGTAATAATCCAGCTCCAGTTCCAGGGCAGACAACTGTACCCTGTTCCCGCCCATGGAAATTTCCCGGCTCTCCGTCTCCATCACCGTAATCCCTGCTTCCTTCACCTTTGACATATAATCCTGAAACAGCGGATGATTGATTCTTTCCGGGTCACGCAGGCGGCTTTCATGATTTCCATAACTGTAATATACCGGGGCAATGGCTGCAAGCTGTTTCAGCGTCTCCAGTGCAGTCCCATATGTCCCGCTGTATTTCGACACCAGCATATCTCCGGGGATAAAAATTATATCCGGATTTAATTTTCTTATTTTTCCCAGAAGTCTCTTATTCTCTTTTCCATAAATAAATCCATGCAGGTCTGCGATTACAATTCCCAGCGCCTGCTCTTTTATTTTGGATGAAGAAATCTCATATTCCGTCACCCGGAACCTGGTCAGTTCCCATTTCTGCCACAGAATACAGCACAAAACAACTGTAACCATTAAAAATAAAATCTTCATTTATTTTCACCTTCCCTGGAATATCATACATGCCTTCCGCTTAAACTATTATATAACATTTGGAGGTTCTGATATGCATTGTATATTGTCTTTTTTCCTGTCTGCGTGTTTGCTGATGTCCTCCCTGCTTCCCACTTCAGAAGTAACTCCGGAACAGCCGCCTGCAGAGGAAATCACCGTTTCCGCTCCTTCCGTGGTGCTGATGGAAGCCTCTACCGGCCAGGTTATTTACGAAAAAGAGGCTCACACCTCCCTCCATCCGGCCAGTATTACGAAAATCATGACCATGATTCTGATTTTCGACGCTCTGGAGGAAGGAAAAATCTCACTGGAAGATACCGTAACTGTATCGGAATACGCTGCCAGCATGGGTGGCTCACAGGTTTTTCTGGAACCTGGAGAGACCCAGACTGTGGAAACCATGCTGAAATGTATCTCGGTGGCCAGCGCCAATGACGCCTGTGTGGCCATGGCGGAGCACATCTGGGGCAGCGAACAGGAATTTGTCTCCAGAATGAACCAGCGCGCCAGAGATCTGGGCATGAAAAATACCACGTTTGTAAACTGCTGCGGCCTGGACGTAGACGGGCACATGACCACCGCCTGGGATGTGGCCCTGATGTCGCGGGAACTGATTACCCGTTACCCGCAGATACATAATTACTGTACCATATGGATGGAAAATATCACCCACGTTACCCGGAGAGGCTCGTCGGAGTTCGGCCTTACCAATACCAACAAACTGATTCGCCAGTATCCCTATGCCACCGGATTGAAAACAGGTTCCACCTCCCAGGCAAAATACTGCGTTTCCGCTACCGCTGAAAAAGACGGTATGAAGCTGATTGCGGTAATTATGGCGGCTCCGGACCACAAAGTCCGTTTTCAGGACGCCACCACCCTGTTAAATTACGGGTTTGGAAAATGTCAGGTGTATAAAGATGAAAATAAGGATAAACTGCCCAATCTGGATGTCCACGGCGGCGTCACCGACCAGGTCCCTCTGGCCTATGAATCCGGATTTTCCTGGCTGGACGTGACAGGTTCGGATTTATCCGCCATAACCAAAGAACTGGTTCTCCCGGACGCCGCGGAGGCGCCTGTCAAAAAAGGCCAGACTGCAGGAAAAGTTGTCTACAAACTGAATCAGAAAGAAATCGGCTCTGTCAATATACTCTTTCAAAAAGGGGTAAAAAAGGCACTGTTCCGGGACTATTTTCTGAAAACACTGGAACAGCTCCTGTTCTGTTAGCATTTTTCCGGCAGCAGTATCACTCCTGACGGCCATTTCCCGGCAGCAAAGTAAGTCCTGACAGCCATTTCCCGGCAGCAGAGTAAGTCCTGACAGCCATTTCCCGGCAGCAGAGTAAGTCCCCCACTGCTTTACAGCAGTGGGGCAAACAGACGCATGACGCCCTGCAGAGTCCGAATGGCCGCCGGACGCTTCCTGCAGAACTCCAGATTGATTTCTTCCGATTCTTTCATGGTATTCCATACATCTTCTTTTACCTGCATGACAGCATCTGACCGATACATCCAGACTCCGCACTCAAAATGCAGATACAGGCTGCGGTAATCCAGATTTACGCTTCCCACAACTGCCACTTCGTCGTCGCACACAAAGCATTTTGCGTGGAGGAAGCCCGGATTATACTGATAAATTCTCACTCCGCATTCCAGAAGGGGCTCATAATAAGACTGGCTGATCCAGTATACAATCTGCTTATCGGGAATTCCCGGCATCAGAATCCGCACATCCACTCCGCTCTTTGCCGCATTCTGCAAAGCCTTTAATATTTCGTCATCGGGAATCAGATAGGGGGTAAAGATATAAACATATTTTCTGGCGCGATTAATGATGTTCATATAAATATTTTCCCCTACATTCTCATGGTCCAGAGGACTGTCCGTGTAGGGCTGCACATATCCGTCTGTATTCCAGGGCCTGGTCTGATAGCGGGAAGGGCGAAACAGCTCCGGATCCTGCTCCCGGCTCTTTGTAATATAATCCCACATTTCCAGAAACATCACCGTAAAACTCCAGACGCCCTCGCCCTCCAGGCGAAGGCCCGTATCCTTCCAGTACCCGAACCTTTTTACTTTATTCACGTATTCATCCGCCAGATTAATACCCCCCGTAAATCCCACTTTACCGTCCGCCACCAGAATTTTCCGATGGTCCCGGTTATTCATAACCACAGACATGATGGGATACAGCGGATTGAATCGGACACACTTTATCCCCCATTCCTGCATTTGCTGATAGTACTTTTCCGGAAGGGTGGTCACGCACCCGAAATCATCATAAATGAAACGTACATCCACGCCCTGAGCCGCTTTCCCCTTTAAAATGTCCAGAATTTTTCCGAACATATAACCTTCTTCCACTATAAAATATTCCATAAAAATAAAATGCCGGGCTTCCTCCAGAGCCTTCAGCATATCCGGAAACATTTCCTCTCCGGAGGAATAATACTTCGTTTCCGTATTTTTATAAACGGGATATCCCGCCCATTCACTGACATATTTCGACTGACAGTAAACAGACATATCCTGTTCCTTCAGTTCTTCCAGCAAATCCTGGTGTTCCGGCAGGCTCTGCTCTATTTCAAAGTTGACAGCTTCCATGCGCTTTCTGGTGGGTCTGGTCAGCTCTGACCGCCCAAAAATAAAATAAACCAGAAGCCCCACAACGGGAACTGCCAGAATTACCACTGTCCAGGCAATTTTATAGGACAGATTGCTTCTTTTATTTACAATGACCAGCACCACAAATACGGCGCTGATATCCAGAATTGTATTCAAAAAAGTATAACGCATCTGGAACCCATACAGAAATGACAGCAGCCAGCACAGCTGAAGCAGAATTGCAATCGCTACTATGGTTGCCCTCCCCAGTAAAAATTTCTTAACTTTCTTCATCCAACCACCTCTCGCCATGGCCTGTTACGAAAAGTCTGCAAAAATGCCCTTTCTGCCATGATACACTGGTGATATTTTAACACAATAATTTCCCAATGTCTACCATTCCCCACCCCTGCTTCGACAGGGGCAGCCCCAAATCCACCGTCCGCTGGTACAGGCGCAGCTTTACATCTGCCGGAGAAAAATGAGCATATTTGCTGAGCAGCAGCGCAATACTTCCGCTTACCATGGGAGCCGCCATGGAGGTGCCGCTTTTCCTGGTATATGTCCGGGGATAGACTCCGCAGCTTGTAACATTTGTGCCTGGAAGCACCAGCTCCGGCTTCACCACACAATGGTCTGTGGGGCCCTGCCCCGAATAGTCCGGCCTCAAAGGTGATTTTCCAATCTGCTCTCTGGTATCGTCAAAGCAGCCCGCCGTAATAATTTTCCGGCAGATACCGGGTACGGTAATGCTGTTTTCCCCCGGTCCGTTATTTCCCGCAGCAGCGACTACCACAAGGTCGTTATCCCAGGCATATTCCACCGCCTGCAGAAGGCGAATCCGTTCCCTGCTCTCCGCATGAAGCACCATGCCGATGGAAATATTCACAATCCGGATTCGGTAATTCCTTCTGTTCTCCACCAGCCAGTCAATGGCCCGCACCACATGCTCCGTATTTCCATTTCCTCTGTAATCCAGTATTTTCAGAATAATAAAATGGCAGCGGGGTGCAAGGCCTGTATATTTTCCATTGGAAAGGCTGCCGTCGCCGCCGATAATTCCGGCTATGTGGGTACCATGGCCATTATCATCGTAAAGAGAATTTCTTCCTCTGACGTAGTCCCGAAAACAGACGATTCTATGTTCAAAATCCGGGTGGGGGTAAATTCCGGTGTCCAGCACTGCCACGCCGATTTCTTCCCCGTAATAGCCTTTTTCCCAGGCCTGCCCGGCATTGATAATCTTTCTTACTCTGTCCATATGCTTCTCTTTTTCTATTAATATATGCGTCTTTGGATATTTTGCCTTTGGCGGACCTTTTATGCAGATTTCATATGGCTTTTTATTCCCGGAATCCACTGCCCCTGAAAGCAGACAGCCTTCATTATAGATGATATCCCTGCCGCTGAATTAATTGCTTTAATACACTCATTACTGTACCCGATTTTATGTTGGTTTCAATATTTTTCACATAAACGACATAAAATTCTTCATTCTGATATGGCAGTATTTTCATAGCACAATATCTTAGTAAAAAATTCCAATTCATCTGAAATAGCTCGACCATAATTGTAATAATTATCATCATAATTCAGATATACCGCTTCACTCATTTCTTTTATTTCTCCATCTTCAAATGAAGCTAAGGCATTTTCAAAATCATTCCACAAGTCATCCTCAAAAATATATTTTGTTAATTGTTCGTAAAATTCCCTATTATTATTCCAAATATAATCTCTAAAAAGACTCTCGTTTATTATTTATCCCTCTTCCTTATGTCCTATCTACATGGCACTGACTCTATATAATTATTACACCAATAAAGAAAGCTATCTGCATTCCCCTAACTTCTCCAATATCTCCATAACATCCGGCTGCGTTGGTGTGAATTTGATACCACGCTTCAACATGCCCATGACTTTTCTCGCTTTCTGCTCAATTTCTCTGACAGTATGCTCACTTGTCAACATCAGATGATTTCCGGCGATTGTGTATTCACGTTCTATGTATTCTTCCGTTATCGGGAACATATCCTGTATCAGAAATGCACTCTCACGGCTATCATCCAGTTTGACGATATGGAGAATATCACAGGGTTTCCCAGCTATTTCCTTTGAGATACGGATCCGGCATATCTTCAAAAAATTTATCCTTGATAATGTAAAAACCTGTTTTCTTCATTTGCCTGTCCTTATTATAAAAAAATTTCGTTTTACGAAATTCTGCGTCGCCCTGGCGGCATATTTCCTTTGCATTTGCGTGTGCATCTTTGTTTTTGTCTTATAGGACGAAAAAGTCCCTCGCCTTACGGCGAAGGACTATACTTTCAACCCAACCATTTATATACCGCATATCGGTCAGCGGTAAACTTTCAACCCGACCATTTATATACCACATATCGGTCAGCGGTAAACTTTCTTTGTACCACTTTTTCTGACAATACTCCTGAACCAGCCAATACATCAGCCAGGAGCTTCTTATTTCTGGCTTCTTCAAACTATGGTCAGGAGCAGCTCCCTTTCAATTTCTCACACATTTTCCACAGATAATTCTGTAAAACATCTGATATGCGTCTTCCGCCGATTTACCTTTCAGTCCTGTCTTCCGGAATGATACTTGTATTTCCAAAATCTCCATGATAAAATAAAAACATTCGAACAGAAAATACCGGAATATACAGAAAGGTGAGATGACCATGAATACTACCGTTACTCTTGGAAAAACCGGCATTACCGTAAACAAAAACGGCTTCGGCGCTCTTCCCATTCAGCGCATTTCCATGGAAGAATCCGGAAGGCTGCTGAGAAAAGCATACGATGCGGGCATTCGTTTTTTTGACACCGCACGGTTCTATACGGACAGTGAAGCCAAAATCGGCGAAGCCCTTTCATCCGTCCGAAACCAGATTTATATTGCCACCAAAACCGGGGCGCAGAACGCAGAGGAATTCCGGAAGGACCTGCACACCAGCCTGGAACTGCTGAAAACAGATTATATTGATATTTATCAGTTCCACAATCCTGCCTTCTGCCCGAAACCAGGGGACGGTTCCGGCCTGTATGAAGCCATGGAGGAAGCCAGAAATCAGGGGAAAATCCGGCACATCGGTATCAGCAACCATCGCCTGAAGGTTGCCCATGAGGCCATTGACAGCGGCCTGTACGAAACTCTGCAGTTTCCCTTCTCCTATCTTTCCACTGAGAAGGAAAAAGAAATCGTAAGCCGCTGCCGGAAAGAAAATATGGGATTTATTTCCATGAAAGCTCTGTCCGGAGGACTGATTACCAACTCTGCCGCCGCTTACGCTTTTCAGGCTGAATATGACAACGTGCTGCCCATCTGGGGGATTCAACGGGAATCTGAACTGGATGAATTTATCCGCTATATGGAACAGCCCCCTGTTCTGACGCCGGAACTCTCCGAACTGATAGCCCGCGACAGGGAACAGCTCGCCGGAAACTTCTGCCGGGGCTGCGGCTACTGTGTTCCCACCTGCCCTGCCGGAATTGAAATCAACAACTGTGCCAGAATGTCCCTGCTTCTGCGACGTTCTCCCGCCGAACTGCAGCTTACTCCGGAAGTTCAGGAAAAAATGAAGAAAATCGAAGACTGCATCAACTGTAACCAGTGCAGCGCCCACTGTCCCTACGGTCTGGATACTCCCGCACTGCTGGCAGAGAATTACCGGGATTATAAAGAAGTGCTGGCTGGAAAGCCATTGTGACAGACAAATGCAGCAGGAAAGAAAGGCAGGCAATCAACAGGCCCCATATCACAGCCCATACTCCAGCTGACAGTCACAGGGCTCCGCCTGATACAGCTTCTGATTGTACTCCTCCGCTTCCACACAGCCCATGGCATGATAAAATGCCTGGGTTTCCTCCGATGAATGGGCCGATATGTACAGTTTCGCCGCACCCAGCCTTTTTCCTGCCAGAGCAGCATACTGAAACAGTTTTTTCCCATACCCCTTTCCTCTGGATTCGCAGGAAACATGGATACAGGAAAGCTGTACATACTGCTTCCCGGAGCCAAAGCGCTCGTGCTCCACGGAAGCAAATCCCTTCAGCTTTCCGTCTTCCAGACATCCGATGACAAATCCTCCTGTGTCGGCGGTATTTTTCAGGCATTTTACCAGAAATTCATATTCTGATTCTCCCCACTGTTCCACAAAGGGAACTTCTTTCAGTTTCCAGCCGTCCGTTTCTTTGCGCCAGCAGCGTTTCACTTCCTGGTAACGGTCGAAATGCCGAAACAGTTCCCGGTCAATCTGAGGTTCTGATATCAGTTCAAATGTCACTTTCATTCTCTTTCTTCCTTTATCATGCAAGGCAGATACAGACCAGCGCTTCCCGTTTCAACGTCTGCGTTCAGGGCCTGGTCTGCCCGTTTCCATATATAATATATTTTGTACTGGTCAGCTCTTTTAATCCCATGGGGCCTCTGGCATGGAGCTTCTGGGTACTGATACCGATTTCGCCCCCGAAACCGAATTCAAATCCGTCCGTGAACCGCGTGGAAGCGTTGACATACACAGCCGCCGCGTCGATTTCCTCCAGAAATTTTCTGGAATTATCATAATCTCTGGTTATAATTGCTTCGGAATGCCCCGTATTGTACTGATTGATATGGGAAATGGCCTCATCTATGGAAGATACGGTTTTTATGGACAAAATGTAATCCAGATATTCCATGCCCCAGTCTTCCTCTTTTGCGGGCAGAATACTGCTGCAGGATTTCCGGCTCTCCTCATCTCCTCGCAGTTCCACCTGCTTTTCTTCCAGCCGCTGTGCCAGCCTGGGAAGCAGGGCGTCCTTTACTTTCTCATGTACCACCAGGGATTCACAGGCATTGCACACGCCGATTCTCTGGGTTTTTGCATTAAAAATAATATCCACAGCCATGGCAATATCCGCAGATTCATCCACATAAATATGACAGTTGCCGGTTCCGGTCTCAATCACAGGCACCGTTGCCTGCTCCACCACAGTCCGAATCAGTCCTGCCCCTCCCCGCGGAATCAGTACATCCACATACCGGTTCAGCTTCATAAATTCAGCCGCTGTTTCATGGCTGGTATCTGTAATAAGCTGGATGGACTCTGAGGGAAGGTCACATTTTACCAGTGCCTCCTGCAATGTCATGGTAATGGCATTGTTGGAATGCAGCGCGTCCTTCCCGCCCCGGAGAATTACCACATTCCCCGCTTTAAAACACAGCCCGAAAGCATCTGCTGTCACATTTGGCCGGGATTCATAAATAATACCGATTACCCCCAGAGGCACACGCTTCTGGCCAATCAGCAAACCGTTGGGACGCTGCTTCATGGACAGAACTTCCCCAATTGGGTCTTCCAGTCCTGCAATCTGCCGCAACCCTTCCGCCATCTGGGCAATTCTCGCCTCCGTCAGCAGCAGACGGTCCACCAGCCCCGGAGCCATACCGTTTTCCTTCGCCCGCTCCACATCCGCATGGTTGGCTTCCAGGAGCATTTTCATATTTGCCATAAGGTAATCTGCCGCTGTGGTCAGAACTTTATTTTTCCGGCCGGCCGGCAGATTCCGCAGGACGGTCTCCGCCTTTTTTGCATTTTGTCCAATCTGTTCCAGTGTAAGATTCATCTTGTTCCTCCGTTTCTTTTCTGCTATTCTTGGAAAAAGAATACGCCATGGGAATTTCCCGGTTCCTTTCTATACAGTATAACAATTTCCGGTTCTTTTGTCATTCCCTGAGAAAAAATTTCTCCGGTTATGAAACTTTCCATGGTTCCAGCCCGTCTAATCTGTAACACAGGCAATTGCGAAACTCAGTAATTATACTGATTTCATGTACAATTCAAAAAGTTTGAGTACAAATATTTTCTCATACAAAAGGTGAGAAATGCATTTCAGCACCATGGAGGCGAGACTCAAAGAA
>CATLIX010000072.1 GCA_949959185.1 uncultured Eubacterium sp. | reverse complement strand
TCAGCACCATGGAGGCGAGACTCAAAGAAACATGGAAGCCTCTGATGAACATGATTCTTTGTATTCAGAGGCTCGCCGGAATGTCCGGTGCGTCTGGCATTTCGGCTTTTTGTATGATGAAAATATTTAAGAAAAATTGTGATAATTGTACATGAAATTGTGACAATTTAAGCGATTCGCAATTGTCTGCAGGGAATTCCAACGGAAAGGAGCTGGATGGAATGAAAGTGATTTTTATGGGAACGCCGGATTTCTCCGTGGGAACGCTGGAACATCTGATACAGGCAGGGCACGAGATAGTACTGGTGGTGACTCAGCCTGATAAACCGAAAGGGCGGGGCAAAGCCATGCAGTTTCCTCCGGTCAAGGAAGCGGCCCTGGCTCACGGACTGGAAGTTTATCAGCCAAGGCGAATCAGGGAGCCGGAATGTGTGGAGTATCTGAGAGAAAAAAATGCAGATATTATGGTAGTGGTAGCCTTTGGCCAGATCCTGCCTGCAGAAATTCTGGAAATGCCCAGGTATGGCTGCATCAATGTCCATGCCTCTCTGTTGCCCCAATACCGGGGAGCGGCCCCCATCCAGTGGGCGGTTATCAACGGGGAAAAAGTCACCGGTGTGACCACCATGCGCATGGATACGGGGGTGGATACCGGAGATATGATTCTGAAAGAAGAAGTGGCTCTCCGGGAGGATGAGACAGGCGGAAGCCTGTTTGATCGCCTGGCAGAGACAGGCGCCAGGCTGTGCGTCAGGACGCTGGAAGCCATAGAGCAGGGAACGGCAGAGTATACCCCTCAGAATCACCAGAAAGCCACCCATACTTCCATGATTACCAAACAGTTGGGGGATATGGACTGGACGAAACCGGCCTGTGAGCTGGAGCGGCTGGTCCGGGGACTGAATCCCTGGCCCGGCACCTGGACCAGGCTGGATGGAAAAACGCTGAAAATCTGGAAATCCCGGCTTGCGGAACCGGCAGAAACTTCCATGACAGAGGAACCGGCCGGAACTGCCGTTCAGGAGCCCGGAACTGTCGCGGCAGTGACAGACAGGGCAATTTATGTTCAGACAGGACAGGGAATCCTGGCATTGGAGGAAGTCCAGTTAGAAGGAAAAAAGCGGATGGAAGCCGCTGCATTTCTCCGGGGATTCCCCCTGGAGCCGGGAAAATCCCTGGGCAGATAGCAGGAAGAAGTCTTAGACCAGGTAATTGCGAAACTCTGTAATTGTACTGATTTCATGTACAATTCAGAAGATTTGAATATAAATATTTTTCATGCAAAAGGTGAGAAATGCATTTCAGCACCATGGAGGTAAGACTCAGATAACCATGGAAGCCTTTGCTGAACATGGTTATCTGCAGTCGGAGGCTTACCGGAATCAGATAGTTTCGCAATTGCCTGAAAGAGGAAAGGAGTGTTGTATATGCCATATTATGGATATTATTTTGACCCAACCTACATTTTAGTGGTAATCGGTGCAGTTATCTGCCTGATTGCTTCTGCGAGAGTGAAAACAACGTTTAACAAATACGATAAAGTCAGGAGTATGTCGGGCATGACAGGCGCCCAGGCGGCGGAGCGTATTTTACATGCGGCGGGCATTCATGATGTGATTGTCCAGCATATTTCCGGGAATCTGAACGACCATTATGACCCCAGGAACAAGACCTTAAGCCTTTCGGACAGTACCTACGGGTCTGCTTCCGTGGCAGCGGTGGGAGTGGCGGCCCATGAATGCGGCCATGCCATTCAGCATCAGCAGTCCTATGCACCGCTGACGGTCCGGGGCGCCATTGTGCCTCTGGCAAATTTCGGTTCTTTTGCCGCATGGCCCCTGATTATTATCGGATTGTTTATTACCAGCAATACGGGAACTCTGCTGATTAAGATTGGAATTCTGTGCTTTTCACTGGCAGTTCTGTTTCAGCTTGTTACCCTTCCGGTGGAATTTAACGCCTCCAGAAGAGCAGTTCGGATTCTGGGAGAAACAGGAATCCTGGGAGAAGAAGAGCTGCGGGGTACCCGTAAGGTTCTGAGCGCTGCGGCGCTGACGTATGTGGCGGGAGCGGCCGCTGCCATCCTGCAGTTACTGCGTCTGGTGCTGATTGCCTCCAGAAGGAATGATTAAAGGAAGCAAAAGCTGTTTTTTCGGAGAAGGAATTCAGTGCAGGAGGAAAATATGAGCAGTACCGTAAACAGCAGGGAACTGATACTGGATATTTTACTGGCAGTCACCAGAGACGGGGCCTACAGCCATCTGATTATCCGGGATACTCTGGATAAATACCATTATCTGGAGAAACAGGAGCGGAGTTTTATCAAACGTGTCTGTGAAGGGACCCTGGAGAACCTGATACTTCTGGACTATATTATCAGTCAGTTTTCCAGTGTGAAAGTAAATAAAATAAAGCCGGTGATCCGATGTATCTTACGGAGCAGTGTCTATGAGCTGAAATTTATGGATGCGGTCCCTCCTGCTGCCACCTGCAATGAGGCGGTGAAGCTGGCCGGCAAAAGAGGTTTCCGCAATCTGAAAGGATTTGTGAACGGCGTGCTGCGCAGCATCAGCCGGAATCTGGAAACAGTCTCACTGCCGGATTGGGAAAAAGACCCGCTGGATTACCTGTCCGTTGCTTATTCCATGCCCCGGTGGCTGCTGGAAATGTGGCAGAATTCTTATTCCCTGGAGGAAATAGAAGGATTTCTGGAAGCGTTTTCCGGGGAAATGCCTGCTGCGGTTCGGATTAATCCATGCCGGACCACAAAAGAAGCGCTGGTAAAGGAACTGGAGGCAGAAGGAATCCGCGTCAGAGAAGACAGAGAGCAGCCGAATGTGCTGTTTCTTGACAGGTATGATTCCATGGAAAGGATTCCCGCCTTTGAAGAGGGAAAATTTCAGGTGCAGGATATAAGTTCCATGCAGGCAGCTTTGTGGGCAGCGCCGGAAAAGGGTTCTTATGTGCTGGATGTATGCGCGGCCCCCGGCGGAAAAAGTATCCATGCGGCGGAACTGATGGAAGGAACCGGATGGGTGGAGGCCAGGGATCTGACAGAGTACAAGGTGTCCCTGATACAGGAAAATATCAGACGCAGCCGTCTTGCCAATGTGGAAGCGGTGCAGGCAGACGCCCGTATTTTCGATTCGGATAAAGTGGAAAAAGCCGATATTGTCATGGCGGATCTGCCCTGTTCCGGGCTGGGCGTGCTGGGCAGGAAGGCAGATATCAGATACCGGATTACAGCAGAAGAATGCCGGAAGCTGGCTGCGCTGCAGCGGGAAATCCTTAAAGTGGTGCGGCAGTATGTAAAGCCTGGCGGAATCCTTCTGTACAGTACCTGCACCATTAATCCCGGTGAAAATGAGGAGAATACCGCATGGTTTCTGGCAGAATTTCCGGAATTTTCTCTGGAAAAGCAGCAGCAGATATTGCCTCAGAAAGGAAGAAACGACGGTTTTTTCCTGGCCAGATTCAGAAAAAAGGAAAACAGATAAAAGTTTCGGCAGAAAGATATACAGGCCGGAACAGGAATGTAATTTATGGAAAAGAAAGATATCAGGTCATGGAATCAGAAAGAACTGGAAGAATATCTGGTATCACTGGGAGAAAAACCCTTCCGGGCGAAACAGATTTATTCCTGGATACATGAGAAGCAGGCGGCTTCTTTTGAGGAAATGACAAATATTTCAAAAAAATTAAAAGACGAATTAAGCAATACATGTCAGCTTGTGACCTTAAAACAGGTGACCGTGCAGCGCTCGAAACTGGACGGTACGGAGAAATATCTGTTTGCATTGCCGGATGGAAATATGGTGGAGAGCGTTCTTATGCGTTACCGCCACGGCAACAGCGTATGTATCTCCTCTCAGGCGGGCTGCCGCATGGGCTGCAGATTCTGCGCTTCCACTCTGGACGGGCTGGTGCGTAACCTGACCCCTTCGGAAATGCTGGAACAGGTGTACCGGATTCAGCAGGCTGCAGGTCGGCGGGTATCTCATGTGGTAGTGATGGGAACGGGAGAGCCTCTGGATAATTATGAGAATCTTCTGAAATTTATCCGGCTGCTGAGCGATGAGAACGGACTTCACATCAGTCAGCGCAATATTACTGTGTCCACCTGCGGAATTGTGCCGAATATTGCCCGGCTGGCAGAAGAAAAACTGCAGATTACCCTGGCTCTTTCCCTTCACGCGTCTTCTCAGGAACAGCGCCTGAATCTGATGCCCGTTGCCGGGGCTTATGAGATTCATCAGGTGGTGGAAGCGTGCAGGGATTATTTCCGGAAGACAGGGCGGAGAATTACCTTTGAGTACAGTCTGGTGGCCGGTGTAAATGACAGTGATGAGGATGCGGCCCGGCTGGCGGAACTGATTGCAGACGTAAACTGCCATGTCAATCTGATTCCGGTGAATCCGATCAAAGAGCGGAATTACCGGCAGCCGGAACCCCGGATGGTCCTGAATTTCAAAAATAAACTTGAAAAATATGGAATAAATGTTACTATAAGAAGGGAAATGGGCCGGGATATTGACGGGGCCTGTGGACAGTTGAGAAAAGGATTTTCAGAAAGGCAGGGAGAGGCATGAGGACTTTTTCCGGAACAGATACAGGAAGAAGACGTGATATGAATCAGGATTATATGTATATCTCGGAAACACCGGTTGGGAATCTGCCGAATCTGTTTATTCTGGCAGATGGTATGGGCGGCCATAATGCGGGAGATTATGCGTCCAGATATACCGTGGAAGTAATTGTAAACGCTGTGAGAAACAGCAGCGAGCATTCTCCCGCAGTTGTGATTCGGAGAGCAATTGCAGAGGCAAATCAGGCAGTTATGGAAAAAGCCCGGACAGATATAGATCTGGAGGGTATGGGAACCACCGTGGTGGTGGCCACGGTGCAGGACAGGGAACTGTGCGTGGCCAATGTGGGCGACAGCCGCCTGTATGTGCTTGGAGCGGATATGGAACAGATTACAAAGGATCATTCCTACGTGCAGGAGATGGTGCGCAGAGGGGAAATTTCTCCGGAAGTGGCCAGAATCCATCCGGACCGGAATATTATCACCAGAGCTGTCGGCGGAGGCCGGGAGGTTGAGGTGGATTTTTTTGAGGTGGAGTTAAAAGACGGGGACAGGATTCTGATGTGTTCCGACGGATTGACGGATATGCTGGAAGATGAGGAAATTTTTGAAATTATAAATGAAAATCAGGACATTGGGGCAGCCATGCAGGAGCTGATAGATACGGCCAATGAATATGGCGGAAATGATAATATTACAGTGATTTTGACAGAACCATTTTCAGGTGAGGTGAAAATATGTTAAGAGAGGGAATCTATCTGGGAGACAGATATGAAATAGTGGGAAAAGCAGGGTCGGGAGGAATGGCGGACGTCTACAAAGCGAAAGACCATAC
Organism: uncultured Eubacterium sp.; assembly: GCA_949959185.1. Classification (GTDB taxonomy): domain Bacteria; phylum Bacillota; class Clostridia; order Lachnospirales; family Lachnospiraceae; genus Petralouisia. The sequence continues at coordinate 8,618 of CATLIX010000072.1, read as the reverse complement.
CCTTGGCCGTTTTGTGGGCATTAAGGTGCTGAAACCGGAATTTTCCGAAGACGTGAATTTTGTCACGAAGTTCCGGACGGAGGCTCAGTCCGCGGCGGTACTGGAACATCCCAATATTGTGAATATTTATGATGTGGGAAGTGAGAATTCCATCCACTATATTGTTATGGAATATGTGGAAGGAATTACCCTGAAAACCTACATTGAGAAGAAAGGGCAGCTTTCTTTTAAAGAAGCTGTCAGCATTGCCATTCAGGTGGGCCGGGGCATCGAAGCGGCCCATAACAAACATATTATTCACCGGGATATTAAGCCACAGAATATTATTATTTCCACAGAGGGCAAGGTCAAAGTGACGGATTTCGGTATTGCAAGGGTGGCAAATACCAATACCATCAATTCTGACGTGATGGGTTCCGTCCATTATGCTTCTCCGGAACAGGCCAGAAACGGATTTGTAGATGAGAAAACAGACATCTATTCGCTGGGAATTGTTATGTACGAGATGGTAACCGGGCGGGTGCCTTTTGACGGGGAATCCACCGTGGCGGTGGCTATTCAGCATTTGCAGGAAGAAATGGTGGTGCCCAGCGCCTATGCGCCAGGTCTGCCTGTGAGCATTGAGAAAATTATTTTAAAGTGTACGCAGAAAAGCCCTGACAGGCGTTACAACAGTATCAGTGATTTGCTGATGGATTTAAAAAAGGCCCTGATCAGTCCGGATGAGGATTTTGTAGTGATGGTGCCTCTGGGGCAGCAGGATAAGACAAGAGTTATGAAGCCCGACGAGGTGGAGAGTATCAAAGAGCAGACCAGAAGTATTTATTACCAGGAAGAGAAAGAAGAGGAAGAAGACGAGCCGGAAGAGGACGAGGATGACGAGGGATTTCTGAATCCCAAAATGGAGAAAGCAGTGACCATTATGGGAATTGTGGCGGCCATTATTATTGTGGTGATTATTGTGTATATCGGCGGCAGTTTCCTGGGGCTGTTTAAATTCGGCGACAAAAAGAAAGAAGAGAAGAAGCCGGAAGAGGATCAGGTCCAACAGGAAGAAGAATCTGAAAAAGTGGAAATGATTGACCTGAAAGGTTACACTTACGATGAGGCGCAGGATGCCCTGAATACAATACATCTCGGCATTAAAAGAGGCGGCGAGGAGTCCTCTGAGGAATATCCGGAAGGCCAGATTATATCCCAGAGCGAGGAAGCGGGCACTATGGTGGATAAGAATACCACCATACAGGTCATTATCAGCAGCGGTGTGGGAGAATTTGATGTGCCGGATGTGAAAGGGAAACCCAAAAGCGAAGCAGAGTCCACGTTGCGGAATGCAGGTCTGGTGCCTGTATTTGATTACCAGTTTGACGATTCCATTCCCAACGACCAGGTTATTTCCCAGAGCCCGGACGCCGGAGCCAGGGCAAAGAAGGGAGATACGGTTACGGTAATGCTCAGCAAAGGCCGGGAGACCTTCCAGGTGCCGGATGTGCGGAACAAACCGGAGGCAGAAGCCAGGGAAGAACTGGCGGCGGCGGGGATTGAAGTGGTCAGCACTTCTTCTGATTATGCAGACGATATCCCCGAAGGCAATGTAATCAGCCAGAGTCTTACACCGGGCAAAACAGTGGAAAAGGGTACCCAGATTACGCTGGTTATCAGCCTGGGCAGGAAGATAACCACCACATATTATTCACTGAATAATTATTCCATCGAACTGCCGAATTTCATTCCGGATAATGCAACCCGTGTGGAAGCCAGAATTACTCTGTACAAATCAGAGGGGGATGACGTAATCGACAGCTGGAAAGCCACATCTTTCCCCTATACGGTAAATGCGTCCAATATTGAGAACTGCAGTCAGGGATATTTTGTTATTGACTGGAAATGGACGTATCTGGATGAAGACGATGCGGAAATTACCGAAGAAGACCAGACCACGAAAGAAGGCATTGCATTTACACAGAATTAATGCGGGAAGTGGAATATGCAGGGAAAAATTATAAAAGGGATTGCCGGCTTCTACTATGTACACGTAATGGAAGCCGGAATCTTTGAGTGTAAGGCAAAAGGAATTTTCAGAAAAGAGAAAATAAAGCCTCTGCCGGGGGACGATGTGGAAATTGATATCATCAGCCGGCAGGAGCAGACCGGAAATATTAAGGGGATTCTGCCCCGTAAGAATGCGCTGATTCGTCCGGCAGTAGCCAATGTGGACCAGGCGCTGGTGATTTTTGCAGTGGATAAGCCCAGACCGAATTTCAACCTGCTGGACCGGTTTCTGATTATGATGGAACAGCAGCAGCTGGAAACGGTAATCTGTTTTAACAAACAGGATCTGGCAGAAGAAGGAGAGATTCAGAGACTCCGGCAGATGTATGAATGCTGCGGTTATCGTGTCCTGTTTGCCAGCGCTGCCAGGAAGCAGGGGCTGGAACCGCTTTTTCAGGTACTGGAGCAGAAGACTACCACGGTGGCAGGGCCTTCCGGCGTGGGCAAATCATCTCTGATCAATCTGCTTCAGCCAAAGGCAGCCATGGAGACGGGGGCCATCAGCGAGAAAATTGAACGGGGTCGGCATACCACCCGTCATTCTCAGCTGATACATGTCCGGGAGCACACATATATTATGGATACTCCTGGGTTCAGTTCCCTGTATCTGACCGGAACAGAAGCACAGGAACTGAAAGGGTATTTCCGGGAATTTGAGAAATATGAGCTTTTTTGCAGGTTCCAGGGCTGCAATCATATGCAGGAGCCGGACTGCGGAGTGAAACAGGCTCTTGCGGAGGGGAAAATCAGTCCTTCCCGTTACGAAAATTATGCGATATTTTACGAAGAACTGAAAAACAGAAAGAAATATTAGAAATCGAAGGAGAAAATGTATGAACTGTTTAGCGCCGTCTATACTGTCAGCGGATTTTTCCCGTCTGGGTCAGCAGGTGAAAGAACTTGAGGAGGCAGGGGCCGGATATCTTCACATTGATGTGATGGATGGAAACTTTGTACCGAATATTTCATGTGGAATACCGGTTATCCGGTCTGTCCGTCCCTGTAGCGGGCAGATTTTTGACGTTCATCTGATGGTGGAAGAACCCATACGTTATGTTCATGAATTTGCAGACTGCGGGGCCGATATTATCACGGTTCACGCAGAGGCATGTCGGCACCTGGACCGGACGCTGGAGAGAGTCCGGGAGCAGGGGGTGAAGACTTCTGTGGCTCTGAATCCGGCCACGGATTTGAGTGTTCTGGAATATGTGCTGCCCGGACTGGATATGGTGGTGCTTATGGCGGTAAATCCGGGATTTGGAGGACAGAAATTCATTCCTTATGTTCTCGATAAAGTTCGGAATCTGCGTCATATTCTGGACGACAGAGGGCTGGATACGGATATTGAGGTAGACGGAGGCATTACTTTGTCCAATGTGGGAAAGGTGCTGGAAGCCGGCGCCAATATCGTGGTATCCGGGAATGCGGTCTTTCAGGGAGATATTTCCGAGAACGTGAGAAAATTTCTGAAACAGATGGGAGAGTGAGAGATGGAAGCACTGATTGTCAGCGGCGGGCATCTGGATGAAGAATTTGCCGTTTCCCATATGCGGCAGCATTCCTTTGATATGACCATTGCTGTGGATTCCGGCATGGGATTTTTTTACAGGCAGAACCGGATGCCCCATTATATCGTAGGTGATTTTGATTCGGTAAAACCGGAAATACTTGAGAGCTTCCGGAATCGGACAGAGACAGATGCTTCCGAAAGTTTCCAGAAATTACAATTACAGAGCACAGAATCTGCAGATTTCGAAAAACAGCCGGAACAGAGGCAGAAAAAACCTGTCATACTGCAGTTTCAGCCGGAAAAGGATGAGACGGACACGGAAATTGCCATCCGGACCGCCATCAGCCAGGGATGTGATACCATACATATTCTGGGGGCTACCGGAACCCGTGTGGACCATATGATGGGGAATATCCATCTGCTGGGAATGTCCATGGAGCAGGGGGTGTCCTGTTTGCTGCTGGATAAATACAATCGTATCCGCATGATAAACCAGGGACTGGTGCTGAAAAAAGAAGAACAGTACGGGAATTATGTGTCCCTTCTGCCTTTTACTCCTCAGGTGACAGGCCTTACGCTGACAGGATTCAAATATCCTCTGAACGGTTATACAATGGAATGTTATCATTCCCTGGGAGTCAGCAACGAGATTACGGCAGAACAGGCGGAAATATCCTTTCAGGACGGTGTACTGCTGGTGGTGGAATCCAGGGACTGAGTCAGTCATGGATTATTGGATAAAGGCTTTGCACTGTAACTGTATATCTGGTATAATCAGATTACCATATAAACAGCACACAGAAAGCAGGTGATTATATGACTGAAAAAGAGATGCTTCAAAAAAATATAGAAGAATTTTCCCGATTGCAGCGTTATATGAGTTTATCTGAAAAAGATTCTCCGGCATATGCAGAGATGAAAGAAAGATACATTGAATTAAAAGTGATACTTACAGCCTTTGGTATTAATTTGACAGAACTTGACAGAATCAAAGAATAACAATTGAAAAAACAGAGCAGTAGGATTCGTCTGAAACAGGATGGAAACATCCTGTTTCTTTTTGCAGAAATGACAGAAAACCGTAACAGAACAGCCTGCCTGAACTGTTACGGAAAACCAGACAGAAATTTAGATTTTTGTGGAAATATAAAGCCTTATGTGGTAATATATAGAAATTACGAAAAGTTCCTGTTTTAAGGCATTTTCAAGGAGGTATACAGAAAAATGAAACTTGGAATCGTAGGTTTGCCAAATGTAGGAAAAAGTACGTTATTTAATTCACTGACAAAAGCGGGAGCGGAATCTGCAAATTACCCTTTTTGCACCATAGACCCCAATGTGGGAGTTGTGACTGTGCCCGATGAACGGTTAAAGAAGCTGGGAGATTTGTACAAATCCAGAAAGGTGACGCCGGCAGTCATCGAATTTGTGGATATTGCCGGACTGGTGAAAGGAGCCAGCAAAGGAGAGGGTCTGGGCAATCAGTTTTTGTCCAATATCCGTGAGGTGGACGCCATTGTCCATGTGGTGCGCTGCTTTGAGGACAGCAATATTGTCCATGTGGATGGAAGCATCAATCCGGTACGGGACATTGAAACCATCAACCTGGAACTGATTTTTTCTGATATTGAGATTCTGGAGCGGAGGATTGCAAAAACAGGCAAAGGCGCCCGGATGGATAAGACCCTGGCAAAAGAGCTGAATCTGCTGGAGCGGGTAAAGGCCCATCTGGAAGATGGAAAGCTGGCCAAAACCTTTGAACCGGAAGACGAAGATGAGGAAGGCTGGTTCAGAGAATATAACCTGCTCACTGCAAAACCCGTGATTTATGCGGCAAATGTGGCGGAGGATGATTTATCTGACGACGGAGCAGGCAATGGATTCGTACAGGAAGTACGGAAAAATGCAGAAGAAGAGCACTGTGAAGTGTTTGTTATCTGCGCTCAGATTGAGCAGGAAATTGCAGAGCTGGACGAGGAGGAAAAGGCCATGTTCCTGGAGGAGCTGGGCCTTGCGGAATCCGGTCTGGAGAAGCTGATTAAAGCAAGTTACAGCCTTCTGGGGCTCATCAGTTACTTAACATCAGGTGAAGACGAAACACGGGCATGGACCATCAAAAAGGGTACGAAGGCGCCTCAGGCTGCCGGGAAAATCCATTCTGATTTTGAGCGTGGATTTATCCGGGCCGAAGTGGTAAATTACCAGGATTTGCTGGACTGCGGTTCTCTTGCGGCGGCAAAGGAGAAAGGTCTGGTAGGTCTGGAAGGCAAGGAGTATGTGGTGAAAGACGGTGATGTGATCCTGTTCCGGTTTAACGTATAGGAGGAAACATGAAAGCAGAGAGCAGGCGTTTTTATCATGCACTGGCGTCGCTGGTGATACCGATTACCATTCAGAACTTTATTACCAATGCGGTCAACTCCGCAGACGTATTTATGCTGGGCTATGTGGGCCAGACTGAGCTGTCGGCGGTATCCCTGGCCAATCAGTTCCAGTTTCTTCTGTCCGGCGTTTTTTTCGGAATTTCTTCCGGCGTTACCATGCTGGCGTCCCAGTACTGGGGGAAGAAGGATACCAACTCCATACAGGCGGTCATGGGAATTGCCATAAAAATTGCTTTTGTGATTACAACTGTTCTGGCAGTGGGAGCATTGACTGTTCCTGCAGCTCTTATGCGGATTTATACCAACGATGAAGTGCTGATTTCCATTGGAGCCGGGTATCTGAGGATTATCGGCGTTTCCTATATCTGCATGAGTTTTTCCCAGGTGTACCTGTGCGCTCTGCGCAGTATGGAGCGGGCCCCTTTAAGCACTGTTATCAGCACTACGGCGCTGCTTATGAATATTGTGCTGAATGCGGTATTTATCTTCGGAATCGGCGGCGCGCCGAAGCTGGGCGTGATGGGGGTTGCCATCGGAACGGTGACGGCCCGGATTGCGGAACTATTGCTGTGTCTTGCGGATGCTGTACGGGGAAAAGTATTTCGGATAGACCTTAAAATTATGTTTGGCCGCCATAAACTGCTGCTTCAGGACTTTTTCAAATACGCTGTTCCGGCCCTGATTAATGACTGCGCCTGGACCGTGGCTTTTTCCCTGTATTCAGCCATTATGGGCCATATGAACGCGGATGTGGTGGCGGCCAGCTCTGTGGCTTCCACCGTACGTAATCTCTGTACCATTCTGTGTTTTGCTCTGGGAGCCGGGGCCTCTGTGCTTCTGGGAATCGAGATTGGAGAGGGAAAACTGGAAGTAGTGAAACGGGATGCCAGACGCTCCTGTCTTGTGACTCTGGCAGTGGGCATACTGACCGGGATTGTGTTGCTGCTGATTCGCCCTCTGGTGTTTATGTTCTTCTCTCTGACGGAGCGGGCCGGCGGATATCTGGATTTCATGCTTTTGATCAGTGCTTATTATGTGGTGGGACAGGCTATGAATACCCTGCTGATTGCAGGTATTTTCCGGGCGGGAGGCGATTCCCGGTTCGGCATGATATGCGATATCATTGTGATGTGGTTTATCAGCGTGCCATTGGGATTTATTTCGGCTTTTGTGCTGAAACTGCCGCCCATGGCGGTGTATTTTATCCTCTGTCTGGATGAATTCTGGAAAATTCCTGTGGTGTACCGCCATTATAAGAGCTTCCGCTGGCTGAAGGACATTACCAGAGAATGGGAGGGGTAGGGAAACCGAACCTGTACCGGCATAAGACAGAGGTGCAGAGTTATGAAATCCATATACTTTGGCACTTCACAGTAACACGGTATTTCCTGTAAGACAAAAAAGGACAGCTTTTCGGTGGAAAAAGCTGTCCTTTAAAAATCCTGGTTATCCAATATCAAAGAGTTCATCGAAAGTGATTTTAAAATCAGGAAACATCACAAGCTGCAGTTCTTCTTTATTTGCTTCCGTGACAGTTTTATAAAGATAAGGATAAGAGGAACCGTCTTCTTTCCAGTCAAACATATAAATTTCAACCTGTTTTTTACGCCAGTCCGTAATCCAGTATTCGGATACTCCTGCTTTGCAGTAAATTTCCATTTTTTCAGTTCTGTCGTATGGTTCCGTGGAATCAGAAAGAACTTCCATGACAAAGCGGGGAATGCCTGTGAAAGATATATTTTTCCGGTCTCTCATATTACAGATGATGGAGACGTCAGGTATGATGATCTTATCATCATTTTCACGCCACTGATACTGAACACTGTTGCCGAATACCCGGCACAGGCTGTCTTTTATCTGGTTTCCGATTTTTATAACGAAGTTGTGAATTACCATGGAATGTTCCAGGTATGTGTTACTCATATCTTCTGCTGGTAAAGCGCTCATCGTATATGCTCCCTTCCTGCGAAAATTCCGGCCCATTGTGAACTGTTACTTTGTTATATTATAAAATTCCGGAGTGGAAAAATCAAGCGGCAGATGATATGGAATTTCCCTGTTTTTTATCTTACAGGAAATATTTTGTCACGCTAACGTGCGAAAGCACCTTCCTGTAAGATAAAAATAATATGCGCACTCGTACAGGAGGAAAATATTGCTTCGCAATTGTGCTTAAACGCGATACGTTCAACATACTGCGTATGCTCTGACACACCGCAAATGGCGCAGCAAATCGTCCAGGTCCCTCATGATTGAGGGATTCAGGGAGCTGAAGCGGATCTGTCCACTTTGTTCTCTTAAGAAAATCAGGGTGTCAAAAGCACCTTTGGTGCTACGCTCATACCATATATTGCTATTGCAAATGAATTTGCACGTCAATATATGGTATAGAGCGGGTGCAGTGCACCTTTTTGACACCCTGATCTTCACATGATTCGGCTTTGGTGAAAATGCTGATACCAATATAAGACAAATTATGCCACACCTGGCAATACCTTTCTTTTTTCTCCTGTTCTATAATATGTTTACAGGTAATTGCAAAACTCAATAATTGTACCAATTTTATGTGCAATTTGAAAAATTTGAATGCAAATGTTTTCTCATACAAAAGGTGAGAAATGCATTTCAGCACCATGGAAGCGAGACTTAAAAGAGAATGGAAGCCTTTGCTG
>CATLIX010000071.1 GCA_949959185.1 uncultured Eubacterium sp. | reverse complement strand
CCTGGCCGGGCTGACGCTCCTTCTTTCCCGGCTTCCGGCCTGGTGTCTCCTGGGAAATCTCTCCTTCCGCCTGGTCTCGTTCCCGCATGAGATACAGTCCCTGGATAATGGCAAAAATCATCAGCGTACTAAGCAGGGAACTGCCTCCATAACTGACCAGCGGAAGAGTCACTCCGGTAGATGGAATAAATTTGATATCCCCGCCTATGGAAAGGAAAATCTGAAACCCGTAAATAGTTCCCAGTCCCAGCGCCACCAGTTTATAGAAGAAATCTTTTATCTGCATGGCAATATTCAAAAACATCAGAAAGCAGCTCACGCAGACCAGAATCAGGCAGATGGCAAAAATTCCTCCCAGTTCTTCCGCAATAGCCGAAAAAATAAAATCCTGTTTTACTTCCGGTATTTTGTAAGGCATTCCCTGGTTCAGTCCCATGCCAAACCATCCCCCTGTTCCGATGGCAAACAGGGAATTGGATATCTGATTCCCTTCTCTCTCAAAGACCGCCAGGGGATCCTGCCAGGCCACCACCCGGACCCTCACATGATTAAAGAGGAAGTAAGCCGCCACAGAAGCCGCCGCACCGCAGACCAGCCCGCCGGCAAAATAATACAGCTTCCTGGTGGCCACATACAGCATGACCATATAGGCAATAAAGAAAATCAGTCCGGCTCCCAAATCTCTGGACAGAACCAGAATCACCACATGCAGCGCCGCCACCACCGTGGCCTTTACCACCTGCGAGAACTCCGTAGACTCATAGAACATGGACGCTACAAAAAAAACAAATATAATTTTAATAAATTCTGAGGGCTGTACCGTAATGCCCGCCACAGAGAACGACAGTTTTGCCCCTTTGGAAACCGCTCCCAGTACGGCCACCACGCCCAGCATGGTAATACCTGCCAAAGCATACATCCAGGTCAGGCTTCGGACAAATTTCCAGCGGCTGATAAAATATGGAATCAGCATGGTAACAGCCATGGAAATCACAGCGATGGTAAACTGCTTGACCGCGTGCTTATAAGACAGCCGGGTCAGAATTACAAATCCAATGCACATCAGCATACACATGTTATTGACCACAAGTCTGGAAACCCGTTTATAAAAAATACCATAGCAAATCTGCACCGCTGCAAAAAATACCACCTGTTCCAGATAGAATTTCAGCAAATCCCGGTTTTCTGTGGACAAAAACAGAACCGCATAGGCATTCAGATGAAACAGATACATGTAAACAACCTGTTTGCGGAACTTCCAGCTCTGCTCCTCCGCATCCACATTCCGCTTTAACGCGGAAAAACACTGCCAGGTGTACAGCGCAAACAATATGATCATGGTATACCTGGATAATTCCGTAATTAAATGCACCATAAACTATTCGACTCCTCGCTTAAAATGACCGTTTGTATAATTTTCCGGACAAAGCTGCCTGCCTGAATTTCCGGAACATGCCTGCCGCAGGAGAACAAAAATATCTTCCGTCTCTTTCCGGTTCTCCATGGTAAAGGAAAGCCGGAGTCCTGCCGGCCGCAGGGAAGATATTTCCCCCATATGATGGAACAGGGCCAGCGGACTGATGTTGTAAATCACGTTGTAACAGTCCTGGCAGCGGTTTTTCACCGGAAACAGCTTTCCATACCGGTCTTTCAGATAAGAGAGGGTTTCTTTCCGGCTGCATCCGGCCGTATTCTTATGTACACACTGGCTGCTCACCATCAGAGGCTGATACCCATAGAGAATCATCTCCCCTGTTCTGCAGTCATGCTCCTTTAACTCCTGAACATTCAGTTCTGCCGGAAGGGTAAACTGAGACAGATGAAGTTCAGAAAATTCCTGTAAGGCTTCTCCGGAAAATACATACAGGCTGTAATCTCCCTGCATTCGTTCCGGACTCACGCCTCGCTCTTTCAGAAATTGAATCTCCTCATAATTTCTTACCAGATACCCGTCCGGGCCTGCTGTTTCAATCTCCGGCCAGCATCTTTCAAACTGCCGGGCCGTTTCCATACGGAAAATATAAGGCAGCGCAGGCCAGCATTCTTTTCCTGCTTCATGGGCCTGTCCCGACAAAACGGACATCTGCTCTGCAAACTGATTCCCGGAACCTGTTACAAAATCCGGATAAATCCGGGATACTTCCGGCTGTTCCAGTGCAGTCTGAAACTGTTCCGGTGTTTCTGTCAGTACGCGGATTTCCGGAATCTGATGCTGCGCCTTCTCCAATAATCCCGGTACAGAAGAAGATACCTCTGTCTGTTCCGATGTGATTTTCCGGGAAGCCGCAGGTTCTGCCTGTTCCGGTTTCCGGACAGTCCTTCGGTATTTTCTCAGAATTTCTTCCTGAAGTTTTGACAGCCCTTCCCGGCGAATCCGGTTAAAAGCGCCTGCGGAAACAAAAGCCTGTCCTTCCAGCTCCACCTGAAGTTCTTCAAATACAAAAGGTGTATTTCCGGTCCTTTTCATTTTATCCAGCACCGTTTCCTGAGTCAGGGGCTGGTTTTGGGCTGGCTGCACCTGTTCCCCCGTCACTTCTGTCCGTATATCTTTATATTCTAGCACAAGATAAAGGGGATTTCCTGCTGAAACTCTTAAGATTCCCTTTATTTTTTCTTTATACTCCTGCTGCGCAGGTTCCGGCAGCCGCATCTCATGCTTTTCATGGGAAGGTTTTGAAAATGTTATCATGCTTTTCCCGTTATGTCTGGTATAATATCCGTCCGTAAAGCCGCAGCGGCTGCCGAGATTCCGCAAAATTGTTTTGTCCTCCCCGGACACTTTATATGGTTCTTCCGGATGTTCCTCATAAAGGTCAATGTACTTCCGATACATTGCAGTAACGCCTGCAGCATACTCCGCCTGCTTCATCCGCCCTTCGATTTTAAAGGAATATACTCCGCTCTGAATCAGCCTGGGAATCAGTTCAATGGCGCATAAATCTCTGGGACTGAGCAGGTAAGTCCCTTTCTGCTTTCTGGCAGACTCTCTTTTATTTCCTCCGGGACTTCCGTACAAGGACTCTCCCCTGCTGTTACAGAGTTCCCAGGGCAGGCGGCAGGGCTGGGCGCATCTGCCCCGGTTCCCGCTTCTCCCGCCAATCATGCTGCTCAGCAGACATTGTCCGGAATAGCTGTAACAGAGAGCTCCATGGACAAAGCTCTCAATCTCTGCTCCGGTAGTTTTATATATATTGGAAATTTCTTCCAGAGACAGTTCCCTGGCAGTGACAATCCGGCTGCATCCTGCTTCCAGCAGCAGTTTCGCCCCGTAAGCTCCCGTAATGTTCATCTGGGTACTGGCATGAATGGGAAGTTCCGGAAAATGCTCCCGTACAAAATGCAGTACGCCCATATCCTGTACAATTACTCCGTCCAGGCCCGCTTCATAAAGGGGACAGAGATACTCGTACAGTTTTTCCAGTTCCCTGTGCTTTAACAGGGTGTTTACCGTAAGATACAGGCGTTTTCCCTTAAGGTGAAGGTAGTCCAGTCCTTCCAGCAGTTCTTTTTCCGTAAGATTATCCGCATAGGCTCTGGCTCCAAACCGCTGCCCCGCCGCATATACTGCATCTGCTCCTGCCAGGGCCACTGCCTTTAATATATCAAAAGAACCTGCCGGGGATAAAAGTTCCGTCTTTTTTCCGGTTCTGTTCATCATATTTTTCTCCATAATTTCCTTACGCACCCCTGTGCATAAAAAGTGACTCAAACGACCTTATCTGTCCTGAGCCACCTTTTTTCAGCCGGAATAATTCCCATGTTCTCTCTCTTCCTTCTCCTTTGGTTCATCCGGCAGTTTTTCCTCTCCCTGAGGCTTCTTTCTGTCTTTATGTACGGGTTCCGGCACTTTCTTCTGTCCGCCTGCGTCCTCTCCGCCGGATATTTTTTTCTGTCCGCCTGCGTCTCCTCTGCCGGATACTTTTTTCTGTCCGCCCGCGTCTCCTCCGTTGAATGATTTTTTCTGTCCGCCCGCGTCTCCTCCGTTAGATGATTTTTTCTGTCCCGCCGTATCTCCTTCGCCGGCTCCTTTCTTCTGCCTTTCACTTTCTCCTGCGCCTGATTTCGGCTCCGGAGGAGCCTGTCCCTTTACTTTGCCAAGAAGGGCATCTTCCAGAGCGGATTCCAGTTTTGCCTTGTTCAAAAGGAGCCTCCGGTTTTCCTTTTCCAGTTCTGCAGTTACCTTTTCACCGCTCTCTGCCTTAATTCTCAGAGAAATTAATTCATGTTTTAACTCATACAGTTCCTTTTCCTTCTCTCTTACGTCCCGGTCCAGCTTCTCTGCCTGTTCTCTGGCCTTGAAATAATCATCTGCAATATTCAGCTGTACCAGTGTGGATTTGGTTTCCACCGGAAAACGCCGGAACTGTTCCATCTCGTCAAATTCATTTATTTTATTATTAATATAATTTGCCACTTTCTGCAAATAATCTTCGCTCTCGTAACCGCTTAACGTATAAATTTTTCCTCCAATTAAAACATCGGCACTTGTTTTTGCTGACATACATTCATCCTTTCCTCACAACCCAAATATCTTCCCGGTTCTTTTTCATTATACCTGATTTCCAAAGAAAAACAACATTATTTTGCAATTCCAAAGTGCCCGTAGGCAAAATCCGTCACCATTCGTCCTTTGGGCGTACGGTTGATAAAGCCGTTTTTCACCAGATAAGGTTCGTATACATCTTCGATGGTTCCGGAATCTTCCCCCAGAGCTGCTGCCAGGGTGTCAAGCCCTACCGGGCCTCCCTGAAATTTTTCTATCATGGTCATTAAAATATTCCGGTCGTTCTGGTCCAGACCAAATTTATCCACTTCCAGTAAATCCAGTGCAAATACTGCCACTTCCCTGGTGATTTTCCCGTCGTATTTCACCTGAGCAAAGTCACGCACCCGTTTCAGCAGGCGGTTAGCCAGTCTTGGTGTGCCTCTGGAGCGCCTTGCCAGCTCAAACGCTCCTTCTTCGTCAATTTCCACTTCCAGCTTCCGGGCAGAATGCAGAACAATCGTCTTTAATTCCTCCGGATTATAAAATTCCAGATGATGTATCACGCCGAAACGGTCTCTCAGAGGTGCGGAAAGGAGACCCGCCCGTGTGGTTGCGCCCACCAGGGTGAAGTGGGGCAGATCCAGGCGGATGGAACGGGCGCCGGCTCCTTTTCCAATCATAATATCAATTACATAATCTTCCATGGCAGGATAAAGCACTTCTTCCACCTGACGGTTCAGGCGATGGATTTCATCCACAAACAGAATGTCCCCTTCCTGCAGCCCGCTTAAAATGGCCGCCATTTCTCCGGGCTTTCCTATGGCCGGTCCGGAGGTGATTTTCATATGTACTCCCATCTCATTTGCAATAATTCCGGCCAGGGTGGTTTTGCCCAGTCCGGGAGGCCCGTAAAAGAGCACATGGTCCAGAGACTCTTTCCGTCCTCTGGCCGCTTCAATATAAATTTTCAGCGTTTTCTTCGCTTTTTCCTGTCCAATGTATTCCTCCAGCCGCCGGGGCCGCAGACTGGTCTCTATTTTCAGGTCTTCTTCCTGAATCTGAGTGGAAATCACACGTTTTTCCATGAAAGATATTCCTTTCTTATCTAACTGTCATTATGTTCCGTCGTCCATTCATCAGGCATGGTACCATCGTTACTGTCACCATGCAGCAGAATTTCCCGGCAAACTGCTACAGCAATGCCATCTGCTTTAAAGCTGCCTTCAGCACCTCTTCTACGGTAATATCCGGGGTAAATTCCACGCTGTTTACCGACTTTAAGGCTTCTGAAGAGGAATACCCCAGGGCAGTCAGTGCCTGAACAGCTTCGCTCTTTATTCCGGAAAGGGATTCTGCCTGTTCTGCTGCCACATGGGCGGTTTTCAGCTCCAGGACATCTTCTAACTTTAACCTGTCCTTTAACTCAAGAATCACTCTCTGCGCTGTCTTGCTGCCGATTCCCGGAGCTTTTGCAATAGCTTTTGCATCCTCTCCCAGCACCGCAAAACGCAAATCGTCCGGCGTCATTACCGACAACACCGCCAGTGCGCCTTTGGGGCCTATTCCGCTGACTCCCAGCAGCAGCCGGAAAATGTTCCGGTCATCTCTGGTGAGAAACCCGTACAGCTCCATTACTTCTTCTTTTACATGAAGGTAAGTATAAACTTTAACTGTCTGGCCGGTTCCGGTAAAATGGTCTGTCATACTGGCAGGAATATGAACCTCGTAACCGATATCATTCACTTCCACTACAATCATATCATCCAGAATCTCAACCAGTTCACCTTTCAGATAAGAATACATGATGTTTACTCCTCATTCAGATTGTACGGTCCAAAAAGGATTCCGCCATTTCACCGTAAAAATAAAATCCCTTACATTCCTTTAACTTCACGTTTACGATTTTTCCAACCAGTTCACTGGTTCCAGGGAAATGTACCACAAAATTATTGCTGAGCCTTCCGGTTACCAGGGTTTTATCCTGCTCATTCACCTCTTCTACCAGAACAGGTTCTGTGGCTCCGGTAAGGGCCCCTGCCTTTCGGGCAGCATTTTCCTGCACTTCTTTCAGCAGCCGGTCAAACCTGTCCTTTACCACATCTTCCGGTACCTGCTGTTCCATGGACGCCGCCGGAGTCCCGGTCCGCCTGGAATAAATAAAGGTAAAGGCACTTTCATATCCCACCTTACGCACCACATCCATGGTTTCCCGGAAATCTTCTTCCGTCTCTCCCGGAAATCCCACAATAATGTCTGTGGTAAGGGCAAGCCCCGGCACTGCCCTGCGAAGTTTTTCCACCAGTGCAAGATACTGCTCTTTATCATAATGGCGGTTCATTTCCTTCAAAATCCGGCTGCTTCCGGACTGGAGGGGAAGATGAAGGTGTCTGCAAATCTTTTTCGAGTTCCCCATCACTTCAATCAGTTCATCCGACAGGTCTTTCGGGTGGGAAGTCATGAACCGGATACGTTTAATTTTTTCGATTTTCTCTATTTTTTTTAATAATTCTGCAAAACTTACAGGTTCCTTTAAGTTCTTTCCATAAGAATTCACATTCTGTCCCAGCAGCATTACTTCCACCACTCCGTCTTCTGCAAGCTGCTCGATTTCCCGGAGAATATCTTCCGGTTTTCGGCTCCGTTCCCGGCCGCGGACATAAGGCACAATACAATAGCTGCAGAAATTGTTACATCCGAACATGATATTAATTCCTGATTTAAAAAAGTATTTTCTCTCTGCCGGCAAATCTTCCACAATTTTGTCCGTATCTTTCCAGATATCAACCAGCATTCCCGGCTGCTCAAAGGAAGCAGCCAGCAATTCCGCAAATTTATAAATATTGTGGGTACCAAAAACCAGATTCACAAAGGAATAACTTTTTTTTAATTTTTCAATTACTTCCGGCTCCTGCATCATACAGCCGCAGAGAACAATTTTTTTATGGGGATTGTGTTTGCGGGAACCGTTCAGATAGCCCAGACGTCCCCATACCTTGTTATTGGCATTTTCCCGTACCGTACAGGTGTTATAAAGCACCAGATCCGCTTCCTCACTGTCTGTTCGCTCATACCCCACAGACTCCAGAATACCTGCCAGTTTTTCGGAATCCCTGGCATTCATCTGACAGCCGAATGTCTGAACGAAAAACGTAAAGGAACGTCCTGCCTGTTCCTCCAGTTCCCGGAGACTGCGGCGGCATTTTGCCATGAAATAGTACTGCCTGTCCGGTTCTTCTGCGGGCGGTGCCATATCTAAACTTATTTTATCCAGGTCTGTGTTGTTATACATATTCTTTCTCCCTGTATCATAAAAGAAAACCCCCGAATGTACCGCAAATACTTCGGGGGTTAAATTCTCACACCTTACAGCTGTTCCTGAAATCCCGGTTTATACAGGTGACGCGGTATTCCGTCTACCATAACCGGTGATACGTCGCCCTGTATCAGCGGCTTTACATAAGTTACAAATTCATCCGTCACATAAGTGCCGTCTTTTGTCACCCAGTTTCTGGGCACCAGTTTCTCATCATTTGCAATCTTATGCACATCTTTTACGGCTGTGGTACTCTGATAGGGATCATCTGAAATACGTTCCAGCACTACCATTTTGCCTGTATCTCCCTCATCCGCTGCTTTTACAGCGGCGCCGCCTACCTGATATGCTTCCAGAATATCCACACGGGAAGCAGAATGGGAAGCGGAACGCTGCAGAGTACTCAGTTCGATGGCGCGGGTCTTGCAGCCAATCTCGCCTGCCACAAAATTTGCCAGGTATGCTGCTGTTCCGGAAAGCTGTTTGTGGCCGAAAGCATCCACAAAATCAACGCTGTTCCCAAGCTCACATACATATTTCCCGTCTGCAACCTTGATTCCTTCGGAAACTGCAACTACAACAGAGGATTTCTTTTCCAGCAGCTTACGGATTTTGGCAATAAACTTCTCCAGATCAAACTGCAGTTCCGGAAGATAAATCAGATCCGGACCGGTACTGTCCTCTCCTTTTGCCAGAGCTGCCGCTCCTGTCAGCCATCCGGCATTCCGTCCCATAATCTCAATAATGGTAACCAGTCCCTTGTTGTATTCCAGACAGAAGCTGTCGCAGATAATCTCTTTTACCGAGGTACCGATATATTTGGCAGCACTTCCGTAACCGGGCGTATGGTCTGTCAGCGCCAGATCGTTGTCAATGGTCTTGGGACATCCGATAAACCGCACGGTCTGTCCGGTGATAATGGCATAGTCAGACAATTTCTTAATGGTATCCATGGAATCATTTCCGCCGATATAAATAAATGCCTCTATGTCAAGTTTATTTAAAATCTCAAAAATTTTCTCATAAACACCCATATCTTCATGGATTTCCGGCAGCTTATAACGGCAGGAACCCAGATATGCAGCCGGTGTGCGCTTCAAAAGTTCCGCATCCAGCTCATTCGTGATATGCTCGGAAAGATCTATATAACGTTCCTGAAGAAGCCCCTGAATTCCGTGCAGCATTCCATATACTTTCTTCGCTCCGCGATCCTTTGCTGTTCTGTATACCCCTGCAAGACTTGAATTAATAGCCGCAGTAGGACCGCCTGACTGTCCCACGATAACATTTTTTTTCATACTAACACCTCCGCGTTTATTTGTGCTTTTCGCAAACTCATAGATTATATTATACCAAATAATCAGAGCCTGTACAAGTTTTATTTGGGGAATTTCAGGAGAAATGCATGAATATTTATATAGAAAAGCGCATGGTCTGATACCCCATACGCCTTTTTACTAATCTAAAACTGTTTGCTTATGACAACTGCATCACTGCTGCTTCTATCTCTCTTAATTCATCAAGAGATAATGCAGGAACACAATCAGCAATTTCTTCTAAGGACATTTTACCCTTTTTAATCAATCTTTCGGCTGTTTCCCTTGCCTCACTATTTCTAATATCCTGCTCATATGCTTCCATAATCTGTTCATCATCAAACAATGTCATCATAATATCCACAACCTCCTGTTCCTTGCTAATCAGATACTCACGTAATACATTCCTGTCTTTGCAGATACGGATGGTCCCGTCACCGCCAGCTCTGTATTGCCATGAATTTTTCTTTGTTCGCTGTATACCTTGCAGAAAATAATATACTGCCCTATAATATCTTTCTCATTTTCCTGGTATAAGACCTTCACTTCCACGTCAAGAGCTATCTTCTCTCCGCCAAAAAAATCTTCCCTGAGGGATATTATTATGTCTGGGATGTTTTTTCTTTCACCTGTGAATATCATATATAGCTCCGGCTTCGGCGCTATTAATTTTTTACTCCCATACCGGTTCTGTTTCGTGCGGCTAAAATACTCATGGTAAGTCTGTGCCAGATACATCAGCGCACGGATGATAATATTGTATGTGAACATTGCCTGGCTTTCCACCAATACCACTAAATGTCTGCCTACAGAAAACCCCAAATCATTATAATCTGAGTCAACCAGCACATGCTTTATAGTAACATCCGCTATCCCACCTTCCGTTGTATCCTTATCCTCCGGGTGAAGTGCCTGATATAGCTGAAGCAGATACTCTTTATCCTGAAATAAATTTGTAAACACACTGTCACGGATTTTTCGCTTTGGCTTATTCCCCGCCATCTCCTGACCCCATTTCCATGCAAATTCCGGTTCTGTTTATAATATAGCATACAAAAAGCGGATGCTCAAAGATTTTCCCTGAAAATCCAGATACCCCATATATTTCTGCAAACCAGGCACGTACATAGTCTGCCATGCCTGAAATGGAATGATACCGTTTCGCCAAAAATATGGCGAAAATAACCGCCCAGCATTCCAAACCGGACGGTCACCTTCAAAAAATCAGGATACCCCGTAGAAAGGGGATGGAACAACAGTTACCAACTGGTACATCGGGATTTACTTCTTAATCCTGCCGCTCACTTTTACCTTGCTCCATGCGCTGTACAAGGTTTCTTTGCCAGATTTCCTGTAACTGCGCATCCTTACATAACACTTCTTGCCTGTTTCCAGCTTTGTGAACGTGTAAGAGGTCTTTGACAGGCTCCTGGATTTCACATTCTTCTTAAATTTCTTATCTGTGCTTACCTGAACCTGATACCCTGACGCCATCTTATCCTTTGCCCACCTCACGGTTAATTTTTGCCTTTCATTGTGTTAGCTGATTTTACGGATGGCTTTCTGGGGCTTACCCTGACGGTTACTTTCTTAGATGCTTTCCTTCCTTGATGGTTATGGCTGCAACTCCAGTGTTTTTGATTGTTACCCTGCCTGTATTCTTATCCACTGCGGCAATCTTTGGCTTTGAACTTGTAAAAGTCATCTTGCTCTTTGATGTGGCATTGATTTTGAAGGGCTTTGCGCCTTATGCCACTTTGTACAAGCTCTTTATCGCCATAAGTAACTTTCACATCTGGATATTTTTCAATGCCATCATATACAAAAGAATCTGGAGATACTGTAATGGAACACTGACTCAAATGAACCATTTTGACCAACTGCGGATATGGGCTTTCCTGTGGGCGTATCTCCCATTCCAGCCATCTATCTCGCTGATTGGAATTTAACTCTGCAAGCAGCCCATCCATATCTGTAGTTTCCTGCAATTCCTCAACACTATAACTATTAAAGACAACCATCGGAGGAAGTCCTCCATTGGCAGAACAGATTCTACGGTTATTCCAATAGCTGATGAAATATCTCCAGATGATTGTCCTGATAAAGTAATTTTTAAGCCTCTTCCATCAATTTCATACGTTCCATAATATTTCGTTCTTTTATCTTCACTTCTTCCAAATCCACAATCTATCCACTCAACAACATAGTCATCATTAAACTTTATTACCTGCACTGAAAAATCAACGACCCCCATATAATATTTATTTGAAAGTATGTTCTCTGATTCCTCCTCATTTTTCTTAGAACAACCTGCTACACTGCTGAAACAAATTACTATTATACAGGACAATGTAGCAATTCTTATTAATAATTTTTTCAACTTACGTTCTCCTTCCATTTTGTTACCTGCGCCTTGTTACCTACTTGTTACCTACCCGTTACCTATGGAATAAATTTTTCCACATCTCAGGGCATTCCAGGACAAATCCCTGTTTTTTATATTTCTTTCAAAAAAGTACCGCAACCCTCAAGATTGCGGTACTTTCCATCCTTTCGGCATTTTTATTTCCAGGATATATTTAGAACTTCCCGGCCTTAGCTGCTTCCTCAATCAAAACAGCCAGCCTTGATTTTATAGGATTTTAATGGCTATTTGTGTGCTACTTGTGTGTAACGCGCCTAAATTTTTATCTATTTTTGAACATTTACAAACACTTTCTTTTTCTCTGCTCAAGCATAATTTCTACCTGTCTTTTATGCTTTTCATATTCTGCCTGTAATTCTGCCCTGCGTAAAGCGATATACTCCACCGTAGAAGTAAACCCATGCTCATTGAATTTATTCATACTGTTTCTGTATGCCCCAGCTTCCACAATATCAAATTTTTCCAATAATTCACGCTTTGCCTTGCCTGTCCGTAACCGCCGCAGTCCTTTTTCTTTTGTCTGTCTTACTCGCTCTATAGTTATGCCCTGCTCCCTGGCTACTGCTGCCATTGTCCGATTATTTATGAATATCTCTTTTATTATGCTATTCTCTCTATCGCTTGTATAGCGCTCAACAATGCCCCATAATTGGCTTTTAGAATGTTCGGCATACATTTTGTCTATTGTTTCATCTTCAAGGCTAAAATCGGCTTGTATGGTATCGGAAAGTGTCAAACTGTTATCGTCTGCTAAAGGGGTATCTAAACTGGCTACCCCTTGCATCTGTATTCTCAATTCCGGCAGCAGTCCTACAGGTACACGCATTTTATCAGCTATTTCATTGTCTGTCGGCATTCTGCCTAATTCCTGTTCTAACTCCTGTACGGTTTTCTTGTAACATGCTATTTTCTGCCTTGTGTGGCTCGGTATTCGCACCGTAGAGCCGCATTTTTCAAGATACCGCTGTACTGACTGTTTTATCCAGTATTCCGCATAAGTCATAAACCGCACATTTGCAGACGTTTCATAATGCTGTACCGCTTCCCACAATCCAAAATAGGATTCCTGCACTAAGTCCTCCATAGGCTCATAGGCGGCATATGGTTTTATGAATTTCTTAATCAATGGCAGATTGCTTTATACAGTAATTGCATATAATCCGTTACAGAATAACCGTTCCTAATTTCAGAAACAATTTGCTCATTCGTCATTGTAATGCATCTACCCCTTTGCTATAATTTGAGTAGATGCAGGATATAAAGAGAAGTCAGCCCACAAAAGCAACGACTTCTCTTTTATTTTATCACAAAACCGCCTTTTTGCATATTTTAAAAATATTTCAGAATGGCAGCAGGACTAAGCCTTTTTGAAAATGCTCGGTAATTTGACACGCTTACTACCACTATGCGACGTTTCCCTATAAAACCCCCACCGCATGATATTTTGTGTAAAAACAAAAGGCAGCAGTCCATTATGAACCCTGCCTAAACAATCCTTATTCTGCTTTCAATTCTCTTTTATATTTATAGAATGTATTTCTTGCAAGCCCTATCAGCTTCATGCAATCCGCATCTGACAATGCACCATTAAAATCCTTGCTGTGTTTCTGTATCTGCTTCTTTGCTTCAATAGATTTCTTTGTTGTCAGCTTTGCCCCCTGCTTCTGTCCGATCTGCTTACCGTTTAATCTCGCTGTTTCTATACCCTCTTTTGTCTTCTGGTGCAAGTCCTGTACTTCTTTCTCCGACTGCTCAAAAGCAAGTCTTATCTGTTCCTTTGCAAGCGACATAAAGTACTTATTCACGCCCTCTAAGATAAAGTCAACATTTGTTCCGGTCATTGATATATTGCTTTCTAATGCTTTCTTATATGTGCTTGTGTTGATATGCGGCTCTTTCAGAAATACAAGCTCTATGCCCTTATTATATAATTCCTCATACAGACAAAAACCCTCATCCGCATTCCTGCTCATTCGTGATACACTATCAAAGATAATAGTATCTCCTGCTTTGGCTTTCTTATACAACTTATTCCATTCTGGTCTGTCCTGCTTTGTTCCTGTATATACTTCCTGTATTATCACAGCCTTATCATAACTGCCCTTAATATTTCTAATCTGCCTGTCAATACTCTGCTGTTTTGTACTTATCCGGCAATATCCATACACACACATAATCAATGCCCTCTCTTTCAGTATCACTTCTATCGTTCGTCTGTTTTGATACTTCTATTTTACTTCTTGTTATTGTTGTTGTCAATAACTTTTGATACTATTTTTATATACATTACTTTTAATACTCAACAGGCATAGAGACAATACCTAATTTCGGCATTGACATATAGTACTATATATGATACTATAGTGTAAGAAAGGAGATAATCACAGTGCCAAACGTAAAAAAGCTAATTGAAAAAATGAAGCAACAGCCAAATGGAATGCGACCAGAAGAAATAGACAAAGTTTTAGCAGCATATGGCTATCTTCCGGCAAGGCAAAAAGGAAGTCATAAGCATTATCTGAATAAAGAAACAGGAGATTTGATAACAATAAAACAAGAAAATCCATTAAAAAAAGCTTATGTCGTAGATGTGCTGAATAGGATAGGGGAATAATCCCCTTATCCCGGCATAGCATAACAAGAGGAAAGGAGCAGGAAAACATGGAAATTAAAGATTATATGAAATTGCCTTATACAAGATTAGTACAGGAAATGAACGATGAAAGTGGACATTATTTTTATGGCAGAATTTTGGAACTTGACGGATGCCAAAGTACCAGTGATACGCTTGAAGAATTATATGAAAGCCTTAATGAAGCAATGGAAGGATATATTGAAACAAAAATAGAAAATAATCTCTCTATACCGATTCCAGAAGCGCCAAACAATTACAGCGGTAAGTTTGTTGTAAGGCTTCCAAAATCTTTGCATCAAAGATTAGCCATTGAAGCAGAAAAAGAGGGGGTAAGCCTTAATCAGTTAGCATTATACAAGTTGGCGCTTTAATATATGATACGCACAAGGCAGGGAATCATCAACGCCCTGCCTTTGCTTATATCCTTTTAAATAATTTCCGTTAATGTAAACCGTTAGGAAAGTAATAAACTGCTGCCCTCTGTGGCTCTACAGGCTTGAAATAATCGTCCGGGTTTTCTCCGACTTCTATCAATTCCTGTCTGCATTGCTCTATCCTCTGTAAAAGTTCTTCCCGGCTCTCCCCGGTTATCGCCATCACATCATCTAAAGAGAAATACTCATGCTCATTAAATGCGGATGCAAGGCTCATTCTCAAACCGCTGTAGATAGCTTCTAATGACAAATCATAGTTCTGTATGCCATCATCTATAAT
>CATLIX010000070.1 GCA_949959185.1 uncultured Eubacterium sp. | reverse complement strand
AAGGAGAACCAGGCACACCGGAAGGAACCGGGACGGAAGAAGGCGGAACGGAAGGAGAACCGGTTCAGCCGGAACATCCGGGAGGAGATGAATATCCGTCGGAAGGAGTTCCGGAGGCCATGCCGGAAGGCGGCGACGAGGCGCCGGCAGAAGAATAGAAGGGCAGAGAACTGCGAATGATAAAAATGGTACATAACCTCATGAGAACTGTAATAGATTATAGTAATTGTAAAGGTGAGGTTACTGTATGTTCCGTAATAAAACATTTAACCGTAAGAAATTACTGGTTGTTTTTACCATAGTTATGCTGATTTTGTCCATTCTGGTGGGAAGACTGGTATATCTGATGATTTTCTGCTCGGAATATTATGGACAGAAAGCGGAGGATCTGCATGAGAGGGAACGGGATATCAAAGCAGCCAGGGGCAAAATTATCGACGCCACAGGAACTGTGCTGGCCACCAACCGGACGGTCTGCACCATTTCCGTAATTCACAGTCAGATAAAGGAGCCGGAAGAAGTAATCCGGGTACTTACAAAGGAACTGGAGATGGAAGAAGCGGCGGTACGAAAGCGGGTGGAAAAAGTAAGTTCCATTGAGCGGGTGAAGTCCAATGTGGACAAAGAAACAGGAGACCGCATCCGCAATTATGGACTGGCCGGGGTTAAAGTAGATGAAGATTACAAGCGTTATTATCCTTACAGTACGCTGGCCAGCAAGGTTCTGGGATTTACCGGAGGAGATAATCAGGGGATTATCGGTCTGGAGGTAAAATATGAAGAGTATCTCAAAGGGAAAAACGGTAAGATTCTCACTCTGACAGATGCAAGGGGCATTGAGATTGAAAATGCCGGAGAGCGGCGACAGGAGCCGGTAGATGGATATAATCTTCATGTAAGTCTGGATTACAATATTCAGATGTACTGTGAACAGGCTGCAAAAAAAGTAATGGAAGCCAAATCGGCGGACGGGGTATCGGTTATTGTGATGAAACCGGATAACGGCGAAATTCTGGCCATGGTGAATGTTCCGGAATTTGATTTGAACGACCCGTTTACGCTGCCGGAAACAGAGGATGGTGGAACATCAGAAAATACCGAAACAGGTAAACAGGATTTATTGAATCAGATGTGGCGGAATCCCTGTATCAACGACACTTACGAGCCAGGCTCCGTATTTAAGATTATCACCACAGCCTCGGCCTTTGAAGAAGGGGTGGTATCTCTGAGTGACCATTTCTTCTGTCCGGGATACAAACTGGTGGAGGACCGGAGAATCCACTGCCATAAAAGAACCGGCCATGGTTCCGAGGATTTTACCCAGGGAATTATGAATTCCTGTAATCCGGTATTTATTGAACTTGGCCTGCGTCTGGGCGTGGATAATATATACAAATATTTTGAACAGTTCGGACTTCTGAGCAGGACCGGGATAGACCTTCCGGGAGAGGCAGCCACCATTATGCACGATAAGAAAAATGTGGGGCCGGTGGAACTGGCAACGGTATCCTTCGGACAGTCCTTCCAGATTACTCCCATTCAGCTTGCAACCACTGTTTCTTCCTTAATTAATGGAGGAAACCGGATTACACCTCACTTCGGTGTATCTGTGAAAGATGACCAGGGAGAACTGATTGAAACGCTGCAGTATGATGTGCAGGAGGGAATTGTCAGCAGTGAAACTTCTCAGGTACTGCGCACGGTACTGGAAAAGGTAGTAGCGGAAGGAAGCGGAAAAAGAGCTTTTATAGAAGGATTTTCCATCGGAGGCAAGACAGCAACCTCTCAGACTCTTCCCAGGAGCGCCAACAAATATATTTCTTCTTTTCTGGGGTTTGCCCCGGCGGAAGATCCCCAGGTACTGGCACTGGTTGTGATTAATAATCCTCAGGGAATTTACTACGGAGGCACCATTGCCGCCCCGGTGGTAAAAGAGATATTTTCCAATATTTTACCTTATCTTGGTATTGAGAAAGCAGTGAATCCGGAGAAAGAGGAATCGGAAAATGGCGGGCAGGAGACACTTGAATAATGCGGGGAAAGGTTTTATAATAAGCAGGATTGCAGAAACGCCCCTGAGAACGGGCATGTTTCAAAGATACGATAAAAGAAAGATACGGTGGGCATAAAGCATCGTAAAACAAAGAGGTGTAGAGAAAATGGAACAGAGAGTAATAGTTCCGGTGCTGATTGCGTTTGCAATTACGGCTGTACTGGGTCCGGTAGTAATTCCGATTTTGAGAAAGTTAAAGGTAGGGCAGACAGAACGGGAAGAATTAAAATCCCATCTGAAAAAAGCGGGAACCCCTACGATGGGAGGTCTTATGATACTGGCAGGTATTATTGTAACTTCCCTGATTTATATGAAAGATTATCCGGGCATACTGCCCATACTGTTTGTGACAGTGGGATTTGGCATTATCGGTTTTCTGGATGATTACCTGAAAGTGGTATTGCGGCGTTCTGACGGTCTTTTGCCCTGGCAGAAAATGGCAGGCCAGATTCTGGTGACGGTGGTATTTATTTTCTATATGAACCGGTATACGGAGGGAGCCAGTAAAATGCTGCTTCCATTTACCGGCGGATTTGAACATGGAATTTATCTGGATTTGGGATGGCTGGCAGCTCCCGTTATGTTTCTGGCCATTCTGGGAACGGTAAACGGGGCCAACTTTACAGACGGCCTGGACGGCCTGGCTTCCAGCGTGACGGTGCTGATTGCAACCTTTTTTTCTGTGGTGGCTATCGGAACCGGCAGCGGTATTGAGCCTGTGACCTGTGCGGTGGTAGGGGCTCTGCTGGGTTTTCTTCTGTTTAATGTGTATCCGGCCAGCGTATTTATGGGGGATACCGGTTCTCTGGCACTGGGCGGATTTGTGGCTTCCACTGCCTATGTGCTGCAAATGCCTGTTTTTATTCTGATTGTGGCTCTTATTTACTGGGTAGAATTACTGTCGGTTATGATACAGGTGACGTATTTTAAGAAAACAGGCGGAAAGCGTATTTTCCGTATGGCGCCCATACATCATCATTTTGAACTTTGCGGATGGTCTGAAACGAGAGTAGTGGCGGTATTTTCCATTATTACTGCCATACTGTGTCTCATTGGACTGCTGGCTCTTTAGGAGGGATAGGATTGAACCTGAGTGGAAAGAAATTTTTGGTTGCGGGAACCGGAATCAGCGGAATTGCAGCGGCAGAGCTTCTGGTGAAACACGGTATTCCGGTGGTATTATATGATGAAAACAGTCAGCAGAAGGAAGCAGAAGTCCGCGGGAAATCCCCGGTACTGCGGGAAATCCCCATTTTGCTGGGAGAACTGCCGCAGCATGCGCTGGAAGACTGTGATATTGCAGTGTTAAGTCCTGGAATTCCCACCGACGCTCCTCTTGTGGAGCGTATGAGAGCCGGAGGGCTGGAACTGTGGGGCGAGATTGAGCTGGCCTGCGCTTTTGAGCGGGGGCGGATACTTGCTATTACCGGAACCAACGGAAAAACCACAACCACTTCTCTGCTGGGAGAAATTTTAAAACATGCCGGTCTGGACGTGAAAGTAGTGGGGAATATCGGGATTCCCTATACCGGTCTTGTGGAGGATACCAGGGAGGAATCTGTGACTGTGGCGGAAATCAGCAGTTTTCAGTTAGAGACCATTCATAAATTCTGTCCCCAGGTGTCTGCGATTCTGAACCTTACGCCGGATCATCTGAACCGTCATCATACCATGGAGAATTACTGCCGAATCAAGGAGCGGATTGCTGAGAACCAGAACGAAAGCCAGTTCTGCGTTCTGAATTACGAAGATGAAAGGCTGCGGAAATTTTCGGAGCAGGTAAAAGCCAGAGTTATTTTTTTCAGCAGCAAAAGAAAGCTGGAGGAAGGCTTTTATCTGGAGGGAGAAACCATTTTCCGGGCCTGGGACGGGATGCACAGGCCTTTGTGCAGCGTTCGGGAACTTCAGCTTCTGGGAAACCATAATTACGAAAACGTAATGGCTGCTGCAGCCATGGCAACCGCAGCAGGAGTTTCATCTGAAAAAATAAAAGAAGTTCTGGTTACTTTTACAGGAGTAGCGCATAGAATAGAATATGTGGGAACCAGAAAAGGGGTTCGTTTCTATAATGATTCCAAAGGTACCAATCCGGACGCGGCCATTCAGGCCGTCCGGGCTATGAAATGGCCGACCCTTCTGATTGGCGGAGGTTACGATAAAGATTCTGAATATGATGCGTGGATTCATGCCTTTGATGGAAAAGTAAAGAAGCTGGTGCTGCTGGGAGCTACCAGAGAAAAAATCAGAGATACGGCAGTCCGCCTTGGATATCCCCAGAAGGATATTATCTTAACGGATAATCTGCAGGAAGCTGTGAGCGCATGTGCAGAGTATGCAGACAGCGGGGATGCGGTACTGCTCTCTCCGGCCTGCGCGAGCTGGGGAATGTTTCGGAATTATGAAGAACGCGGCGATATGTTCCGGGAACTGGTAAAGGCCCTGGAGGAGTAACAGTGAAATCGTAAGTCAGGAGTGCCGATATGGGTAGAGAAAGAAAGACGGACAAAAGACAAAAAAATATCCGCTATTTTGACTATACGCTGTTGTTGATTGTGTTTTTTCTGATATGCTTTGGTCTTGTCATGTTGTACAGCACAAGTGCTTATAACGGGCAGTTAAAATTTAAAGATGGTGCATATTATCTGAAAAAGCAGCTTGTGGCAGATATTTTAGGTGTCATTGCCATGCTGATTGTGGCGAGAATTGATTATCGTGTCTGGAAAAATTTCTGGCTTCTTGCTTACATAGCGGCCTTTGGTCTCTGTACGCTGGTACTTTTTATAGGAGATACCATTCAGGGCGCAAAACGATGGCTGGATTTGAAGGTGGTCAGTTTTCAGCCTTCCGAGCTGGCAAAACTGGCAGTCATTGTGTTCCTGGCCACGATTATCAGCCAGATGCCCCGGCAGATGGGGAAATTTTCTTCTCTGATAAAAGTAATGGTAATTGTGCTGCCCATGGTTGCCATTGTGGCTACTGAGAATTTAAGTACAGCTATTATCATACTGGGAATCGCCATTTCCATGGTGTTTGTGGCCAGCCCCAAATATATGCAGTTTTTTGTTGTGGGAGCTGCAGTGCTTATTTTCGGCGCCGCTTTTATCATGCTGGAGTCTTATCGTGCGGAGCGTCTGCAAATCTGGCTGGACCCGGAAAGCCATGCGAAAGGCTATCAGACATTGCAGGGCCTGTACGCCATCGGTTCCGGCGGACTGTTCGGCAAGGGACTCGGCGGCAGTATGCAGAAACTGGGATTTGTGCCGGAGGCCCAGAATGATATGATTTTTTCCATTATCTGTGAAGAGCTGGGCCTGTTTGGAGCTGTCAGCGTGATTTTACTGTTTGTGATTATTATCTGGCGTTTTATGGTAATTGCCAGCAATGCCCAGGATTTGTACGGGGCGCTGCTTGTAACGGGAGCCCTCGCCCATATTTCCATACAGGTTATTCTGAATATTGCCGTTGTGACCAACACCATACCAAATACAGGAATTTCCCTGCCCTTTATCAGCTATGGAGGAACCTCGGTGGTGTTTCTGCTGGCAGAAATCGGGCTGGTGCTAAGTGTTTCCAGGGGAATTCATCTGGAACAGGAGTAATATATGGGAAAAGGAAAACGAAAAAAGAAGAGATGGCAGTCTGCGGGGCTGACCTTCCTTATCATTCTGTTGCTGTTTGCCATCGGCGCGCTGATTGTCCTGAAAGTATTTACCGTGGAAAAAGTAAAGGTTACAGGAAATGAGCATTATCCGGATGAAACAATCCGGGAATGGATGCTGGATGATGAATACTGCTGGAACAGTCTGTATGTGTATTTTAAGTATAAATTTGTGGAACCAAAGGAAATGCCTTTTGTGGACAATATGGAGATTTCTCTGAAATCTCCCCACACCCTGGAAATTACAGTCCAGGAAAAGGCATTGCTGGGACGGGTCTATATTGATACTCTGGGGCAGAATGCCTATTTTGACAAAGATGGATTTGTGGTGGAAATGTCCTCGGAGGTAATTGAAGGAGTGCCGAAAGTAAGCGGACTGGATGTGGAGCAGATTGTACTGTATGAAAAACTTCCAATTAAAGGGAAAGATATTCTGAAAAATCTGCTGTCCCTGACACAGATGCTGAAAAAGTATGAGCAGGTACCGGATAATATCAAATATGGAGAAGAAGGAAACTATGTTCTGAATTACGGTGATATTACGGTTCTGATTGGACAGGCCCGGAAACTGAACGAAAAGGTAGTGCGGCTTTCTTACGTATTGCCGCAGCTGCAGGGAAAAAAGGGAACCCTTCATCTGGAAGGGTGGACGGAAAATACCACTGATATTACCTTTGAAGAAGCAAAATAGTATAGCCTGTATTGCGAACTCATTCATGCTGGCATGATTCGTCCGCAGTACAGTCTATGGCTGAACAGGAGATAAAAGTACAGTTGTCCCCTGACAGGAGGCCACAGTTCAGCCCGCCCCTGAACAGGCCACAGACCGCCTGGCAGGCAGGATATCCGCTGCCGGGGCAGCTCCGGTCTGAGGCTTCAGGGGCGTTCCGTCCATAGCCTGTATTGCGAACTCATTCATGCTGGCATGATTCGTCCGCAGTACAGTCTATGGCTGAACTGTTAGAAAAAATTTTGCAAATTTGTAAAATGTTATTGATTAATTCCCGAAAAAATTATACTATATAGTATAAGAGTTTAAAGTGGGATTAAATAGAAAGTGTTCATATAGAGGACAAAAGGAGGAAGAACCTTGCTTGAAATAATGACGACAGAGGCGGATTCCAGTGCAAAAATCATCGTAATCGGTGTGGGAGGGGCTGGAAATAATGCAGTCAATAGAATGATTGAGGAAAATATAGGTGGTGTTGAGTTTATTGGAATCAATACGGACAAGCAGGCATTGACGCTCTGCAAGGCACCTACTCTGATTCAGATTGGCGAGAAGCTCACCAAAGGGCTTGGAGCGGGAGCTCAGCCGGAGATTGGAGAAAAGGCCGCAGAAGAGAGTATTGACGAACTGACTGCCGAGATTAAAGGTGCGGACATGGTATTCGTTACCTGCGGAATGGGTGGCGGAACCGGAACAGGAGCAGCGCCGGTGGTTGCAAGGATTGCAAAGGAAATGGGCATCCTGACCGTGGGAGTTGTGACAAAGCCTTTTAAATTCGAAGCAAAGGCCCGTATGGTCAATGCACTGGGCGGCATTGAGCGTCTGAAAGCCAGCGTGGATACTCTGATTGTGATTCCCAATGACAAGCTGCTGGAAATCGTGGACAGACGGACCACCATGCCGGATGCGCTGAAAAAGGCTGATGAAGTGTTACAGCAGGCAGTACAGGGCATTACGGATCTGATTAATGTACCTGCCCTGATTAATCTGGATTTTGCAGATGTACAGACTGTTATGAAGGATAAGGGAATGGCACATATCGGTATTGGTATGGCCAAAGGTGATGATAAGGCTACGGAGGCTGTGAAACTGGCAGTGGCAAGTCCGTTGCTGGAGACTACCATTACCGGTGCGTCTCATGTAATTATTAATATTTCCGGTGATATTTCTCTGATGGATGCCAACGATGCGGCCAGCTATGTGCAGGATCTGGCAGGAGATAATGCAAATATTATTTTTGGTGCGAAATTTGACGAGGCCATGGCAGACGAAGCAATTATCACAGTGATTGCAACCGGACTGGAGGATGCGGCAGCAGCGCCGAAGGTAATGTCAGGCATGAAGTATTCTCAGACGACTGCTACCAGAATGCCCACCACAGCAAGAACTGCTTCCGGCAATCTTGGTACGGTGGCACGTCCGGCCAATCCTTATGGAACCACCCAGTCTTCTGCCGCCGGCAGCAATCTGGGGGTTACCGCTTCAACACTGGGGATTCAGAGGCCCAGAAAACCGGAGAGCAGTGTGCCGGAGCGGGATATTAAGATTCCGGAATTTTTGAAGAATACAAGAAAATAAAAAGTACATAGCTGTTTTGAGGCTGGCTGCAGGCGTAACCTGAGACAGCCGGAAGAACACAGTGAAACAGAAACCGTTGCATGTATGCAACGGTTTTTTTATCTTACAGGAAAGACCTTGTCACGCTAACGCATGAAAGTGTCTTCCTGTAGAAGAAAATTAAGATGCGCAGCTCATGGAGAGGAAATTTATTGCCAGGCAATCCGCTCGCGCGCGACAAAGCGCCCAGGTCCCTCAAGAATGAGGGATTCAGGGAGTTGAAGCGGACCTGTCCGCTTTTTTATACATAACGCAAGGATTGTATAAAATTGTTAAAAAAATAACAATTCAGTATTGACAAATATTTAACAATCTGTAAAATAGATAATAAGAAGTGTATTTTTTTCAGTACAATCCTGTATCAGGTGCGCAGCCACCAGTCAGCGGTTGTAAGGGTAACTGTAATATTGAAATATCAAATCAAAATAAGACAGGGGGATTTTACCATGGCGACAGAAAGAGATGATATGTACCTGCCGGAAAGAGATTTTGTAGAACAGGCGAATATTCAGAGCCGTGCAGAGTATGAGAGAATGTGGAAACAGTCCATTGATGATCCGGAGACATTCTGGGGTTATATTGCCAAAGATTTTCACTGGTTCCGGCCCTGGGTAAAAGTATACCGGGGAGAACCGGAAATCGGAGACAATGAATGGTTCATAGGCGGAAAAACAAATATTTCCTATAACTGCCTGGATGCCCAGATTGAAAAAGGAAGAGGAGATAAGATTGCGCTCCTGTTTCAGGGCGAGCCGGAAGCGGACTGCAAGCAGTTTACCTACAAAGAGCTGCTGAAACATGTATGTCGTTTTGCAAATGTACTTAAGAAAAACGGTGTGAAAAAAGGTGACCGTATTGCCTTGTATCTGCCCATGATCTGGCAGCTTCCTGTGGTTATGCTGGCCTGTGCCAGAATCGGTGCGGTACATACGGTGGTATTCGGCGGATTTTCTGCCGAGGCTCTGGCAGACAGGATGCTGGCCTGCGGCGCCAAGAAACTGGTGACGACAAATGGTTACTGGCGGGGAGGAAAGAAAATCAATGCCAAGGCAAATGTGGACCGGGCATGTATGCTGTGCGCCAGCGCAGGTCTTACTATTGACGATGTATTTGTAGTAGACCGTATGGTGGACTTTGACGTGCCTTATATTGTATATCGTGATACCTCTCTTTCCAAAGAGCTGATGCTGGAAGAAATTTCTGATTTCTGCCCGGCAGAGAAAATGGACGCGGAAGACCCGCTGTTTATTATGTACACCTCAGGTTCCACCGGAAAACCAAAAGGAACCCTGCATACTACGGCAGGTTATATGGTGTATACTTATACCACATTTAAATATATTTTTGATTATAAAGAGGATGATGTGTTCTTCTGTACCGCGGATATCGGCTGGATTACAGGCCATTCTTACATTGTATACGGGCCCCTTTTAAATGGAGCGACCACGGTGCTGTATGAGTCCATCCCCACTTATCCGGAGCCGGACCGGTTCTGGCACATTATTGACAAATTTAAAGTAACTACGTTCTATACTGCTCCAACGGTAATCCGCTCCCTGATGAATAAGGATATAAAATGGGTGGAGAAACATGATCTTTCCAGTCTCAGGCTGCTGGGCTCTGTGGGAGAACCTATCAATCCGGAAGCATGGCAGTGGTATTATCACCATATAGGCCATGATCACTGCCCCATTGTGGATACCTGGTGGCAGACAGAAGCAGGAGGTATCCTGATTTCTGCCATTCCGGGGGCCATGGGGCTGAAACCGGGAAGTGCCGCTCTGCCGTTTTTCGGGGTAAAACCGGTAATTCTGCGTGCAAGAAATTCCGGTGATGAGCCGGCGGTAGAAGCAGATGTAAATGAAAAAGGCGAGCTGTGCCTGGAATCCAACTGGCCAGGAATCATGCGTACCCTTTACGGAGAGCCGGAGCGCCATATCACCGGATATTATACCCAGCAGCCCGGATATTTCTTTACCGGCGACGGTGCATACAAAGACGAAGACGGATATTTCTGGATTACCGGAAGAATTGATGATATTGTAAATATTTCCGGGCACCGTCTGGGTACCGTAGAAGTGGAGAAGGTGCTCTGTTCCCATCCGGGCGTGGTGGAAGCGGCAGTGGTGGGATATCCCCATCCGGTAAAAGGAGAAGACCTGTATGTTTATGTGGTTACTTCTGCAGAATGGGAAGGAAACGACACATTGCGTGATGAGCTGAAAAACCTGGTAAGACAGGAAATCGGGCCCATTGCCACACCGGGTAAAATCCAGTTTGTGCAGGAAATGCCCAAGAACCGTTCCGGTAAGATTGTGCGGCGGATTCTTCGTAAAATTGCCGCCGGGACAGGAAATGAAATTGATACTTCCATGCTGAATATTCTGGCGGAGCCAGGTATTGTAAAAATTATAGACGACAACCGTATTGTGTAACAGTGGAAAAAGACTCCGCAGTGAATAGAAGCGGCCTATAAGGAAAGACTGTAACAATTATGAAGATTGTCCAGGTAAACGGAAAATAAAAAATGCCATGCAAAAGGTTCGCCGATTGCATGGCATTTTTTTATCAGGAGACGTTATGTTACCGTGAATTGTTAAATCATATAGATTTCCTGTAAGATAAAGCCCTTCGGGCAGGATGACTGCTTTATTCTGGCCGAATCCCATAAATTATCCTGTCGGTTTCTGTAAAAGAATTTTTCCAAAAGAGGACAATGGTTTGACAAAAAAATCTCCGGTTTCGTTTTATACTGTACGGTATCAGGCTCAGCCTGCAGGAAGAACAGACAAGGAGGGAGCAGGTGAAATATGAACTGTATGCAGACGTCTGGTTTCTGACAAATTTTGTCATGGACAGCCTGGCTCTTACTCTGGCGGGAAAACTGATGAAGCAGCGGATTCGTCCCGGAAGACTGCTGCTGGGCAGCTTTGCAGGAACAGCCGGCTCCATGATCCTTTTTCTCAGTCTGGCGAATTATACCATGTACCAGCTCTGCGTCCATTTCCTGATAAATCCTCTGATGGTGTATCTGTGTTATGGGAGCAGAAAGAAAAAGGAATTTTTATGTCAGTGGGCGATTACCTATGTGGCATTTGTACTGCTGGGAGGTGTGTTGTCCTGGAGTATGCAAAGGGGAAAAGGAAGCGGATATTTTGTGCTCTGTCTGGCAGGAGCGCTGCTGTTCCTTGGTACAGCGGGGAAAATACTGGGACATGTAAAACGGGAAAAAGAAACTCTTTATGACCTTCTTCTGGTAACCGGAGAAGGGAATCTTTCTGTAAAGGGTTTTTACGACACGGGAAATCTGCTGACGGACCCTCTGGGCAACCGGCCGGTACATATTATAAAACGGGAACTTCTGCAGGCTCAGATACAGCGGGAACAGCTTCCCACAAGGCTGATTCCTTTCCATTCGCTGGGACAGGAATCAGGGCTTCTGGAGGCTGTGACACTGGAGGGAATGTACATTGTCAGAGAAGGATGTCCCCGATACCTGAAAAAACCCGTATTCGGTCTTGCAGATGAAAAGCTGTTTCAGGATGACAGATGTGATGTGATATTAAATGGGAAAGCCATGGAAAGTTAAAGGAGGAAGATTATGTACATAAAAATTGCAATACCGCGGCACTTTCAGTTAAAGCTGATACCCAGCCTGCGCAGTCTGCTGATGATGAAAAAAGGGGATATCCACTATATCGGAGGGGCGGAAATTCTGCCTCCGCCTCTGGAAGCACGGGAAGAAAACCGCTGTATCCAGATGCTGGACGGAGAGGAATCGGAACGTGCCAGAAGCATACTTATTGAGCACAATCTGCGGCTGGTGGTGTACATAGCCAAAAAATTTGACAATACAGGTATTGGAGTGGAAGATTTGATATCTATTGGGACTATCGGCCTGATTAAGGCCATCAACACCTTTAATCCCACCAAAAATATCAAACTGGCCACCTATGCTTCCCGCTGTATCGAAAATGAAATCCTGATGTATCTCAGACGGAACAATAAGACCAGAATGGAGGTTTCCATCGACGAGCCGCTGAACGTGGACTGGGATGGAAATGAGCTGCTTCTGTCAGATATTCTTGGGACGGACGAGGATATTATATACCGCGATATTGAGACAGAGGTAGAGAAGAATCTTCTGAAAAAGGCAGTGGCGAAACTTTCCGAGCGGGAACGGGCCATTGTGGAGCTGCGGTTTGGTCTGAACCACGCCCAGGGAGAGGAGATGACCCAGAAAGAAGTTGCAGACCTGCTGGGAATTTCCCAGTCCTATATTTCCCGCCTGGAAAAAAAGATTATGAAACGTCTGAAAAAAGAAATCGTAAAATTCGAATAAATGTGGTAAAATTTATCATGAGGAGGGGCCCGCTTGCGGGAAGAGCCCTTATGATGAACCGGAGGGGCCCGCTTGCGGGAAGAGCCCTTATGATGAACCGGAGGGGCCCGCTTGCGGGAAGAGCCCCGGTGGTATAAATCAAAAATTTTACAAAGGAGATGGTGATTTGAAACTTGAATTTTTGGGGGCAGCCCATGAGGTGACAGGAAGCTGTCATTATGTGCAGATGGGAGACGTCCATCTGCTGGTGGACTGCGGAATGGAGCAGGGAGCGGATTTGTATGAAAATCAGGAGATTCCGGTCAATACGGCCGAAATTGACTATGTACTGATTACCCATGCCCATATTGACCATTCCGGTCTGCTGCCACTGTTGTACAGCCATGGATTTCGGGGGAAAGTCTATGGTACCAGAGCAACTGTGGAACTGTGTAATATTATGTTGAAAGATTCGGCCCATATTCAGATGTTTGAGGCGGAATGGAAAAACCGGAAGGCAAAGCGTGCAGGAAGGCCTCTGGTGGAGCCCATGTATACCATGGACGATGCAGTGGGGGTACTGGAGCATTTTATTCCATGCGAATACGGGGAGATTATTACCCTTTGTCCGGAAATTACCATTCGCTTTGTGGATGCGGGCCATCTTCTGGGTTCTTCCAGTATTGAAATCTGGGGAACTGAAGAAGGAAAACAGGTAAAACTTGTTTTTTCCGGTGATATCGGCCACGGCAACAAACCATTAATCCGGAATCCCCGATACATTCGGGAGGCTGACTATGTGATTATGGAATCCACCTATGGGGACCGTCTCCATCAGAATCCGCCGGATTATGCAACAGAGCTTGCACAGGTGTGCAAGGATGCATTTACCAGAGGCGGAAATGTGGTGATTCCGGCCTTTTCCGTGGGCAGAACACAGGAAATGCTGTATTTTCTGCGGAAAATCAAAACAGAACACCTGCTGCCGGAATTTGAGGATTTTGAGGTGTATATAGACAGTCCGCTGGCAGTGGAGGCTACCAGTATTTTCCATAAAAATGTAAAAGAATGTTTCGATGAGGAAGCGCTGGAGCTGGTGCGCAAAGGGAAGAATCCCATCAGTTTTCCGGGACTTAAGGTAGCCGTAACCAGCGACGAATCCAAAATGATTAATTTCATTGAAAAACCCATTGTGATTATTTCCGCATCCGGTATGTGTGAAGCGGGACGGATTCGCCATCATTTGAAACACAATCTCTGGCGCAGGGATTCCACCATTCTGTTCGTGGGTTATCAGGTGCCGGGAACCCTTGGAAATATGCTGCTGAACGGAACGAAAGAAGTGAAACTGTTTGGTGAAACCATTGAAGTCCATGCCAGAATCCAGAATCTGGCGGGAATCAGCGGTCATGCGGATCAGCAGCATTTGCTGGAATGGGTGAAAGCCTTCGGGGAAACACCGAAACGTGTGTTTGTAGTGCATGGAGAAGACAGCGTGTGCGATACCTTTGCAGCTCTGGTGACGAAAGAAACGGGGCTTGCGGCCACAGCTCCCTACAGCGGAGACATTTATGATCTGGAAAAAAATGTCTGTGTGGCAGAGGGAAGCCGGGAAAAGAAAGTGCAGAAAGCAAAAGAGTCCCGTGGAGTTTCCAATGTTTTTACAAGGCTTCTGGCGGCCGGCGAGCGCCTGTTGGCGGTTATCCGCAAATCAGAAGGGCGGCCTAACAAAGAACTTGGAAAATTCGCAGATCAGATTAACTCTCTCTGTGATAAGTGGGAGTAATGGAGAGATAATTTTTCATATTTTTTAATGCAGATTTTTCCAGTCTGCTTACCTGGGCCTGGGAGATGTGGATTTCTTCCGCCACTTCCATTTGTGTTTTGCCTTCAAAGAACCGGAGTTTGATAATGTAATTTTCACGCTCATTTAACCGTTTCATGGCGTCGCTTAAGGAAAGTTCTTCCACCCAGGTATCTTCTTTATTCTTTTTGTCGCTGATCTGGTCCATTACATAAAGGGTGTCTCCTCCGTCCGTGTAGACCGGGTCATAGAGGCTGACAGGACACTGAATGGCGTCCAGAGCAAATACAATGTCTTCTTTGGGGATATCAATTTCCTTTGCAATATCTTCTATGGTGGGCTCGCGGGAGAGTTCTTTGGACAGCAGCTCTCTGGCGTGGATTGCTTTGTATGCAGTATCCCGCAGGGAGCGGCTTACCCGGATGGAATTGTTGTCCCGCAGGTAACGTCTGATTTCTCCGATAATCATGGGAACTGCATAGGTGGAAAATTTCACACCGATATCCGGATTAAAATTGTCGATGGATTTGATTAACCCGATACATCCGATCTGGAACAGATCATCCACATTTTCATTACTGTTGGAAAAGCGTTTGATTACGCTTAAGACCAGTCGGAGATTGCCTTTGATATAAGCCTCGCGGGCTTCCAGATCTCCCGCTTTGATGCGGGAAAACAGGTCGCTTTTTTCTTCCTCTTTTAATACGGGGAGTTTTGCAGTGTTGACTCCGCAGATTTCTACTTTGTATGCAGCCATGATGTTACCTCCGGAAAGTTTTGATGTATTAAAAGAATGCGCGTAATTTGCTACTTTTATTCATGAAATTTTCATGGTATAATATCGTCAGATATTATACGCGCCGAAGTGCGCATACGTTACCATACTTTATCACGAAGTGATTATGGTATAATA
>CATLIX010000069.1 GCA_949959185.1 uncultured Eubacterium sp. | reverse complement strand
GCTTCAACTCCCCTGCCCCTCAATCCTGAGGGGCGCTGGACATCCTGTGGATGTCCGTTTAGCGCGGACCGAAGCGGAGCGTAGACCTGCACATGCTGACGGGCCGGAATTTTACTCCGTAATCTGTTCCGGCCCATGTCTGTAACTGATTTCATCCGATGAGAAAGCCGCTTTCTATGCTTTCTGATTGATGTAGTTAATCAGCCCTTCCGCTTTGATAATTTTTTGCATAAATTCAGGAAACGCCTGTCCCTGGAAGGTAGTTCCTTTTGTTTTATCGGTAATGATTCCGCTGTCGAAATCAACCTCTACCTCATCTCCCGCTTCAATTCCCTGTGCTGCCTGCGGGCATTCAATAATGGGAAGACCGATATTAATGGCGTTCCGATAAAAAATTCTTGCAAATGTTTCCGCAATCACGCAGCTCACACCTGCAGCTTTGATGGCAATGGGGGCATGTTCTCTGGAAGAACCGCATCCGAAATTTTTATCTGCCACAATCAAATCTCCCTGCCGGACTTTGTTTACAAAGTCTTTGTCAATGTCTTCCATACAGTGGGTGGCCAGTTCTTTCGGGTCTGAAGAATTCAGGTATCTTGCCGGAATAATCACGTCCGTATCCACATTGTCTCCATATTTAAATACTGTTCCGCTGGCTTTCATTTTATTTTCCCTCCTGTTTTGCTGGTGCTGAAATGTTACCGGTTACCGCACTGGCTGCGGCTACTGCCGGACTTGCAAGATATATTTCGGAATCCACATGTCCCATACGTCCTACGAAATTGCGGTTGGTGGTGGACACACAGCGTTCTCCCTCTGCCAGAATGCCCATGTAACCTCCAAGACACGGTCCGCAGGTAGGTGTGCTTACAATGGCGCCGGATTCTATAAACGTTCGGATAAGTCCTTCTTCCATTGCATCCAGATAAATCCGCTGGGTGGCCGGAATTACGATACAGCGCACTCCCTTTGCCACTTTCTTTCCCTTTAATATTTCCGCCGCTGTGCGCAGATCATCCAGCCGTCCGTTGGTACAGGAGCCAATCACAACCTGGTCAATGGCAATGTCTCCCACCTGGTCAATGGTTTTTGTATTTTCCGGTAAATGGGGAAATGCCACGGTAGGTTTCAGGGTACTTAAATCAATGGTATATGTTTCTTCGTATTCCGCATCCTCATCTGCCTCGTATATCCTGAATTCCCTGTCAGAATGTTCTTTCATATAGGCAACTGCTTTCTCATCCACCGGGAAAATGCCGTTCTTTCCTCCTGCTTCAATAGCCATATTTGCAATGGTAAACCGGTCGTCCATGGACAGGCTGCCAATACCGTCTCCGGTGAATTCCATGGATTTATATAAAGCTCCGTCTACGCCAATCATACCGATAATATGCAGAATCACGTCTTTTCCGCTGACCCATCGGGGCAGCTTGCCGGTAAGGTTGAATTTAATGGCGGAAGGAACCTTGAACCATGCCTTTCCGGTAGCCATTCCCGCTGCCATGTCCGTACTTCCCACTCCTGTGGAAAAGGCGCCCAGCGCCCCATAGGTACAGGTGTGAGAATCTGCGCCGATAATCACGTCCCCTGCCACAGTAAGTCCCTGTTCAGGAAGAAGGGCGTGCTCAATTCCCATTTCTCCCACATCAAAATAATTGGTAATATCATGTTTGCAGGCAAATTCTCGGACACATTTACAGTGCTGTGCGGATTTGATATCCTTATTGGGCACAAAATGGTCCATAACCAGAGCAATCCTGTCTTTATGAAATACACCTTCTGTTGTAAACTTATCCATTTCATGAATCGCCACCGGTGCGGTAATGTCATTTCCCAGCACCAGATCCAGTTCCGCTTCTATCAGCTGCCCTGCCTTTACTTCCGGAAGGCCCGCTGCTGCTGCCAGAATTTTCTGCGTCATCGTCATTCCCATATTTCAATCCTCCTGTTCCTTTCTTTCTGCTTGCTATTTTAGCATATTCCGTAGTATAATAGAAATACATATTAAGTATAATCATTATAATGTACAGTTATGGCAAAACAGAGGGGACCTGTCCCATCAGATCAAAGAACAGGAAAGGACTGACATTCATGGAACAGAATCTTTCATCTTACCGTATTTTTTATGCTGTTGCCAATACCGGCAATATTTCCAAAGCGGCAAAAGAGCTCTATATCAGCCAGCCGGCTATCAGCAAATCCATACAGAAACTGGAGGAAAATATCGGGGTAAAGCTGTTTGAGCGCAGTTCCAGAGGAGTTCTCCTGACCCCGGAAGGGGAACTTTTGTATACCCATGTAAAATCAGCCTTTGAGACCCTCACTCTGGGAGAAGACAAGTTGCGCCGCTCTATTGCCCTTGGGGTGGGAAATCTGACCATCGGCGTGAGCTCTACCTTATGCAAATATATCCTGCTTCCTTATCTGAAGGATTTTATCAAAAAATATCCTCATATCAATATTTCCATTGCCTGCCATTCCACCAATCAGACGCTGAAACTTCTGGAAGACGGAAGGCTGGACATTGGTCTTATTGGCAAGCCTGAATTTTTGAAAAACATGAATTTCTATCCAATCCGGGAAATCGAAGATATTTTTGTGGCCACCAGAGATTATCTGCACAACCTGAAAACCCGCGGCGTGGAAAAGCCTTTTCTTCTGCAGAGTTCCACCCTTCTGCTTCTGGACAGGGAAAATATGACCCGTCAGTATATTGACGACTATTTTCAGAACAGCCATATGCTGATTCAGGATATAATCGAGGTCTCCAATATGGACCTTCTGATTGAAATGTCCAAAATCAGTCTTGGCATCGGCTGCGTCATCCGGGATTTCGTCCAGAATGAACTGAAAACCGGAGCACTTGTGGAAATTCCCCTTGGCGCTGCCATTCCCAGGAGGTTTGTGGGCTTTGCCTATAAGAAAGACGCCAGAATTTCAAAGTCTCTGGAACATTTTATTGATTTTTATGAAGGCTATCATTCAGAATCGAACAAAGTGTAGAAGACCCTGTAAGATGAAAAAATGAGCTGCCGCAATATGCAGCTTATATACAGGATACGGATGAGACCATGTACGGTCTGAATGGCATGTCCTGTATACAGCGGCTTTGCGGCAGCCCTTTTTACAAAAGTATATATTCCTGTTTAATTGTTAATCAGTTTATCATCTTCGTTGTTCCAGCTATAGAGTTTACGCACTTCCTTGCCTACTGCCTCAGCGGGATGTTCTGCTGCCAGCTTACGCATTGCCTTGAAGTGAACCTGGCGTCCTGCCGGAGACATATCCAGCAGGAAATCTTTTGCAAACGTTCCATCCTGAATATCTGACAGGATTTTCTTCATGGCCTTTTTGGTATCTTCTGTGATAATCTTCGGCCCTGTAATGTAATCACCATATTCGGCAGTATTGGAAATGGAATATCTCATTCCTTCAAATCCGGACTGGTAAATCAAATCCACAATCAGCTTCATCTCATGAATACATTCAAAATATGCATTTCTCGCATCGTATCCTGCTTCCACCAGCGTTTCAAAACCTGCCTGCATCAGCGCGCAGACACCGCCGCACAGCACTGCCTGTTCACCAAACAGGTCTGTCTCTGTTTCCGTACGGAAAGTCGTCTCAAGAACTCCGGCCCTTGCTCCGCCGATTCCCAGTGCATATGCCAGCGCAAGATCCTGTGCTTTTCCGGTAGCATCCTGTTCCACTGCAACCAGACAGGGAACGCCTTTTCCTTCCTGATACTCGCTTCTTACGGTATGTCCGGGCCCCTTCGGTGCAACCATGGTAACATCCACATCTTTCGGAGGTACAATTGCTCCGAAATGGATATTAAATCCATGGGCAAACATCAGCATATTGCCTGCTTCCAGATT
The DNA here is from genome assembly GCA_949959185.1 of uncultured Eubacterium sp. Taxonomy (GTDB): domain Bacteria; phylum Bacillota; class Clostridia; order Lachnospirales; family Lachnospiraceae; genus Petralouisia. The sequence continues at coordinate 11,736 of CATLIX010000069.1, read as the reverse complement.
GGGCTCGATATCTCTCTTATACATATCAGCCTGCAGTTCATCGTTAATGAGAATCATAATGATATCTGCTTTCTTCGCTGCCTCGTCTGCGGTAAGTACCTCAAAGCCCTGTGCCTCTGCTTTTGCCCAGGATTTGCTTCCCTTATACAGTCCGATAATCACGTTGCATCCGGATTCCTTTAAATTTAATGCATGGGCATGTCCCTGGCTGCCATACCCGATAATCGCAATTGTCTTTCCTTCCAGTAAAGAAAGGTTACAGTCTTCCTGATAAAATATTTTTGCCATTTTCTCATCCTCCTGAAATAATTTATAATATCGTATCTGCTCCATACCATGTATTTCACAGACGCGGATAATATCTGCTGCCCTGTATCAGTCAAACATTTTGACATCCGAAGAACCTCTTGTCAGTCCGGTGATTCCCGTTCTGGCCAGTTCCAGGATTTCATATCCTTCCAGCAATTCCAGAAAAGCCTCCAGCTTGCTCTGGCTTCCAATCAGTTCAATCATCATGGAATCATTGGTTACGTCCACAATTTTTGTCTTGAAAATTTCCGCCAGGGAAATCACTGCCTGCCGCTCCGTGCTTTTTACACGGATTTTAATCAGAATCAGCTCCCGGCATACGGAACTGCCGCTTTCCAGCTTTTTAATATCCACCACATCTTCCAGTTTGGCCAGTTGCTTTTCTATCTGTTCCAGTATCAGCTCATCGCCGCTTGAAACAATGGTTATTCTGGTAAATCTGGGATCTGCCGTTACCCCGGCAGATATGCTGTCTATATTATATCCTCTCCGGCTGAATAAACCGGATACATGGCTGAGTACATTGGGTGTATTCTCAACCAGAATTGATAATGCCTGTGTTTCCATGTACAAAACCTGCCTTTTCCTTTCCGCGCTGTCTCTGTTCACAGATATTTTGAGGTGGTTTCTTTCACCTGCGCGATTACTAATAAGTTTAGCATATTAAATCGGTTTGTCAATAGATTCCGCCCGTTGTTTTCCCGGCAGCCATACGAATTATTTTTGATATGTATTCCTTCAGGTTATATCTACGAGTTTTTTCATAACCAGTTATTACAGATTTGTAAAGACATCCGTTTCTTTCTGCAATTCTCCCACAATTTCCTGATTGATGTCCATGCGGCTGGTAATAGTTTCCATATCCTGCACCAGTGCCTGAGTGCTCCTTGCCACTCCGCTGATTCCCGTAACACCTTCATCAATTGCTCTGGTAATGGTGGCGATGGAGTCAGCAATTTCCACCATGGCGGTCAGCAGTTTATCTGTCTTTTCGTTAAAATCATCCATGTTATGTTTGATATAATCCGCGTCACTTTTATACTGCTTGCCGGAATTTACAAATTCACGGAATTCCACCAGAATGGATTCATTCATGTAATTTACCAGATTCTGTGCATGTTCAGACAGGTTATGTACCGCATGGATGACTATGCCGTTGATTTCCTGAATATGATTTGCCGTTTCCCTGCTGGAATCTGCAAGCTGACGGATTTCATCTGCCACCACCCCAAATCCTCTGCCAGCCTCTCCGGCTCTGGCTGCTTCAATGGAGGCATTCAGTGCCAGCAGATTGGTCTGGGCGGAAATTTCCAGAATATCGTTGGTCAGGCTGTTTACCTGGTCTACGCTTTTGCTCTCCTTAATGGCTTCATTTAATACTTCCAGAATTTCCTTTACTTTTGCTCCGGTGGTATTCATATTTGTCTGAGCAGAATGTTCCATGGTATCTGCCCGTTCTTTCATTTTCATGGAGTATTCATTGATTTCATTACATTCTTCCGCCATTTCCGTGACATCGCGTTTCATTTCTTCCGCACTGGCATTGATTAGCGACGCATTGTTTGCCACCTGCTGTATGGTGGCTGACAGTTCTTCTGCAAGAGCTGACAAATCCGTGGCGCTGGCATTGGAAGTTCTGGTCCGTTCCAGTACTTCCCCTGTCACATCATCAATTTTCCTGGAACTGCCCTGTATTACATGGAGGATATTCTGCAGCTTTTCCATAAACGTATTAATTCCCATCCCAAGGGCTGAAATTTCATCGTTAGACACAATGGTAATACGTCTGGTCAGGTCTCCCTGAGCAGTGTCAATATCACGGATGATATCAGAAATTTCTTTTTCCGCATGGGTAATGGGAGTTACCACTCTCCGCACAATTACAACAACTGTCGTCAGTATCAGCAGGATACAGATAGTGACGGAAATCACGCTGATCAGCATGGATGTTTTATATACGGACTCCAGCTGCTTTCTGGCCAGAGCAGTCCGCTGGTTGACAGACTGATTCAGTTCATTCACATTTTCTTCCATGGCGGTTCCAAAAGCTGCCACATCGCCGTTCGCACAGCCATAGGCTTCCGCCGTTTTTCTGTCGGCGCTGGCACATACAAGAAGTACCAGTGCATGTTTGAAAGAATCATAATTTTCCAGCAGGTTCTGATAAGCAGTGTTATCATTTTCCGTCACATATTCACTGTATTGTTCCAGCTTCCCGTCCAGCGCGGCTTCTTTTTCTTTTATCTGACTGACCACAGTAATCATGGTCTGATAATCGGTGGCCACAATATGGGACAATGCCAGCCGGTGTATGGTCTGCACATCCTGGTGGATTTCTTCCAGAGCAGACTTTCCCATCATATAATTATCAGAAATGTCTGCAGCATTATTGTTCACATTCCTGATGTTGTTTACTGCCAGTGCATTGGATATAACTGCCACAATTCCAAGCAGTGCAACGGGCAGCATTAAAAGATATTTAATACTGAGCGTTTTCTTCATTCGACTCTCCTTTGACCATACCTTATTGGGCAGTGATTCCTTCCACCATTTTATCCAGCAATGTCTGTAAATCTTCTCCCTGCGGATTCCCCTCAGCCAGTTTCCCGGCAAATTCGGTTACCGGCTCCCAGTAATTGCCGCCAATCCGCTGCAGGCAGGAAAATTCTGACTGTTCCAGCAGGGCGGTAATTGCCGGTGAAGCATGAATTTCCTCTGATTCCGCCACTTTTATATTGGAAGGGCCCTGTCCCCGCTTTTCAAAACGGATTCTCTGGTTCTCCTCTCTGGTAATCCACTCCGCCAGTTTTTCTGCCCAGTCATGATGTCTGGAATAAGCATTGACCCCGGCCAGTTTATATCCGGAAAAAGAGGCCATCTGAATCTGCGTTTCTCCGCAGTTATAGACCGGAAGTTTTGCGGCTCCGTAATCATTTCCCCAGGCTTTTTCCACGCCTACCGCATTCCATACGCCATTAATCCCTGCTATTACGCTGCCGTTCTGCACACCTGTCATAAAATCACTGTCGCTCAGCAGCGCAAATCCCGGATGGGCTGCCAGGTCTGCCATTGCCTTTGCAACGTCCACACCTTTCACAGGGCCTTCTGTTCCGTTCCAGGTACAGTAATTGGTAATCCCGTCTTCGTTCAGCCCTACCTCCAGCCCCGTATTTCCAAAGAAAGTATATACATACCAGGCAGAGGACCAGTCCATGGTAATCTTCTTATTATTTGCCGCTGCAATTTCCAGCATTTTATCCAGGGAAGCCACGTCCTCCGGAGAAAAATATTTTTTGTTATAATAAAAAAAATACCCGTTATCCGCTGTCATGGGATATGCATACAGGGTATCGCCCACTGAGGCTGCCGCCACCGATTCCGGGGAGTTCGCCGCCTTTATCTGTTCTGCCTGTTCCACAGGCTCCAATGCTCCGGCAGCTACCAGTGTGTTCAGCTGATCATCTGCAAAGGCAAATACATCTGCCCCTTCTTCCAGATCTTTCATCAGAGTATCTTTACAGGTTGATTCACTTTCCGCTACGAAAGTAATTTCAAATTCTGCCTGGTCTTTGTATGCCTCCTGAAAGTCTGTAAACATTTCCTGTAAGAGTGCTTCGTCTTCTTCTCCTCCCCATACAAGCAGGTCTACGACGCCTTCCTGCTTTGTATCGGTGGTTTCCTGCCGGTTGTCAGAAGTTTCTGTTTTCCTGCTGCCGGAGGATTTGTTCTGACATCCACCGGTCAGTGCTGCCAGAATAATTATGGCAGCCGTCATAATCCATTTTTTCTTCATATGTTACTCCCATCTCACTGCAATTCTGAAGGACGGTTCCAGTTCTCATCAATTCCGTGAGCTTTCCACTGGTTGTCTTCTTCCAGATAACCTTCTACCGCCAGATACTGAAATCTGCTGACTGTTTTCAATGCATCATAAATATAGCGAAGGGGAATTCTGGAACGATTATTTTCTGGATTTCCCGGCTCCGCCAGAAATACCGTATCATCTTCTTCCTGATACAGCCAGATATTCACATAATGTCCGGGGGTATTCTGCCAGTAAGTGTCATCCTCCGCACTGGTAATCAGCACTACCGCTGATTTTAATGTTTTCATCTGTTCCTGGAACATTTCATAGGTTTCCGGTTTTCGGTACAGCTTACATCTCACGCCGCATTTTCGCAGAACATGCCGCATTTCTTTCCAGTCTATGGCCCCATACCTTCCATCCGGCGCATAAGAGGAAGATGAGACTGCATATTCAAACATATCCCAGGGGGAAACTTCATAGGGAGATAAGGTATTATAGATATTGGCCATGCAGCACAGGCCGCACCCGAATCCTCCAAAAGGGTTTCCTTCTACACTGAACTGGCACCATTCTCCTGACCAGGGAATTCCTTCGCTCCAGGACTTCGGCCCCTGCAGAAACGTATGAACTTTCTGTTCATAAATGGTAAATGCCCGTACCATTGCCTGCCTGTCTTCCTCAGATAAATTCTGCTCCAGCCAGTTTGCCGAACCTGCATACAGACTTTTCTTATCTGTATAGATATTTACCGTTTCCCTCACCTCAGGCTGTTCTTTCTCTTTTTTGAGCCAGATTGCCAGAAAGCCCAGCAGACATATCACCAGTAATGTTCCGGCCGCAGGCAGGTATTTTTTTATACGCTCTTTCATTTTGCATCCTTTAACAGCAATCCCAGTTGTACAGGACTTTGCTGAAATCCTTCTTTTTCAAATCTTCCCGGTTAATAAAGAAATTGGCCACCCCTGCGTCTCCCCATAAAATATAATCCTCATCCCCGCCGTAATCGGAATCCATCTGGAACAGCAGGGTATCGTAATAGCGATACCTTTCCTCATACTCTCTTGGGTCTGTCTGGGTAAAATAAGGATAGCCCAGCAGCCAGTGATTTTCGTTTGAAAATTCTTCCCATACTTTTTTCCGGGCCTCACCGTCCAGAATCTGATACAGGGACTGGCCTTCACACTGTTTTCCGAATTTTTCCTGAGCAATATCCCGAAAGAGCGTGACAAACCGATAATCTTCTCCTCCCATAAACACCTGTTCTCCGGTTATTTTCAGAGCCACTTCCCTGAAGATGGGCGAAAATTCATCCGGATTATCATCTGTACATGACGGAATTCCCAGACTTCTGACCTGTTCTTCCGTCACCTGTTCATTTACGGTCTCATGATAAACCACCCTGAAATTCTTCTGGGCATCCTGTTCATCAAAATCCATCCCGTATACATCATCCAATGCGATAAAAAACTGCAGCATTCCCGTTTCCGGGAGCAGCTCGTCCCCCTCCGGATTCCAAAACATCTGCTCCAGATTAATCTGGGCCAGGAGCATCAGTTTCCTGCCTTCGCTGTCTGTGGGATATTCTTTCTCCATATCCCACCAGGGCAGGCCGCCGAACTTACTGTCCGACAAATCCGGTTTCGTTTCGGGGTCAATGACCAGGGAATATGCATAAGTCCTGGTTCTCTTTTTTACTTCTTCTATGATTTCTCTGGCTTCTTCCCAGTTCATACTGTTTTCCTCCATCAGTCTCAGGAAATATTTTCAGCGAAAAACTTATCAGTGAAAGAGTCAGCGTTCCGGCATTTACCGCTATTCTGAAGCAAGGGTAAACTGTTCTACCAGTTCTTTCAGACAGGCAGCCTCAGCGGAAAGCTGTTCACTGGCGGCTGCTCCTTCCTCGGCGGTAGCACTGTTGCTCTGTACAACAACCGAAATCTGATTGATACCTTCGGAAACCTGCTCAACCGACTCTGACTGCTCATTGGATACGATTGCAATATGGTCTATGGAATCAACCACAGACTGAATACTGTTTACGACGCCCAGCAGGACATTTGCTGTATTTTGAGCAATTTCCGTACCGATATGTACCGCATCCGTAGAATTGGCAATAAGTTCCGATGTATTTTTAGCCGCCTGCGCAGATTTACCGGCAAGACTGCGTACTTCCTCGGCAACAACAGAAAATCCCTTTCCCGCACTTCCCGCTCTGGCTGCCTCCACTGCTGCATTCAGCGCAAGTATATTGGTCTGGAATGCAATATCGTCTATTGTCTTAAGAATCTTTTCAATTTCCTCGGAACTGCTCTGAATCTTTTCCATGGCATCTACCAGATTCTGCATTTTCTGATTACACAGGAATACTTCTTCGCCGGTCTGATGGGTCTGGCCTCTCACATCCAGCGCTCCGCTGGCTGTATTTTTAACTTCTTCAGAAATCACGCTGACCCGCGCTGCCAGTTCCTGTACCGAGCTGGCCTGTTCCGTAGTTCCCTGGCTGAGTGTCTGCGCACTTGAGGATAACTGGTTGCTGGCATTCGCCACCTCCTCGGCAGAATGGTTTACCTGACGCATGGCGCCGCTCAGTTCCACTCTCATATTCCGCATGGAGAGCAGAATATTCCGAAAACTGCCCACATATACTTCTTCATGTTCCGTATGGACATCCAGATTCTGGTTTGCCATCTCGTTGAGCAGATAACTGATATCGTTGATAACCGTGCACAGCCCTTCTACCAGGGCTTCGGTGGATTTCACAAGCACGCCTGTTTCATCTCTGTTGTTAATCCTGGGCATTGGCGTGTCCAAATCGCCCTCTACCAGGAGCTTCATGCGGTTTACACAGGCTTTCATCGGTTTACCGATATTGAGTGCCAGGGTCAGAGCAACAATAACGGAAAGCAGTATGGAAACCACGATTACTGCAATGTTGATAACCATTGCATCCCGCGTGGACGCCAGATAATTAAGCTGAGGTGCGGTCACTGCAATACTCCAGCCGTCCGTATCCAGCACAGGGGCATAGGCCGCAAACATCTTATCTTCTCCGCTTGTATATTCTCCGAATCCGTTTTTCCCCTGGCGCATTTCGGCATGAATCGCTGCCAGTTCCTTCAGTGAAGAGTCGTTCTGTGCCTCCGCTTCTATATTCTGAACCGTAATGGTATCAAGCGTAATATCTGCAATTGTGTTGCCGGATTTATTAATCATGTAAGCTCTGCTGTTTTCACCAAGCTGAATAGCGGATACAATATCGTTCAGAAAAGTCTCGTGGGGAACAAAATATACGACGCCCACAATGGATTCTCCATAATTTCCTCCGTCATATAAAGGCGCTGCCACCATAATGGACAGTTCACCTGTAATCTTGCTGATTAAAGGCTCTGACACAAAAATATTCCCGTCCATGGCCTGCCGCACATATTCACGGTCTGAGTAATCATTTCCATCAAAGATACTGATACCATCCGCGCCCACAATGTTTCCTCTCTGAAAACCATGCATGGAAACGCGCTCGTCGATAATGGCCTGTTTTTCTTCCACCGGCACTTCCGGGTCTGATAGCTGCGGAATACACCCGACTTCCATGACCACGTTCTTATATGCCGCCAGCTCCTGCTGCGCCCGTCCTGCCGCCAGAACTGCAGTCTGGCTCATCATATGTTCCACTGTGGACATGGTATTGTTATAGTTCAGCATGATGCTTGAAGTTCCGGATGTAACCAGCCCAATCAGAACCGTCAGAATAAGACTTAAAGTGATTTTGGTTCGAATGCTTTTCATTTCAATGTACCCCCTGCTTGCATAGTTGAAATATGAGATGTCTCAGTCTGCATATTCAACCCTTTTTCCTGATGTTACAAATATTATATAAGTTACTGTTCCCGCTTGTCAACCACTATCCGGACAGTCATCAAAAACTGCCTGTTATGAACCGGAAATTCTCATTTTCTGCAAATTGTATTGCTGAGAATGAGAATTATAACGACGTCGGTAATAATAACGCCAATTAAGACATATACAAAACTCGCCGGCAGCACATTTTCAAACAAACCAGAAGTAAGAATGCAAAAAGCTATTACAGCCATTCCGGTTCCCATTGTTCTGCACAGGCGTTTTTCGTTATATTTTGCTTTTTCTTCTTTTGTGGCTACATTATAACCGGAAATCAGTCCGCTTCCATGTCCCGAAATTAAGACTGCGGAAAGTATTGCAAATACGATGAATGCAGCCCATACAATCCAGTCCGGCCCATGTGATATATCCGCTAACTTCATTATTCTGACACCTCCATAATTCTCAGGTTCTCTGTTTCCTTTATGATACCATAAATTTTTACATCTGACACCAGTTATATAAAAAAAGAGAACGATACGGTCCACTTTCAGGGCGCTGGACATCCGGTGGATGTCCGTTTAGCGCGGACTGAAGCAGACCGTAGACCTGGATACTTTGACGCGCCGGGCATGGTCCCTTTAACGACATCATTCCATTCATGCGAGTGCGCATAATTATTCTGTCTCACAGGAAATACTTTCATGCGTTAGCGTGACACGGTATTTCCTGTAAGACAAAAGAAAAGCACCTCCAGAAGAGATGCCTTCCCATACAGAATCAATCCGCTCCGCACCTGTCTCATACTTCACAGTCATTGCCAAATCCAGAGCCGACTGCGTATCAGCAATTACCACCTCGTCACCGGAAACGACTGCAATATCAACTCCCTTATCCTTCAAATGTTCAATATTCATAATATCCTCCAGACTAAACCTGCAGTACAAATCCCGGTTAATGATTGATTTTACAGAACAACATGTAAATTGTCAGGCACTGTCATGCCCGTTCTCTGACCGTCACCAGAACCCTGTCCCCCGGCTGCTTTCCTATCCGGAAACGAATATCCTTACGCACGCCGATAATATAGCACACACTCCCGTCAGCGTTCTTTACCCCCATATTTACAACACTGCCATCATAGGGTTCCCCGTCAAACGTGGCATGTACCTTCACCCTTCCCCGTCCAAACTCTTTCCTGATATCATAGGGAAAAATGACATAAGCGCCCCTTTCTTCTCCGCTTCATAAATCAGTGACTCATACTCATACACTCTGTTGTTCAATGCCTGCACCTCATCTCATTCCTGTTATTAATTGTCGCAAATATCTTTTACAGTCTCATTCGCAATAAACCAGTTTGCAATCCCAAAAAGTCTTCCCTGTCCCGGTCGCATATCCCTGGAACTATATAATGGCAGCCAGCCAAATGCACAGGACGTCCAACAGAATCCCTGTCATGGCGGCCACCGCCCATTTCAGCTTCATATATGCCCCTCTCCCGTTTCTTTCGTCTTTATCTATCCACTCTATCGGAAAATAATCGGTTTTATGCTATTATTGCATCCATAATTTCTTTGCCAATATTCATCATTGACGACAATCCTGCCATATGTAAGCTGCAGCATTTGCCATGGCCGGCAGAATAAAATAAGTATCAAATTCTGAAAAAGAGTTTATTCTTCTTCCGGATACTTAAATCCCCATTCATTTCTAAAAGCTGTCATCATATCCATCACATCTTTGGTATATTCAAGATGCATACATTCCGCATCTCCTGAGATGGCCCTCTCCATATCTGCCAGCTCGTATGCTAAAGCGTCTGCATTTTCGCCTTCCCTGAGCACTTCTGTCTCTCCAGACTCTACATAGGTAATCGTCGCCTCCCACGCTCTGGGATATTCCATAATTTCAATGTAGCCCTTTTCACAGGAAATTATTCCGCGCTTTGGCTGTTTTGAATGAAGCGACAGCATAACCGACGCCATCTGTCCTTCTCCGTTCATAAGCAACAATCCAGCCTGTTCATCCACTCCTGTTGGCGCAGACTTTACCTGCGATAAAAGTCTCGTTGGCTTTTCGTCCATAAACCATCGAATAAATGAAAGTGCATAAACCCCAATATCAAGCATTGCACCTCCCGCAAGATTTCTATTGAAAAACCGATTGCTCATATCGTATTCCTTGAAACTTCCAAAATTCATTGTTATCAGGTTGACTTTTCCTAATTTATCAGAATCAAGTATTTCTTTCAATTTCTTATATACTGGCATATGATAAACAGTCATGGCTTCACCAATGATAACGCCCTTTTCATTTGCCAATGTAATTACTTCATCCAGCTCACTGCTGTTTAATGTAATCGACTTCTCAACAAGCATATGTTTCCCATTGGCAATAGCTTTTTTCATAAATCCTGCATGAGTATTATGTGGAGTGGTAATATAAATCACATCAATCTCCGGATCTGAAAACATATCGTTATAATCTTCATACACTTTTTCAATTCCATATTTGTCTGCAAAGGCAACTGCTTTGTTATAAGTTCTATTTCCAATGGCATAAATGTTTTTCCCGTTTTTCCTAAGTGCAACCGCCATTTCATTTGCAATTACACCTGTGCCTAAAACTGCCCATTTAATCTCCTGCATAAAGTTTGTCCTCCTTAAATCTGGCTCTGCACTTTAAATCATATGCCATATCCATATTTCCACTTTTGTACGCCGGCTATTTTCCCTTAATCTCAATCCTGTCCAAAATTCCCTGTACGCTTATATTCTGATGCGTCAGATACATTCTCGCCACATCCTCCACAAATGATTTGTCCGCTCCCGTCGCCCTGTCAATATCCAAAAGCGTATAACCCTTGTCTATGTATTTCATAATCTTTTTTACAAGTTGAAACATATCTTTGGAATGCCCGGATTCTTTTTTCGGCATCCCTCGCTCCCCGCTTAACTTTGCCGCTTTCGCATGGCCGTAGTACACCCTGACAGGCTTTTTTGCCAGCAATTTATCCCAACTCTCCTCAATCTGAGTCCCCTTGTGAATCTCCAACTCATACAGGGGATTCAGGTCGCCTACAAAGAACGCCCCTTCATCCAGGCATAAGGAAATGCTGTCTTCGCTATGCCCCGGCGTATGCACCACTTCTCCTGCAATCCCGCATTCCTTCAAAAGAAGACGGCTTTCCCCACAGGAAATGACGCGTACATCCTCATCCACAATCGGCCGGTAAAGGCGGTTCCCTTCCTTTGCAAATACCCTGTCCGCGTCATGGATATGCGCCCGCTGCACGTCAGCCGCCACGATTTTCACGCCGCAGCCGGCAATTTCCTGCGCGATTCCCATGTGGTCCGGGTGGAAATGGGAAATAAACAAATACCGAATTTCCTGCACTGTCGCCCCCGCCTCGCCAAGCACCCTGCAAAACTGTGGAAAAGAACCTGCCCACCCTGCATCAAAAAGGATGCTGCCATCCGTTCCCCGGACAAGATATGTGTTTGTGCCGGAATACTTTAATTCGATTACCATCTTACCACTCCATTTTACAAAAGGTTCATCTGCTTCGACATGATAACACCGCTAAGCCTACGCTATCGAAAAAAGTGTCATGCGAAAGTCTTCCTGGGAAAGCCGCATCCCTGCACAGATGAACCATAATTATTTTAACATTTTTTACGTTTGTACGCCACCCTTATTTTCCTTGAGTTTCCGCAGTTCTATCCACAAAAGTCCAATTATCCACATATCACCATCTACAATTTTTGTAAAATGCCTAA
>CATLIX010000068.1 GCA_949959185.1 uncultured Eubacterium sp. | reverse complement strand
TTTGTTCACTCCTTATCCTCTTGATTATATCTCAAATCCTTGAGAATGGGCTGTCAACTTTTTTTATACCACATCACGATGACCGCCAGCATATTGCAGCGGAAGAGCTGCCTTGTAAGGCCACCTGTGGCGTCCATTATGCTGACTTTGCCGTTTTCCGGTACCCATTCAGCGAGGTCTTCACACACGGAAGTCCAGATGGAGCCTTCCGACTGCGGCGCGCTGATGCAGGTGGCGAGCTGGCGGAAGACGCTCTCCCTGCGCAGAGCCTCCTGGAACTTCTTATTGCTGTCAGCCGGGAGGACGAGCGTGTCATGCAGGGAATTCCCGCTCTGCATGATCTCACGAGGGGTCTGGTCGCCCCTCATGGCTTTATCCCAGAACGCCCTTTTGTATTCCGACGTGCCGATTGTGTAGATGTCATATGCTGTCATAAAATCCCTCCTTGAAAATAATGTGTGTCTGTGAAATATCAATGTGTGTATCTGCCCGGATTCACCCGGTGTGTTTTGCACAGGACTTCCCTGCGGACTTATGGTATTTCCTTGTAAGCCGTTTTGCGGCGGCGGGGTGGAGGTACTGGCATTTTACACAGGCTTCCATCATGTTTTCGATGCTGCCGTAAAAATAGGAATGCCCGCGGTACTGCATACAGAAAAACTTATCCGTTGTAATATCCCTTGGGGCGAGTAGCAGCACGGCGTTCTCCTTATCCTGCACGGCGATGTCCAAAACAAAGAAGCTGTCAAAGTCCACATTGCCCCGGAGGTAACGTGCGATTTTTCCTGGAAGTTTCATCGCAGTCCCTCCCTTGCCCGGAGCAGCCGCTCCATCACGCTGTCCTGCGGCGTTGCGCCCTGGTATTCGGTGGAGCAGTTCTCCTTGACGATCTGGTAGAGCATCGCCCACATCTGGTTGGACTGCTTCATATAGTTCTGCGCCATGCTGACGAACGGCGAGGCGATGGCCTGCTGCGTGGTCGGGTGCTTCGCCAGGAAGCCGAATTCCGAGATGGCCTGCTCGCACTGTATCCAGCGCGAAACACTCATGGCGTACTGTTCGATCAACTGCGTTTTCACCAGTTTTTCACAGCCGCGCTCTTTGAGCCACTCCCATGTTTCTGTGTAGATCTCTTCGGCACAGAACTTCCCGCCGTTCTTCTGTTTCTCTATCATATAGTCTTTTGGCGCGGGCATCTCCACACATTCCAGTGTGGCGGTTTCCGGCGCGCCCATCACCATGAGCGGGCGTTTGCCCGGATTGCCCGCGCCTATCTTTTCTGCCAGGGCTTTGGGCGGCCGCCCGCCTGTGCCCGGCATTGGCCCTCTTTTTCCCATATGCTGCTCCTTTCCGGGAAGATCCCTTGAAAACTTATGGGGTTAATACCCCAAAAACTTATGCGGTTTTTACGCGTGTGCCTGCCCGCCCGTCAGGCAGGAGGGCAGGCACAGAGGTGGAGGCCGCCCCTGCGCCTAATAGATGCGGAAACGGTTGCTGACGCCGCTCAGGCAGAGGCCGGCCTTGCGGTCATGCTCCTCCGTCCAGCGTGTGAGGCCGCGGCGGATGATGTAGTCCTCCATGTCCCTGTAGTGCAGGAAATGCACGCTGTACATCATGCCGATGATGCTCCATGCGGCAGGCTCCGGCTTTTTGCTGCACATGACCATCATCGGCACACACCTTTGCCATGAAGAAGAAGCGGAAGATGTGATAAAGTTTATAGAGCATTACTGGAGAAAAGATCATATTTTTGTTTTATCACGGGAATTGTTTGACTGGCAGCATTATGATTACAGGAATAAAAGATATAATTTTGTTGTAGCGAAACACAGAAAAAATGGAGAGATTCATTCCATATTAGGTTTTGTGCCTGCCAGTCAGTTTGACGATGGGATTGAAGCACTGGAGGTATGGCCCTGTATCTGGAAATCCAGAGATGATATTCATGTAAAAGGCCTTGGGGTTTCACTGTATTATTATATGAAATCACATTTGGAAATAGAGACTGTCTCTATTCTTGGAATCAGCGAAATTGCTCTGAGCATTTATAAGCACTGGAATTTTTCCACAGGAAAGATTGAGCAGTATTATTGCCCTAATATGGCATGTGCGGAGGAACTGTCAGCGAATCGTCAGGAAATACCTTTTCCCGATAAAGCAGATGGAAGCTGGAGAATAAAACAGATATCTTTAGAAGAATATCAGAAGCTGGAAGAACACCATAAAATATTTACAGAAATAAGTAAATATAAATCCAAAAATTATTATATAAACAGGTATTATAATCATCCCATATATAAATATGGTTTCTATGGTATTATAAAGGATAACGACATATGTTCCGTTTTTGTGACACGTGAGTGCGGAAATGGGACAGCAAAATGTTTAAGAATTGTTGATTATATTGGTAAAACTGATAATCTGATTTATGTAAGAACTGATTTAAAAGAACTTATGGAAAAATTCGGGTATGAATATATTGATTTTGTAGTTGTGGGAGCTGATTATGATGTTCTGAAAAAGGCCGGATTTATAAACAGAAAAGAACATCCGGAAACAATTATACCGAATTATTTTGAACCTTTCCTGAAGAAAAATATTGATTTGGATTATGCGTTCAAATCAGTCGATCCGGAAGCGATGGCACTGTTTTATAAAGCGGATGCGGATCAGGACAGACCTAATATGTTATAATACAGGGGCTGCTGCGAAATAGCCGCTATATACAGGATATGGGAATTAAACTCTATGAGGTTTCAACCATATATTGTATATAAGCTGCATTTTGCAACAGCCTCCTGAACTGTTCAGAAAAATTTTACTGATATTTCGAATTATAATGAAGCAGAATATTATTCAGAAAATGCTTCTCATCCATCATATGGTGATAGCTGTGGAATACGGAAGAACAGGAATCAAAAGTTTTTTCCATAATCTGCCGGAAATATTTTTCCAGTGCCAGCAGGATGGCGTCGTCCATATGGCAGCTCTGGTATCTCCTCTTTAAAAACGTAAACAGTTTTGCATGGTATGTAAAATCCGTATTGTGGGTCAGAACATTGCTGATAAGATAGGAGAGTGCTACAATCTCAGCAGCGGGAGCAGGTGTAAAAGAAACTGCCTCATCTTCTGACCAGCATTCCAGAAGCAGAAACGATTCGTCGATAATCTTAATAATCTGAGGATCCACCGTATCTTTGAGAATCTTTCTGGTCACGTCCAATGTGGAATTCTGGTACAGTTCTTTCAGGTAACGGTCATAGTCGCTTATGTTTTCCACATGAGAGGACAGGGAAATTTTACCGATATTGTGGAGTATGGCCGCAAGCTGAATGGTTCTGCCGGAAATTGACGACAGGTGCAGCGTGTCGGCAAACTGTTCGCTTAAATGTACTGCATAACTGGTGTGGAGCGCTGTATATTCATTTCGGAAATCCACAGAAAAAATAAACATCATAAGATAATCGTGAATCTGGGCTTCGGACAGCGTAATCTGATTCCTGGTATATGCGGTGAGTTCCTGCTGGTATGCTCCGGTACGGATGTTGTCAAGGATATGATATTTTTCATCTGCACTCCGAAACCAGCGGATATTGGAGTCGGAAAATACCGTGTAGCTTCCGGAGTCCAGAAAAGAATTCAGTTGCTGTGTATCGTTTAAAACGCAGAAAATATCAATGCGGTCCGCCAGATAAATCAGCCTTGCAATGTCCCTGTGATAATTACCGATGGGAACCGGGTAATACTGGGCATTACAGTGATGATGATATAAAATAACATCGGCATATTCCGGAAGGGGCGAAAAATTCTGAAACAGCAGATAACCGAAAACAGAATGTGCCAGGGGGTCGTTCATATCAAAACTGAGCATGGAGTCAATTTCATCCTCCTGATATGCACCAATATCATGAAGCAGGCCAAGCATAAAAATATCCTGTTTCTCCTGTTTCGTGTAATAACTGGTATCTGCCAGCATTTTCATCAGAATATATGAAACACGTTCTCCGTGATTGATGAGACGTGGATCTACATGACGGAAAGAATGACAGATAACATCCACAATGTTAATAAGCTGGGAACTGTTCATATACACACCTCCATTTCCGGTAAATAACTGTTCAGACCTCATGTCCGGGAATCGGCAGGAAAATTTGAACTGTTACGAACAATTGTAACAGTTCAGTCTATGACTTCCCTGTTACGGAATCCGGCACATTTAAAATTTGCTTTCAGCAAAGGGCCGGATTCCCCGGCTAAATTCACATTTTCTTACGGACTTTGCAGCAGGTGCAAAGTCCTGGTCTGAACTGTTATTGAACAATTACACAATTTTTAAAAATTGTTTGCCTTTCTATTGTAAATATTATACTATAATTATAGTGAATTCGGGGCCGGGTGTCAATCAAAATTCCCGCTGCGGAACCACATGGGGAAAGAATAGAATGAGAGGAAAATGGTTTTATGGAAGCAGTAAAAAATATATTGCCAGGGAATATTCTGGCGGAAACCAGGACAGATAATCTGGCAGAATTGCAGGAATTGCAGAAAGTGGCAAAACCGGGGGTACTGAAAAGCCACCTGGAGGATATGGTTCCTTATCTGGTGGATTTTGCGGTGCGGGTACTGATAGCTCTTGTCATCTATCTGATTGGGAAAAGGATTATAAAATGGCTGCGGAAGGTACTGAACCGGGCGCTGGAACGCTCTGGTGTGGACGAGGGAGTGAAGCAGTTTCTGGATTCCTTTTTCAAAATCATCCTCTATTTTGTACTGGCCATGGCAGTGATTAATCAGCTTGGCGTGGAAACCACTTCCGTGGTGGCAGTCCTTGGTTCAGCCGGACTGACCCTTGGACTTGCATTACAGGGAAGCCTGTCCAATTTTGCAGGGGGTGTGCTGATTTTACTGTTTAAACCCTTTAAAGTTGGAGACTATATTATGGAAGATACTCATCAGAATGAGGGGACTGTGTCGGAAATCATGATTTTTTATACCAGGCTGGTGACTACGGATAACCGAACCGTGGTGATTCCCAACGGAACGCTGGCCAACTCCAGCCTGACCAATGTAACCCAGCAGGATAAGCGGCGGGTGGATGTATTTGTGGGAATTTCCTATGAGGCGGATATTCAGAAAGCGAAAGAACTTCTCACAGAACTGCTGCTGTCTGAAACTGCCAGACTGGAAGAGGAAGAACTGTCTGTTTTTGTGGACGCTCTGGAAGACAGCAGCGTGAAACTGGGCTGTCGTATCTGGGTGGCGGCAGAAGATTATTGGAAGGTAAAATGGAGGCTGAACGAACAGATTAAGGAAATCTTCGACCGGAACCAGATTGAGATTCCGTATAATCAGCTTACGGTTTCTCTGAAATCATAACCGGGACACGTTGACAATTCTGGAAAATTATGGTACTCCTGTATGGAAGACAGAAGGACAGAAAGGGAAGGAAATTACAAATTATGAATCTGGAAAACTGCAAAGCATATGAATTACTGGAAGAAAAGGAACTGGAAGATATCAAATCCACGGGCTATTTGCTCCGGCACAGAAAAAGCGGCGCAAGAATCACCCTGATATCCAATGAAGATGAAAATAAAGTATTTTATATCGGATTCCGCACGCCGTCTCTGGACAGCACCGGAGCAGCTCATATTCTGGAGCATTCCGTACTGTGCGGTTCTGAGAAATTTCCGGTGAAGGACCCGTTTATAGAGCTGGAAAAAAGTTCTCTGAATACATTCTTAAATGCCATGACCTATCCGGACAAGACCATTTACCCGGTGGCAAGCTGCAATGACAGGGATTTTCAGAATCTCATGGAAGTATATATGGACGCTGTGCTCCATCCGGATATTTATAAGCACAGGGAGATTTTCTGCCAGGAAGGCTGGCATTATGAAATGGAAGATATGGACAGCCCTCTTACGATTAATGGAGTGGTCT
Organism: uncultured Eubacterium sp.; assembly: GCA_949959185.1. Taxonomy (GTDB): domain Bacteria; phylum Bacillota; class Clostridia; order Lachnospirales; family Lachnospiraceae; genus Petralouisia. The sequence continues at coordinate 9,735 of CATLIX010000068.1, read as the reverse complement.
ATAATGAGATGAAAGGAGCTTTTTCCTCCCCGGACGGGGTTCTGGAGCGGGAGATTTTAAGCAGCCTTTATCCGGACACTTCCTATACCTATGAGTCCGGCGGAAATCCTGAGAACATTCCGGAACTGACTTATGAGCGGTTCCTGGAGTTCCATCAGAAATATTACCACCCCTGCAATTCCTATATTTATCTCTATGGAAACATGGATATGGAAGAAAAGCTGGAGTGGATGGACCGGGAATATCTCAGTAATTATGAGAAAATTACGGTGGATTCCGAAGTCAGACGCCAGGAGCCTTTTACAGCCTTAAGAGAAACCGTCATTCCCTACAATATTGCCGGAGGTGAAAGCCTTCGGGACAACACATATCTGACTTATAATGTCAGTGTTGGATGCATACTGGACAAAACGCTGTATGTCGCCTTTGACATACTGGATTACGCCCTGCTCAGCGCACCGGGAGCGCCCTTAAAGCAGGCATTGCTGGATGCCGGAATCGGAAAGGATATCCTGGCTTCCTTTGACTGCAACAGCCTGCAGCCCTTCTTCACCATTATGGCCAAAAACAGCAATCGGGAGAAAAAAGAAGAATTTCTGAATATTATTCGGACTGTTTTAAAAGAACAGGCAGACCAGGGCATCAATCAGAAATCTCTGCGGGCAGGTATTAACAGCTATGAATTCCGGTACCGTGAGGCAGATTACGGACAGTTCCCCAAAGGGCTGCTTCTGGGAATCAAATGTCTGGACAGCTGGCTTTATGAAGACAGCCAGCCCTTTCTTCATCTGGAAGAACTGGAAGTCATTGAATTTTTGAAAACGCAGGTAGAAACGGGATATTTTGAAGAACTGGTTCGGAAGTATCTTCTGGATAATCCCCATAGCACAGTGGTAATTGCGGAGCCGGAATACGGACTGAATACAGAAAAAGAAGAAGCCTTGAAGAAACGGCTTGCAGAATACAGAGCCTCTCTGAATACTCAGGAGCTGCAGGAGATTGTGGATTTCACCCGCCATCTGAAACAGTATCAGGAGGAGCCTTCCGCTCCGGAAGATTTGGCCAGAATACCCATGCTTTCCAGAGAAGACATCAAAAAGACAGGAGAAAAACTGTATATCCGTCCTGAGAAAGTGGATGATACCCTGGTGCTCTGCCATGATATTGATACCAATGGAATTGCCTATTTCAGTCTGATGTTCGATGTGGGAGACCTGCCGGCAGAAGATTATCCGTACCTGGGGATTCTGAAATCCGTACTGGGGTATGTGGATACCGAAACTTACAGTTTTCAGGAACTTGCCAATGAAATCAATCTGTATACGGGAGGGATTTTCAGCAATTTCGGCATTTATCCCCATGCGGAGCAGGACAGCATTCTCCTGAAATATGAAATAAAAATCAAGACCTTATACCGGGAAATTCCCAAAGCCATGGAGCTTGTCCGGGAAATTCTTTCCTGCAGCAATTTCCGGAGGCAGGAGCGGCTTTATGAAATTCTGGCCCAGTTAAAGTCCAGGCTCCAGATGAGCTTAAACAGCGCCGGGCACTCCACCTCCGCCATGCGTGCCATGTCTTATTTTTCGGAGAGCGCCAGATATACGGATATGACTCAGGGCATTGAATTTTATCAGGTGGTAAAAGAACTGGAGGAGCATTTTGAGGAAAGGAAAGATGAGCTGAGCGGCAGGCTGGAAAGACTGACAGAGAAGATTTTCCGGAGAGATAATCTGATGTTCAGCGTTGGGGCAGAGCCGGAAGGCATGAAGCTGGTGGAACAGGAGATTCCTGCCATGAAAGCGGTTCTTTCCCGGAAGGGCCCGGAGGAAATCCATACAGGCATTTCTCTGGAAAAGAAGAACGAGGGATTTCTGGACGCTTCTCAGGTTCAGTATGTATCGCGGGCCGGAAGCTATAAATCGGCAGGGTATCGGTATACGGGCGTTCTTCGGATTCTGAAAGTCCTGCTGGGATATGATTATCTCTGGATAAATATACGGGTAAAAGGCGGCGCTTACGGCTGCATGAGCGGATTTACCCGAAGCGGCGACGGATATTTTGCTTCCTACCGGGATCCGAATCTGGGGAAAACCAATGAGGTTTATGAGAAAATACCGGAATATCTGGAGCACTTCCAGGCAGATGAACAGGAAATGACGAAATATATCATCGGAACATTCAGCAGCGTGGATGCACCGCTGACTCCCGCAGGGAAAACCGGACGCAGCGCCACCGCATATCTTACCGGTGTTACGGAGGAAATGCTTCAGAAAGAGCGGGAAGAAATACTGAATGCCAGTCAGGAAGATATTCGAAATCTGTCCGGTCTGGTAAAGGCAGTGCTGGCAGAACATGCTTTCTGCGTAATCGGAAATGAAGAAAAGCTGAAGGCAGAACAGGAACTGTTTATGGAACTGAAAAATCTGTACTAGAGATAAAATGTTCCCTGGAAAAGAAATCTATATTGAACAGTTCAGCTCACGCCCCTTAAAACAGGCCACAGACCGCCCGTATTATGTGTTCATTCATGTCAGCATGATTCATCCATAATGCAGGCTGTGGCTGAACTGTTAATCCATATTAAATTACAGAAGAATCAGCACTAAGGAGAGGATATGAATTCAAAAATTAAATCAGGATTTGTTACTTTAATCGGCAGACCCAACGTGGGAAAATCCACACTGATGAACCATCTGATCGGACAGAAAATCGCCATTACCTCCAAAAAGCCCCAGACCACCCGGAATCGGATTCAGACCGTGTATACGGATGAAGAAAAAGGACAGATTGTATTTGTGGATACGCCGGGAATCCACAAGGCCAAAAACAGGCTGGGAGAGTATATGGTAAATGTGGCGGAACAGACCCTGCACGACGTGGATGTGATTTTGTGGCTGGTGGAGCCCACCACTTTTATCGGAGCCGGGGAACGCCATATCCTGGAAAAGCTGAAAAAGGTAAATACCCCGGTGATACTGATTATCAACAAGACAGATACGGTGAAACGAGAAGACGTCTTTCTGTATATTGACACGTACCGGAAAGAATATGACTTTGCGGAAATTGTGCCTCTCTCTGCCCTGCGGGGAGAAAATACGGAGATTCTGCCGGATTTGATTTTCAGATATCTGCCCTACGGCCCCATGTTTTACGATGAAGATACGGTGACAGATCAGCCGGAACGCCAGATTGTGGCAGAAATTATAAGGGAGAAGTCCCTCCATGCGCTGGACGAGGAGATTCCCCATGGGATTGCGGTTACCATTGAGCGGATGAAGGAGCGGAAAAAGAGTGGAATCATTGATATTGAAGCGACTATTATCTGTGAGCGTGATTCCCATAAGGGAATTATTATTGGCAAAGGGGGCGCCATGCTGAAAAAGATAGGAAGCAACGCCCGGTTTGAGATTGAGAAAATGCTGGAACATCAGGTGAACTTAAAGCTCTGGGTGAAGGTGAAGAAAGACTGGAGGGACAGTGAATTCCTGATTAAGAATTTTGGATACCGCAGGGACGAGGAAGCCTGACATTTCTGCCAGAATTTATATAGTATATCTGTGATACGGACAGGATACCCTAATGAGTGACAGAAAGCCAAAAGGCCGGATGAAATCCGCACGGTACCGGCTTGCTGCTGCGGAAAGGAACAGAAGAACAAAGGGGGAATCCAGATGGTAGAACAGGAATGGATGAAATTTGCAAGTACAGGAAGTATTCAGGATTACTTAAACTACAGGGGCCGCAGGGATTCGGAGGGCGTCACAGGGGACGCGACGGTTTCCATGATGGCAGACAGGGAACATATAAGCGGGAGCGTGAAAGAATATGGGACAGACCATAGTGCTGACGGGCATGGTGTTATCTGCAGTCCCGGTGGGAGAATATGATAAGCGTATCACACTTCTGACGAAGGAGAGAGGAAAGATATCAGCCTTTGCGCGCAGGGCAAGGCGGCCGGGCAGCCAGATGATGGCGGCCTGCAGCCCTTTTTCCTTCGGCCAGTTTGAAGTGTACGAGGGGCGCAGTTCCTATACGGTGGTAAAAGGAGAGATATCCAATTACTTCCGGGAACTGGCGCAGAATCTGGATAATGCCTGTTATGGGTTTTATTTTCTGGAACTGGCGGACTACTATGCCAGAGAAAATACGGATGAAATACATATGTTAAAACTTTTGTACCAGTCGCTGCGGGCTCTGGAAAAGGAGAGCCTTTCCAACCGGCTGGTACGCCGGGTTTTTGAACTGAAAACACTGGTAATCAACGGAGAATATCCAAATGTATTTTCCTGCCTGAACTGCGGACGGGAAGAAGAACTGCACTGGTTTTCCACGAAACGGGGCGGAACCCTGTGCAGCCGCTGCGGAACCCTGGGAACGGCGGTTCCGCTGGACCGTTCCACTCTTTATGCCATGCAGTATATTATTACCTCCGACATTGAAAAGCTCTATACCTTTGCCCTTGCTCCGCAGGTTCTTGAAAATCTGGAGAAAATTATGGATGATTATTTTGCAGTTTATGTGGAGCGCAGCTTTCATGCCCTTCAGATTCTGGAAGAAAATGACAGGCTGACGGCCGCTCTGCTTTCTTCTCAGAGTACCGGTGAAGGTTCCGATGAAAATCAACAGTTGCAATAACCGCCGGAAAAGAGTATAATATGTGGGATTCACGTATAAGACTTTGAGGAGGTTGAGGATGAAGAAATTATATTCCATCGGTCTGGTGTGTCTGTTGATGGCCGGGCTGTTGACAGGATGCGGAAAATCTTTGGAGGCGGATCGTGATACCGTATACGTACAGAAAAAAGGCACAGTCGTCAGTGCGGCTATCGCAGATTTTGACAAAGATTATTATGATGAGGAAGAACTGAAGAAGTATATTGATGAGCGTGTGGAGGATTACCAGGAAGAACATGGAAAAAAGAGCGTCAGTGTGGATGAATTTTCTGTGGAGGAAGGCGTTGCAAAACTGCTGATTCAATATGCGGGATGTGAGGAATACGAAGATTTTAACGGAGTGACTTTATTTTCCGGAACCATTCCCCAGGCGCTGGCGGAAGGCTATGGATTTGACGAAGAATTTACAGAGATTGCGGATGGAAAAGCAGCCGGAACCGTGGACAGTAAGACTATAACGGATCTGGATGCGAAGGTTATTGTGTTAAGTGAAAAGGTGGACGTGAAGGTGGACGGAACCATTCAGTACGTTTCTTCCCGGTACACCACCATGAAGGATAAGGATACGGTATCCATCCAGCTTCCGGAGGAAGTGGAGGACGGGGAGGAATCGTCTCTTGTGTATGTAATTTATCAGTAAATATAGAAAAGAAAGAGGTAACAGTATGGAAAAAACCATGGAAAAAATCGTGGCGCTGGCCAAGGCGAGAGGTTTTGTTTATCCCGGTTCCGAGATTTACGGAGGCCTTGCCAATACCTGGGATTACGGTAATCTGGGTGTGGAACTGAAAAATAACGTGAAACAGGCATGGTGGAAGAAATTTGTAATGGAGAATCCCTATAACGTGGGTGTGGACTGCGCCATTCTCATGAATCCTCAGACCTGGGTGGCTTCCGGACACCTGGGAGGATTCTCAGATCCTCTTATGGACTGCCGGGAATGCCATGAGCGTTTTCGGGCAGATAAACTGATTGAGGATTTTGCGGAAGAAAAAGAAATTGAACTGGAAGGAAGCGTGGACGGATGGAATCAGGATCAGATGGTGAATTTTATTGAAGAACATAAGATTCCCTGTCCTACCTGCGGAAAACATAATTTTACTGATATCCGTCAGTTTAACCTGATGTTCAAGACTTTCCAGGGCGTTACGGAAGATGCGAAAAATACCGTTTATTTAAGGCCGGAGACTGCTCAGGGTATTTTCGTAAACTTTAAGAATGTACAGCGTACCTCCCGGAAAAAAGTTCCCTTTGGTATCTGCCAGATTGGAAAATCTTTCCGAAATGAAATTACACCCGGTAACTTTACGTTCCGTACCAGAGAGTTCGAGCAGATGGAGCTGGAATTTTTCTGTGAACCCGGAACAGATCTGGAATGGTTTCAGTACTGGAGAGGATTCTGCCGCGACTGGCTACTGAGCCTTGGCATGAAGGAAGAAGAACTTCGTCTCAGAGATCATGACCCGGAGGAACTGTCCTTCTACAGCAAAGCCACCACAGACTTTGAGTTCCTGTTCCCCTTTGGCTGGGGAGAACTCTGGGGCATTGCGGACCGTACTGATTATGACCTGACCCGTCATCAGGAGACTTCCGGACAGGATATGAGTTATTTTGATGATGAGAAGAAAGAAAAATACATTCCCTATGTGATTGAGCCGTCTCTGGGAGCAGACCGGGTGGTACTTGCATTCCTCTGCGCCGCTTATGATGAGGAAAACCTGGGAACAGAGGAGAAACCGGATATGCGGACCGTACTCCATTTCCATCCGGCGCTGGCGCCTGTAAAAATCGGCGTGCTTCCCCTTTCCAAAAAATTAAACGAGGGAGCGGAGAAGATTTTCACGCAGTTGTCCAAAAAGTATAACTGTGAGTTTGACGACAGAGGAAATATCGGAAAACGTTACCGGAGACAGGACGAAATCGGAACGCCTTTCTGCATTACATACGATTTTGAATCGGAAAATGACAATGCAGTAACTGTGCGGTTCCGTGACAGTATGGAACAGGAACGTGTGAAAATTGAAGAACTGGACGCATATTTTGCAGATAAATTTGATTTTTGATAATGCAGAATGATATTTGAATGAGGGCACAGGAGCTGCCATCCGTCTCTGACTGATGACAGCTCCTGTGCAGTTTTTCATTTGCACATTATAGTTGGTAAAAAAACGAAAAAACAGACTTGCTATTATTCCAAAATATGTTAGAATATATATGTGCGCTTTGTGAAGTGTGCTGTCTCATTTGTGTAATGGCAGAATATGGTGGGATGGGGCAGTTGCCGGTCCGCAATCCGTATTCGCATAACAATAAACCAAAGTAAATATTAGGAGGAATTCAAATGGCAAACAAATGGGTTTATCTCTTCAAAGAAGGAAATGCAAACATGCGTGAACTTCTTGGAGGAAAAGGCGCAAACCTTGCTGAAATGACCAGCTTAGGTCTTCCGGTACCACAGGGTTTTACAATTACAACAGAAGCATGTACTCAGTATTATGAGGACGGACGTCAGATTAATGAAGAAATCCAGGCTCAGATTAACGAGTACATCGGCAAAATGGAAGAGATTACAGGAAAGAAATTCGGCGATAAAGAGAACCCCCTTCTGGTATCCGTACGTTCCGGTGCAAGAGCTTCCATGCCTGGTATGATGGACACCATCCTGAATCTTGGTCTGAACGAAACCGTTGTAAATGTTATTGCTGAAAAATCCAACAATCCCCGTTGGGCATGGGACTGCTACAGAAGATTCATTCAGATGTATTCCGATGTGGTTATGGAAGTTGGCAAGAAATATTTTGAAGAACTGATTGACAAAATGAAAGCTGACAGAGGCGTAACACAGGACGTTGAGCTTACAGCAGACGACCTGAAAGAGCTTGCTTCTCAGTTCAAGGCTGAATATAAAGAGAAAATCGGTGAGGATTTCCCGGATGATCCGAAGGAACAGTTAATGGGAGCAGTAAAAGCTGTATTCCGTTCCTGGGACAACCCCCGTGCAAACGTATACCGTCGTGACAACGATATTCCGTATTCCTGGGGTACGGCTGTAAACGTACAGAGTATGGCATTTGGTAATATGGGCGACGACTGCGGTACCGGTGTGGCATTTACCCGTGACCCGGCAACCGGCGAGAAGAAACTGATGGGCGAGTTCCTGACAAATGCTCAGGGTGAAGACGTGGTTGCAGGAGTTCGTACTCCAATGCCAATCGCTCAGATGGAAGAGAAATTCCCGGCAGCATACAAACAGTTTACAGAAGTTTGCGCTACCCTGGAAAATCACTACAGAGACATGCAGGATATGGAGTTTACCGTTGAAAATGAGAAGCTCTATATGCTTCAGACACGTAATGGTAAGAGAACTGCTCAGGCTGCTCTGAAAATTGCCTGCGATTTAGTGGACGAAGGCATGAGAACAGAAGAAGAAGCAGTTGCCATGATTGACCCGCGTAATCTGGATACTTTGCTGCATCCCCAGTTCGACGCTGCCGCACTGAAGGCAGCAACACCTGCAGGCAAAGGCCTTGGCGCTTCTCCGGGAGCTGCATGTGGTAAAATCGTATTTTCTGCTGACGATGCTGTGGCATGGGCAGAGAAAGGTGAAAAAGTTGTATTAGTACGTCTTGAGACTTCTCCGGAAGATATTACAGGTATGAAAGCCGCTCAGGGTATCCTGACTGTCCGCGGCGGTATGACCAGCCATGCAGCCGTTGTTGCACGTGGTATGGGAACCTGCTGTGTATCCGGATGCGGAGACATTGCCATGGATGAAGAAAATAAGAAATTTACCCTGGCAGGCAAAGAGTATCATGAAGGAGATCCTATCTCCATCGACGGTACCACAGGTAACATTTATGATGGCCTGATTCCTACCGTTGACGCAACCATCGCAGGTGAATTCGGAAGAATCATGGCATGGGCAGACAAATACAGAACCTTAAAGGTTCGTACCAACGCAGATACACCTGCTGACGCTAAGAAAGCACGTGAACTGGGTGCAGAAGGGATTGGTCTCTGCCGTACCGAGCATATGTTCTTTGAAGAAGACAGAATTGCTGCATTCCGTGAAATGATCTGTGCAGATACCGTAGAAGAGAGAGAAGCTGCTCTGGCTAAAATCCTTCCGTATCAGCAGGGAGACTTTGAAAAATTATACGAAGCTCTGGAAGGCAACCCGGTTACCATCCGTTTCCTGGATCCGCCTCTGCATGAGTTCGTTCCTACCGAGGAAGAAGATATTAAGAAACTGGCAGACGCTCAGGGCAAATCCGTAGAAGACATCAAAGCACTGATTGATTCTCTCCATGAGTTCAATCCGATGATGGGACACCGCGGATGCCGTCTGGCAGTTACCTATCCGGAAATCGCCAAAATGCAGACAAGCGCAGTGATTCGTGCAGCTATCAATGTGAAGAAAGCACATGCTGACTGGGCTCTGAAACCGGAAATTATGATTCCGTTAATCGGCGATATCAAAGAGTTAAAATATGTGAAGAAAGTAGTAGTGGAAACTGCTGACGCAGAAATCGCTGCTGCAGGCGTAGAGTTAGAGTATGAAGTAGGTACCATGATTGAGATTCCGAGAGCTGCACTTACCGCAGACGAAATCGCAAAAGAAGCTGACTTCTTCTGCTTCGGTACCAATGACCTGACACAGATGACTTTCGGATTCTCCCGTGATGACGCCGGAAAATTCCTGGAAGCATACTATGACGCTAAGATTTTTGAGAATGACCCGTTTGCAAAACTTGACCAGACTGGCGTTGGCAAGTTAATGGAAACAGCAATCAAATTAGGAAAACCGGTAAATCCGAAGCTCCATATCGGTATCTGCGGCGAGCATGGCGGAGATCCTTCTTCCGTTGAGTTCTGCCATAAGATTGGTCTGGACTATGTTTCCTGTTCACCATTCCGTGTACCGATTGCAAGACTGGCAGCAGCACAGGCGGCTATCGCCCAGAAGTAGTACACTGGAAGCTGTTGTCACAGCAGAAGCTCCATATCCTGCTGGCAGATTATAATTTAGCCTGACAGGGCAACAAAAAACAGAATAAATGA
>CATLIX010000067.1 GCA_949959185.1 uncultured Eubacterium sp. | reverse complement strand
GTAACTATTCAGCCTTCGGCTTCATAGTTACTGAATCCGGCCTGTTCCAGTTTGCCTTCGGCAAAGAGGCCGGATTCCTCTCAACCATCACACATTCTCACGGACTTTGCAGCAGGCGCAAAGTCCTGGGCTGAACTGTTACGTTTTTTCTGCAAGTTCTCAAATCCCCTGAATAAGCGGATGGGACAGAGCGTATGTCTGTTCAAATCATTGGGGCAAAATGTAACCTTTGTCAATAAAACGTTACATTAATCCATGAAAAACAAGGAGGAAACAAAATGAAGAAAAAGTTTTTGTCAAAGAAGCACATGGCAGTTCTGCTTTCAGCGGTACTGGCAGCAGGAAGCCTTTCCTTTGTACCTGCAGAATACGCAGGCCTGTCTATGGTATATGCAGAAGAAAGCACAGAAGAGACTGCAACACCTGCATTCGCAGAGGATAATCCTGAAATAATGGCCAGTGGGGACAAAGGAACGCTGAAAATCACAGGGCTGAAAGCAGGAAGCACAGTTACCTGGACAAGCGACAATAAAGCCGTTATTGATTTTGAAACAGAAGGTGCCGAAGAAGAACAGGCAGAAACAGAAGAAGCGACTGCCGATACAACAGTGACAGACGGAGCAACAGAGACCACTGTAAAAGTAAAAGCAGGTGTTGCAGGTGAAGCAAATATCAGCGCTACCGTTAAGGAAGCATCCGAAGAACAGAAAACAGGAGCGGGTGGCTCACCTCTTACCTGCAAAATTACTGTTAATTTTAAGTTAGACGGTGTGACAGACGGAAACGTAAATCTGGATTTGAAAGAGAACAAAACTGCTGAAATCACGGTAAGCGGCGTGGCAGACGGAACGGAACTGGAATGGACGTCAGCGCTTCCTGCCAAGGAAGAAGAACCGGAAAATCCGGATGAAAACGAAGAAGGCAGTGAAAATCAGCCGGAAGCACCAAAGCCCGAAGATGTTGCAACGGTAACTTCTGCAGAAAATGATACAACAAAAGCAACCATTACTGCAGTTGCGGTGGGTGAAATCAATGTAACCGTTGCTGTAAAAGAAGAAGCAGAAGGCCAGGCAGATGAGGCCCGGACCGAAAGCTGGAAACAGCAGACCTTTACCGTAAAAGTAACAGAAGGTCAGACGGAAGAACCCACACCGGAACAGCCCACACCGGAACAGCCCACACCGGAACAGCCCACACCAGAGCAGCCCACACCGGAACAGCCGGGCGGAGGCACCAGTACAAATACGCCGGTAGCAGTCAGCGGTATTTCCTTAAGCCAGACAACGATTACGCTGGACAAAGGCAAAACAGCAGCTCTGACAGCAACCGTAGCGCCGGAAAATGCAACGGATAAAACAGTTATCTGGTCCAGTTCCAATGAGAAAGTGGCGACCGTATCCAATGGAACGGTAACGGCAGTTGCAAAAGGAACAGCAACCATTACAGCAAAAGCAGGGGATAAAACAGCAACCTGTACCGTAACAGTAAAAGTTCCGGCTTCAAAAGTAACCTTAAATACCAAACAGATTTATATGGTAAAAGGCAAGAGCGTTAATGTAAAAGCAACGGTAACTCCTTCCGATACCACAGACAAAACATCCTGGTCCACTTCCAACAAAAAAGTTGCAACGGTAAAGAATGGAAAAATCAGTGCCAGGAAAACCGGTAAAGCAACCTGTAAGATTACAGTAAAATAATCTGACCTGATGCAGGGGTAATGAAAAAGGTACGGGCGTCCGAAAGGGATGCCCGTACCTTTTTACTGCAAAAACTTGACAAACCCCTTGATTTTTCCGGACTTGGATGGTATAATATCAAGCGGACGCTTTTGGAGCGAGTTATTTTTCTTAGCAGAAAAATTCACGAATTGCCTGTACAGGCAGAGGAAAGGAGGAATTGCTGTGAAAGTAAGATCATCCGTAAAACCTATTTGCGAGAAGTGCAAAGTCATCAGGAGAAAAGGAAGTATCCGGATTATCTGTGAGAATCCGAAACACAAACAGAGACAGGGATGACAGTAAACCATCTTATTTATGTGCGGCTGTAGTGAGACACCAGGATAAGTTGTTCTCACTGTTCATAATAAGCAGCGTGTACGGCTGTTGCCGGATTTTTTGATACCGAGGGAATCCGGTGAATGTGCAGAAGTGAATATTTATCAGAGAACAAAGATATACACTCATTTCAGGGCGAGCAACCGTAGCTGTATATGTTTGTTTTTCGTGTATAAGGCATATTTTGTTGCGGATATGTCTGCAATTGTTACAGGCAGCCGGTCTTTAATACCGAAGACAGCGGCAGCCGGCCGGCAGTCTGCCGGAAAGTGAGCTGGCAGCGCCAGTGAAGAAAAGAAAATTATGGAGGTGTACGACATACATGGCTCGTATCGCAGGTGTAGATTTACCAAGAGAAAAACGTGTTGAAATCGGATTGACTTATATTTACGGAATCGGAAGAGTAAGTTCCAACCGTATCCTTGCAGAAGCAAAAGTAAATCCGGATACCCGCGTCAGAGATTTGACGGACGAGGAAGTAAAGAGAATCAGTGAAGTGATTGACCGGACTCAGATGGTAGAAGGTGATTTGAGAAGAGAAATCGCCCTGAATATCAAGAGATTACAGGAAATTGGATGCTATCGCGGTATCCGTCACAGGAAAGGGCTTCCGGTTCGCGGCCAGAAAACAAAAACCAACGCAAGAACCAGAAAAGGTCCGAAGCGTACTGTTGCAAATAAGAAAAAGTAGGCATTGAGCACTTCATGAAGACAGGCTGACAGTCACAGCCTGAATTTAGTGAAACTTTTTATAACATGATAATAAAACAAAGAAAGTAGGTTAGTTTAGATATGGCGAAAAACACTGCAAAAAAAGTGACAAAAAAGCGCGTAAAGAAAAACGTTGAACGTGGACAGGCGCACATTCAGTCATCTTTTAACAATACAATTGTAACGATTACGGATGCTGAAGGAAATGCTTTATCATGGGCAAGTGCAGGCGGTCTTGGTTTTAGAGGTTCAAGGAAATCTACTCCGTATGCCGCACAGATGGCAGCAGAAACAGCAACAAAAGCAGCTCTGATACATGGTTTGAAAACAGTAGACGTTATGGTAAAAGGACCTGGTTCCGGAAGAGAAGCAGCAATCCGCGCACTTCAGGCATGTGGTCTTGAAGTAACAAGCATCAAAGATGTTACTCCTGTACCTCATAATGGATGTCGTCCGCCCAAACGTAGAAGAGTCTGATTAGGAGGTATAAGTTAAGATGGCAGTAAACAGAGTTCCGGTTCTGAAAAGATGCAGATCCCTTGGATTGGATCCAATTTATTTAGGAATAGACAAGAAGTCCAACAGACAGCTGAAAAGAGCAAATAAGAAAGTATCTGAGTACGGACTTCAGTTAAGAGAAAAACAGAAAGCAAAATTTATTTACGGCGTATTGGAAAAACCGTTCCACAATTACTATCTGAAAGCAGATAAGATGAAAGGCATGACAGGTGAAAACCTGATGATCATGCTGGAAAGCAGACTGGACAACGTAGTATTCCGTCTGGGTCTGGCAAGAACCAGAAAAGAAGCAAGACAGATCGTGGATCACAAACACATTCTGGTAAATGGAAAACAGGTAAACATTCCTTCTTATCTGATAAAAGCAGGTGACACAATCGAAATCAAAGAAAAATGCAAAGGTTCTCAGAGGTACAAGGACATTCTGGAGGTAACATCCGGAAGACTGGTACCGGAGTGGCTGGAGGCCGACCAGGAAAACCTGAAGGGTACCGTGAAAGAATTACCGAGCAGAGAGGCAATTGATGTTCCGGTAAACGAAATGCTTATCGTCGAGTTGTATTCTAAATAATAATTAACAAGCAACGATACCCGAAAAGGAGGGACTTTGTAGTGTTTGATTTTGAAAAACCGAAAATTGAAATTGCTCAAATTTCAGAAGACAAGAAGTACGGCCGATTTGTCGTAGAACCACTGGAAAGAGGCTATGGTACTACACTTGGCAATTCTCTGAGAAGAATTATGCTTTCTTCTCTGCCAGGCGCAGCAGTCAGCCAGGTAAAAATCGAAAGTGTTTTGCATGAATTCAGTTCCATTCCCGGCGTAAAGGAAGACGTAACTGAGATTATTATGAACATCAAGAATCTGGCATTAAAAAACACCAGCCCAACAAACGAGTCTAAAGTTGCTTACATTGAATTTGAAGGCGAAGGCATAGTTACAGCAGCAGATATCCAGGTGGACCCGGATATCCAGGTGCTGAATCCTGATCTGGTAATTGCCCATCTCAACGGAGGTGCAGATTCCAGACTGTATATGGAACTGACCATTACAAAAGGCAGAGGCTATGTGAGCGCCGATAAGAACAAGAGTGAAGATGTACCTATCGGTGTAATTGCGATTGATTCCATTTATACACCGGTAGAACGTGTGAACCTTACCATCGAAAATACACGTGTGGGACAAATTACAGACTATGATAAACTTACACTTGACGTATATACCAACGGTACGTTAGAGCCGGACGAAGCAGTCAGTCTGGCGGCAAAAGTTTTAAGCGAGCATTTGAACCTGTTCATTGACCTGTCCGAGAATGCGAGAACTGCAGAAGTCATGATTGAAAAAGAAGACAATGCAAAAGAAAAAGTTCTTGAAATGAATATCGACGAACTGGAACTGTCCGTACGTTCTTACAACTGCCTGAAACGGGCAGGAATCAATACAGTGGAAGAACTGACCAACCGGACGCCGGAGGACATGATGAAAGTTCGGAACCTGGGACGCAAGTCACTGGAAGAAGTGCTGGCAAAATTAAAAGAACTTGGTTTACAGTTAAACCCCGGAGAAGAATGAAATTCTTCGGAGGGGTGCTACCAAACGAACAGTTCATGTTCGTTTGGGTACCGCTAACTTCGGAGAAGAATGAAATTCTTCGGAGGGGTGCTACTGAACGAACAGCTAACGTTCGTTCAGGTACCGCAGAATAAAGGTGAGGAGTAAGCCGAGCCAGGGTGCTGCCAAACGAACTGCTCATGTTCGTTCAGGTTCCGCTATAGAACAGGGTTTATAAGACCAAAGGGCGAAACCCTGCGTATCACATGTTCGGTAAATAAGACCAAAAGGCATTGCCGGATATTTAAAATGGAGGATTATTGAAATGGCTAAATACAGAAAATTAGGCAGAACTTCTGACCAGAGAAAAGCCCTGATCAGAAACCAGGTAACCGCATTGTTATACAACGGTAAAATTGTGACAACCGAAGCAAAGGCAAAGGAAGTCCGCAAAGTGGCTGAAGGACTGATTGCCATGGCAGTGAAGGAAAAAGACAATTTTGAAGAGGTTACGGTAACCGCCAAAGTTCCCCGCAAGGACAAAGACGGCAAGAGAGTAAAAGAAGTGGTAGACGGCAAGAAAGTAACCGTATACGACGAAGTAGAGAAGAAAATCAAAAAGGACCTTCCTTCCCGTTTACATGCGAGACGTAAGATGAACAAAGTATTATACTCTGTGACATCTGTACCCGCTGAAAATGCAGGAAAGAAGAAGAACACCAGAAAAGTTGACGTTGCAGCTAAATTATTTGACGAAATTGCTCCAAAATATGCAGATCGTAACGGTGGATACACCAGAATCGTGAAAATTGGCCAGCGTAAAGGTGACGGTGCTTTAGAGGTTCTTCTGGAATTAGTATAGAATCGGAAAAGACGTTTTATAAGAAACCGTCGGAAAGATTATTTGAAATGTATTCTTTCCGGCGGTTATTTTTTGTAAAAATCTGACGATGTTATTAAAAAGGGAATGGATTTCCGGAAAAGTTTCAGGGAGGGAACAGCATGAGAGTAGCATCGTCATATAATGCCGGCGGAATGTCTGCCGGGAGTATGCAGGGAAGCATATCTACGAATAATACCAGAAAACGTACCGGCCCGGTCCGGAAAAGTAATCAGAATAAAGTGATAAAGAAAAGAGTAAATTATAACCCCAGAGAAATACGCTCCGCATTGCTGCGGGCTTCCAGAGCCCAGAGCGCGGGAAAAGTACTGACGCAGGCCAAAGGAAAGCTGGCAAATCTTCTGCGGGCCAAGGGAACCGGCCAGTTCAATGAATCAGAGCTTGCCGCTGCTATTATCCATGCCAGAAGGATGGTGCGGTGCGCCCAGATGAAAACTCAGAATCTGAAGCAGGAAGAACAAATGCAGAAGAAAAACGCCAACGAAGCAAAGGCAGAGGAGCAGCAGCGGAAAAATGATTTGAAACTGCGGATGAAGCGGAAAGAGCAGAATCTGAAGCAGAAAGCCAGAAATGAAAAGGCACAGAACGTGCAGAAGCAGAAACGCCAGCACCAGCAACTGCTGCAGCGCCGCCGGATTCACCGCAATATGGAACATGAGAAGATGGAAGAAGCAGACCTGGAGTATAAAAAGAATATGGGCAATGCGTCCCGTGATAATTCCTGCGAGATGGAATTCGAGCCTGCATTTTTCCCATTAGAAGGAGTGGAACTGGAATTAAGCGATGACGGTATGGAACTGACAGAAGCCCAGATTGAACAGCAAATCGAACAGGAAGTAGCCATGGCCATGGCGGCAGAACTGTCAGCAGCCAGCGTATCCGTGCCAGTGACATCTGCAGGCCCGGAAGGGGCACCGGCCGGCGGCGCCCCTTCCGGAGCAGGCGGAGAAGTTCCTGCGGCGGATATGGCTGCCGGAGGGATGTAGGAAAGGCGTAGGAAACCAGATAAGGAAACAAACTGTTCATAACAGGGAATCGGCAGAGTTTAGCAGCTTTGTCGATTTTTTATCTTATAGGAAAGACCTTGTCACGCTAAAGCGTGAAAGTGTCTTTCCTATAAGATAAAAACAAAGATGCACACGCAAATGCAAAGGAAATATGTCGCCAGAGCGACGCATTTGCGGTGCGGAATTTCGTAAAACGAAATTCTTTTTTAATGAGTTTGTATCATAAAATGACAGCAAAGCGGTACATATCATGGAATTTGGAGGCTCTTTCTGGTCAAAACAAAGTGTTCGTTATGTATTTGTTAGGATTTGTGCAGTATAATCAATTATAAATGCTGACGGGCAAAGGGACAGCCTGTTGTCGGCAATTTATACACATGACAGGGAACACCAAACCAGAAGGGCAACCATATCGGGGAAAAGGAGCAGAAATGGCTTATAAGATATTGATTATTGATGATGATACCGAACTTCTTAAAATGCTGAAAAAATTTTTGGAAATTAAAAAGTATGAAATCATAACAGCAGAGAATAGAATTGCCGAACGGACACAGATACTACGAGCTCCATTGTCCGTTTTGAAAGGATATCAGGAAATGCTGACGGAATATCTGCCAGGTGAAGATATAGATATGGGGCAGGCAATGGAAATGCTGTCAGAAAGCGGACGTCAGATTGAACATATGGATGCCTTTGTAGAAGCAATGCGGAAATTGAAAAGTTTGGAAAACCGGCAACTGACTCCGGGGAATATTTTTGCCAGACAATTAGAGAAAGATATTCAGGGTGAACTTGCCATTTTGAAAAAAGAGTGTGGGAAACAATGTGTATTACAGGCGTCAGAATCAAAGGAAGAATTTTACGGGGATAAGGAAGTTATTTTGGAAGTGACGGAAAATTTTCTGTCAAATGCTCTGCGTCATGGGAAACGACAGATTACAATTGAAATAGGGATTGCATTAGAAGCTCCGATGGCAATCCTTGCTTTCACATTCTGTGCAGATACCTATACGCAGGAAATTGCCGGCAGGCGGTCAGAAATCTGGCGGCTATGCCCCATGAAAAAGAAAATAAATTCTATTTACAGATGGATTGTGATACAGGAAATGTTTTTAATGGCTGTCGCAGCCATTGGATATGGATTGTTTTTTCTGTTCCAAAATCCAGACATAAATGGACTGGGGCAAAGCGGTCCTGTTTCGGAATATGTGGGTGGGAATCGGAGGCTGCATGGCGCTGTGGCTGATTACAAATTCGAGCATCGGTGACAGAACCTTTAAAGCATGGAACCTGTTCTCCTATGCCTTCAGGAAGTTAGAGTACAGCAGTGATTTGAGCTGGATATGCGGGAAAGTTGTCTGTATTTGTATTGGAATCATGGCAGTGGCAGCATTGCCTGAAATCATCAGGAAGAGAGGTTAAGACTATGGGAATTAAGATAGAGGATTTAACAGTAACATTCAGGAATCATGTAACCGCAATCAATCATGCAGATTTGGAAATTCCAAAGGGAATCTTTGGGTTGCTGGGGGAAAACGGGGCAGGAAAAACAACGCTCATGCGGGTGCTTACCACTGTGTTATCACCAACCAGCGGTACGGTAACCTTAGATGGAATACTTTACAGCGAGGGGAATTTTGAAAAATAAGTAAGAAAATAGGATATCTTCCCCAGGAAACAGACCTGTATCCCAATCTGTCGGTACAGGAATGTCTGGAATATATGGGGGACTTATCTGGTATACCCGGACAGACATTTTCATTACAGAAAGCTTTTAAATTAAACGTTGATTCAGCGCCAGTTTCGGGATATAATAATTTTGAGGTCATATACCTTTCAGGAATGGCTTTTCAGTTTGCCGGATGTATGGTAAGGAGGTCATGCCTGTGAATACAGAAATAAAAAATGCGGTAAATGCGGCGGATACGGATGCACAGTATGATGAGAAGGCGAAGCGGCTGTTAGGAAATAAAATGATTCTGGCGCATATTTTGGTAAAGACGGTGGATGAATTTTTGGGCATGGATCCGGAAGAGGCCGTATCTTATATTGAGGGAGATCCGTTCATTAGCGCAGTTCCGTTAGAGCCGGGATTGACAAACGTGGCAAAAGAGAAAGACGGGCAGCGGATTGTCGGGTTAAATACGGAAAATACGGAAATAAACGAGGGAATGCTCCGTTTTGATATTATTTTTTATGTGCGGATGAAAGATGGAATCTCGCAGATGATTGTGAACATTGAGGCGCAAAAGGGGGAACCATCAGGCTACCGTATTTTAAACAGGGCGGTTTTTTATGTCAGCCGTCTTATTTCGTCGCAGAAGGAACGGGATTTTGTCAAGATGAATTATGACGACATACGCCATGTATATTCCATCTGGGTATGTATGGGCATGGACGAGGGCAGCATGGCCCATGTGCATCTGGCGAAAGACGACATATTGGGCTCCCATCAGTGGGAAGGCGGGCTTGATTTGTTAAATATTGTTATGATAGGAATATCAGATGAGTTGCCAGAACATGATGATAAATATGAGTTACACCGCCTGTTAAGCGCAACATTGTCAATGGAGCTTTCTGTTGATGAGAAATTAGGGATTTTGGAAACAGAGTACGGCATTCTGTTAGATGATAAAATAAGAGAGGAAGTGGTCATGATGTGCAATTTATCGCAGGGAATCAGAGAAAAGGGAAGAGAAGAGGGGGAAGTCAGATTTATCTTAAATATGTATCATAAGGGTTACTCATTAGAACAGATAGCAGATGTGGCAGAGAAAAGCATGGAGGAAGTAGACGCCATCATAAAAGGCGGGGAGCCGGTACTGGCATAATTATGGATGCAGAGAAGCGGACATTGTTTTCCTATCAGAAAACAGTCCGCTGTTTTTCTGTCATGGCGGCCAGTCAAAAAGGTTTCAAACATTTAGTAGGATTTTGAAAAGGGGAATTGAATTGAAAAATAAAAAATGCAATCTGTATATTACAGGTGGTATTGCAATTATAGGAATCATTGGCCTTGTTATCCTGCAGCTCCGATGCTACAAACTGATGGGCATATACGGAGGGACAAGGTTTTTGTCTGATCTCAGGCAGCTTGGAATAGCTATCATGGGCGGCTTGTTTACAAGCGCATTTGTTACGTTTTTAATTTCAATGGGCGAATATAAAAATGAGCGGAGAGAAGCGTTGGAAAATGTATATTTTGCGGCGGAAGACCTGGAACGCGAATTTATAAAAATAAAATATTTCCTTCCAGATGAGCCGAAAGAGCTTGTCAGCAGCCTTTTAGGGGAGTTGGATAATAATGAGCAAAATAAAAAATTTAATAAAATGCTGTCAGAAGCAGTCGCGCAATTTGAAAACCGGCAGGAGGCAGATGAAATTTATGAACGAAACTGTCAGAGGCTGGAATACGATGTGCAGGATGCATTCAGGGATTATATATGGGAACATACAGATGAACGGACAAAAGAAGCGTGCAGGGAACCATTACAGATAAAAGAATATCTGGATAAGGTATGCGCGGAGAAAATCAAAACATACCGTGAGCAGTTGGAAAATTCCATGAAATCATTTTTGCGGTTTCAAGAAGTCCGTACAAATAACATGACTGACGCGTATAAAAGACTGGACTTTCTTTTTGCCAATAAATCTATACGAAACCATATACATGAAAAACTTTACTGCAGGATTTTGGAGGAAATAAAACAGATAAAAGAAGAAAGCTATCATTTTGATTTGTATTTTTCAGGAAAGGGCGGAAATAGCGCAGTGCAATATTCGATTGTCTGGAAACTGCAAAAAACGTTGCTTTGTGAGGATCAAGACTGGCATTACCGTAAGTTTGATTTTGATATAGTCACAGAAATGGTTCAGATATTGGTCTATGCAAATGGAGCAAAAAATAAGAATGAGTTTCCTCAAATAAACGAATATAAACTGCAGGCCAAGCCGGGATATTGCCAACGACTGTATGAAAAATGGGAGAAAGAATCGAAAGGCTAAGAAAAATCGGGAGATGTGAAAAAGGATATTTCTTATTTGCCAGTTTTGAAATTGAATGGACGTGAGAAAAGGATATTATATTTATCTTGCGAACAAAGAATCATAACTGTAATAAACCAAAGCAGCGTCAACGAAGAACTTGTTCAGGGAATGGCTATCATAAAGTTGTAACGGAGGCGGCTAATGAGATATATCTACTATCTTGTAAGAAAATATACTCATAGCACTGATATGGCATATAAGGCAGTCGGAAAACTTTTAGAGATTGCCAAAGTATGCCGTGTTACGAACGATGATGTTCTTATTGCATTTCAGAAAAAGGCAAAGGATTTCGGGGATTGCCTTGTTGCTGCCTGTGCCAAATCCATACATTGTGATTATATTGCCACCTGAAACAAAAGAGATTTTGAAGGTTTTGGTATTCCTGCAGTTACCCCAACTGAAATCCTTTTGCAAATCATGTAAAACATATTTCATGAAAGATTTTTTGTCGCCCGGTTGCAGGCTGGGATTATGGCTGATATAATCCGATGCTCGCTATCTTTACTATCTTTATGGACAATATCGCAAATAATTTCCATGCGGACATGCCGAACCAGAAATGGTGCACGGATTTCACATACCTGTTCCTGAAGAATGAGGATGTCCGGTACAACTGCGCCGTTGTAGACCTTTATGACCGGAGCGTGGTAGCTGGCATAACGGACCAGTACGGATTACCAACAACCGTGTACGTCCGCATAGCTATAAATGTTACAAAAAAGATTGACCACTGTAGCGTCGATCGGGTGAGAAAATTATAGCACATTAATGGGGGAGCCTCTTATGGGCTCCCTGAGTTTTACAGTGGGTATGCCACCATGACAGCCTTTTTTATTTAAAAATCCATCAGCCGCTCGCAATACGGTAGACACTCTGACAATCATCCGCAAGCTAAAGGAACGGAGTCTGGAGGTATATTTTGAGAAGGAAAATAATTTCTTAACCAAATGCGTCAAGAAAAACTGTGGCGAGATACCGCAATACGATATTAAGGACTTCAACCCGGCAATCATTGACCTGGCAACTTTTGACCTGGTGCAAAAAGAAACTGAACGGCGGCCGGAACGCCATAAGCTGCACCGCAGCAGCCTATTTGCAGCAAAGGTTATCTATGGGGACTGCAGCGGCTTACGGTCGGAAAGTCTGGCACAGCAACAGCAGGCATCGTAAGTACATCTGGCGCTGCAACCAGAAATCCAGTCCTTTTTTCGTTATCGTCTTCGCTAAAAATTTCGATGTCAGCATCCTTAGTAAAATCCGTGTTTAGTGAACTGTGGAAAATGAAAGCTGGGAACCGGGAAGTTGTGTTTGCAATCAATGCCAGGATATGGTATATTCGGTACAGGAGTAATCGTGTTACAGGGTGGACAGCCTCCCGCCTTTCTGAAATGGCATTCGCCATTGTGTCATTCGGCACGAATCCCTTCATGGGAAATACGGAAAGAGGGAGGTGGTGGATATGAGTACATATGAAGTATTAAGCCTGCTTATTTTAGGCGGTACTTTTCTCGTATCACTGCTTGCCTACATAGATAGGAATAACAAGCGCAAATAAAAATAAGCCTGCCTTGTTTCTTGGCCGAATCAGGTAGGCTTATTGCTTTACCCGGAGGCTAACCACTTTGTGGGCGGTTGCTCCTTTTGATGTCTCTACTATAGCACACAGGGCAGGTTATTGCAAGGATTTTGTTCCGGTATGTTATGATTGTGCCGGAGGTGGTTACAGTTATGGACATTAGAGAACAGATTATACAGAAAGTCATGGAGACACTGGAAGGCCAGGTGGAGCCGGAGACAGCGGATCTTGTACAGGATGTGCTGGTTCTGGAACTGAACCGGTATGAGGTACAGGAGCGGTGTACAGATGTGTCGGTGTCTGATAGCAGCGCGGAACGTATGCTGAAAAAGTTCTTTACAACAAGGCGGATAGAAACGAGAACAGATACGGAAGAAGCACTGTTTTTGGAAAAACCGGGATACGGTGGTATTATTTTCATTCACGATAGAGAATGTCAGGAAAAATTAAAATAGCGAATTTCTGTATGTAAGATAAATGGGATAAGGTAGATGATAATATGGAAGTTTGCAGTTAAATGTGAGCTTCTTATTTTTGTGAAAAAACAGGCGTTTACAAAGATAAAAACACAACGTAAAGAAATCAGGGTGGGTAATGTCTGGTTTATAAGGTTTTAGAAGCGTTTTCTGCTTATGTGATTAAAAATGCTCTCTATTACGTAACGGGAATAATTAACAGCTATCTGTATCAAATTTTAAGGGAAGTTTTATTGAATTTCCGGGTGATAGCAGGCAGGGTGTATGTCTGAAAGATTGAGAAAAAAGTAAAAAAGGTTATGGGTATGCTGAAGCATGGTGTGAAATTTACTTCAACGCAGCCCAATGTGACAGGCATATTAGAAAATGTGTTCCTGTTCACTGTTTTTCTCTTTCTGTGAAAGAATCCATGCTGCCAGGGTACGCCACATGAGTATTTCAGAAAGATGGGAGGCTGCCTGTACTGTAAAGAAATAGCAGATAAAATGTGATATGTATGAAAAATTCTGTTATCTGAAAAATTCTATAGGCAATTCATGCATTTTTTCAACAAAGTGAAATGGATATGGTATAATATGCACTGGGAGGGGAACTTCCTGTCACATGAAATTTACAAAAGAGTAAGGAGTATGAAATGAATAAGTACAAATTAGGGGAGTTTATCCGGTACTATCGAAAGAAGCAGAAAGTATCGCAGGCGGATTTGTGCAGAAATTTATGTTCTGTGGCAACCATGTCCAGAATTGAAAACGGGGAGACGGATACACCTGTGATGATGGCACAGACGTTGCTGGAACGATTGGGACTGAACGTGAACAAATTTGAATTGCTGTTGGACAGGGATGATTCCAGGTATTTTCGGCGTCGTGATGAAGTGGACGAAGCGCTCTGGAAAAGGGATATTCCACTGGCTGAAAAAGAACTGGCCGCTTACGAAACAATGGTGGAGGAAGACAAATTACATCAACAGTACATAAAATTGCAAAAGGCTAAAATCCTGCTGTTAAAAGCAGAAAATGCAGAGTTTTCTCCGGAACCGATGGAGAAAGAAAACCTTTACAATCAGGCGGAACAGCTTTTGGCGGAAGCGGCAGAGTATACGATTCCAAAGAGCAGCAGTGAGGGAGAAGAACTCCTGCTCAGTAAAATTGAAATCGAAATTTTGCTTACAAAAGTTCGGAAATATCAGAAGGAAAATCTGCTTCGTGTACACAATTATATGAAAAAGCATTATTCCATGGAGCTGATGGAAGAAATTTATCCCATGGTGCAGCTGGAGCTTGCCAAAATTCTGATGGAAGAGAAAAAGTATCAGGAAGCACTGCAGGAAATAGAAGATGGCCTGGAAGTGACCGGCAATGGCAGAAGTTATTGCTATTGTGCAGATTTGCATTTCCTGTATGCACAGGTATTACCCAAACTGAACGCGGAAATGGAAGAACAGGTACAGGCAGAATGCGTGAGCCAATGTCTGCAGGCATATTATCTGTATGATTTTGATGAAGATAAACGAGCAGGGGAAGTAGTAAAATATTTGCGGGAGGTATTACAATGGGAGTGTATCGAGCAGGAGATGTAATTCGGCGGAACAGACAGGCTTTGCATATGACACAGGAAGAACTGTGCGAGGGTATCTGCAATGCTCAGACTCTTTCACGAATTGAAAATGGCAAGCAGAATCCGGGAAAAGAAGTCTACAAACGTTTAATGGAACGCATGGGGAAAGAGAAAAACCGGGCCTTTGCCATGGTCTCCGGGGATGACGTCCGGGTGTTGGAATATGCCAGAGAGTATGAAAATGCGTTGCATAAATTTGAATATGAGAAGGCAGATGAGGTGTTACAACTGTTAGAAGGCATGGTTGATGATAGTCCGGTTAGCAGGCAGTATGTAATGGAAGGGAGAGCTATTATTGATTTAAGATTAAAAAGAATTTCAGAAAAAGAAGCAAGAAAGGTATTATTAGAAGCTCTTAATATAACGATTGAAAATCCTGAAAAGCAAGACTTTTCTAGTTATCCGTTGATGGAAATGGAAATATCTATTTTATATAATATTGCAAACACATATTTTAGTGAAAGAGAAATGGAAAAAGCGGTTTTAATTTTAGAAAATGTTTATAATGGAATTACCAGTAGTTATAGATTGCCTCAAAAGAGAAGGACATTAGAGCTTCTTATATTAGATAATCTTGCGAATATGTATGGAGAATTAGGAAAACATGAAAAGGCAATTGAATTGGCATTACAGGGAATTAAAATTTGTAAATTTGAAAAGACTTCTGGTAATTTGCCGCAGTTGTTGGGAGAAATGGAATGGAATATGGAGCAGATGTTAGAGAAGAAAAAGGATGTGGACTTTTCTAAAGATGATTGTAAAAAAATTTTAAGGCAGGCTTTTTATATAGCATCTGCCTTAAAACAGAATCATATTAGAGATTTAATGAAAAACCACTATAAAGAGTATTTTGGAAAAGCAATAATTTAGTGCTTAACTTCGGTGTCAAAATATGAATATGTGGAAACAGAACCGGAATCAGATGGGAAAAATTCGAAAAACGGTGAAATTACAGTTGCCATCAGGCAGGTAGTAGCCATAAGTAAAGCGATTGTTTTCTTAAAATGTTTCATTGTGGGAAAATCCTCCTTCATATTTTTTAGTTAGAATAGCATAACGGGGAAAAGAATACCATGTCGTATTTTGAAAAGTTTTATGTGACAAAATTTTTCAGAATACGACATGGTTTTTTTGGAAAATTCTGCTATATTATAATAACATATACTCATCCAACCACTATTCTGCAAAAATCAGGGAAAAGTCTTTAGACTTAAAATTTTTGAAAAGTATAATGAGTGGAGTAGTTAAGATATAGATACTCCGGGAGTTTTGGAGTGTCAGAGGGATTAGGAACGGTGGTTGGGTGGGTTATGGATAATTTGGAGCATCCGTCAGTTTGGTGAAATAAGAAGAGTATGGATAATTGATAGTTATCCGTTGGATTTGGCTTTTGACGAATAATTCGGTTATCAATTGGCTCATATTATGAAAG
>CATLIX010000066.1 GCA_949959185.1 uncultured Eubacterium sp. | reverse complement strand
GGTCAGAGTCAGGGTATCTCCCGGCTGAACCCACTGGTTATTCTTATCAAGGGTGATGCTTTTAATCACCGGCGCCTTATTATCCTCATAATACCCATCCGGGTCTACGGTATAATACCAGGGATATACTGTCTCAAAATCTTCCTGAAAATCTTTCAGACGGGTTGTATGTCCATGTATATCCCTGACTTCCAGATTTGTGATATTCCATCTGCCCGGGTAGGTTTCCTTTGTAATAGGAATTATCCCCTGATAGGCTCCCAGTTCTTCTTTCCAGTACAGACTGGTATAGCCTTTCTTTCTGTAATCATCTGCTGATGTATAATACACACGCCCCAAACTCCGCGGGTTTTCTTCTTTTACTTTTACGGTAATGGTAACTTTATCCCCGGCTGTTACCATCTCTCCGTTTTTGTCAAGGGTGATACTCTCAATCACCGGGTCTTCCAGATCAAAATTTTCCTGAACTACTGTAAACTTCAAACTTTTATCCGGACGAACTTTACTGCCTTTCCCGGACTGCGTGGTAACCGTGATATATTCCCAGCTCCATTCGGAAGGATACGTGGTATCTTTTATAGTATATATACCTGTCACAGTCTGACTTTCTTCGTTGTAAGTCATGCTCATTTCTTCTGTATGGTAAACTTTGGCCCCAATGGTACCAATTTTCATTCGTCCATCTCTCACCTTTCCGTTTTCACAGGTCACGCGGGCAGAACAGGTTACTGTATCGCCTGGCACTAATGCCCCGTCTTCACCGGAAGCACTGGTCTGAATCTGAAAATCAGTGACAGAAACTTTTTCTGCAGGTTTTGTATTCTGTACTATAACATAGTAAAGACAATTGTAATTATCGTCATGCACATCTGCCTCTGTATAATTTTTCGCCCTGTCTTCCACCCGGATTTCAGTGATACTAACTGTTCCATTTTTGAAAGAACTGCAGGGATACTCTGCAGTATACAGTTTTTCTTCCTCACTTTTCTGTAAATCTATTCTGCGGCCACCTGCTTCAACATATACAGAACTGATATCACTGTCCGCATCGTAAGCCCACAGCTTAAAATGAAGGATATCTTTTTCTGTCAGTGTCCGGCCGTTTTCTTCCAGCTCAAACCTTTCGATTACCGGCTGGTTAATATCGTATCCGTCAGACAGAGGCATGACAGGCTCTGTCTCTTCCATAGACAGAGGCACGACTGACTCTGTCTCTTCCATCTGAATTTCTTCGAAAACTCCGCTTCCTGCCTCTTCCTGCTGCTTTGCAGGCTGCTGTACCTTCTCCGGGGTTTCCTCCATCCATTTTTCCTCTGATGATTCCTTTTTTTCCACATGTTCCGCTTCTCTGCCAGTTTCCGCTGCCATGACGCTCTGTATCGGAAATACCGCTGCCACAGTCATGGATGCCGCCAGCAAGACTCCCAGTAATTTTCTTCCTGACTTTTTCATTTCCCATACCTCCTTAATAATAATTACTTACCTCAAAACAACACAAAATTTATGTGTCTGATAAATATCTCCCCTCCTTCCCTCACAATAATCAGGACTTCTTTCCTATTATAGTCCTAATTATACATCTTTTTTTTCAAAATGGAAGATTTTTCCTGATTTTTTTCAGGATTTTTTCTGATTTCGGCAATATATCCATAAAAAAAGAATCTTTTTATGCAGGATTCTCTCTCCAGTTTGGTTGTGCATATTATTTTTTATTCTATAAGAAGATACTTTCGCGCATTAGCGTGACAGGGTCTTTCCTGTAAGAGAACAAAGAATCCTGCAAAGCAGGATTCTCCGCCTGCGGCGGGTCGCTTTAGCGACATATTTCTTTTCCGCCGCAGTGTGATAATTGTCTTTTATTCTATAGGAAATCCAGAGGAATTTCCTATAGAATAAAAAAGGTACCCTGTCTGTGGCTCATTCCACAGGCAGGGTACCTTCCGGTTCCGTTTTCAGATTCTTTTATTCCCGATGCATGGAGAAACTGTCCATATCGTAATTTCCAAGATTCTCATGGATTCCCCGGCTGTCCGCCTGAGAAATCAGCGTATCGCGGTTCTTTCTGGATGATATCTGGTCATTGAATGCACTCGGACCTCCCACGCAGCCACCGTCGCAGATCATGCCTTCCACAAAATCTTCCGGCAGTTTCGCAGCTCTTAAGAGAAGCAGCGCTTTCTTACATTCTGCCGCTCCGTTGGCTTTGCAGACTTTCGCGTCGATTTCATGGCCGGACTCTTTCAGGCTCTGCAGCACTGCTCCGGTCACTCCGCCGGAATTTGCAAACCGTTTGCCATAAACAGACGAAATCTGGTCGTCGTTTTCGCATGGCTCCAGCTTCACGTCCCTGGCCTTCATAATGGCACGGATTTCACTGTAAGTCAGCACATAATCCGCATTTCCCGGAATCTTCTGGTCCACAACCTCTGACTTCTTGGCAAGGCAGGGCCCGACAAATACGGTTACAGCATCCGGCTCCTTAGCCTTAATCAGGCGGGATACGGCGCACATGGGGGAAACCGTAGCAGATACGCAGTCTGCCAGCTGAGGATAGTGGAGACGTACCATATTTACAAATGCCGGACAGCAGGAGGTTACTTTCTTCTTCCCTTCCTGATATGCTTCCGCCCATTCTTCCGCTTCATAAGCGGCTGTCATATCTCCGCCGAGACCTACATCGTAGAAATCTTCAAAGCCCAGTTCTTTCATGGCCTTCTTCCAGCTTGCTGTGGTGATATCCGCGCCAAACTGGCCTTCTGTTGCAGGAGCTGCCATGGCATAGACCTTTTTGCCGGATTTCAGCGCTTCCACCACATCCACAATAAAGGTTTTGGAGCCAATAGCCCCAAAGGGACAGCTATGGATACATTTTCCGCATCGAATGCACTTTTCTTTGTCGATAATGGAAATTCCGTGCTCGTCGTATGTAATGGCGTCTACGGGACAACTGTACTTGCAGGGACGTTTCAGATGGGCAATGGCGTTGTAGGGACAGGCCTGCGCACATTTTCCGCACTCCTTGCATTTGGACGCATCAATATGGGAACGGTCCCTGCCCATTTCAATTGCGCCGAATTTGCAGGCATTGATACATGCCTTTCCAATACAGTTCTGGCAGTTCTCCGTAACGGTGTAACTGGAAATGGGACAATCCTCACAGGCGGAGCTGATCACCTGGATTACGTTTCCGTCATCCACAGCTCCCGGCGCTTTGCCTTCTGCCAGGCGGACTCTCTGCCGGATGATCTCTCTCTCTTTGTAAATACAGCAGCGGAACTTCGGTGTGGGTCCGGGAATCAGTTCCAGAGCAATGTGATCCCGTTTGGCGTCCAGTTCCCCGGCAAATGCCAGTTTTGCAACTTCATAGAGTACATCGTGTTTGATTCTAATCACATTTTCATCAGCGAACATGGTCTTTACCTCTCTCTTTTTTTGTTTGACAACATTTTAACACTGTATGGTTCTTTCCTGCAAGAGAATTTTCTTTTGTATTTCAGAAAATACGATATTTCGTTACTTTTTGGGCCGGATGCCGTTACCGGAACACCCGTAGGGTGTGAACAGTAACGATATTTCTCCATTTTTCACAAAAGGGAACCCGCCTGGTACACAAGTACTGCCATAATCCAGGCAACCCCAAGCTGGAACAGAAGCATTTTCAGCGTAAATTTCAGAGAACCTGTTTCCTTTTTGATGGTCCCGATAGTGGCCGCGCATGGCACATAGAGCAGACAGAAAATCATCATGCAGTATGCGTTCAGAGGGCCGAATCCCGCTTCCGCAAGCTGGCCTGTCAGGGCAGCCATGCCCGCTGCGGAATTTACATTGCTGACGCCAAACAGCACGCAGAAACTGCTGACCACCACCTCTTTTGCGGAAATCCCGGAAATCAGAGCCACGCCAATCTGCCACATGCCCAGGCCTGCCGGAGCCAGTACGGGCTCCAGCCAGTGTCCCAGCACCGCTCCGAAGCTCTCCGATACTTCCTCTGTCATACCGTGAATTCCAAAGTTCAGCAAAAACCAGATGATAATGGAAGCAATAAAAATCGTGGTTCCCGCTTTCGTCAGGTAATCCTTGATTTTCTCCCATACATAAACTGCAATGGTTCTGGCATTGGGCGTCTTGTACTCCGGCAGCTCAATCAAAAGGGTGTGATGTTCCGTGTGAGTTTCCACCCGATGAATCACCAGAGCAATTACTATGGCAACAGCCATTCCCAGAAAATACATGGATATTGCAGCCAGGGAAGCATATCTGCCAAAAAACATACCCGCAAACAGCACATAGATGGGAAGCCTTGCGGAGCAGGACATAAACGGTGTAATCAATATGGTCCGTCTCCGGTCAGATTCTTTTTCCAGCGCTCTGGTGGCCATAATGGCAGGAACCGTACAGCCAAATCCCAGAACCATAGGCAGAAATGCTTTTCCGGAAAGGCCCAGAGAGCCCATCAGCCCATCCATCACATAGGCAACTCTTGCCATATATCCGCTGTCCTCCAGCAGCGCAAGGGCCAGAAACAAAATAAAAATGTTGGGCAGAAATGTGAGAATCCCTCCCACTCCCGCAATGATTCCGTCCACAACCAGCGAAATCATCCAGGGGGCCACATGCATACGCTCCAGCAGGTGCAGCATACCGTTGGATGCGGATTCCAGAAGCACCTCGAATCCGCCTTTCAGAGTATCCCCCACAAAAAAAGTCAGGAAAAATACCACCGCCATCACGCCGAAGAAAATGGGCATTCCCCATATGGGATGGGTCAGTATCCCGTCCACCTTATCTGTAAAAGCCGCCTTTTCTGATTTATAAAACAGGGTGTCCTCCATCACTTCTTCTATGTAATCGTACTTCTGATTGATAATATCCTTTTCATAGCTTCTGTCCAGTACTTCCGGCAGTTCCACCGGATAAAGAGAAGTAATTTCTTCATCCTGTTCCAGCAGCTTGATGGCATACCAGCGGGCATTTTCCGGAATCTGATATGACTCTTCCAGAGCCTGCTCCAGCAAATGGATTTTCTCCTCTATATCCTTCCGGTAAGTGACAATTTCCGGCCGGTGCATTTCCTCATAATGGTGTACCGCCGCATGGAGCAGTACATCCAGCCCGCTTCTTTTTCTGGCGGAAACAGGTACCACAGGAATACCGCCCAGCATTTCCGGCAGGCGGTGCAAGTCAATTTCCATGCCCCGTTCTTCCACAATATCCATCATATTCAATGCCAGAATCACCGGTTTGCCCAGCTCCAGAAGCTGCATGGTCAGATACAGATTCCGCTCCAGGGCCGATGCATCCACAACATTGACAATCACGTCCACTTCATGTTTCATAATGCACCGTCTGGAAACTTTTTCTTCAATAGAATAAGACGTAAGACTGTAAATTCCCGGCAAATCAATAAGTTTCAGCTTCTGACCTTTGTAAACGGTTTCTCCTTCCACTTTTTCCACTGTCACGCCGGGCCAGTTGGCCACTTTCAGATTTGCCCCGGTATATGCATTAAACAGCGTGGTTTTCCCGCAGTTGGGATTTCCCACAAATCCAACTCTAATGACTTCCATCTGCTTCCTCCCCTTCCGCAGGATTCACCAGAATTCCTCCTGCAATATCTTTTCCGATTGCCCAGCGGGTACCCCGCACTTTGATAATGACGGTTCCGTTCCGCTTCCGGTTCATCAGACGCAGCTTCGTTCCGCTGTTAATGCCCAGTGCTTCCAGCCGCCGCATAATGGGGCCTTCTATGGAAATATCCGTTACAATATAGGTACCGTCTATGATTCCGTCTACAATTGTCATATACTGTTCCTCGCTTCTTTTTTCTTTCAGATATTCTCTTATGCTCAAAGCCATTATACTCTAAATGATAATGATTATCAATAGTAAGTATT
Organism: uncultured Eubacterium sp.; assembly: GCA_949959185.1. Taxonomy (GTDB): domain Bacteria; phylum Bacillota; class Clostridia; order Lachnospirales; family Lachnospiraceae; genus Petralouisia. Next base: position 12,522 of record CATLIX010000066.1, on the reverse strand, counting down.
ACAGATATTGACGAAATCAAAGAATCTACCCTGTCTGAATTGCATCAGTCCTTTTCATATCCATTTCTTCGATAAAGTACTAAAAATACAAGAATACTGATTATCAATTCTCCCACAAGCACTGCGATATCCAGAGGCTTTAACGTATATGACATTCCTTCTGCAAATCCGCTCGCCATCTCTGTCAGCACCCCGGTAAACAGAAATCCTGAGATATGGTGCAATTTTTCGGAAAGATTTCCAAACATTGGAATCATCATAAACACGATCATCAATGGATAGGAAATCAGATTTGCATTCATCTGATTTTTGGCGCAGAGACCGACAATCATTCCCATTACGCAGCTGATCAGGGAGGCTGCTGCACTGACCAGTAAGAAAACCGCAACCGATACCTGGCTCATGGAAATACCACTAATCACCAATACCACAATATTGATTATGTTCATCAGCACAAACGGAAACAGAATACTTCCGATAAAATACTGCATTCCCGTGACCGATGACGTCATTAAAACCCGTAACGTATGTTTCTCTTTCTCTTCTGCTATGGCAGTTCCTACCATCAGGAATCCATCCATACACAAATTAAGGGAAATTCCCAGACTCAGGATCAAAGACACCAGAACCGGTGACAACTCACCTCCTGAATTGATACCATATAAAATTTTGAACATCCATACCATGGCCACAGTCAGAAGGGGCCCAATCATAATCGCCGTATTGCGGCTGATACAAATCCATTTAATCTGTGCAACTGCTGCTAATTTATTGATATTATTCATCTTAAAACTCCTCTCACATACTGGCTAATCCAAGGGATGCCCCTGTTACCTGTAAAAATACACGTTCCAGTGTTGGCTCACAGGAATGAATACACTGTATTTCATCTCTCTGCATCCATTCTGAAATTTTTGCAATATTTTGAGGACTCTGCTCTAAGATGACTTCTTCCTGATTATTCAAAAGCAGATGATATTTTTTATTTTGATTATATTTCAGGCAAAGTTCTTTGGGCGAGCCGCACTCGACAATTTTCCCCTGATATAAAAGTGCAACTCTGTCACAAAGTTTTGTGGCTTCTTCCATATTATGTGTGGTCAGAAAAATTGACATACCTTCTTCTTTCAGTCCCAACAGCATTTTATGAACAGCTACCGCAGTCGATGGATCTAATCCGCTTGTGGGCTCATCCAGAAATAAAATTCTTGGCTTATGAAGCACTGCCCTGGCCAGAACAAGTCTCTGCGTCTGCCCTCTGGAAAGTTTACCTGCCGGCTTTTTCCGATGTTCATACAATTCCACCTGATGTAAGACTTCCTCCACTCTTCCCCTGGGAACACGCCATATTTTTGCAAACATACTTAAATTCTGCCATACTGTCATTTTCTCATAAATTCCGCTCTGATCAGAAACCACGCCGATTTTTTCATAAATTGATTCATCAATATTAACCGTATCCGTATCAAGAATTTTCGCCTCTCCGGATGTCTGTCTTAACTGTCCTGTGATTATTTTAATCGTGGTAGTTTTTCCAGCGCCCGACGGCCCTAAAAATCCCAGAATTTCACCTTTATGAAGGGTAATATTGATATCCTTAAGCGCCAGTTCCGTCTTATAGCGTTTGGAAATATGTGATAAATCCAGTAATACGTTTTGTTCCATAACATAACCCTCTTTCTGAATATTTTCTTTATAATTGCCCTGTTTTCTGTTCCAGAGTAATTATGATGGAAGTATCGTATCATGTTTTATCACCTTTTTGCCGAGTTCTGCCTGAATGATATGCCATACTGCCTGAAACGGCCTGTAAAACGCTGTCAGCTAAATTCTGCTCAGCAACTCCCCTTTCATACTTTTGGAAAACAGACATTTTTCTCCGTTCTCCATAAGAATTTCCCGATGCTTTAAATCTAACTCCTGAATCTTATTTACATTCACCAGATATGACCTGTGAACCCTTAAAAAATGCTCCCCAAACTGCTCCTGCAGCTCCTGTATACTGCCAATAAAATCAATACATTCATTCTTCCCATGAAGTTCTATTCTGTGTGTACGGACACTCGTTTCAAAGAACATAATTTCATCCACCGGAATATGCCTGACAATATCCAGCACCTTTACCGTAAAGTATTCCTTTTGCTCTCCCTGCTCCTTACACATCCGCTCCGTAATAATCGCAAGGTTTTTGTGCATTCCAGCCAGCATTTTTTCAGTATTGCCCTTTACTATATAGTCCAGCGCTTCCAGGTGATAACGAAATGTCTCAAATGCCAGATCCGGAAAGGAAGTCACATAGATCAGAAAGCCTCTGGTATCAAACTTTCGAATCTGTTGTCCCAGCATAAATCCATCCATCGCCTCATCCTTAAGCTCCACATCCAGAAAATAAATCCCTCTCTTTGGATGCGCTGCCACCGCTTCAATAATTTCCTGGGGATGCCTGCTGCACAGAGCAATCTGCATATCATATCCTTCGATCATAATCTGTTTTTCCAAAAACTCTCTCTGTGCAGCGAGTATCATCCCATCATCTTCACAAATATAAACCGGAAGCATATTTTTCCTCCACAACTTTTCACACTTCTTATTCCTGTATCTTTAACTCCTGAATAAAATAGCCATCCCTTACTGTTGTCAGAGAGAAGACATTTTCATAATGTTGTAAAATATTTTTATAACTTGCAAGGCCAATTCCTCTGTCCGCCCCTCTGGTAGAATAACCCTGCTGCCAGATTTTGTGAAAATCAACGTTTGAATACAATGGATTTCTTACCTGAAATGTTGTGCATTCTTCCTGTCTGCTAATCATAATATGTACCTGCGGTTTTGGCTTCTTACCTTTTTTCCCCTGTACTTCATCAATAGCATTGTCAATCAGTATCCCCAGGCATCTGCACAGGTCAGTGGTTCTCAGCCGTGTTCTTTCAAATGGACGCAATACTTCCAGTTCACAGGAAATCTGCTCCTGGTGCATTTTTTCCATTTTCCCCAACAGCAGCCCTTTTACCTCAGGCATATGGATATTTCCAAGCTGTGTCAATCTTCGTATCTGTTCCCCCACCTGATAATCAAAATCACTTGTCATATCCTGGATAAAATTCTGCACTGCTTCCATATTTCCCTCTTTTGCCTGAAGGTACATGCCAGACATCATATTTTTATAATCATGACGGAATCTTCGCATTTCATTCTGCAGTTTTTCCAGACTCTCAATATAAGCATTTTGCTGCTGCATACTAATCTGCTGAGTCTGAATTTGCTTCTTTTGCATTTCCTGACGCCCTGCATAACCAAAAATAATAAAAACAATCAGCAGATATAACAGAGAAACCACTGCATTATCGTTACCAACCCGTTCTCCCATTTGCACCATAAAATAAAGTATTTCAGACAAAATCGGGTATAAGCTGATAAAAATAATACTTAGCTTTTTCGATTCTTTCCGTTCCATCCACAGTCGGAACATTTTCCCAACTCCGGTTTTATATAGAAGCAGCACCCAGATAATCTCTATGAGTGGTGTTAATACATACAGAAAAAAATAATATATGAACCGTTCTTCCAAAATATCCAAATGAAAAATCATATCAGGTGAAAATAAAATCCCTATGTGTACCGCAAAAGATTCCAACATTTCTAAAAAAACAGCCGAAATCCAACAAGCCAGCAGATTTTCCCGATAGAGAAAATATAAATAAAACATTGCTCCCGTCATTCCCATATAGGTAAACAGGATTTGTCCTGCATTATACCCCCATCGAAAAATACCCATTTTATAAAAAACTGTCCCTGTCAATGCCCAGACACAGATAAATAATATAGTAAAAGCAATTATTTTCACTTTGCGCTCTCTTATTTGATATGGTTTCCGCTCCAAAAGCAACATGGAGGTCCAGAGCATAAATAACACACTTATTGTCAGCCCAAAGGTATTACTGCAGAAAAGCCCCCAAAAACTCATAATCTTCTTTTACCTCCTACAATTTCTCACAATCCGGGATTTGCATTTTTCTTACTGCTGATATGTTTATCCGGTAAGCCTGATTATTTTTTATGTATAATAAAATAGAGCCTTATGGCTCTATTTTATTATATGTGAAACAAAAAAGCACATACTTATTATTCTCAATCACTAATCAGTCTCGTAGCACAAATGGGCGTACGGTAGAATGCATTGGAAATCTTAATTCCCGTTTTCGCTGAACTTGCATGTACCACCTGTCCGTTTCCGATATACATGGCAACGTGGTTAATTCCTCCTCCGTTTCCATAGAAGAACAGGTCTCCCGGTTTTGCTTCAGAAGGATTGATTCTGGTTCCATATCCTGACTGGGCGCTGGAGGAATGGGGCAGATAAATACCATATTTCTCATAAATCCGCATGGTAAATCCGGAACAGTCCACACCGTTGGTCAGACTTGTGCCGCCCCATACATAACGGTTGCCCACAAACTGACATGCATACTGAACCATATCCACACGCACATCGGAAATTCCTTCCCCATAACGAATCTCAGTCATGGTCATTGCCTTGGGAAGCTGCTCTGACAGTTCCACAAATTCTCTGGCCACATAACACTCGTCACCGTCCACATCTACTTTCAGCCATTCGCCCTGATCTTCCAGCATCTGCAGTTCTTCGCCTTCTGCAATCATGGTCCAGATGGAACAGTCCGTATTGGGCTCCACTCTCGCATTCAGCGTCTGAGTTACGGAAGTTGCAACAATGGATTTCACTTCATCCGCCCTGGCCGCTGCCTCCTGTCCGGTCAGCAGAAACTCGCCTTTCACATATCCGGTTACTTTTCCGGAGCGAATCTGAAACCATTCTCCCTCCTGGGATAATATCTCACATCCGGCGTCTACCGGTAATTTTCCTACCAGATCATATTCTTCTCCGGCCCCTTCACGAATATTCAGATGATTCTCCACCTGTGCAATTCCAAGGTTGGTATAGCCGCATACAGTTGACGGAACCTGCGGTTCTTCCCCGGCGGCATCCGAATCCGTGGTAAGGCTCGCACTGAGCATGGCAGTCACTCCCGCGTCCACATTTGCTGCTTCTGCCGGTATCTGAACCATACCAAAAATCATTGCTCCTGACATACATGCTGCGATTGCTTTCCTGAATCTGTTCTTCATCTCTGACCTCCCGGACATTTTTCTATCTTCAGTTACCTGCTTATCTTCATACTTCTCCGGACATGACAGCTCTCTCCTGCTCCCCGACTGCCTGTCCTGTTCATTTGCAATTATATCAACTGAAAATTACATTGTCAAGATTGTCGTAATATTTATGTAATATTTGTAGAAATTCACAGTCCTTATCCATGTTCCGTCTCCGCAGGGTGTCAGTTATCCACAAAACAGTATCCGCTCAGTCCGTTTTCTCCTCCGGGTCCTTATCCAGAATGGAAAAAGCAATGTTGGTGGCGTGGTCTGCCACACGTTCCAGCCCTGTTACCAGATCCGTAAAAATTATACCGGACATGGGAGAGCATTTTCCTTTGGCCATCCGCTTCACATGGTTCTGCTGCAGTTCGCGCTCCATATGGTCAATGTCATCCTCCAGTTCCAGAATATCCTGCAGGTTCTTTTCATCCAGCGTCACAAACATTTCCATGGCCTTTTCCAGGATTATCATGGTTTTCCGGTGCATTTCCTGAATTTCCCTGGCGCCTTTCCTGGTAAAATCCAGATGTTCCTCCAGACACTTCACTGCAAAATCCGCAATATTTTCCGCATGATCCCCGATTCGCTCAATATCGCTGACCACATGGAACAGGCCGCCGATTCGTTTCGCATCCACAACGGGAAGCTGAAGCTGGTTGATTTTTACCAGGTAATCCGTCAGCTCATGGCTCAGGAAATCAATCTGCTTTTCCGTCTTGTAAACTCTGGCAATCTTTTCTTCATTTCCCTCAAAAAATGCTTCCATGGCAAGATTTAAATTCTGCCGGGCCATGGTTCCCATCCGCTCGATTTCCTGAGTGGTTTCCACCACTGCTGTGGAGGGGGAGAAAATATTCTGTTTTCCGATATAGAGAAGCTGGTATTCTTTGTTTTCCACATCTTCTCCCGGTATCAGCCGCCTGGTCAGCGATACAAACTGAGAGGAAACCGGAAGAAAGATAATGGTCTGGAAAATTTTGAACAGGGAATCCGCATTTGCCACGCATCGTCCCACATCCGCACCTGAAATATGTAAAATAAAAGATTCAAACTGCTTCATGCCAAATGCCAGCAGAATGCCGATAATCACCATGCCGAACACATTGAACATCACATGAATCAGTGCCGCCCGCTTTGCATCTTTTTTGGCGTCCAGGCTGGCCAGCACTGCCGGCGTACAGGAACCGATGTTACATCCCAGAACCACATAAAAGCAGACCGGAAGAGCCACCAGGCCCTGGCTGGCCATCAGAAGCAGAATGCTGACTGTTACCGAGGAACTCTGAACAACAACCGTAATTACCGTTCCCAGCAGAATTCCAAGTATCGGGTTATCCAGACTGGCCAGAATATTCAGTACATTCTGATATTCCCGCAGACCGGACATGGCGTCTTTCATCATACTGATTCCCAGAAACAGTGCGCCGAACCCCAGAATAACTTCTCCGACTTTTTTCACCATAGGCCGCTTTCCGAACATCATAAAGACCGCGCCTACAAAAAGAATCACGGGAGCAACTCCCGTCAGGTTAAAGGCTACAAGCTGAGACGTAATCGTGGTACCGATATTGGCTCCAAAGATAATCCCCACTGACTGGGCCAGCGTCATAATTCCGGTATTTACAAAGCTGACCACCATAACGGTAGTGGCGCCTGAGGACTGAATAATCGCTGTAAACAGGGCTCCGAACAGCACCGCGATAATTTTATTTTTCGTCATGGCCTCCAAAATGCTCCTGAGCCTGGCTCCTGCCGCTTTCTGCAGGCCCTGGCTCATAAAGCTCATACCGAATAAAAACAGTCCAAGACCTCCAAGCAATGTTACTATTAATTCCATGGTATTCTCCCTTTTTCATTCCCGCTGCCGAACATCCCGCCGCGGGGTTCTGCTTCCTCCGGTATCATCCGGTTAATTTCCGCGGATGATACAATGTGTATCAAAATATTTCCTTCCGTATAAGATGTCCTGCTCCATCTGAGATTTCAGTACTTCCAGGCTGTCAAACCTGCGTTCTTCCCGCACCCGGCTTAAAAATTTCACTTTGACCTGCGCTCCGTACATATCCTCCGATACGTCAAAAAGGTGGGTTTCCACTCCCACCGGGTTCTCTCCCTCAATGGTGGGCTTGCACCCCACATTGGTAATACCCGGATATTCCGCTCCGCAATATTCTGTCACGGTAAGATATACGCCAAAAGGCGGCAGCAGCTTGTCCGCCGGGGGCTCAAGGTTGATAGTGGGAATACCCAGCACAGGCTTCCCCAGCTTCTTTCCATGGAGAATCTGCCCTTCCACAAAAAATTCATATCCCAGCAGCCGGTTTGCTTTCTCCATATTTCCTCCGGCAATTTCCTCCCGGACAAAAGTACTGCTGATATCTCTGCCTTCCTCCTGCATTTTGTCCACCACTTCCACTTCATATCCATACCGGAAAGCATACGCTTCCAGCATCCGGTAATCGCCCCGGCGTTTGTGGCCAAACCGGAAATCCGTTCCCACCACCATATATTTCACGTGAAGCCCTGTCACAATCCGTTCTATAAATTCCTCCGGCTCCATGCGCATAATTTCTTCTGTAAAAGGACATTCAATCAGATAATCAATGCCGATACTCTCAAAAAGTTTCACTTTTTCCTGATTGGTGGTCAGTACCTGGACCGGTGTATTCTGAATCTGTTTCCCCGGCGGTATGTCAAAAGTAAAAATCACTGCCTTTAATCCCGGATTCTCCTTTTTTCTTTTTGCCATATAATCCATCAGCAGTTCATGTCCCCGGTGAAGTCCGTCAAACTTTCCCAGAGACAGTACCGTCGGCTCCTTGATTTCAAAAGTGATACTTTGCTTTATGTATTCCATGTTCGTTTCCTCCTCAGGGCAATGCTCACTTTGCCTTTCCATGTAAAAACCGCCCTCAGGGCAGGTCCATGAACATCCGGACCGGCTTCAGTTCTTTTCTTTTTTCATCCCAGCGGTAAATACCAGCAAATGACTGCTTTTCATCATAAAGACGCAGGATGGTCTGACGATATTCTTCGTGCCATTCTGTCAGCCACTCCGGTTTCAGTGCGTTTCCATTGTATAACAGTCCGGAAAATTCTTTCTGCACCGAGGAACAGGGATATGGAAGAAATACACAGTCCGTATTTTTTACCAGTCCCGGCAAATCTTCCCTGGTCAGCTCTTTCTGAGGGTCATGTGCCCTGACTGCCTGTACCTGAGCTTCCACTTCCGCCAGCCGGACGGCATCCTGTACTTTAAAATCCGCCACTCTGGTACGCAGCAATGCTTCCATACATCCGCCGCAGCCCAGTTTCTGTCCGATATCGTGGCACAGCGTCCGAATATAGGTTCCTTTGGAGCAATGCACCCGCAGCCGCACCCTGGGAAGTTCCTCTTTCAGAACCTGAATGGAAAATACTGTAATCTCCCTGGGTTTCCGCTCCACTTCAATCCCCGCCCTTGCCAGATCACAGAGCTTTCTGCCGTTGACCTTCAGAGCGGAATACATGGGAGGAATCTGCCGCTGTGTTCCTGTAAATCCTGCGATTACTTCCATCACCTGTTCCGGGGGACAGGTTACCTCTTTTTCCTCCAGAACAGTCCCTGTCATGTCCTGGGTATCCGTGGTCTTTCCCAGCAGCAGTGTGGCCTCATACACTTTGTCTTTCTCTGTCAGCATGTCGCAGACCCTGGTGGCTCTGCCAAGGCAGACCGGAAGCACTCCTTCCGCTTCCGGGTCCAGCGTTCCCGTATGGCCAATCTTTTTCTGCCTCAAAATTCCCCGGAGTTTTGCCACCACATCGTGGGATGTATATCCTTTTTCCTTGTATACATTAATGATTCCGTTTATCATGTTCTGACTGCTCCCTGCGCATCTCCGCTCTGAAGCTGTTTTTTCATTTCTTCACAGAGCTTTTCGATGACTGACTCGCTGCTGCCTTCCATGGTGGCTCCGGCTGCCCGGACATGTCCTCCCCCCTGGAATTTCACGGCAATTTCCGCCACATCCACTCTTTCGTTGGAGCGCATACTGATTTTCCAGGAACCGTCTTCATTTTCATAGAGAAATATGGCGGCTTCCGCGCCTTTTGTCACCCGAAGCTGGCTGACAATCCCGTCCAGATGTTTGGGAAGGACATGATACCTCTCCATTTCTTCTCTCGTGACTGCTGCGGCAATTACCTGGTTTTCCAGATAACGCCTGCTGTTTAACAGGGCCTGTCCCAGAATCTTATTCTGCTCAAAGGTTTTGGTATAGAAGGTTTCATCTATGATTTTCGTATAGTTGATACCCTTTCCCATGAGAATTCCCGCAACGTTCATGGTCTGCGGGGAAGTGCTGGAATACTGGAATACCCCGGTGTCATGCACAATACCCACATAAATGCATTCCGCAATTTCCTTTGTAATCCTGTCTTCCTCCAGCAGTTCAAAAATCAGTTCCGAGGTGGAACTTTTCTCCGGAAAAATATAATTTTCGTCTGCAAAGCTGTCATTGCTCACATGATGGTCAATACAGATGGTCTTTTTTGCCGTATTGAAATATTTTACCGCTGCCCCAAGACGGGCAGTATCCCCGCAGTCCTGCACAATGCAGAGGTCGTAGACTTTATCGCTTTCGCAGGTATGGCATATCCGGTCCGCATGATGCAGAAATTTAAAAATATTGGGTATGGGCTCCAGATACAAATCCACTTCCGTCCGGGGAAACCAGGTGGTGATGTAATTATAGGTTGCCAGGCAGGAGCCGACGCAGTCCCCGTCCGGCCTCACATGTCCTGCAACGGCAACTGTTTTTACCTGAGCCAGTTCTGACGCTAAATCTTTCATTGCTGTGTTCTCCCTGTCTGTGTCTATCGCTGCGGTTCCTGCTGTCTGTTCACATCGTCAATAAGTTTCGACATGCTCACGCCGTATTCAATGGACTGGTCCAGTACAAACCGGATTTCCGGCGTATTTCTCAGGTTGATATTCCGGGCCAGTTTGCTGCGGATATAGCCTTCCGCACTTTTTAAGCCGGCCAGCGTACTGGTCTGTGAATCCTGGTCTCCCAGTATGCTGATATACGCCTTGCAGCTTTTTAAATCCGGAGCCACTTCCACTGCCACCACAGAGGTCATGGGGTTGATTCTGGGGTCTTTGATTTCCCCCCGGATGATGTTGCTCAGCTCCCGCAGGACCTCCTCGTTGATTCTTGTATTTTTAATGCTGTTCTTTCTCATATTCTGCCTTTCTAACGGGGCACTTCCACCATGGTATATGCTTCTACCACATCCAGTTCCTGAATATCGTTGAAGCCCTCAAATACCAGGCCGCATTCATAGCCCGCTTTTACTTCCTTCACGTCATCCTTAAACCGCTTCAGAGATGCCAGATTCCCTTCGAAAATCTGTTCTTCTCCTCTGGAAATACGTATCTTGCAGCCTCTCTGGAACACACCGTCCAGCACATAGGAGCCGGCAATATTTCCCACTCCGGAGGCTTTGAATATCTGGCGCACTTCCGCATGGCCCAGCACCTTTTCTTCAAATACGGGGTCAAGCATACCTTTCATTGCCGCCTGTACATCCTCAATGGCATTGTAAATTACTTTATACAGACGCATATCCACGCCTTCCCGCTCTGCCGTCGCTTTTGCAGTGGCGTCAGGACGCACGTTAAATCCAATGATAATGGCGTTGGAAGCAGAAGCAAGACTCACATCGGACTCGTTGATAGCCCCCACGCCTCCATGGATGACTTTTACCACAACTTCTTCGTTGGAGAGTTTTACAAGACTCTGCTTTACCGCTTCCACGGAACCCTGTACGTCCGCTTTCACAATAATGGGAAGTTCTTTGATATTTCCGGACTGAATCTGGGAGAACAGATCATCCAGAGACATTCTGGATTTTGTCTCTTCCAGCATTTTCTCCCGTCCCTCGGAAATAAAAGTATCCGCAAAGCTCTTGGCCTCTTTTTCCGAATCTGTACATACAAAGATTTCCCCGGCATTGGGCACATTATTCAATCCTAATATTTCCACCGGTGTGGAAGGCCCTGCTTCTTTCACTCTCCTGCCCTTGTCGTCAATCATGGCTCTTACTTTTCCGTAACAGCTTCCGCAGGCTACCGGCTGCCCTACCTTCAAAGTTCCCTTCTGAACCAGAATGGTGGCTACAGAACCCCGGCCTTTATCAAGCTGGGCCTCAATCACAAGACCTCGTGCATTCCGGCTGGGATTTGCCTTTAACTCACAGATTTCCGCTGTCAGCAGAATCATTTCCAGCAGTGTGTCAATTCCCTCATGGGAATGTGCGGATACCGGTACAAAAATAGTACTTCCGCCCCAGTCTTCCGGAATCAGCTCATATTCTGCCAGTTCCTGTTTCACCCGTTCCACATTGGCGCTGGGCTTATCAATCTTATTAATTGCCACGATAATTTCCACGCCTGCCGCTTTGGCATGGCTGATGGCTTCCACCGTCTGGGGCATAACACCGTCGTCTGCAGCCACTACCAGGATGGCAATGTCTGTTGCATTGGCCCCTCGCATACGCATTGCGGTAAATGCCTCGTGTCCCGGTGTGTCCAGAAACGTAATCTTTTCCCCGTTGCACTCTACCATATAAGCGCCGATGTGCTGGGTAATGCCGCCTGCCTCCCGGTCAATCACATGGGTATCGCGAATTGCATCCAGCAGGGATGTTTTTCCATGATCCACGTGTCCCATAACACACACAACCGGAGGACGTTTTTCCTGAACGGACACGTCTTCTTCTTCCTCTTTCAGCAGTTCCGCTATTACGTCTATCTTTTCTTCCTGCTCGCAGATACAGTTGAATTCCAGCGCGATTTCTTCTGCTGCCGCAAAATCAATTTCACTGTTCACGGTTACGATATTGCCCTGTAAAAACAGTTTTTTGATAATCACAGAAGGCTGGATTTTCATGCGGTCCGCCAGCTCCCGGATAGTAAGTTTTTCCGGAATGGTAATCGTCTTAATCGTCTCTTCCTCTTTCTTCTGAGGCTGCTGGGGCTGCTGAGGCTTTTTGCCTCTGGTTTTCTTTTCCAGATTGTCAAACCGTTCTTTTTTCCTGCCCATCAGCTCTTTTTCATGCCGCTGATTGCCGCCCTTGCGGTTGTCACGCTCCCGGCTTTCCTTCCCTCTGGTTTCTTCCATGGAGGAGGATGGCGCATTCTGATTCATCTTATGAATTTCCTGCTCAAAACGATTTTTCTGTCCGGGACGTCCGTTCTGGAACGGACGGTTATTCCGGTCTCCCTGGGACCTGCTGTTTCTGTCTCCCTGCGGTCTTGCCGGTCTGTCTCCCTGCGGACGGTTATTTTTCTCTCCCTGCGGCCTT
>CATLIX010000065.1 GCA_949959185.1 uncultured Eubacterium sp. | reverse complement strand
CCGGTCGTTTCTGCGTCCCGGCTTTTTTTGTCCCCGGCTGTTTTTCTGTTTCCCTTCCGGCCTTCAATTCCCGGTGCAGTTCTGCAAATTCCGTGCGTTCTTCTGCCTCCGCCAGCTCTGTCAGTTCTTCCAGCCGCTGCTCTTCTTCTTTTTTGCTGATCATATATTCCTGCATGGGAATATTTTTCTCATAATAGATGTAATAGCCTTCCCGTTTCTGCAGGTAGCCCTGGTCATAAATGAAGAACACTTCCTCATTTTCCAGCACGTCCATCAGCATAAGCACCTTGTCCCTGCCTGAAAAATATTTCCGGTGAGCTGCCTCCGCAACGGGCGTCAGTTCCATGGCCTGTCCTTTTTTTCCAAGAAACCAGCCTACAATCTCCTTTTCGGGAAAATACTGTCTGATTTCCCGTTCCGCAGATTCCCGGAAACTGTCGTCCATACAGATTTGCTCCAGCTGAAATACCGTGTTTCCGCACTCCAGGGCTCCGCTGATAAAGGTATAGCGGATATCTTTGCACACCTGGCTGTTTCCCAGAAATATTGCGGCGCAGGATTCATTTTTCCCGGCCAGAGTTTTCAGATATGTATACACGTAATCTTCCAGGTATATCTTATGTCTCCCTGCAGGGCTGCCCATCTGACGGATGTTCTTCGGAAGGCATATTTTTTTCTCTTTTTCTTCCGGTAACCCCTCTCTGCAAACAATTTCTATCATGTCTTCACCTCTTTTTCCACATGGTAGCATATTCTGTTTGCAGTTTTTGGAAATCCCTGTCAGGCCCCGGAAAAACATTTCGACGGGATTCTACAATTCTGTCCTGCCTTCCAGAGCCCGCAGCAGCGTCATCTCGTCGATGTATTCCAGATCTCCTCCCACAGGAACGCCGCTGGCGATTCTGGACACCTTGATTCCGGTGGGCTTAATCAGTTTGCTGATATACATGGCTGTGGTTTCTCCCTCCAGACTGGAGTTGGTGGCTATAATCACCTCGTCCACATCTGCCTGCAGGCGGTGCATGAGTTCTTTTAACTTTATATCTCCGGGGCCTATGCCCAGCATGGGGGAAATGGCCCCGTGGAGCACATGGTACACCCCTTCGTATTTGTTGGTTTTTTCGTAAGCTGCCAAATCCCTGGTATCTTCCACCACCATAATGGTTTTATGGTCCCGGTTTTTATTTTTACAGATGGGACAGAGTTCCTCGTCGGTGAGGGTGTAACATTCCCTGCAGTACTTTACATTTCTTCTGGCTTCCGTTATGGATGAGGACAGCCTTTCCACATGCTCCAGCGGCATATGCAAAATATGAAAAGCAAGCCGCTGTGCCGACTTGCTTCCAATTCCGGGCAGAGAAGATAACTCCTCAATCAGTTTACTTATCTGGCTGCTGTAATAATCCATTTTCTCCCTCCCTGCCTGTGTCTAAAATGGAAATCCGCCGCCCATTCCGCCGAGTCCTCCCGTGATTTTCGACATGGACTGCTGGGACGCCTCTTCAATCTGACGGAGCGCCTCATTGGTGGCCGCCATAATCAGGTCTTCCAGCATTTCAATATCGTCCGGGTCCACTACTTCTTCCGTCAGTTTCACTTTTGTGACTTCCCGCTTGCCGGAAACAGTAACCTCTACTGCTCCGCCCCCTGCAGCCGCTGTAATTTCTTTCTCCTCCAGCGCTTTGGTGGCCTCCTCCATCTGCTTCTGCATTTTCTGAGCCTGTTTCATCAGATTATTCATGTTGCCGGGCATTCCTCCCGGAAATCCTCCGCGTTTCGCCATGGTATTTCCTCCTAATCTCTGTTTCAGTCTTCTATGACTATTTCCATATTTATGAGCTTTCCAAGATCCACATAAGTATCTTCCGCCGGACGTCCTGTCTCATGCAGCTGAATTTTTACTTCTGTTTCTTTTCCAATCCGTTGAAATATGACCTGCTTTAATTCCTGCATATGGGCTTCTGAGCTGACAAAGGCCTCTGCCACTTCATCTTCCAGCACAATCAGAAGCTGGTTCTCTCCTGCCAGGCTTAAGCGGGCGGTTTTCAGATAATTTTTCAGTCCGCCGGACAGGTCTTCAATTACAGAACGCCAGTTCTGTACTACCTGCCGGATATCTTCCGGCACTGCTTTGGGCACAGGGGGAGCCGCATCCTCATTCTTCCCTGCCGGCTCCGGCTGACCTGCTGTCGTTTCTCTCTGATTCCTGCCGCCGCTTCTTCCGGAAACCTGTTCCGGCAGTATCTGTATTCCCTGTTCCAGCTTCTGCTCCAGACTGGAAATTCTCTGAACCAGAGACTCGTAATCCCGCTCCATCTGGGGCCTGCACAGCTTAATCAGGGCTATTTCCAGAAGGATTCGCTTCTGGGCAGCATACCGAAGCTGGCCGGACAGTTCCGAAAATATACGGATATAGCGTATGAGCTGTTCCGGCTCCGCCATCTTCGATTCTTCTTTTAAAAGCTGCAGGTTTTCGCTGGAAATATCCAGCACGTCTTCCATATTATCAGAACTCTGCAATAAAAGCAAATTTCTCAGATACCAGGTGAAATCTGTCACAAACTGTCCCGGTTCCCGGCCCTGTGCCACCAGTTCTTCCAGCAGGCCGACGGCGCCGGCCACATCCTGCTGCAAAATCTTCCGCAGTATTCCGGAAAACACTTCGGTATCTACAGCTCCCAGAACTTCCAGCACATGGTCATAAGTGAGACGTTCTCCCAGGTAAAAGGAAATACACTGATCCAGCAGGCTTAAGGCGTCTCTCATGGAGCCGTCCGCTGCTCTGGCAATATAGCGGATGGCTTTGGGCTCCACCTCAGTCTGTTCTTTTTCCATCAGTTCTTCCAGCCTTGCGGCAATGGTATCAATGGAAATTCTCCGGAAATCATACCGCTGGCAGCGGGAAAGGATGGTCACAGGTATCTTGTGGGCTTCGGTGGTAGCCAGAATAAAAATCACATAAGAGGGCGGTTCTTCCAGGGTTTTCAGCAGTGCATTAAAGGCTCCTGTGGAAAGCATATGAACTTCATCAATAATATAGACTTTATATCTGCCTTCCGTGGGAGAATAAGCCACTTCCTCACGGATTTCCCGGATATTATCCACACCGTTGTTAGAGGCGGCGTCAATTTCAATCACATTCATGGAACTTCCCGCGGCAATGGCCCTGCAGGAGGGGCACTGGCCGCAGGGGCTTCCTTCCTGAGGGTGTTCGCAGTTGACTGCCCTGGCAAATATTTTGGCAATGGTGGTCTTTCCGGTTCCTCTGGTTCCGCAGAACAGGTAGGCATGTCCCACCCGTTCTGCCCGTATCTGATTTTTCAGGGTTGTTACAATATGCTCCTGTCCCCGGACGTCTTCAAATTCCTGGGGACGGAATTTCCGGTATAAGGCCGTATATGACATCTTTAATCACCAAAACTGATTCCGATTAATTTTGCTTCTTTAATAATTTTGGAATCCGGTTCTACGGTTTTTAATTTTCCTGCCACTTCTCCCAGAGGAACTTTCTTCGTATTTCCATCCACCATGGCTACCATATACCCGTACTCCTCTTTCAGAATCAGATTTGCGGCTGCGGCGCCCAGTCTGGTACAGAGTACGCGGTCGTAGGGGCAGGGACTTCCACCTCTCTGGGTATGTCCCGGAACGGTCACGCGCACTTCACTTCCGATTTTTTCTTCAATCCGGGCTGCCACCTCATAGGAAACAGAAGGGTATTTCATATTCTTTTTCTTTTCTTTCAGTTCTTTTTTGGACAGGGCCGCGTCTTCTTTGGAAATGGCGCCTTCGGCTACTGCCAGTATGGTAAATCCTTTTCCGGCTTTATTTCTTCCGGCAATAGCGGAAACTACTTTGTCAATATCATAGGGGATTTCCGGAAGCAGAATAATGTCCGCGCCTCCTGCAATTCCGGCGTACAATGTCAGCCAGCCCACTTTATGGCCCATGACTTCCACAATAAACACACGGTTGTGGGAAGCGGCTGTGGTATGGATGCAGTCGATGGCTTCCGTTGCAATATTGATGGCGCTCTGGAATCCGAAGGTCACATCCGTACCGTAAATATCATTGTCTATGGTTTTGGGAAGATGAATCACATTCAGTCCTTCTTCTCTGAGAAGATTTGCCGTTTTCTGGGTTCCGTTTCCTCCCAGAATCACCAGACAGTCCAGACGCAGCTTGTAATAAGTCTGTTTCATGGCTTCCACCTTGTCCAGCCCTTTTTCATCAGGCACGCGCATCATTTTAAATGGCTGTCTGGAAGTTCCCAGAATCGTACCGCCCTTTGTAAGAATTCCTGAAAAATCCGAACCGGTAAGCAGACGGTAATTTCCGTATATCAGTCCCTTGTACCCTTCGTAAAAACCATATACTTCCAGATCTTCCACATTTTTACTCAGTCCTTTTACCACTCCGCGCATTGCCGCATTTAACGCCTGGCAGTCGCCTCCGCTTGTCAGCATTCCAATTCTTTTCATAATCTTCACATCCTTTACCATATTTCATTTCCAGTATTTTCATATATCTTTCCTTTTCACGGCAGAAAAATTATTTCCTGCCTGACGGAAATATTATAGCTCATTCTCCGGCCCATCACAAGATTTTTCTGCTGTTTCCATTTGCATTTCTGAAAATATCTGGTATAATAGCTATGGATATTACACTGCCCAAAGAGGCAGCAATTCCCATTACAGAATATTTCCAGTCTGTAATGAGAATATTACGGAGGAGTACCCAAGCGGCTGAAGGGTCTGGCTTCGAACACCAGCAGGTCGGTAGTCCCGGCGCGGGGGTTCAAATCCCCCCTCCTCCGTTTCCGGCACTTTTTTGTTTTTATAACCAAATAGTCAGGGACAAAAGAAGAAAGTACAAAAGAAGAAAATACAAAAAACGAATCCTCAGACGGTACTGCCATACCGGTCCGGGGATTCGTTTCTTTCGCCCACATGGACTTTTTATCTCTTTTTTGCCTGTTGGCATTATAGCATATGCAAAATTTTTTCAATATGCCTGCCACAGGAAAAAAATCTCTGCACCTGTGGAAACCGCACCCTGCAGGTACTTTTCCTAATCCAGTCACAAAGATTTCTTTCGGAGCTAAAATTGAATTGAGATCTTCTCCCCTTTTTATACCCCTGTAATAATTCTACCGACATTTTATGTCAGCCGCCATACACTTTGAGGAAAATTTCCTGGTTTTTCAGATTTTTATATCCTGCTCCGGAACTTTACTTTCACGCGTCAGTGCGACGCGGTATTTCCTGATAAGATAAAAATAGGAAATTTTTCCTGGTTTTTCCTCAAAGTTCATGGCTGCCCGGCAAATATCATGCTATACTTCCATCAACATATCAGTGTTCCCATCATCAGCCGGACACATAACTGTCAATTTTCACAGAGGAGGTATTTTTATGAAAAAAACAATCATAAGCACCTGTTTATCTTTTTGCCTTTTATCTGCACTTTTTCCGTCACTGCCCTCTTTCAGATTTCAGCTGAAGCTGCCCGGAATCAGCACCCTGTCATATTTTGACGATCTCATCGAGTATTACTGATTCCATCTGCCAGTTTTCTTTCAGAAAAGTCTGCAGCCTTTCACACTGCGTTCTGTTCCCCAGGGCATAAAAAGCGCAGCAGCCTTTCACCAGTGACTCTTCTGCCTGTTCTCTCTCCTGCAGTTCCAGCAGGGCCAGACCTCTGTTGATGAGGAATTCCGGGAACAGGCAGAAGCGGTTATTTTCCTGGCTCATGGCAATTCCCTGATTACACAGCTCCACCACATCTGAAAATTTGTGTTCGTCCAGCAGCAGATTGGAAAGATTAAACAGGATCATCGGATATTTCTGCACCTTTTCTTTCCGGTCTATCATATGAGTATCCATATACTGTTTCAGTCCGAAAAGTATTTCTATGGCTTTATCCCGCCTGCCCAGCTTCCGGTAAGCTCTTGCGATGTTAATAAGAATTACCATTTCGTTGTAAGTCAGCAGACCTTTCAAAATATTTTCCATCGCAATTCCATTTGGTTTTGTCATGCGCAGAGTTTCCTCCAGTTCTTCAATAGCTCCCTCCCAGTCCTGATTTTTCCGCTGTTTCACTATAATTCTGGTAAATCGGCAATATTGGGAATTCAGGATATCTCCTTTTGCTATGGTGCGCTCAAATCTGTCAATCAGCTCTTCCAGCCCTTCATACTCGTAATTGGTAATTTTGCGGACAATCCGGCTGCATATCTCCACCTGCTGCATTTCCTCTCTGCTGGAATACTGCAGAAACGTCTCCCCGCAGCCCAGGCGCTGCGTCAGCGCTTCCACAGTTTTCCGGTTGGGCATCCGCGTCCCGTTTTCAATCTTGGACAGATTTCCCACAGAACAGATACCAAAACATAATTCTTCCTGGGAATATCCACGCTCCACCCTCATATCGTGGATATAATTTCCAATTTCATATACCGCCATTCTTAATTATTTCCCTGCCTTTCCTCTCCCTCCTCTGTGTCTGACATTATAAAACACCTGGGTTTCTTTGTCCACGAAATCTGCAAATCTCCAATTGCTTCCTGTACCGCCTTCTGTTTCTCTTGCCTTTTATTTTATTTCCCTATATAATAAGAATGAAAATCAGATAACGATTCAGAATATTTTACTGTTTTTATACAGGAAAGGATTTCCCATGAAAAAATATGTTTCTCTTTTGCTTTTTTCCATGTGTTTATGCGCTGCTTTCCTGAGCGGCTGCGGCGAACCGAAAAAAAATGCCGCTGACTCTGTCAGGGCAATTTATGATTTGTATATTCTGGGCGATACCCAGGGCATCACCTCGCTGGGAATGACAGAAGAAGATATCAATACTGCCCGCCGGACGTATGACGAGTCTCTGAAAGAAACCATCCGGGCCAATTTCGCCGCCAGCGGACAGGAAATAGAAGAACAGGTTCTGGACGAACTCTGCAACGCCCGCAAGGCTGCCCTTGCCAAACTGAAGGCTACCGCCGAAATCGTCTCCGAAACGGACGGAAAAGCAACGGTTGTGATTCACACTACCTGTTTTGATGAGTCTGAGCTGGACACAGATGCTTTTTTCGCCGCCAAGGAAGAAGCCCGGCATAACAGCTTTGCCACTACGGAAGAACAGAACAGATTTCTGATGGACACTTACACCAAGAATTTAATTGCTGCCTACCAGGAAGTGACGCCTTCGGAAAAAACCACGGACATTTCCGTGGACTGTGTCATTCAGAACAATACCTGGGTGCCTGCCAATATGTCTTCTTTCGGCTCCGACCTGGCTCTGGCCATTACCGGACAGACACAATAGCCCAAAATCCGGACTTCATACGTCCCTGTGAATTTTTATGCATAAATTTCATACGATGAGAATAAGATGTAAAAAGTTTTTCGGGAGCAGAAAAATGTCTGAATTTCATCGAATGATTACATATCTTTATTTATATGAGCGCGGAATCAAACGTCACAACGTAGGATTTGCCAAAATAGAAAAACGAGACAGCCAGTGTCTTGTGGAAATACATATGAAAAACACCGGTCACAGCCTTTCGCCGATTCCGGTGTATTTCTATGCCGAAAATCAGCAGAAATTTCCCGGCATTCTGCTGGGAACCATGGGGCTCACCCGCGGAAACGGCGATTTCAAAACAATATTAAAAGGAGAGACCTTATGTGACAGCAGCTACAGGCTGGATGATGTCAGCGGAATTTTTATTCCTCTGGATTCGGAAATCATGTTTGTCAGCCAGTGGAATGACCGGGAATTTGTGAGAGAACGTTTTGCAGAGCCCCGGAATCAGTCGGAACCGGCTCCGCAGAAAAAGTCTCCGGAACCGGCCTCTCCCGCAACCCCCGGCTCCCCGGAGCCTTCGGCAACAATGTCTGCAGGCCCCGGACAGGGAAACCGTACCGCAGACCCCGGCTCCCCGGAGCCTTCGGCAGTGCAGGCTGCTTCCACCGGCAGTATTCCGTCTCAGACTGCCCCGGAGGATGAACTGCCTCCCTTTCCCCTGTCCGGCTCCGGAGACAGTGATATTCCTGCTCCTTCTTCTGTTCCTGATTCAGATCTCAGGGCCGCAGAAGCCGCGCCGAAGTTAGCGGAATTTCCCAGGCAGAACCGTTCATTCCCATCTCAATCCCAGACCCAGGTCTCTGCCGGGCCGGCACAAAAACCGGAACCTCTGCCGGAAAACTGGAGCCTGAAATGGGACTTTATTCTTGAAAATTATCCGGTGATGACGCCTTTTGCCGGGGATGAATCCACCCTCTGCGTCCGTCTGGAGTTAAAGGATCTGCGTCTTCTGCCCCGTCAGTACTGGTATCTGGGCAATAACAGTTTCCTGCTCCACGGATTTTTCAATTACCGCTATCTGATTCTGGGTATGACGGAGAAAAACGGAAAAAAACGCTGGTTTGTGGGCATTCCCGGCATATACCAGAATCCGGAGCGGGTGATGGCCACCCTGTTCGGATTCCCGGAATTCCGTAACGAGAAGTCTGTCCCTGTAAATACCGGGGAATTCGGCTACTGGTACCGCTACCTGAACGAGCCCTGACAGAATTATGCCTCCCCGCCTCGTTGGGAGGCATCCGCCTCCGAAAGCAGAGCGTACAGCTCGTGGTCTCTCCAGACCCCATGCAGTCTGACGCTCTGTCTTTTTACGCCCTCCAGCTCAAATCCCAGGTTCCGCAGCAGTTTACCGGAAGCAGTATTCTCCGGCAGCACACTTGCCTCTATCCGGTGCAGTTTCATGTCCTCAAACATCACGCGGATTCCTCTGGAAATACTTTCCCTGGCATAACCTCTTCCCCAGTATCTGTGATCAAATTTGTATCCCAGCTCGCAGGACTGGTAATAGCCCCGGTTAATATGATGAAAAGACACGGTGCCGATAATCCTCTCCGGCTTTCCTTTTTCAAACACCCAGAACCGGACAGATTTCTGCTTTACTGCCATATTATACTCGCACTGAATCAGTTTTTTCTGAAATTTTTCCGTATAAAACTGCAGGGGCCTGTCCGTCTCGTATTCTTCGAATATTTCCTGGTTATCCAGATGGAATCTCAGTATCTGAGGGGCGGCTGTATCCGTCAGTACTCTTAATTCCAGACGTTCGGTCTGATACATCAGATTCATTTGTATGTTCTCCTGGTTTCCTGTATAATAATATCATTATCTTATCATACTCATTCAGAAAAAAACAGGAGCGCCTATGAATCAGGAAGAAAAATTTATGAAGGCTGCCATCCGGGAGGCCCGGAAAGCTGAAAAAATTCAGGAGGTTCCCATCGGCTGCGTTATCGTATACGAAAATAAAATTATTGCCAGAGGCTACAACCGAAGAAATACGGATAAGAATACGCTGGCTCACGCGGAACTTTCCGCCATAAAAAAAGCCAGTAAAAAGCTGGGAGACTGGCGGCTGGAAGGGTGTACCATGTATGTGACGCTGGAACCCTGCCAGATGTGCGCCGGAGCCATCGTCCAGTCCAGAATGGACCGGGTGGTCATCGGAAGCATGAATCCCAAAGCAGGCTGTGCCGGTTCTGTACTGAATCTGCTGCAGATACCTGCATTCAATCATCAGGTGGATTTGGAATACGGCGTACTGGAAGAAGAATGTTCTTCCATGCTCAGCGAATTTTTCCGAAAGCTGCGGGAAACAAAGCGGCAGCAGAAACAAATGGTAACAGGGAAGCTGAAGGCTGAACTGTTACAACAAATGGAATAAAACCTTTCGGAACGGTTGACATTTTCCCTTAAAAAGGATATACTTAAGACTCCGAGCAGCTGGGGCGGTAGCGGTGCCCTGTACCAACAATCCGCTATAGTTGGAGTGATGTTCTGCCCCGGGTTTTTGCCTGTGGGGCTGCCTTTTATAAGTGGTGATGACGTCTGGGTCTTACGCAATGGAACTCTGTGAACCGTGTCAGGTTGGGAACAAAGCAGCACTAAGCAGAATCTTTCATGTGCCGTAAGGGCGCCTGGGCTGAGCTAACTGTAAGAGTAACGCCCATGGTCAGGATTCAAAGCAGAACGCTCGGATTTTAAATTTCCAAAAAAGGAGAATTCATTTGAAACATATACTGCGCAAAACCAGAAACGCCCTGTATGAATCCTGTAATTTTCTGGAGCTGATGATGGCCCTTGTGGTTCTGGCCGCTATTCTGATTGCATGTAGCTCCCTTGGCAGTTCTTTTCTGGATTACTGGAACGACAGAAGTTCCAACGCCGCTTTCCTGACTTTTGTGGGACATGTGTTCAATATCCTGATTGGTATTGAATTTTTAAAAATGCTCTGTCAGCCCAGCGAAGATACGGTACTGGAAGTTCTGATTTTCCTTGTGGCCCGCCATATGATCCTGGACCACACTACCGTAGTGGAAAATCTTATCACCATTCTGAGTATCGGAATTCTGTTTGCTATCAAAAAATATATCAATCTGCCTGCCCGCAAGGGAAGTTACGGTATTTTCTCCGGCAATTCCGGCTCGGAACCCTCCGGCAGGGAGCCGGCGCCGTCTTCTGAAGACATCCAGAACTGATATGGGAAAATTTTACTGTCCCCCGGCCCTTGACATTTCGGCGCCGGGGGATTATATTAAACAGGAATCAATAATAATTATCATTATTACAGGAGGTAGGAACATTGATGAAATACAGCCGCCAACGGGAATGCATACGTGAATTTCTTGCTGACCGTTGTGACCATCCTACTGCCGAGACAGTTTACATGAATGTGAAAAAAGATTTTCCCAATATCAGTCTTGGAACCGTATACCGTAATTTATCTCTTCTGGCCGATT
Organism: uncultured Eubacterium sp.; assembly: GCA_949959185.1. Lineage (GTDB taxonomy): Bacteria > Bacillota > Clostridia > Lachnospirales > Lachnospiraceae > Petralouisia. Next base: position 8,092 of record CATLIX010000065.1, on the reverse strand, counting down.
TGGGAGAAATCAGGAAAATTTCGACCGGTACAGGACCTGACCGTTTCGACGGAAATACATCCCCCCATTATCATGTTTTCTGCACCGGATGCGGCAGTGTCATGGATTTGAAAATGGAAAATATCAACCATATCGACATTATTGCCGGCAATGAATTTGAGGGCAGAATCCACGGGCATATCACTTATTTTCTCGGTACCTGCAGGGAATGCATGAAAAAAGAAAATAATGAAAATATCTCTTGACAGAATCCCGGAGATATGCTATTTTAATTTCAGTAATAATTACTGTTTTTAATTTACTAACAAGATTTGGGTATCAAAAGGGTGCGCAGCGCCAAAGGTGTTTTTGACACCCTAATCCTGAAAATAAAATAAATACATAGAAAGGAAGAAATCACTATGAAAAAATTTGTATGTAGCGTATGCGGTTATGTTTATGAAGGAGATGCAGCACCGGAGAAATGTCCGCAGTGCGGCGTACCTGCTTCCAAATTCACAGAGCAGACCGGAGAAATGTCCTGGGCTGCAGAGCATGTAATCGGCGTTGCACAGGGTGTTTCTGAAGATATTATCAAAGACCTGAGAGCAAACTTCAACGGAGAATGTACCGAGGTTGGTATGTATCTGGCTATGGCAAGAGTTGCTCACAGAGAAGGCTATCCGGAAATTGGCCTTTACTGGGAAAAAGCTGCTTATGAAGAGGCAGAACATGCTGCTAAATTTGCAGAACTTCTTGGCGAAGTTGTTACTGACAGCACCAAAAAGAATCTGGAAATGAGAATTGAAGCTGAAAACGGTGCAACTGCAGGCAAAACTGACCTGGCAAAACGTGCAAAAGCTGCAAATCTTGACGCAATTCATGACACCGTTCATGAGATGGCAAGAGATGAGGCAAGACATGGCAAGGCATTTGAAGGTCTGCTTAAGAGATACTTTGGATAAGCTGAAAACAGCATAAAATAAGCATTTACGGCAATTTCAGGGTGCATGGATAAAAGTCCATGCACCCTTATTTTTTCTCTGCATTTCTGATTCCCTTACCGCTCCGGCATCTGAAAACCCTTAAGCGCCCGGTTCAGGCAATCGTTAAAGGGCTTCATGTTCCGGAACATGTCCGCCGCAAATGTCAGGAATTCTTCTCCGTTTCTGATAAGTTCATCTGTCACCGGATATTCCAGATACCAGCTTTTATATTTCAGAAATTCAGCCTGGGGATGTTCTTTGTCGTAACCGCGGGGCACATTTTTCAGGGCTGCGCCCTGCACTTTAAAATTTTCCTGAAATTCTTTCTGGCAGATAATTTCTTCCCATTCTTCCGGATGTTCCTGAATATAATCCCGCACCATTTTTGTGGCGTCCTTAAACATATCCGCAAAGAGCCCTCCTCCAAGGAAGGACTGATTGTCCGGCTTTATCATAAGATAATAGCCCACCGGCACCGGCAGCTTGCCCTGCGGGCCCATATGGGCGCGGAAGGAAGGATTATAAGGGGATTTGTCATGGCTGAAACGGGTGTCCCGCACCAGCCTGAAGGTGAGATTTTTGGGTTCATGGTGCAGAATACTGCTGTCAAATGCGCCGATTTTCAGCATGAGCTCCTGCAGGAATTCCTCGAACGCTTCATTTGCCTGGTGGTATGCTTCTTTATGGGCGTGATACCACTCCCGATTATTATTCTGGCTTAACTCTTTCAGGTAATCCAGTATCAGTGATGTATTCATGTGATGTTCTCCTTTATGTTATGCTTTCTTTTACGTTATGCTTTTTATGTTATGAATTCTTTACTACGGACATGGAAGCGGAATCCAGAAATTCCCGTACAAATTCTCTGAGATGTTCCGGCGTTTCATAAGATTTACAGAAGGAAAATTTTGCTGCCAGACCGTCAATATCTTCCATGGCCTCTTTTACATCCCGCATTTTATCATCCGGAATTGCTGTGGCTGCAACATAGTCCAGATGAGCCGGATTAATTCTGTGGTTTTGAATGGCATAATCTATCCGGTTTTTACATTTGCAGGCGCCTGTTCCGTATTCCCCGCAGTAGGTTTCCAGAAAATCACCTACTTTCCGTCGGATTCTGGACAGCTTCTGACGATAGGCTTCCGGAGTCATATCCAGAAGATCCCCGGCTATCCGGCTGTCTGTCCGAAACATGGTGCCCAGCACAAAAATACATCTGCTCTCCGTATCAAGGCACTGAAGCATTACATTGGTACAGGCCATTTTCAGTTCTTCCTCCAGGATGCTCCGCTCCACATTCTGGCTCAAATCCGGGATATCCTCCAGCTTTCCGTTTTTGATATCATCACCGTAATATTCAAAGCTCAGGGGATATTTTGCAAACATATGCTTTTTATAATCTTTCAGATGGTTTACCGCAATACGGAATACCCAGGTGGAAAAAGCGCTTTCCTTCCGAAAAGATGACAGATGGGTAATCACTTTCAGTATAATATCCTGCGACGCATCCTCCGCATCCGCAAACGTACCCAACATGCGCAGGGACAGATTAAAAATCAGATCCTGCACGCCGGAAATCACCGTTTCCAGAGCTTCTTTGTCCCCGGCAACTGCCTGGTCAATCAAAAGGGACAGTTCTTCGTTTGTTTTATGTTCCATGTTCTTTTGTTCCACGTTCTTTACCTCCTGTATAATAAGACGTAATATTTCTGCTTTTGTGACAGGAAAAAACCCGCCGGAACAAATTTTTCATGATCTGTTCTGACGGGGTATCCCCTGTATCGCTTATTTTTGATTTGCAGGCTCAATGTTGATACTTTTGCCTTTGATTTTGGAGTTGGTCATAGCCTGCAGTACTTCTTTTCCGTATTCCCGCGGTACTTCCACAAAGGTATACTTGTCGTACATGTCAATGGCTCCCACCAGCTTTCCGGGCATACCGGATTCTCCGGCAATGGCTCCCAGAATATCTCCCGGCTTCACATGCTGTTTTTTCCCGATATTGATAAAAAGACGCACCATGCCTTCTTCTGCACCTGTATCGCCGAATTCGTAATTTTCCATACTGCTCTGAGCTTTTTCTTCTTCGCCCAGCAATGCCAGCTTTAAGAAAGCTGCCGCAATGTCCATGGCAGTGTAATCTGCTTCATTTACCTGTGATTCAATCATATTTACCATGGAGGTCAGGTCTTCTTCCTCGATAATGGTTCCGATATGGTCCATAATTTTCTCCAGTTTTACCTGCACCACGTCTTCCATGCTGGGCACTTTCTGTGCCAGAATCTTGGTTTTGCAGTAACGCTGAATGTCTTTTAATTTATAGACCTCTTTTCCTTTTACAAAGGTGAAGGAACGTCCGGTTCTGCCTGCCCGTCCGGTTCTGCCGATACGGTGTACATAATATTCGTCATCCTGGGGCAGATCAAAGTTAAATACTGCTTCCACATCATCCACGTCAATGCCTCTTGCAGCCACGTCGGTGGCTACCAGAATCTCCGTATTGCCGTTGCGGAAATGGTTCATCACCCTGTCACGCTGCATCTGCTTCATGTCGCCGTGGAGGCCTTCCGCAAAATATCCCCGTCCCTGCAGTGCATTGGTGAGTTCGTCCACCATCCGCTTGGTATTGCAGAATACCAGGGAAAGTTTGGGATCATACACATCCAGCAGCCTGCTGAGCACTTCTACTTTGTCTTTACGTTTTACATCATAATAGTACTGTTCAATATTGGGAACGGTCAGTTCCTTTTTTACCACTTTAATGGTAACTGCGTCTTTCTGATACTTTTTGGTAATCTCCAGAATAGGTTTGGGCATGGTTGCGGAGAACAGCACAGTCTGCCGCTCCTGCGGAATATATTCCAGAACCGTCTCAATATCTTCACGGAATCCCATGTTCAGCATTTCGTCCGCTTCATCCAGTACAATGGTATTTACTTCTTCGCACTTGATGGTTCTCCGCCTCAGGTGGTCCATAATCCGCCCCGGTGTTCCGATAATAATCTGAGCTCCGCCTTTTAAAGAACGAATCTGTTTCACAATGTCCTGTCCTCCGTATACGGGAAGGACTTTCACGCCATGCATGTATTTTGCAAGGCAGCGCACTTCCTCCGCCACCTGGATGGCCAGTTCTCTGGTGGGACAGAGGACAATCGCCTGGGTATGTTTATCATGGGGATTTACCTTCATCAGCAATGGAATTCCAAATGCCGCTGTTTTACCGGTTCCTGTCTGGGCCTGTCCGATTACGTCCACGCCTTCCATGACAACGGGAATTGCCTTGCTCTGAATGGGCGTGGCTTCTTCAAATCCCATCTCCTGAATTGCTCTCAATATCTGTGGGTATAAATTTAATTCGTCAAATCTTACTGTTTCCATATAATTCCTTTCATCTCTCTCACAAAGTCTGTTGCTTATCATAGCAGAGAAACGGGCCATTGTCAAATTATTTGTAACAGTTATGGGGGAAAGGCTGAACTGATACAATTATTTTCAAAAATCTTCCCCTTCTTATTGACTTTTATTTCTTCAAGGTGTAGTATCTGTTTATAAACAATGTAGTTTTTAATACTATGTATTCATATTTCCATTACTTTTACATATACTATAACTGTTGATTACACTTTTAAATGATTACCAGAAGGAGGATATGTTATTATGAAATTCAAGCTGAAAGACCCCGGAAGTTCCATTACTCATTTTATCGGTATGCTGATGGCTCTGTTTGCGGCCACACCTCTGTTAATCCGTGCTTCCATGAATCCGGATCTGGTTCATGTGGTTTCTCTTTCTGTTTTTATTATAAGCATGATTTTACTTTATGGGGCCAGCGCGGCTTACCACGCACTGGATTTATCGGAAAAGACAAACCGGATTCTGCGCAAGCTGGATCACATGATGATTTTTGTGCTGATTGCCGGCACTTACACGCCGGTATGTGTGATTGTTCTGGGAGGCCGGACTGGATATGGCCTTCTGGCTCTGGTATGGGGTATTGCTCTTGTGGGTATCCTTGTGAAGGCTTTCTGGATTACCTGTCCGAAATGGTTTTCTTCTATATTATATATTGCCATGGGCTGGGTGTGCGTGCTGGCTTTTACCCAGATTATCACTTCTCTTTCTCCCCAGGCATTCGGATGGCTGCTGGCGGGAGGCATTATTTACACCATCGGAGGTGTTATATACGCTTTAAAGCTGCCGATTTTCAATTCCAGACATAAAAATTTCGGCTCTCATGAGATTTTTCATCTGTTTGTTATGGGCGGCAGTGTGTGCCATTTTATTATGATGTACTGTTTTGTTGCAAATATGCCTTTGCTTTGATGTACCAGGCACGATTAAGCCTGTCCATGTATCAGCGCTTCTTTTTCTTTTCTGGTAAGTTTTTTAATCCAGGCTTCCCGCTGCATGGCTTCCTGTTTCGTCTCGTGCGCTTCCTGATACAGCAGTTTTACCGGCCCCCGCCCTCTGGTATATTTGGCTCCCTTTCCCGCATTGTGCTGCTCCAGCCGCTTTTCCAGATTGTTGGTCCATCCTGTATACAGGGTACCGTCACTGCACTGTAAAATATAAGTAACGTTTTCCTTTTCTTTCATTCTGTCTGTTGACTCCTGTTATGTACAGAGACTGCAGGCAGTCTCCTGTATGCAAAGCAGCACGTAATGCCGGTATATAATTAATAGAATATGATTTCCAACAATCTCCGTTTCATGTATAAAAGAATTTCTTTCTGTGAAATTCCGTGCTGCGGATGGTCGCTTTTATTTATACTTTATGTTATGAGAAAGATGGGAATCGGTGCCTGTTTTACATGAATTAAACTTTGTGCGGGCGACAGACAATGGTATTTACTGCCGTTGAGGCCGCATTGTTGGATGCATGACCGTCACTGGGCGTACTTCCCAGCGTAATCATATACCTGCCGTCTCCGTGAAAATACAGCTTATTGTGCTTATTCTCCTTACTGATAAATCCCAGTTCGTTCAGTCTCTTTTTGTCTTTCGGAGTCAGCCGGTCTTTCCTGCTCAGAATATCTTTCAAATCCCCTTCCAGGATTTTCCCCTTCCCTGTAATTTCATTTTCTTCCAAAATGGCTTTCAGTACATGATATATTCTCCATCCCACCTGATTGGGGTCGTCGTCCATCTGTTTCTTTTCCCGCTCCAGCAGTTCCAGAATCATGTCCTTAATTTCTCCCTCAAAAAATTCCGATTCGCTACATGCAAATACAATGTCTCCTGTCTGCCGGTCTTTCTTTTTTTGCAGGGCATCCTTATAATATTCCACCTTGCTTCTCAGTTCATTTGCTTCTTCTTCCAGTTGCGCATACTCTTCGTCTTTCAATTTCAGGACTTCCTCAGAGGCTTCTGCCAGCTCCGTATTTTCCTCTTTATATTTTTGATTCTTCTCCAGCAGTTTCTGATATTTTATGGTCTCCCAGGTATATCTATCTTCCACTTTCACCTGAGAAAGCCTCTTACATACAGATTCCACGATTTCTTTTCGGAACGTGTTGGATTCGCTGAATTCTTCCGGAATAATCCGGTTCCCTGCCTTGTCCGTATAATAAATATGTACTGCTCCGTTAAATGGATTCTTTCCTCCTGTCCTCCTTTTCAGTTTTCTTGTTATATCCGTACTTTCCTCCACCAGTACATGGGCAGTTCCGGCCAGGTCTTTGGCCAGTTCCTCCGTATCCAGAATGGTGGTGCTGTCCATAAACCGTTTGGTAACGTATACTATCGGAAGAAGATACTTTGTTTTACCGCATATCACATCCTCCGCCAGCGTGATATTCTGCCGGGTAATCAGAACTTCCTTATCTGAAATCTGCAATGTATTGTCTTTCGCTCCATAGCCGGCCCGCAGTATTTCTTTCATCAGCCTTGGGCGATGGAATCTGTGGGGTACAATACTTTCCTTATCCATGGCGTCCCGGTTCAGACGTACAAACAGCAGATTCCTGTCATCGCTTTCCGTAAAGGTAAAATCATTGGTCCAAAGGATATCACCGTCTCTGTTTTCCAGCCGGATTGCCATGGTTTTTTTATCATCTGACACAATCACAGAAAACTTCTGCTTTTCACATTTCTGCTCATAGTAATCCTCTCCATTCCAGGTGAGACTGTCAAATCCATAATGGGGACTCATGTTTACCCACTCGAAGGCAAGTTCCGCCATTTTCTCTTTTGTCAGTTCTTTTGTCACATAAAACATTGTTGAAAATATAACCATTCTCCCACTCCTTTGTCCTTTCTGTCCTGATTTGAATCAAATCGGACATTTCATCCTGTCTGTTTTTCAAAATTCATTTTTCTTTCTGTATTCTAACATAAATAACCCCGGCTTTCCATAAGGTTCCCGGAGTTTTTCTGCTCTTTTGCAATGTGAAAAAGAATGTGCTGTGCGCATAACTATTTTGTCTTACAGGAAATACTTTCACGCATTAGCATGATACCCTAATCTTATAAGACAAAAAACCACCGCACCACTGATTCTTTTATCACTGATACGGCAGTTCTTTTTTATTGCTTTTTTTATTCCAGATGTTCCATGGGATTTACCGGCGCTCCGTCTTTCAGAAGCTGGAAATAAAGATTTGCCCCTTCTACGGAGTAATATTTGGTGGGTTCGCTCACGTAGCCGATGGTTTCGCCGCTTTCCACGTAATCGCCCTGATTTTTGGGCACTTCTTTTAACTGTCCATACCGGGCGCTGTAACCGTCTCCCAAATCCACAGTCATGGTAATTCCTGTCTCTTCACTGGTCTCAATGGAAGTCACCTTGCCGGAAGCCACCGCATTGACCGGCGTATTGACTTCTGCCTGGATAATCACTGCAGGGTTATACTTATACTGGTCCAGTGTTGCAAAATATACCGTCTGGTCCATATTATAATTCAGAATCACATTTCCCTGAAGGGGCCAGCTCAAATCCGCCGCCGCGTCAAAATGAAGTTCCGGTTCCACCGGATTGCTTACTTCTGCCACAACCTCCGGCTCATCCATAAAATTATCATCCTGCGGTTTAAGGATATTGGATACTTCTTCCGTAGTTTTTTCCTGTTCTTTTTCCTGTTCTCTGGCTTTGATTTTCGCTTTGGCCTCGGCGGCTGCTTCTGCTTTCGC
>CATLIX010000064.1 GCA_949959185.1 uncultured Eubacterium sp. | reverse complement strand
GCAATAAATTTAATATCTTCTCCCGCATAGAGCATTCTGGCCAGATAATAAACAGCCGCATCCGGGTCGGAGCCCCGCATACTTTTAATGAAGGCAGAAATGGTATCGTAATGGTTATCTCCTGACTTATCGTACTGCACCACCCGTTTCTGAATACATTCAGATGCTGTCTCCAGAGTGATGTGAATTTTTCCGTCCTCTCCTCTGGGGGTGGTGAGAATCCCCAGTTCAATGGCAGTCAATGCCGCTCTGGCGTCTCCGTTCGCCACATCTGCCAGAAATTCCAGCGCATCTTCTTCCAGTACTGCCTGATAACTTCCCATACCTTTTTCCTTATCAGTCACCGCCCTCTGAAGAATCTTTCTGATGTCTTCTTTTTCCAGAGGCTTCAGTTCAAAAATAATGGAGCGGGACAGCAGCGCCCCGTTCACTTCAAAATAAGGATTCTCCGTGGTGGCTCCAATCAGGATGACCGTACCGTCCTCCACAAAGGGCAGGAGATAATCCTGCTGGGATTTGTTGAAGCGGTGGATTTCATCAATAAACAGTATGGTCTTTTTCCCATACATGCCCTGACTGTCCTTTGCCTGTTTTACCACTTCCTCCATGTCTTTCTTCCCGGCAGAAGTAGCATTTATCTGGGTAAATTCCGCACTGGTAGTATTAGCAATGACTTTTGCCAGCGTGGTTTTTCCGGTTCCCGGAGGCCCGTAAAAAATTACGGAGCTGAGCTTGTCTGCCTGTATGGCCCGGTACAGCAGTTTGTCTTTTCCTATAATATGCTGCTGGCCCGCCACTTCCTCTAATCTGACGGGCCGCAGACGGCTTGCAAGGGGAGCTTCTTTCTCCTGGTTCTGCTCTCTCATATAATCGAATAAGTCCATGGCATATTCCTCCGCAATTTCTGGTATGATAATCAATGCTCCGGGGCAATATCATATCTTCCGAATATTATAAATATTATACCATTTTCCGGCTTATTCGTCACCTGTTTCAGTCAGGCAGACCTGAAAAATGTTTCATTCGAATATAAGTTCATCCACTGTCACAAATTCATACCCCTGGTTCTGCAGGGTATCTATGATTTCCATGGCGGCGGTTACGGAGGTTTCATATCCGTCGTGCATGAGTATAATATCATTTTCATGGAGATTTTTCATGGCCCGGTTCACAATCTTACCGTGATTCTGAATGGACCAGTCCAGAGTGTCCACATCCCAGAGCACTTCCACCATATTCACCTCGCAGTCCAGCTTCTCATGCCAGTCTCCGAAAGGCGGTCGCAGATAAGAAGGGTACACTCCTGTAATTGCATAAATCAGCTCGTTGGTCCGGGTCACCTGGCTACATGCCTGCTCCATGGGCAGCTTGCTCAGCTGTTCATGCTTATAGGAATGGTTGCCAATCAGATGGCCTTCTTCCTGAATCTGTTTTACAATTTCCGGATACTTCTCCACTTCCTCCCCCAGCAGGAAAAATGTGGCTTTCACGTTCCTTTCTTTTAATGCCGCCAGCATTTCCGGCGTATATTGAGGGTGGGGCCCGTCGTCAAAGGTAAGGGCTATCTTTTTCTTTTCTGTTCCTTCCTGCTCCGGCTGTTCCTGCGGTACTTCTCCTTCGGACGCTCCGGTGTCTCCCTGATTTTTCAGGGAATCAGATTCTTTCTGATTATAATTCTGATACTGATTCTGCTGCCGGCTCCCGGTCATCTGCCGCCATGTTTCCCGCACTGCCTTCCCTCTGCCGATTCCGCATACCACAAACAGCAGGATTACCCCAAGACAGAACAGGTCAAATCTGAGGCATTTTTCCCGGAAATGCAGCTTTTTCCAGTTGTTCCGGATATTTTTCCAGATATTTCTTCCGCTCATTCACTGAATACTCCACAGAGATTTCCTTAAAATATATGACGGAAGGGGCGGAAATTATCATTGAATTTATCAGATATGCCATTCCGGACAGCTATTGCTTCAGCCTCCGGTAAATCTCCCTGGTCTCCTGCCCGTCTCCGCTGCCCAGAAGATACCATGCCCCTTCTTCGGTTTTTATCAGGAGAAAGGGCGGCTCCTCAGGATTCAGGCATACAGACATGCTCTGTTCATAGCGGTTGCTGTAGAAGTTCCCCTTTTTCAGAGTCTCCATGCCTGTTCCGCTGTTCCTGCGGATATCCGGTTCCTCCTCCAGTAAAGTCACCTGCTCCATGTCCTGCTTTTCAATGCGGTATGCTTCCTTCCAGTGTTGTGCAATCAGCACGTCTTCTTCATAAATCAGCGATACGGGCGTAAATTCTTCCAGGATGACCCAGCCGCAGAGCGCGGACATTCCCAGAATCAGAGCGGCAATGATAAGGAGTGTTCCGTACTTCATCACCGGTTTTGCCATATTCCCGGTGACGCCCATGCCTGCCCTGGCCTCCACCATGGAACGGTTATCATCTTTGTTATAATAGAACATACCCCAGAGCCAGTATGCATCCTCATCTTCCCGGCATATGGACGCCTGTTCCAGATATTTTCTGCTGGTTTTCTCTGTCAGGCTCCAACAGTAAAAGCACAGTGCAAGGGCAGTCAGCCCGTACAGCAGGCTGGCAGTTATGATCAGCGGAAGAAACCACCTGGCAGGAGCGCGGAAGGCAAACAGCATACACCAGTTCAGCAGACCGGTTTCCCAGGCCAGGGCAGCGCAGAGCCAGCTCCAGTGATACCGGCGTATCTGTGCAATCTGCAGATTAATCCGGCTGTTTGGGGTGAACACTCTGGTTCTCAGCCTTTTCTGAACAGAGAGGAACAGCGGGAACAGCAGGGTTACCACACCCATGGTTATCAGAGTCACCTCCCAAAGCCAGAAATCTGCAGTTTGTCCTTCATGAGGAAGAAACAGTTCCGCCAGAGCCGGAAAACAGGCAAACAGGCAGCCGCTCCACAATGTTTTCCGGAAAAAAACAGGTTTTTCCGCTGCGGCCGCCGTCACATCCACCAGAACGCTGTTCCCGGTCTGCTCCCGGTCTTCCTGCGGCAGAGATGCCAGATATTCCCGCTTCTGCTCCATCATTCTCCCATGGGCCCGCACATAGGGCACATACATCAGCACAATCACCAGAAATATCCATATCGTCTGTCCGGCAATCACCAGGGATTCATGGTCCGGCAGCAATGTCAGTAAAAACAGCAGCAGGCAGAACAGTCCCATCCGGTTCAGCCCCTTTTTCTCTTTTCTCCTTATGTCCTGTACCTGTGGACTGTCTTCTGCCCCCTCCCACAGGGTAACTCCGTACTGTATTCCTGTCTTTTCCTTCCGGATAAACCGGGCTGCCCCATACATGATGGGCAATACGGGCAGCATACAGACTGCCATAATAATCTTCGTTACCATAAGCTACCTCCCGTAAACCTTCCCGCAGAGTTCCAGAAATTCCTGCCGGGATATGCCTGCAATTTTCGCTTCCGCAGCCAGCAGTTCCAAATCCTTTGCGATTTCCCGTTCCACTGCTTCTTTCCTGTTCCCGGCGCACCGTACCACCGCCCCGCTGCGCCTGTCCGTGATAATATACCCCTCCTGCTTCAGAAGCTGGTAGGCCTTGTTCACAGTCATGGTATTGACCCCAATCTCTCCGGCAAGGGCCCGTATGGTGGGAAGTTTATCTCCGTCTGTAAAAATCCCCTCCGCCACCGCCTGCACAATCTGGTCTCTGATTTGCTGATAAATAGGCACGCTTCCGGCAAAGTCCAGTTTCATAATCACAGGCTCTTTCACCTCGCTTTGCATCATTTGTATTAGTTATTATAATACAAATATTCAAAAAAAGCAACCGTCTTCGCAAAGTACGAAAACGGTTGATAAGGGTTTTATGCTCCATTTATGTCCAGGCCAGCAGCATAAGGCCAATGAGCAGCGCTCCTCCAATGAGGTACACGCTTCCGATTAACAGGGCGCTTTTCAGGGCTCCCAGCGCCACCCAGCGCTTTTCTTCCCTGGTCAGTTCAAGTTCCGGCTGTTCCTGCTCCGGTGTTTCCCCTGAATCATAAATGATTCCATTGTGTTCTTCCTGTTCTGCCACTGTGCACCTCACCTCCTTTCACTGCCCTTCTGTTTCGAAATACCCGAATCCTATTTATCATAGAGATGACAGACCACGTAATGTCCCGGTTCTACCTCACGCTGGCGGGGAGCTTCTTTCTTACATTTTTCCATACAGTGAGCACAGCGGGTATGGAATTTGCAGCCTTCCGGCGGGTTTGCCGGAGAAGGAATGGAGCCTTTCAGCACAATCCGCTCCTTTTTCACCTTCGGGTCAGGAACGGGAATAGCGGAAAACAAAGCCTTTGTATAGGGATGCAGAGGATTTTTGAAAATATCCTCCGTTTCTCCGTATTCCACCAGATTTCCGAGGTACATCACGCCTACCGTATCGGAAATATGCTCCACCACCGACAGGTCATGGGAGATAAACAGATAGGTCAGATTATACTGCTCCTGCAGCTCCTTCAGCAAATTGATAATCTGGGCCTGAATAGACACATCCAGCGCTGATACAGGCTCGTCGCAGACAATAAATTCCGGATTTAATGCCAGTGCGCGGGCAATACAGATACGCTGACGCTGTCCGCCGGAAAATTCATGGGGATACCGCTCCTTATGGAAGGGCTGTAATCCGCAGTTGTCCATAACTTTATCAATATAATCGTTAAATTCGCCCTTTGAAACCAGATTGTGTTCTCTGACCGCCTCGCCTATAATTTCTCCAACAGGCAGACGGGGAGACAGGCTGGAAAAAGGGTCCTGGAAAATAATCTGCATTTTCGTACGCATGGCGCGCATCTCCGCATTGGATAAGTCATACACTTCTTTTCCGTTAAAGAGCACCTGGCCTCCGGTCTTCTCTCCGGCAAGACGGAGAAGAGTACGTCCGGTGGTGGTTTTTCCGCAGCCGGATTCGCCCACAAGCCCCATGGTGGTGCCTCGTTTCAGATTAAAAGTGACGCCGTCCACAGCTTTCACATATCCGGTCACTCTGGAAACCACTCCGCCTTTGATGGGAAAATATTTCTTCAGATGGTTCACCATCAGGATATACTGTTCATCATAAGTCAGGGGTTCAAAGGTATCTTCTGTTATCAATTTCTTATCGGACATTTACTGTTCCCCCTTTCCCTGAGAATACCGGTAACAGCTTACTTTGTGGGTATCAGACAGGCTGATTTCCGGCGGATATGCTCCGTCGCAGCCTTCCACGCACATTTCGCACCTGTCTTTAAAATAGCAGTAATTGGGCATATTGATGGGATTGGGCACTTTTCCGGGTATGGAATAAAGTTTGTCCACCTGTTTGCCCACTACCGGTTTGGAAGCCATCAGGCCGATGGTATATGGATGGGAGGGATGTTCAAAAATCTCCTCCGCAGTTCCCTTTTCCACTACTCTTCCTGCATACATAACCACCACGTAATCTGCCATTTCCGCAATCACGCCCAAATCATGGGTAATCAGCATAATGGAAGAATTGATACTGTCCTTCAACTGGCGCAGCAAATCCAGAATCTGTGCCTGGATGGTCACATCCAGCGCCGTAGTGGGCTCGTCGGCAATGATAACTCTGGGGTTACATGCCAGAGCCATGGCAATCATGACACGCTGACGCATACCGCCGGACAGCTCATGGGGGAACATGTTGTATACGCCCTCGCTGTTGGCAATTCCCACCGTTTGCAGCAGCTCAATGGTACGGGCTTTGATTTCTTCCGGGCTTTTTCCTTCTTTATTGTGAAGCAGGCTTACCTCATCCACCTGTCTGCCAATCCGGAACACCGGATTCAGACTGGTCATAGGCTCCTGAAAAATCATGGAAACATAATTGCCCCGGAGGGTCTGCATGACTTCCTGAGGGGTTTTGATTACATCATAGGCTTTATCACCCAGATTCAGGCGGATTTCCCCTTCCACCGTCTGCCCCTGAGGACGCTGTACCAGCTGCATCAGGGACAGACTGGTGACAGATTTTCCGCAACCGGACTCGCCTACCACGCCTACGGTCTTGCCAATGGGCACGTCAAAGGTTACGCCGTCCACACTTTTCACCGTTCCGGTATCCGTAAAGAAATAGGTGTGCAGATTGTCAAATTCCACCGCATTTTTCGGGTCCCGCATGGCAGTCAGATATTCTGACTCCGGCACATTTTTCCGTTTCCGCTTTTTCTCAAATTCATCGGTAATTTTACGGTTCTCTTTTGAAATCCGCCGGGATTCTTTCGCTGAGAGATAACCTTCTGATTTTTTCTTAGCCATCGTTCTTTCCTCCCTTACCGTTTCATTTTCGGGTCAAACGCATCGCGCAGACCATCGCCTACAAAGTTAAAGCCCAGCACAGCAATCAGCAGACAGATACCTGCAGGAATCCATACAAACCAGTAATGGGTCATAACGTATGCATCGTTTACGTCCGTAATAATATTTCCCCAGGAAGCAAAGGGGAATTTTACCCCAAGGCCCAGGAAAGACAGGGTGGCTTCCATAATGATGGTGGAGCCAAGGCTCATGGTACAGGTTACAATCAGCTGAGGAATCACGTTGGGCAGCAAATGTCTGAAAATACGTCTGCTTACCCGAATTCCGCAGGCTTCCGTGGCAGTCATAAATTCCTGCTCACGCAGGGATAAAATCTGTCCCCTGACCAGACGAGTAATAGCCGGCCATCCCAGAAAACCGAGAATCAGCATCAGATAAAACATTCGAATCTGAGGCTCTATCTTCATGGCGTCCATGGCGGAGCCCAGAATAATAATCAGAGGCAAAGACGGAATACAGTAGAAAATATCCACAATACGCATAATCAGGTTATCTACCCATTTTCCGAAATATCCGGCAAGTCCTCCCAGGACCACGCCGATAACTGTTTCAATAATTACCACAATAAATCCGATAATCAGCGACACCCGGCCTCCGTACATGAGACGGGTCAGCATGTCCATACCGTTGGTATCTGTTCCCAGCCAGTGGGTTTTTCCTGGTCTGGAATAAGTGTCATATACATAAGTCTCTGTTCCCTGACGTACGGACCAGGTCAGAGTGGTGGGGTCATAGGTGATTTCATAAGTATGCTCTGTTCCATCCTCATCTACAAAGACAAATTCTTCTCCGTCCTCATTGATGGTAGCCTCCAGTTCTTCCTTGAAAGTACGGCTGATGTCCACTCCGTTTTCCAGAGGAGACACCACAAACCGGCTGATGTAGCCTCTGACGTTCTCCCCTTCCAGAATGTTCCCATCCTCATCCAGGGTATAGGACGTCCCTCCTGCTTCAAAGGAAGTCTCTCCGTTGGTATATGCTTTCAATGCCCCGAATTTCACATCAAAGGGAATCTCTTCCCCCTCTGCATTTACAATATCTTTAAAAGCAATGGCCAGCATGGTTCCCTCAGAGGAAATGGAATAGAAATCTGTTCCCTCTTCCTGCACATCATAAGTAATATCCTTGTACTCAAAGGTATTTTCTTTCTTCTGATATGCAAGCTGGAACTTTGCCTGCAGCACGCTGTCGAATTTCTGACCATCCGCAGCAGTATAGCGGAAATCGTCGTTGCGCACCACGCCTGCAAATTCCTTCATCTGGCTCTCATAGCGGTAAAACTGCTGATCCTGTCCATAGGGGCTGATCAGTCCGCCGATAAAGGAAAATACAAACATGACCAGCAGCATAATCATTCCCACAACTGCCAGCCGGTTCCGCAGAAACCGCTTTACCACCAGGGCCCCCGGTGAAAGGACCTTGACACGCCTGTCATCGTTCAGGGAGTAGGAGGCTTCTTCCTTCGATTCATCTTTTACATTTACTTCATCTCTTTTATCGTCCATTTCAACTGCCCCCTTCCTTAAGCAAAGCGTACCCGCGGGTCTACCACTGCGTACAGAATATCAGAAATCAGGTTGCCCGCCAGTGTCAGCACCGCCATAAAAGTCATGTAAAACATGGAAAATGGAATGTCTCCAATCCGCATGGCTTCATAGGAGGTAAATCCAATCCCCGGAATGGAAAACAATGTCTCCGTAATCAATGCTCCGGAAAACAGTCCGGGCAGAGACCCGCCCACAATGGTTACCAGAGGAATCAGGGTATTGCGGAACGCATGTTGATAGATAACTTTTTTTTCAGGCAGTCCCTTGGCCCTGGCAGTCCGGATATAATCCGCATTCAGCACCTCCAGCATATTGGTACGGGTATAACGCATCAGGGAACCAATGGATACTATGACAATGGTTGCAATGGGCAGTACCAAATGGTTGGCTTTGTCCAGAAACTGGCCCATGGCGTCAAGCTGGGCATAATCCCGGCCCACCAGTCCGAACAAATCGAACCAGCCTAATTTTATGGAAAAAATCAGTTTCAGAATTGTAGCAAAAAAGAACGTGGGCAGTGAAATACCAATCAGCGCCACAGCGGTAACGGCATAGTCTGTACGGGAATACTGTCTGGTAGCGGCAATCACGCCAAGAGGTATGGCGATGATAAGCTGCAGCACAAAGGCAATGGCTCCCATAATAAAAGACAGCCAGATAACATCGCTGAATTTCTGAAGTACCGGTACGGTATATTTCCAGCTATCGCCGAAATTTCCACGAATGGCATCTCCCAGCCAGGTAAGGTAACCGGGCAGAATGCTTTTATCCAGACCGTAAGACGCATTTAACTGAGATAACCACTCCTCATAGGGTTTTGCGCCTGGTTTCATTGCGAGCTGCATGGCCATATTTTCCACATATGAGGCGGGCAGACAGCGCAGCAATGCGTAAATAATGAAAGTAACGCAAAACAGAATCATCACAGACAACAGCAGTCTCTTAATGATATATTTTCGCATACGGTTATCATTCCTCTCTATAGATTGAAAGGAACCGATTCACCATGGGAGCGGTTCCTTTCAGTATGTGTGATTTTATTATTTTACGGCAATGTTCTCAATTTCATTCAGCCAGTTCCAGTATGGAGTCATATCATTGGGAAGACTGGAAACATCCACACGCTCAGTTGCAATGGTATATGCGTCGGAACGCTGGTAAATCGGTACTTCCACACCCCAGTCCATAATGATTTCCATAGCTGCCTTGTACAGGCCTTTACGATAAGACTGCTCAGTGGACTGACGTGCATCCTTAATCAGAGTATCCAGTTCTTCATCGTTAATCTTGTAGTAGTTGGTAGTTCCTTCACTGTGATATAACTGGAACATATCCGGGTCGCTGGAAGCCTGCCATGCGGCACACCACAGTTCAGATACGCCGGACTGATATGCTGCGTACAGGTCGGCTGCATTTGCCAGGTCGTTTACAGTCAGAGTAAATCCGATTTCTGCAAAAGCGTCTGCTGCATTTTTCAGAATCAGGAACGTAGGATGGTCACCCTTTCCGCCGCCTCCGATGTCCACGGTGTACTCTAATTTTGCGCCTTCCGGAGCTGCGGTCAGTTTTCCGTCTGTTACGGTATAGCCTGCTGCTTCAAAGAATTTAAGAGCTGTTTCTTTTGCTGCCGCATATTTCTCTTCTGCTTTTGTATCGGCTGTGTAAATTGGGTTGCCTTCCGGGTCTACGGAATAAGCAACGGTATATCCGTCGTCCGTTACCTGAGGAGCTGCCCAGGAAGTATTGGAAATCGGATAGTTAATTACGGAAGCGGTATCTCCATAGTAGGAATCAATTCCCTCGTCACGGTAAGCGGCAATCAGAGTTGCAATTGCTTTCCGCAGATTTTTGGAAGCGTCGGAAGCCGGGTCATCGCCAACTTTCACGTTATCTGCACAGATTCCCACATAACCGTATCCGCGGTAGTCAATCAGCTTTGTGGTGATTACATCTCCTTCCAGAGAATCATCTCCGCCGTTCATTTCTGCAATCTGATTTGCAAGCTCTGTGGTATAGGAAGGTTCTGCAATATCAATGTCTCCTGTGGAAAGACCATTTAACATATCTGCTTCTTTTGTCTCTTTAAAATTCAGGTTCTTTGTTTTGGGCTCACCCTTATAGAACTTGGGATTTGCTTCCATATAAACAACACCGTCGGAAAATTCTTTAAATACATAAGGACCTGCGCCCATGGGCTCTAATGTCTTGTCACGTACGATGGTCAGATCACCTTTCGGGAATCCAAACTTGTGGTTCTCATAATCATACTGCGCTTCGTCACCATAGTAGTGAAGAGGAGCAATCGGGAAATTGAACTGGTAAATCAGGGTAGCGTCCAGCTCCGTAGCTGTAATCTTCATGGAGTAATCATCAATACGTTCAATTCCTTCAATATAATCTGCAGATTCACCGGTTTCTATACCAACTGCATAATTCTCATAATCTTCCATTAAATCGAACAGACTGGAACCTGCTGTCTCAGTTTCAGACATGGTAGGAATATCCCATTCATATTTTTCACACAGAGCATTGAACAGATCTGCTGTGGTTGCTCCGTCTGCAAGGCCTTCTACGCCCCATGCTGCTCCTGCTTTGGCAACTTCGCCTTCTGCACATTCTCCTGCTGCCACACAGTAATCTACGATTTCCTGTGCAAATGCTGCTCCTGCTTTATCCAGGCTTTCCCAGAATGCGGTCTGTGTTGCTTCATCCCAGTTTGTAAAATCTGTGTTGTCGCGGCCTGCTTTTACCAGCAGATTGAACAGTGTTTCCATACCGCTTCTGTATGCTTCCAGACCTTTAATAGGGGTGGAATACATGGTGGTGGAACCGTCATAAGACGGGTCCATATATACATACAGACTGAAAATAGCATCATCTATGTCAACAGGAGTTCCGTCGGAAAATACCAGGTCGTCACGCATCTTAACTTCATATACCACAGTACCGTCTTCATTCTCGGTAACGGTGATATTGGAAGGTCCGTAGTATGTGTACTCTGTGCCGTTGTATTCTCTCTTTTCTCCGTCGATTCCGTTCAGAATCGGCTCAGATACACGGTCCACATACATCAGCATAAGCTGGGTCATGTCCGCACCAATGGTTACGTCATCCACATTCTGTGCAAAGAACGGAGAGAATTTGTTCTCAAAACCGGTAGCAGATACTACCAGTGTTCCGTCTCCTCCTTCTGCGGAACTGCTGTCCTCTTCTTTTTTGTCAGTATCTGTGTTTGCATCACTTTCGCTCGTTTTGTCGTCTTCGGCAGGCTTGTTGCCCCCGTTGTTTTTCTGGCAGGCAGTGAGCATACTGCCGCACAGAGCCAGTCCTAAAAGCAGGGCCAGCAGTCTCTTGCTTTTTTTCATACAATTTCCTCCTTTTCTTCTGAGTCCTGGCAGTCAGAGTTTTATATATGTATGTAGTTGTAACTACATACATAAAAGGAGGGTACCCTCCTTTTGCGCTCCTTTGTGCTGCCGTCTTATGCTTTATTTTTACATAGATTTTGACTCAATATGTAAACATTATATATTCCTTCTGATTATTTGTCAATTTCAACCTTATATTTCCAGGATATTTTTATTTCAGTTCAGCCATAGCCTGTATTCTGTGTACGAGAGTCTTACAGGAGGAACCATCAGGGCTCTTCCCACTTCGTGGGTCCCTCCTCATGGTAAATACATGAATGAACACGTCTTGCAGGCTATGAGCGGAGCGCCCTTTAAGCCTCAGACAGGAGCTGCCTCCGGCAGCGGACAGCCTGCCTGACAGGCGGTCCGGGGCCTGTTTTAAGGGCACGGGCTGAACTGTTATGCCTGTTTTAAGGTGCGGGCCCTGTTACGCCTGTTTCTCCCATTTCAGCTTCTTCACCCGCTGATACATTCCAGAAGAGGAAGCGCACACCAGGCATTCCAGCAGCAGAAATATCGCGAAACCTCCTGTTTTTCCTTCCAGTCCGTTCCTCACAACGAAAATCAGTTCCCCCGCCAGGGACGCCCCTCCGCTGATACATGCAAACACAGCCCGGCCTGGAATCTGTTCCACGCTGGCCTTCCATACGTAGGCTCTCACGGGATTTCCTCCCGCACTGAGCCTGCACAGGCCCCAGCAGACGCTGATACCTGCAATCAGATTTATTACATATGGAAGAATCACATACGCACAGTTGATGGCACCCGGCGCATCCACACTGCCTGCCCCTGCCAGGGAGCCCAGCAGTGCAATACACAGGCCCCAGAGCCTGGCCAGTTCCCTGCGCCTGTCCTGGCCGGTTCCCTGCCAGACATACAATTCGCCTTTATACTCATAATTTCCTTCCTGATTCTTCTGAAATGATTCCAGATAAGCTCTGCGGCTCTTTTTTTTCTTCTCTGTCTTCTCTGTTTTCTTCTCTGCCATATTCCGAATCCTTCCCTGAACTGTTACTGTTATTTTCCTGTCCTTCCGGCAGGAGAAACCCTTAGCTTCCACACATAAATCCCTGTATATACCGCCATAATCCCGGACACAGCCGGAGCCACGCAGCCAATCAGCCCCAGATTGCCCGGCATATTCCGGCACATCAGATATATCAGGGGCATACGCAGCGCAAGGGCTCCGAAACAGCAGCTCACCATGGTAAATACCGTAAGTCCCCGGCCATTCAGATATCCGTTCATACAAAATACAAATACCACAAACAGATAATCAAAACTGCAGGTACGGAAAAATGGAATACCTGCCTCTATAATAGCTGTATCTGTTGTAAAAATTCCAATCATGGATTCCGGCCAAAACTGAGCCCAGAAAAAAAAGACGGCAGAAAAAGGCAGCGCCGCCGCCATTCCCGTCACAAGGGCCTGCTGCATTCTCCTGTATTTTCCCCCACCATAATTCTGCGCCACCACCGAGGACAGAGCGCTTGCCGCAGAGGTGGCCGGCAGCATGGCAAACACATCATATTTACTGGCAATTCCCACCGCGGAAGCCGCCGCCACGCCCAGGGCATTTGTCACCGACGTAAGATACAGAAAGGACAGGCGTACCATGCATTCCTGCAGGGAAATGGGAATTCCCACCTTCAGAAGTTCCCGGATTTTCTCCCGGTAAATCCGGAACTCCCGCAGACGGAAGGAAAAGATAAAATCCCGCCTGTTCAGATAAACCGCCGCCCATATCATACTGAATCCCTGAGAAAGCACCGTCGCCAGCGCCGCCCCTTTCACACCCAGATTCAGATACCGGATAAACAGAATATCTCCCACTACATTTCCTGCCCCGGCAACGGCCACAAACAGCAGAGGCTTTCGGGAGTCTCCATATCCGCGCAGAACAGCGCTGATTCCATTGTACCCGCAGATAAATACCACGCCCGCCCCGCAGACACGTACATATGCTCCGGCCGAAGCAAAAGATTCCTCCGGAGTTTGCAGCAGGGCAAGCACCAAATCGGCAGAGACCATCATCAGCACTGTAATCAGAAGCCCTGCCAGTACAAACAGGCAGAGACTGGTGCTGATGGTTCTTTTCACTTCTTCCGGTCCTTTCTGCCCCGCATATTTTCCTACGGTCACGGTGGCGCCCAGCGTCAGCCCGGAAATCATACAGGTAACGATCTGGGTCACCTGAGTTCCGGTAGAAACAGCCGCAATGGCCTCCGGGGGACAGTACCAGCCTATAACCATCAAATCCACCGCCCCGTACAGGGCCTGTATCAGATTGGCTCCCAGAAAGGGAAGGGAAAAGACCAGTACCGTCCGTATAATATTTCCTTCTGTCAAATCATATTTCTCTTCCATAATGACTCCTCCGGGCATATTATCACATCTGGCCGGAACAAAGTCAACCGGATTCGGAAAAATCAGGAAGATGAACTGCGGGCGGTCAGCGCGCCCTGTTCCACGTCAATTACAATAGTATCTCCCGCTCTCACCTCATCTGCCAGAATCAGTTTCGCTGCAAGGGTTTCCACGGTTTTCTGGAGATAACGCTTCAGAGGCCTTGCTCCATATACCGGGTCATAGCCGTGCTCCACTGTAAATTCCTGTGCCGCCTGGGTCAGCTCCACAGACACCTCCCGGTCCGCCAGACGACGGTTCAGATCTGCCAGCAGCAGGTGGATGATATTGCCAATATCGTCTTTGCTCAGAGGCTTAAATAAAATTGTTTCATCCAGACGGTTTAAAAACTCCGGCCGGAAATTATTTTTAAGCTCATCCAGCACTGCTTTTTCGCATTCCGGTCTGATTTCCCCGTTTTCCCCGATGCCTTCCAAAAGATAAGAGGAACCCAGATTGGACGTCATAATCAATATGGTATTTTTAAAATCCACGGTACGTCCCTGGGAATCGGTAATCCGTCCGTCGTCCAGCACCTGAAGCAGTACGTTAAACACATCGGGATGAGCTTTCTCCACCTCGTCAAACAGTACTACGGAATAAGGTTTGCGGCGCACGGCTTCCGTGAGCTGGCCGCCTTCTTCATATCCCACATATCCGGGAGGAGCTCCAATCAGGCGGGATACGGAATATTTCTCCATATACTCGCTCATATCCAGCCTTACCATATTATTCTCATCGTCAAAAAGGCTGGCGGCCAGCGCTTTGGCCAGCTCTGTTTTCCCCACGCCGGTAGGCCCAAGGAACAGGAAGGAACCAATTGGCTTGCCGGGGTCTTTAATCCCTGCTTTGGAACGGATGATAGCTTCTGTTACTTTTGTAACTCCTTCTTCCTGGCCAATTACCCGTCTGTGCAGCTCTTCGTCCAGATGAAGGGTTTTGTTCCGCTCGCTTTCCGTGAGCTTCGCCACAGGTATTCCGGTCCACCGGGAAATAATCTTCGCAATCTCCTCCTCGCTGACATTTTCATGAACCAGGCTTAAATCTTTCTTTTTTACCTGTTCTTCTTCCAGTTCAAGCTGTCGTTTCAGTTCCGGCATTTTACCGTACTGGAGTTCCGCCGCCTTTTCCAGATCATAATTCTGCTGGGCCATGGCAATTTCCTTATTAAGAGCTTCCAGTTCCTCCCGGAGCTTCTGTACTTTTTCCACGGAATTTTTCTCATTGTCCCACTGGGCTTTCCGGGACTGGAATTCATTTTTCAGGTCTGCCAGTTCTTTCTGCAGGGTTTCCAGACGGTCCTTACTGAGCCGGTCTTCTTCTTTTTTCAGTGCGGCTTCCTCAATCTCCATCTGCATCACCCGCCGCTGCAGCTCATCCAGTTCCGTGGGCATGGAATCCAGTTCTGTCTTAATCAGGGCGCAGGCTTCGTCCACCAGATCAATGGCCTTATCCGGCAGAAAACGGTCGCTGATGTAACGGTTGGACAAAGTTGCCGCCGACACCAGTGCGGCGTCTGCGATTTTCACGCCGTGGAATACCTCGTAACGGTCTTTCAGCCCTCTCAGAATGGAAACGGTGTCTTCCACTGTGGGCTCTGCCACCAGTACCGGCTGGAACCGGCGTTCCAGCGCCGCGTCCTTCTCAATGTATTCCCGGTATTCATCCAGTGTGGTGGCTCCGATACAGTGAAGCTCGCCTCTGGCCAGCATGGGCTTTAACAGCTGGCCTGCGTCCATGGCTCCGTCTGTCTTCCCTGCTCCCACAATGGTGTGGAGCTCGTCGATAAACAGAATCACCTGACCGTCGCTGCTCCTGATTTCATCCAGCACCGCTTTCAACCGTTCCTCAAATTCGCCCCGGTATTTGGCTCCTGCTACCAGTGCTCCCATATCCAGTGCAAACAGCCGCTTATCTTTCAACCCTTCCGGTACGTCGCCCCGGACAATCCGCTGGGCCAGTCCTTCCACTACGGCGGTTTTTCCCACTCCTGGTTCTCCAATCAGAACCGGATTATTCTTGGTTTTCCGGGAGAGAATGCGGACTACATTCCGAATCTCACTGTCCCGGCCAATGACCGGGTCCAGCTTCTGCTCTCTGGCCCGCTCCACCATATCGTATCCGTATTTTGCCAGCGTATCATAGGTAGCTTCCGGATTGTCGGAAACTACTTTCTGGTTGCCCCGCACCGTGGCCAGAGCCTGCAGAAACCGCTCTCTGGTAATTCCGTATTCCTTAAAAATTTCTTTTAATGCCTGATTGGGATATTTCAGCAGTGTCAGGAACAGATGTTCCACCGACACGTATTCGTCCCCCATTTTCCGGGCCTCATCTTCGGCGCTGACCAGCACTTTGTTCAGGTTCTGACCCATGTACACCTGTCCGCCGGATACTTTCACCCGCTTTGCAAGATGATTTTTCGCATTATCTGTAAAATGCTCCAGATTGATTTCCATTTTCTCAATCAGTTTGGGAATCAGGCCCTCTTCCTGCAGCAGCAGGGATACCAGAAGATGTTCCTGCTCAATTTCCTGATTCCCGTATTCGTATGCCAGTTTCTCGCAGCCATTAACGGCTTCGATTGATTTCTGTGTAAATTTCTGAATGTTCATAAGGTTTCCTCCTTCCTTCACATTACTTCAGAGTAATAGTATGGATAAACGCCTTTCCTGCCATACGGAGGAACGTCGCTTTTCTTTCTTGTTCTATTTCTGATATAACAATAGCACTTGTTGTTAGCACTGTCAACAGGTGAGTGCTAAAATTATGTGAAAATTTTATGAAGTGCTGATTTTATGCGGTTCCTGGCTATCCATGATTTTATATTTTATCTGATTTACATACCATTTACATATTTTTTGCTTTTTACATATAAGAATCCACCGCCGATATTGCTGGCGGTGGATTCTTACTTAAAAATTGATTACATTGTCAATTCTCTGTACTTCCTTTTCGGTTCTCTCAAAACTGCTATGATTGTACACATTCATTGTAATACTTGCATCGGAATGCCCCATGACATTCTGCAATGCCTTTATATCCATTCCTGCGGATGCAAGCAAGGTACACCCGGTATGCCTTAAAATATGCGCTGACAGGTGCGGTATTGATTCTTCTGGATATGCTTTATTATATGCTTTCTCCATGTTCAGCAGAAAACTATTGACTGCATTTATCGCAAATGGCTGTCCGTTGCCGCTGACAAATACAAAATTGCTGTATCCGTCCACCTCCGCATCACTCCGTCTGCCTAGTATCAAATTCTGCTTTCTCAGTTCCACAAATGCCCTGTGAACCGTTTCCGTCATGGGTATGGTTCTTTTCCCGGCATCCGTTTTTGGTTCGCTCACATGGAATTTACATCCGTCACCAAAGTTTTTATAGATCAGTTGGTGATTTACGCTGATTGTACGGTTTTTCATGTCTATATCGCCCCATGTCAGGCCAGTAAGTTCCCCGCACCGTAAACAAGTGCCGATTGCGATTGTAAGGAATGGAACATAGACGGAATATGTACCGCTGTTTGTGCAAAAATCTATCAGCCTTTTTATTTCATCTTCTGACAACGGTATCTTCTCCCCGGCATCCTGCTTGATGTTTTCCATTGCGCCCTTTGCCGGATTCTTCCTTATAAAAAATGAAATAGGGAAAGCGATAGCCATTGAACGAATAGAGGAACTCTCTGAAATCCCACGCTACACCCAAAAAGAAAGCAATGTGCCAGATAAAGAAGAATGAGGAAACAAAAAACTTCTTGCTTCCTGCCCCCAGATGTGCTATATTAGACATAAGAAAAGGGAAAAGCCATAGAAGCGGCTCTACCCCCGAATGAATGATTTTCTACCTATTCTTTTGAAATAGGCAAGCCGTCACTATTGCGAGTAGTGGCGGCTATTTCTTTTTTCCCTTGAAGATTGTATAGCATAATCCCACAAGGGCAACAATGAATATCCCAGTCTGAATCAGATCGGAGTATGTAACCATTGTATCGCCCTCCTTTCTTTCGTCTGGAGGGCTACTTGAACCCTCCGAAAAATAAGAGGGGTAAAGCCGCCTTTGGCTCTATGGTTTTCCCATATCGACAATATAACACAATTCTCTCTATCGGGCAATATCCTTTTGACTTCTTTATGTCGAGTTTTTCTCCTATTTCCGTGATATAATCAGACTATCACGAAAGAAAGGAGGGTATATATGTTCGATTTACCAAGACCTAACATAACTGAAAGCATTGTATCGGATATAGAACCTTTGCTAATGGCTTACTCTTATTCTGATACGCAATTCGAGATTTTATCAAAGCATATAAAGGCATTTGAAAAAACTCTCGATTCAGAACATGAAGTAGGTCTTATACTTACTAATTTCGGCCAGTCTATAACCATGCAGGTAACAGAAATCAGCTATGAAGAATCGGTTTTAATGATTTTCAAAGGTTATGTAAACGGAAGAATGTCAACACTCATTCAGCACGTTAGTCAACTGAATTTCCTGCTTACTTCTGTAGAGAAAGAGCCAGACCGACCGAAACGGACTATCGGCTTTTCAGTGCCGAAAGAATAACTTCCTCAATGCGTTGCAGAATACGTTCAATACTCTGCAACGTGTTCTGCTGTTCTCCCAGTGCGTCCAAAATTCTTGCGCCTGTTGATTCTGTAATCGTAGTGCGTTTTGCGTCCCTAGAAACGCTATACTCTTTCAACACGTCTTTCTGCTCTGCTGTGTAAAATTTTTCTGTTTCGCTCATAATTACAAACCTCTCTTTCTGTTATCCGGCTCGACACAATGTCGAATCCCATCAACCCTTTTTCTGTGCATTTCCTCAATTTCCGCTAAATGCCGCTTATAGCGTGTTTCTGCTTCCAGTCGCTTTTCTGCTAAATGCTCCACAATAGAAGTAAAATTATGCTCTTTATAGCTTGTCAAGCCGCCCCGGAACAGTCCAGCTTCAGCAATATCAAACTTTTCCAGTAATTCACTCCTTGCCTTACCCATCCGTAGCCGCCGCAGTCCAGATTCTTATTTCTCTGATTATCTCATTTTCCCTTGTGGCTGTGTAACACTCCACAATGTCCCACAATTCATTTTTAGAGTGTTCAGAGTAATCTTATCAATCGTATCATTTTCAAGGCTTAAATCGGCTTGTAGCGTGTCCGCAAGTGTCAAGCTGTTGTCCTCTGCTATCGGCGTATCTAAACTTATTACCGATTGCATATAGCCTTGTATCTCCTGCACTTCTTCCACTGATACGCCCAATAAAGCTGCTATCTCTGTTGGTACTGGCTCTCTGCCCTGTTCCTGTCTTAACTGGCTTGTGGCTTTCCGTATGCGTGACATTTTCGCCCTTGTGTGGGTAGGTATGCGGACGGTAGAACCGCAATTTTCAAGATACCGCTGTACTGATTGTTTTATCCAGTATTGTGCAAAAGTAATAAATTGCACGTTTCTATCTGTTTCATAGCGTTTTACTGCCTCCAGTAATCCGAAGTAGCTTTCTTGCAATAAGTCAGCTTCACACTCATAGGCGGTATAAGGCTTTATGAATTTTTTAATCAATGGCAGATTGCTTTCATACAGTAATTGCATATTATTTGTTGTGGAAAAACCGTTCCTGATTTCAGAAACAATTTGTTCATTCGTCATTGTAATACACCTACCTTTAGATTATAATTTGAGTAGATGGGTTAAACCAGATAGGGATAAAAATAGATATGTATCGGCAGGAGCATAGATTTTCTCCTGCCACGCCTGTATTTAGGCGGTTTGACGTTTGGTACG
>CATLIX010000063.1 GCA_949959185.1 uncultured Eubacterium sp. | reverse complement strand
TTCATCATTTCCTCGCCTACAATAAAGTCCACTGCCTCTTTGATATCCTCATTTTCTTCGTAGAACTTCCGGGAAACGTAATCGCCTTTCTCATAGTGCTCGATAACCGTATCGGAGCTTTCACCGAAAATATAGATATTATCTTTTCCCACCAAATCGGCAATTTCCACATTGGCCCCGTCCATGGTTCCCAGGGTTACGGCACCGTTCAGCATGAACTTCATGTTACCGGTTCCGGACGCTTCCTTGGAAGCCAGGGAAATCTGCTCGGAAATATCGCAGGCCGGGATTAATTTTTCCGCATTGGTTACATTGTAGTTCTCCACCATAACCACTTTCAGGTAAGGACTTACTTCCGGGTCATTGTTCACCAGCTCCTGCAGACACAGAATCAGATGGATGATGTCTTTTGCAATGGTATAGGCCGGGGCTGCTTTTGCACCGAAAATAACCGTGATTGGCGTAGCCGGTTTCTTTCCTTTTTTAATTTCCAGATATTTGTGAATCACATGAAGCGCGTTCATCTGCTGGCGTTTGTATTCATGAAGACGTTTAATCTGAATATCGAAAATGGAGTTTTCATCCAGTTCCACACCCTGTTTTTCTTTCAGATAAGCTACCAGATTCTTCTTATTTTCGTGTTTGATTTCCAGCAGTTTATTCAGCACTTTTTCATCGTTCCTGTACGTCAGCAGCTTCTCCAGTTCATCTGCATCTTTGTGCCAGCCTGTTCCGATCACTTCATCCAGATAGCGGCTTAAGCCCTTGTTGCAGTGCATCAGCCAGCGGCGGAAGGTGATTCCGTTGGTCTTATTGTTGAATTTCTCCGGATACAGTTTATAGAAATTATTCAGTTCGTTTTTCTTCAGAATCTCCGTGTGGAGGTATGCCACTCCGTTTACGCTGAAACCATAGTGAATGTCCATATTTGCCATATGTACCAGGTTTCCCTCGTCAATAATGGCCACGGATTTGTCGTCAAATTTATTTTTTACAATGGTATCCAGCTCACGGATAATGGGCATTAACTGGGGTACTGCCCGGTTCAGGTAGTCCATGGGCCATTTTTCCAGCGCCTCTGCCAGTATGGTGTGGTTGGTATATGCGCATGTTTTTGACACAATATCAATGGCGTCGTTCATGCGGATTCCCCTCTCCATCAGCAGACGGATTAACTCCGGAATTACCATACTTGGATGGGTATCATTTATCTGGATTGCCGCATAATCCGGTAAATCATAGAGCTTGCAGCCCTTTGCCTCGCACTCGGAAAGAATCAGGCGTGCGGCATTGCTTACCATGAAATACTGCTGATATACACGCAGAAGTCTTCCCGCATCGTCAGAATCATCCGGATATAAGAACAGCGTCAGGTTCTTCATGATATCCCCTTTGTTGAAGCTGATTCCGTCGCCTACCAGGCTTTCGTCTACGGTCTCAATATCAAACAGGTGCAGCTTGTTGGTTCTGTTTTCAAATCCGGTTACGTCCAAATCATACATTCTGGACTGTACCGTAAATCCGCCGAACTGAACAGGATATGTCACATCGGTTCTGGTAAGCCAGCTTTCTGCTTCCATCCATGGATTTTTATTTTCTTTCTGCAGACGGTTCTCAAAGGTCTGTAAAAACAGTCCGAAATGGTAATTCAGTCCGATTCCGTCTCCGTTCATTCCCAGGGTTGCCATGGAATCCAGGAAACAGGCTGCCAGACGTCCCAGTCCCCCGTTTCCCAGAGAAGGTTCCGGCTCCACCTGCTCAATCAGGTTGATGTCCTTACCGTACTGTGCCAGCATTTCTGCCACTTCATCATAAATCCCCAGGTTAATCAGATTGTTGGACAACAGTTTGCCAATCAGAAACTCTGCGGAAATATAGTAGATTTTCTTCTTTCCTTCCTGACTTTCTTTTTCTTTTGCCATATCCTTTACGATACCCAAAAGTCCGTAATAAAGCTGCTCATTGGTGCAGGCTGCAATATTGTTGCAGCATTTCTGTTCCAGTAATTCTCTTACATTTACACTCATTTTTTCTTCCTCCTGCCTCTTTTCATGTTTCCCAAAATTTTCCCTGTTTATTCTGAATCCTTATGTAAATCCTTTTCTGTTCTGTTTCATTCTTCTACCAGAGTATAACTCCATTTCCCATATTTTTCTTGCAGTATGATGGCAAAATATAGTACAATACTATCAAAATCAGAAAAACGGGAGCAGTCATATGAATATTCTGGAGTATGAAAACACACAGGAAACAAAATCTCACGGACATGATAATTTTCCTTTTAATATTTATCTGTGCAGCATTCCGCTGGATTTTTCCGCGGTGCCTCTCCACTGGCACAACGACATGGAAATTATCTATATTAAGAAGGGGCAGGGACAGGTCACTCTGGATTTGTTTCCGGTTCCGGTGAAGGAGGGGGATATTGTGGTGGTTCCGCCGGGGCAGCTTCATGCCATCGAACAGCGGGAGGATTTTTCCATGGAGTACGAAAATATCATTTTCAGGCTGGATATGCTGATGGCCTCCCAGGGCGACGCATGTACGGAAAAATTTTTCCAGCCTCTGGTGCAGGGGCAGCTTTTATTTCCAAATTATTTTCCCCCGGATTCCAGCCTGTATCCTGCCCTGGCCCGGTGTCTGAATACCATGGATGAAATCTGTAAGACTTTCAGCCAGGGATATCAGCTTGCCATCAAGGGACAGTTGTTTTCTCTCTTTTATACCCTGTTTTCTTCCTCGTCTTCTCCCCCTCCCCGCAGGAAGCACAAGTCGCTGGACCGTCTGAAGGATATCCTGAAGTACGTGGAAACCGGCTACAGTGAGAAGATTTCCATTGAGGACGCCGCCGGTATCTGCGGGTTCAGCCAGTCCCATTTTATGAAATTTTTCAAATCCAGCATGGGTATTTCTTTCACCGATTACCTGAATGATTACAGGCTGACCATGGCGGCCAGACTGCTGATTTCTTCCTCGGACTCCGTTGCCAGTATCGCCGCTGAGACAGGATTTGAGAATCTTTCTTATTTCAATCGGGTGTTTAAGCGAAAATACGGATGTACCCCTACCGGTTACCGGGCAGGCTGAACGGTTACCGAACTGTTACATTTTATCTTCTCCGATTCGCTATTCCGTATTGACAAATTTTTATCAAAGTTATATATTAAAAGTATCAGAAAACACCAATATTACATATTTTTTAGGAGGTTTTTACCCATGAACAATTTAAAATTGGACGTAGCGGATCAGATTGCAGTTTTAACCATCAGCAGACCTGGAGCATTAAATGCTCTGAACAGCGAAACACTGGACGAACTGAATGTTGCTCTGAGCGAAATCGAAGCAAGAGATGACGTTAAGGTTGTAATCCTGACCGGCGGCCCGGACAAAAAGGACAATCCTTACAAATCTTTCGTAGCAGGGGCTGACATTGCGGAAATGGTAAACTTCTCTGCTGCTGAAGCACGTGCGTTCGGTATGAGAGCTGCTGAGCCTTTCTTCAAACTGATGAACATGCGTCAGGTTACCATCGCTGCTGTAAACGGATTTGCTCTGGGCGGCGGATGTGAAATCGCAATGGCATGTGATATTCGTATCGCTGCTGAAAACGCTACTTTCGCTCAGCCGGAAACCGGTCTTGGCATTATCCCCGGATTCGGCGGAACCCAGAGACTTGCACGTCTGGTTGGCATGGGCCGCGCAAAAGAGCTTATCTTCACCTGCGATAACATTGACGCTGCAGAAGCATACAGAATCGGCCTTGTAAATAAGGTTGTTGCAAAAGAGGAATTAATGGATACCGCTAAGAAGATGGCTTCTAAGATTATTTCCAAGGGAAGCTACGCTGTTTCCATCGCAAAAGCTGCAATCAACAACGGATATGATATGGATATTAAGAATGCGGTTGAAATGGAAGCAAACCTGTTCGGTATCACCTGCTCTACCCATGACAAGACAGAAGGCATGACTGCTTTCCTTGAGAGAAGAGCTGCAGATCTGACAGATTTCTAAGGAAACGCTGATTCACATCTTATAGGAAAGATACTTTTACGCTTTAGCGTGACAAGGTCTTTCCTATAAGAGAACAAAGCCCTCCTGCCGGCTGCACAGCCAGCCCGGAGGGCTTTTATTTCAGCCTCAGTTCCATTGGCGTATATCGAATTCCATGAAAAACTTTTTCCATATCAGTATCTGTAAATCCCATGGCATGGTAAAAAGGGACGCCATAGGGCGAAGCGTTTAATCTGATTTTTTCTTTTCCCTGCTGTCCCAACTCAGAAATTACTTTCAGGAACAGTTGCGTTGCAATCCCTTTTCTCTGATATTTCTCATCTACAAATACACAGGATACATGATTATCTGCTGATATGGATAACACACCCACTATTCTTCTGTCATCAAACGCCCCATACATCGTCTGCAAACCGTTCAGAAATTTATCCCTGAAATTCTGCCCCACTACAAATTGCCCATAAAAATAATCAATACCTTCCTCTGTATAGTCAGACGCAACAAATTGCTGAAACACATTCCAGATTAACGTAAATGCCTCGTCCAGTTCTTCATCATAAACTTTGCGTATCAGGTACTTATCTGTTTCATTCATATCGTTCTCCCTTTACAATAGTCAATCCTGCTCTTTCTGTTCCTCCACCTTCAAAACCATCGTAATAAGAAAGGAAACTGCAAATCCAGCCAGACAGCTCACCACATACATCCCAAAGCCCTCCCCGTAAAATACCGGGAAGGTCACAAGGCTTGGAAAGGCAAAGGACATGGCATGGGCGCCGGAAAATCCGGCCAGCGCTCCGCCAATCCCGCCGCCCACACAGACGCCAATCATAGGCTTTTTCCGGGGCAGGCTCACCCCGAACAGCGCGGGCTCCGTAATTCCAAATAATGCAGACAGCATGGCGGAACCGCAAATGGACTGAAAGGCTCTGTCCTTACTTTTCAAAAGCACCGCAAATACTGCTCCTGCCTGGGAAAATGCTGCCGGCCCCATCAGGGCCAGCACCGTATCGGAGTCGTTTACCATAATATTATTCATGGCAATCAGGATAAAACTCCACTGAAATCCGAAAATTACCATGGGCTGGGTAAAGACTCCCAGAAATATTCCCGCCGCTATGGGAGACAGGGTATAAACATGCTCATACCCAACCGCCAGCACATCTCCAATTACCGCGCCAAGGGGCCCGAACAGGGAAAGCGTCACCAGGCTCACCAGCAATATGGACACCAGAGGCACCACAAATCCCTTTATCATCTCCGGAATAATCCTGTTCAGGAATTTTTCCACATAATGCAAAAGCCCCACTGCCAGAATAATGGGAATCACACTGGAATGATACGTAACGCCCCGCAGAGACAGCCCCAGGAAATGAATGGTATGGCCTGGCTCCAATGCTGCGGTAAGAGAAGGATACAGTAAAATACCTGCAATCACCACAGCAGTAAACTGATTTGCACCAAATTTCCCGGCAGCAGTAAAAGCCAGCAGAACAGGCAGAAAGTAAAACAGACCGTCCGCCATGGCGTTCAGTACCAGATACGTTTCGCTCTCCGTCCCAATCAATTCTGCGGCGGTCAGAATCGCCAGCACACCCTTTAAAATTCCCGCCGCAGTCATCAGGTTTACAAGGGGCAGAAAGATTCCTGCCACTCCGTCAATCAGAACTGATGCCACTGATTTCTTCTTTTTTCCTTCCATTTTGTCCTCCCGTTACAGGATTTCTCCCAGTGTTTCAATGTCTTCCTCTGTGGTGGACCAGCCTGTTGCCAGTCTTACCACCGTATGGGTATCGTCCGCCTGTTCCCAGAAACTGACAGACACCTGTTCTTTCAGCTTCTTAAGCCTGCTGTTCTCCAGAATAATAAACTGTTGATTAGTGGGGGATTCCAGGTAAAATACGCAGCCTTTTTCTCTTAACTGCTTTTTCAGAAGCTCCGCCATCTCAATCACATGACGGCTGATTTCAAAATACAGATTGTCTGTAAATAAAGCGTCAAACTGAATGCCCAACAGGCGTCCCTTTGCCAGGAGCGCTCCGTGCTGTTTCATAATGGTCAGAAAATGTCCGGGCGCATTGCCATGAGGAAAGACCACCGCTTCTGCGCAGAGCGCTCCTGTTTTTGTTCCGCCAATGTAAAATACATCGCAAATCCGGGCGATATCTTCCAGCGTCATATCGCTTTCCCGGCTCATAAGCCCATAACCCAGACGGGCCCCGTCCAGATACAGGGGAATGTGATATGTCCGGCAGATTTCCCGTATGTCTTCCAGCTCTTTTTTCCTGTAAAGAGTTCCGTATTCCGTGGGGTGGGACAGATATACCATTCCCGGAAAAACCATATGCTCATGATTCTCATCCTGATAAAATTTTTCCAGATAACTTTTCAGTTCCTCCGGATTGATTTTTCCCCGATGAGCCGGCAGGGTCAGCACCTTATGACCGGAATATTCCAGGGCTCCCGCCTCATGAACACTGATATGGCCGCTCTCAGCCGCCAGAACTCCTTCGTAACTGCGGAGCATGGATGAAATTACCACTACATTCGTCTGAGTTCCGCCCGTCAGAAAATAAATATCGGCATCCGGAGCGCCGCAGGCCTTTCTGATTTTCTCACAGGCACGTTTGCAGTATGGGTCCGTCCCGTAGCCGGACAGAGGTTCCGAATTGGTTTCCGCCAGTTTTTGCAGAATACGGGGATGGGCTCCCGCGATATAATCGCTTTCAAAAGAAATCATGATTTCCTCCTGTAATGAATATAAAATAAAATTTTCTATGACTTGCATAATGATTCCCTGCCTGTTATGATATAGTGCAACAGGGAGGTTTCGATTATGAATAAAACAATTGGATTTATCGGAGGCGGAAATATGGCCGGCGCCATCATCGGAGGTATCCTGAATTCCGGCCTCACCACAAAAGACCATATCATTGCCACTGCCAGAACAGAACGCACCCTGCAATCTCTGCAGGAACGTTTTCAGATTCGCACTTCCAGGAGTAACCCGGAAGCTGCCAGCCAGTCGGACATCCTCTTTCTGGCTGTCAAACCCCATCTGTTCCCGGAGGTCATTGCGGAAATCAGAGACAGCGTCCCGGAACAGGCCATTCTGGTGTCCATTGCCGCAGGACAGTCCATACAGGCCATAGAGGGCTTTTTCGGAAAAGAAATCAGGCTTGTCCGGGCCATGCCCAACACCCCCGCTCTGGTGGGAGAAGCCATGAGCGCCCTCTGCTGCAACGAACATGTATCGGAAACAGAGCTTTCTGAAATAACATCCATTTTCGACAGCTTTGGCATCTGCGAAACCGTTCCGGAGTCCCTGATGGATACGGTAGTGGGTGTGTCCGGTTCTTCCCCGGCCTATGTGTTTCTGTTCCTGGAAGCCATGGCAGACGCGGCTGTCGCCGACGGGATGCCCCGGTCTCAGGCTTATAAATTTGCAGCCCAGGCAGTCCTTGGCGCCGCAAAAATGGTTCTGGAAACAGGTTCTCATCCAGGACTTCTGAAAGACGCTGTCTGCTCCCCCGGAGGCACCACCATAGAAGCGGTGGCCGCACTGGAAAGCCAGGGTCTGCGCAGCGCAGTTATAAAGGCGCAGCGGGCCTGTGTGGAGAAATCCAGAGAAATGGATAAAAAAGCGGGCAGGTCCGCTTCAACTCCCTGAATCCCTCATTCCTGAGGGGCGCTGGACATCCTGTGGATGTCCGTTCAGCGCGGACCGAAGCGGAGCGTAGACCTGGGCGCTTTGCCGCGCGCGAGCGGATTGCCTGGCAATAAACTTCATCTCCGCGAGCTGCGCATCCCGCCCGGAGGGCTTTCTCTTATAGGAAATCTATATACTTTAGCACTTCTCAGTAACACGGTATTTTCTGTAAGAGAACAAACTACAGGATTAAAAAAGCGCAGAGCAGCTCCAAATCCGCCTCGGTAATATCCGGCTGCACCGGATACTGTATCATACAGCCCCGCAGCTTCATGCCGTGGATTCCTTCTCCTTTCACCCGGTTTCCTGCCAGGAAAAATGCAGTTGCCCCTTCTCCTTCCCTTATCTTCTGTTTTTCCTGAAGCTGCTCCCTGGTGTAAAATTCCAGGGAAGCATCTTCACATTCGTATTCCACCGCCAGATTCCGCATTCCAGGAGGACAGATTTCCTTCAGGTGATTCAAAAACATCTGATACTCTTTCTCGTCAGACAGGATTCCCTGTGCCTTCATTTCATCGCATTCTTCCTTTGCTTTTGTCCAGCCATCCACCAGTTTTATATGGTTGATATAATATGTAATTTCCCGCTCCTGATAAACAGTCGCTCCATGTTCCTGTCTGCAGGGGATTTTCACGGTAAAGGTCTCTTTTCTGCCGGTCTGTCTTCCGATTTTCCGTTTCATTTTGCGTTTTACCGGCACATGGTAATGGCGTTTCTCTTCCAGAAATTCCAAATCTGCCAGCTCCTGTCCGGAGAAAGGGATTTTCTCATATTCCCCTTCCAGCTCCAGGGCGGTGCACTGTATTCCGGACAGTTTCCTGGTTTCCAGAAATCCAAAAGACATGTTCCGGGACAGAAAATAATACAAAAGCATCCTTCCCTCCAGATTGTAATCTGCCAGCGCTCCGCTGTTTCCGGACTGGACATGATATTCTTTTCCGGCCACCCGAATCCCCCGAATAACCTCCATCACACATTCCTCCTGCAATTCCAGGCCCGTCAGCAGTTCTTCCCGTTTCGTCAGCGTGCCCCGCACACGTTTCTGTTCCAGCTTTCTGTATCTTTCCTGCTGTTCTTCCGTATCTGTTCCTTCTGAAAATAAATAAAACATCAGATGCTTCCCGGTCCTGCATATTCCTGCCGCCAGCACCGGAATTCCCGCCACTTCCATTTCCGCTCCTGACATCAGTGTTTCCTCAAATGCAGGCATGCAGGAACGTATCTCCTGTATATTCATAATTATGACTCCTTTCCCGGAAATATTTTGCAACAGTTCTGTTGCCCATTATCTTTGCCAATCATTACCTGTTTACCACAGAAAAATTATTTTTCATCCGTACTGCCTCAAAGTTCTGATGTCCGATTCCAACCACCCTTGCCATTGTTCCGCCTCATTTCCGTCACTTTTCTTTTCAGTATACCGGATTATCCCAAAAAACACAATCTTTTCCCCTCCGGACAGAAAAGTAACGTATTTTCTCACTTTCTCTGGTAAAATTTTGTAGCTTTATCCATTGCCATCAAAAGGATTTCTCCTTATAATGAGGTTATCTTGTTTCATCTGGAAATTTTGATTGTTATGAAATAATAATTTTTTATGGAAAGGAGCTTATATATTATGTGGGCTTATGAGAGTGTGTTTTACCAGATTTATCCTCTGGGATTTTGCGGTGCTCCCTTTGAAAACGACGGAGTGGCAGAACATCGTATTTTAAAGGTCGCAGACTGGATTCCCCATCTGGAAAAGCTGGGCGTCAACGCCATCTATTTTTCTCCGCTGTTTGAATCGGACACCCACGGCTACAACGCCAGGGATTACCGGAAAGTGGACGTGCGCCTGGGCACCAATGAAGATTTTAAGGAGATCTGCGACGCCCTTCACAAAGCAGGGATTCGCGTGGTGCTGGACGGTGTGTTTAATCATGCCGGCCGGGGATTCTTTGCATTTCAGGATGTACTTAAGAACCGGGAAAATTCCCGTTACAAAGACTGGTTCCATATTGATTTCCACGGTAATTCCAACTACAACGACGGATTGTGGTACGAAGGCTGGGAAGGCAATTACGATCTGGTAAAATTAAATCTCAGAAATGAGGAAGTGATTCAGTATCTGCTGGAAAGCGTCAGCCAGTGGGTAAAAGAATGGGATATTGACGGACTGCGCCTGGATGTGGCTTACTGCCTGGATCATGATTTTGTGCGGAGACTGCGGAGCCACTGCGACAGCCTGAAAGAAGACTTTTTCCTGGTGGGTGAAATGCTTCACGGAGATTATAACCAGCTTGTCAATGACGCCATGCTCCACTCTGCCACCAATTACGAGTGCTACAAAGGACTGCACTCCAGCTTCAATTCCATGAATATGTTTGAAATCAACCACTCTCTGCTGCGGCAGTTCGGACCGGAAAACTGGACCCTTTACCGGGGAAAACATCTTCTGAGTTTTGTGGACAACCATGATGTTTCCAGAATTGCCACCATTCTGGGAAATAAATCTCATCTGCCCCTGATTTATGCACTGTGCTTCGGTATGCCGGGCATTCCCTGTGTGTACTATGGCAGTGAATGGGGTGCGGAGGGAGACAAGAAAAACGGAGACCCCTCTCTGCGTCCCTCTTTCGAGAAACCGGACTGGAATGCACTGACCGACTGGATTGCAAAGCTGGCTGCTGCCAAAAAAGAATCCGACGCTCTGAATTACGGAGATTTCAAATCCGTGGTGCTGACCAACAAACAGTGTATTTTTGAGCGGAAAACAGATACGGAACGGGTACTGGTTGCTATCAATGCAGACAGCGAGCCTTACACAGCCCACTTTGACGCAGGCTGCGGCATGGCAGAAGATCTGATTACCGGACAGCCCCATGATTTCGGCGGCGGAAGTGAACTTCCTCCTTACAGCGCTTATTTCTGGAAATGTGAGAAATAAAAAAGAATGCGCACAGCGCATTCTTTTTTATTGCCTGCGAGAATAAACTTCATCTCCGCAAACTGCGCATAATTACTTTTCCCCGTAATGTGAACGTCATTGAGCAATTTCAATCTGTCCATGGCTGATACGATAAACCAGCCTGTTTTTTGCGTTTTTCATCCATGCGTATCGTATTTCTTCCGTATTTTCCCAATCTGGTTAAACCAGCTCTGAGGAAGTATCAACCCGAAAATCATTCCCAGTACAATGGCTCCGGCAATTTTAAACGTTTCAATTCCCTTTGCCATACACTGCTCCAAATCGTTCATAATCAGATAATATGACGTATAATAGATACCTGCTCCGGGAACCAGGGTGAAGATTCCTGTTACCAGAAAAACGGTACCGGGCATTTTCCGGATTGCCGACAGCAGCCTTGCCACCAGAGTCAGTACCAGAGTCGCCCACATGGAAGCAATCGTTATTCCTGTGTCATGGGAGACGCAAAAAAGATATACCATCCAGCCAATGGCCCCGTTCACTGCACAGAGCAGGTATTCCGACCGGGGTACATGAAACAATACTGCAAATGCCATGGTTGCAGCCATGGATACCAGAATCTGATCCATCACATTCCCCTCCTGTTCCATTTTTTCAAAAGTTCCGGTTGTCTCACAGCGCCAGCGTCCCTCCCCACAAAAGATGAAATACCTTGATGGCGCCGCCTACTCCAATGGCAATACACATGCCCGTCAGCAGCGCGTCAATCATGCGGATACTTCCCGACAGATAATCTCCGCTGAACAAATCCCGGATTCCGGTGGTCAGGGCCACGCCCGGCACCAGCGGAATAATTCCGCCGATAATAATCTTATCTGATAAAATTCCTGCTCCCGCCACATACAGAATCAGGCTTCCCGTAGTCACAAGGGCGCTTCCCATAATATTCATGATAAATCTGGAGGCATGGTGTCTGGCTGCCAGCAGTAAAAACACTTCCAGCAAAATTCCCAGAAAAAAACACACCATGCTGTCATAGGGCCTGCCGCCCAGCAGATAGCAGAATCCTGCACTGCCTGCAGCACAGGCAAGAATCAGTGACCGATTATTGGTACCGGAAGCATTCCGATACTGCTCCAGCTTCTCATATGCCTCTGTTATGGTACAGTTCTTCTCACAGATTTCTCTGGAAAGCTGATTCATCTGGGCTACCCGTTCCAGATTGACCTCTCCGATGGGCACATAGCGCACCATACTGCCTGCATCCTTCCGCTGTTCATACACAGTGGCAAAAATTCCGTTTGTAATAACGAACACATGATAATCTTCGATTCCATAAGCCTCCAGAATACGGCTCACGGTTTCCTGTACACGGTAAATTTCCCCTCCGCTTTTCAGAAGGATTTCTCCCACGGATATGGCAAGATTTAATATTGTTTTGCTTTCCACCATGCTCTTTCCTCCAGATAATTATTCCGTATGAAAGTATAGCAATATTCCGGCGTCCTGTAAACAGAAATTTTCACATTCTGACATGAAACACTGCCTGTATATTACAAAAAAGGCTTTGAAGCAATCCATATGGCGGTATTATTCAGAGTTCTTTTCCTTACCATGCCGCTCCAGGCTTTTTAATATTCCCAGAAACAGAAAAAGGTTCGGTGTAAGAAAGGCAGTGGGATTATTCACCATACCCTGAGCCAGATAACTGCCAAGCATAACAGGGCCCACCATCATCAGCGGGCAGGTTCGGGCTCTTTTTCCGGCAGAAACCGCAGTACTGACTAACAGTCCAAAATAGCTGACTGCCCCCAGAATTCCGGTTATGGACAGAAACAGCAGCCATTCGTTGTGGGGATCCACAATACGCCCTCCGTAAGCTGCCAGCTCCAACCCCTGATACTGATACAAAAACAGATGAAAACAGTTGGGCCCGCAGCCGATGAACTTCCTGTCAAAGGGCAGTTTATTCCATGCTGTCATTGTATGTCTCCAGATTAATCCACGCTCGCTTCCAAATTCATCCTGCAGCTTCAGACTGTTTATCCACTGAAAAGTTCCTGTCCACTGCTTTTCACTCATAAGGTTCACTGTCAGAACCAGTATGATACAGATTCCGGACAGAAGGGCCAAAATAGCAAACAGGATATTTCTGATTTTCGGCCAGGGCAGTTCCAGTTGCTTTTTTTTCATCGTTTTTACCAGACACAGCAGCATCCCGAACAGAACTCCTTCTGTCAGCAGTACCATGGGATGTATCATCAGATTCTGCAGCTTCTGTCCCAGAAACAACTGACTCATAAAGGCTTTTGTATTTCCTTCCTGCCACATCATTAACGTCAGCTTTAAGAACAGGCTGCCTCCCCAGAACAGCAGGCACAAATCCAGAAACTTTTCCATATGCTTACTGTCTTTCATGGAAAACCACAGCAGAACCAGAAAGGCTGTGCCAATCCCCGGAATCCAGCTGCTGGCATTGGTGGCGTAGGCTCCGTAAAAGCCCAGAACCAGAAAGGCTCCGTAAATCGCCTTTGAAAAAAGCGTTTCCGACAGATAATACAACACCATCCCTATGGGCAGAATCATGCAATAGTAGCTGGAGCAGGCGTTGATATTTCCAATGGTGGTCAGAAAAGATCCCATCTGTCCGGGGTCCATATTGTCCCATAAATGAAATACATTGACGCCCCAAAACTGGAGGATTCCCAGTAACAGCACGAGTCCATTGGAAATCAGAAAAATCCAGGCTATCCAGATACCTGGCTGAAGATATTTTCCCAGAATTACATATACTGCTGCGCAGAGCAGGAACACCAGCGCTCCCAGCATTCTGGCGTCTGTTCCATAAAAGGATTCTGCCGGGTCCAGGGAACAGATGGTGGAACACAGGAGCACCAGTACAAAGGCTCCCATAAACCGTGCCGGCACATCTGTTCTGTGCCAGAATTCCTTTATTCTGTCTGCTGACAACATTTCTGCTGCTTCCGGAGTCCTTTGTTTTTTCTGTTTGCCTTGTCTGCCTTTTTTCTGCACCTGGCCGGCAATGGCGAACACCAGCGTCAGAGCAGTCAGTCCTGCGGCACAGGCGTCGAAAAACATCAGTTTGGCATTTGCAATATTAAAATAACCATCCTGGTAAAACAGCGGAAACAGGCCTGTCATACAGATTACAAAAAGTCCCGATACTGCTTTCTGCAGTTCTGACATAATGTCTGTATTTTGCTTTGCTTTTTGTTTCATTTTCTTTCTCCCGTAATGTCGCTTTATGATACAGGAATTTTCCGTACCATAAAATGACGCCTGAGCAGTTTTCTGCCCAGGCGCCAGTCTGGTTACTGTTTATTTTTTTACCGTTACTTTATATGTCAAAACTGCACCCTTGCCGGTTACTACTGTAATCGTCGCTTTTCCTGCTTTCTTACCTTTAATCACGCCTTTATTGGTCACTGTCGCCACTTTTTTATTAGAAGTTGTGCAGGACTTAATCTTATCGCCGTTGTTGACCGACAGTTTAATTGTCTTGCCAACCTTTACAGTTCCCTTTGTCTTTGCAAGTTTTGTCTTTGCATCGGTGGTTACGGTAATGGTACAGGTTGCTTTCTTCTTATTAGCGGTTGCCGTAATGGTGGTTGTTCCTGCTGCTTTTGCTGTCACAACACCATTTTTCACTGTTGCCACTTTCGTATTGGATGACTTCCAGCTAATTGTGCTTGTAGCTCCGCTGGGGTTCAGGGTTGCTGTCAATGCCGCCGTATCTTTCACTTTCAGCTTAAGGCTTTTCTTAGACAGTTTAATGCTCTTTGCATTCTTTGCCTTGCTCACTACCTTCACAGTTACAGTTGCAGACTTACCATCTGCTGTTGCTGTAACCTTTGCTGTTCCGGCTTTCTTTGCTGAAATTACACCTTTGCTGTTTACCGTTGCGATACTGGTCTTATCAGATTTCCATGTTACTTTCTTATCGGTAGCATTTGCAGGTTCTACAGATGCTCCTACGGTAACTTTTTTCCCTTTTACTATGTATACTGTCTTTGCAGTAAGAGTTACTTTCTTCACTACTACTTTTTCGGGCTGTGGAGCCGGAGTCGGTGCTGGTTCCGGTGTGGGCGTTGGAGTCGGAGTCGGTTCCGGCGCTGGTGTGGTTCCTGTATTACCGCCTCCTGTGTTATCTCCTCCTGTGTTATCTCCTCCTGTGTTGTCTCCTCCCGTATTATCGCCGCCTGTATTATCTCCTCCTGTGTTGTCTTCTCCCGTATCACTCTTAGTGATAACACGAATCATACATTCGTCATTTACACTCGATGAACTTCCTTTCACAGTAATCACTGCAGTTGCTCCTGCTTCTGCTGTTTCCGGTACGGTTACTTCTCCGTTCTGGTCTACGACTGCAGCGGCTGCATTGTCAGAAGTCCAGTCCAGATCATTTGCGTCAGCAGGCGTTTTTTTCAAATCGTCGTTCAGATTTCTCGTTCCGCCCTGTTCCACTTCATAAACGCATAACTGAATTCCAGTGCGGTAGCCGGCGTAACATCATTTTTGCCTTCCGGGGTACTTTCTGCAAATGCATTGAGCTGGAATGTGGTCATACAAACACAAACAGTCAAAAACATCGCGAGAAATTTCTTTAAATTTCTACCCCCCGTGCTTTTTGGTACTTACCTGTAATTCTGTCATTACAAATTCCTCCTTTTACTTTTTCAGACATATTTCATTCCATGTCTTAGTAAGAAAAATAGCACGTTTCTTCTCATTTGTCAATTCTGCTGAAAAGATTATTCCGTCCCCTCAAAAATTTCTGATAATTTTATGGTGATATGAGGAAAATTTTTCAGATGGATTACCGTATCTGCATTGTAATCTTCTGCTTCTTCATCCTTCTGCAAAATATAACTGTATTCCAGAACATATTTCCCGTTTTTCAGATAATAAATCTCCACTGCTCCCTGAGGTGAAACAATCCAGTATTCTTCCACTCCTGCAGTTTCATATATATCTTTTTTCTCTGCCCTGTCCCTTTTTGCACTTGATGGACTCAGGGTTTCCAGCACAAACCGCGGAACTCCGCTGTAAGTTCCGCCTCTTAGCTGCTTTCTGTCGCACAGAACCATAACATCCGGGCATACATAATCGTCGCTGACTTCCGGATGATATCTGAAATCCAGATTTTCAATGGATACAATACAGATACTTCCTTTTAAGCCCTGCTTTATCACGGTGTGAATATTACTGTTGATAATCCCGTGCTGATAGCTGAGGGAAGGCGACATATTATAAACCACTCCATTAATTTTCTCATCTTTTTTCCGTTCAGATTCTGCCAGTCCCATCTTATCACACCTTTTCACTCATTTTATGCAGCGAATCCCGGCCTAAATCTCCAGCTTCTTCCCGGCTTCCGCCAGAACACACCGTTCTCCCAGAGCTTCTTTTACAGCGGCAACTGCCAGCAGGCCGGTACAGTGGAGAGGAACCACCAGATCCGCTTCCAGTTCCTGCAGAAACCGGATAGTCTGTGCAAGACGATTTCTGCCGCAGCCTTTCAGATGCATACCTGCCACCAGGCTGTGGATTTTTTCATCCGGAAATGTTTCCTGCACATAATTCAGACAATTCACAATTCCTGCATGGGCGCAGCCTGCAAATACGCACAGGCCCTGGGCTTCCCGAATCACGAGAAGCTGTTCATCCTCCATGGTATCCCGTTCCGGTTCTTCTCCCGGATGTACTTCTTTCCAGAATGTGGCGGGAATTTCCTCAAAATCCGTTTTCCGGGGAATGGACGACAGCAGATAAATATGCTCAGAAACAGCCTGACATGGCTCTTCTGTCAGAACCAGGCCGGACTGTTTTTTCATCCAGGCTTCCCCTTCTTCCGGAATACCGCTGAACAACATCTTCCCTGTAACCGGATGACTGGAATATTTCCGCTCAAATCCTTTGCGGTTCATATAAATGGGGACATCGGAACCTTCCGGCCATTTCTCTGCCCAGTCTTTCATGCCGCCGCAATGATCGTAATGGCCGTGGCTTAAGATAATTCCTGACAGTTGCCCCAGATTCACCTTCATTTTTTCGGCATTCTGCAGAAATACACCGGTCTGCCCCATGTCAAACAGCCATGTTTCTCCCTCTGTTTCAATGAGCAGGGACAGTCCGTGCTCTGCCAGAAATCCCCGCTTATAAACTGTATTTTCCGTCAGAA
Organism: uncultured Eubacterium sp.; assembly: GCA_949959185.1. Taxonomy (GTDB): domain Bacteria; phylum Bacillota; class Clostridia; order Lachnospirales; family Lachnospiraceae; genus Petralouisia. Next base: position 2,673 of record CATLIX010000063.1, on the reverse strand, counting down.
CTGTTACTTTCATTTTTCATCCTTCTTTTCCTTCAGAACTGCTGACTTTTACCCTTCTTTTTCTCCCTGTTCTTCCTTGGCCTGAATAATCGCCTCATTCAGAGACAGCATTTTTGCATCCAGCATGGACACAATTCCGGCACATTCCCGTAAATCCCGGCTGATATACTCCGGAGCATTTCCTTCAAATTTATAATAGATTTTATGCTCCAGGCTTGCCCAGAAATCCATGGCAATGGTGCGAATCTGGATTTCCACCCTGGTATCCACTACCCCGTCCGTGAGAAATATGGGCACTGTCACCAGCATATGATAGCTTTTATAGCCGCTGTCTTTGGGATTCTTAATATAATCTTTAATGGAAACTACCGTTAAATCATTTTGTCTTCCAATCATTTCTGCAAGCCGGTAAATATCGGAAGTGAAGGAACATACAATCCGGATTCCGGCTATATCATTCACATGGTTTACCATATTTTCAATGGTACTTTCATATCCATGGCGTTTCAGCTTTTTCACGATACTTTCCGGAGATTTAATCCTGGATTTCACATATTCAATGGGATTGTATTTATGTACATGGCGGAATTCATCATTCAGAATATCCACCTTGGTTCCCACTTCCTTCAAAGCCGAATTATATAAGAAAATAACTGTCTCCCAGCTTGTCACACCTTCGTTCAGTTTCAGGGGCACTTCCATTTTCTTTTTCTTTCCATCCTTTCTGCCGGAATTATCTCAGGACGCCTGGGAGCCCTTTTCCAGCATTTTCTCAATTGTTACCAGTTTCACACAGATGACAAAAATATCTGTGGCAATTTTCAGATCTTCCAGCGTGGGATACGTAGGCGCAATACGGATTGTGGCGTCATGGGGATCCTTTCCACAGGGATAGGGAGCCCCTGCAGGTGTCATGGTCACACCGGCTTTTTTTGCTTTTGCCACAATGGCTTTTGCACAGCCCTCCAGCGCCTCAAATGCAATAAAATAGCCTCCTTTGGGTGCAATCCAGGTCCCTGCATCACGACCTTTCAATTCCCGCTCAAAGGTGTCGATAATCATCTCAAATTTGGGACGCAGAATATCCGCATGTTTTCTCATATGCTCGGTCATACCGTAAATATCCTTGAAAAATCTCACATGACGGAGCTGATTTACCTTATCATGGCCGATAGTTGCCACACGCATCTGTTCCCGGATTTCCACCAGATTATTGGCCGAAGCGGCGATTGCCGCCACACCGGAGCCAGGAAAACTGATTTTGGAAGTGGAGCAGAACTTATACACCATATCCGGATTGCCGGCCCGTTTACATTCTGCCAGAATTTCCACCAGATTATCCTGGTCAATATCATACAGATGATGAACGCCGTAAGCATTATCCCAGTAAATACGAAAATCTTTTGCCGCAGGTTTCAGCCTTGCAAAGCGCCGTACTGTCTCATCGGAATAGGTGATTCCCTGAGGATTTGAGTATTTCGGCACACACCAGATTGCCTTAATGGCGTCATCTTTACTCACAAGGTCTTCCACCATGTCCATATCGGGCCCGGTGGGAAGCATGGGTACATTAATCATTTCGATGCCAAAATATTCCGTTATGGTAAAGTGCCTGTCATATCCCGGCACCGGACACAGAAATTTCACCTTATCCAGCTTGCACCAGGGGGTATTTCCCATCACACCGTGGGTCATGGAGCGTGAAACCGTATCATACATAATATTCAGGCTGGAATTTCCGTAAATAATAATATTATCGGGATGGCATTCAATCATGTCGCCCAGAAGCACTTTTGCTTCCTGAATTCCGTCCAGTACCCCGTAATTCCGGCAGTCCGTACCGTCTTCACAGGTCAGGTCCGTATCGCTGTTTAATACATTCATCATTTCCATGGACAAATCCAACTGCTCTGCGGAAGGTTTTCCTCTGGACATATCCAGCTTCAGTCCGCTCTTGGCATATTTGCGGTAAGCTGATTCCAAAGACGCTTTTTCCTTTAACAATTCTTCTCTGCTCATTTCCTGATATGACTGCATATCTGATTCCTCCTGAACTTCCAGTATTCAAAATTATCTGATTTATCTGTCTTTTCTCAACCTTTCCTATTATGCACCATTCTTCTCAGATTGTAAAGTATTTTCTTTCATCAATTTACATCTGTCCGCACAGCGGAGACTTGTCAGCCAGGATTTGATTTGCTTTTCATATCCATTTTCTGTGGGCTCGTAAAAACGGGCTTCTGTCAGACCGTCCGGCAGATACTGCTGCTCTACATAGTGGTCGGGAAAATCATGGGCATAGAGATAGCCCTGTCCATGGCCCAGCTTTCCCGCGCCTTTGTAATGGGAATCCTTAAGATGTACCGGAACCGGAGCTGTCCTGGTGCTTTTCACAGCTTCCATGGCACGGTCAATCGCCAGACAGGAGGCATTGCTTTTAGGAGCGCTGGCCACATAGGTCACTGCCTGAGAAAGGATGAGCTGAGCTTCCGGCATTCCCACCCGCTCCACTGCCTGGGCGGCGCTGACTGCAACGGTCAGTGCGTTGGGATCCGCATTTCCCACATCCTCGGAGGCGCATATCATAATACGCCTGGCAATAAATTTAATATCTTCTCCCGCATAGAGCATTCTGGCCAGATAATAAACAGCCGCATCCGGGTCGGAGCCCCG
>CATLIX010000062.1 GCA_949959185.1 uncultured Eubacterium sp. | reverse complement strand
CGTCTGGCCCATCGGCCGAAAACCGTATAAAATCATAGTGTTTTTTGATGGCTTATCGGCCGAAAACCGTATAAAATCATAGTGTTTTTTGATGGCTTATCGGCCGAAAACCGTATAAAATTCAGAAGATTTCCGGCTGGTTTGTCAGACGGAGGAGGGAGCGTGAAACATGCGTAAAATTTTGGTGGTTGTGGATATGCAGAAGGATTTTATTGACGGTTCCCTTGGAACAGAAGAAGCACAGGCCATTGTAAATCACGTTATTAAGAAAATGAAATCTTATGAAAAATCAGATATCTATCTGACCAGAGATACCCATGGGGAGGATTACCTGGAAACCGCCGAAGGAAAGAAGCTGCCGGTGGTTCATTGTGTGAAAGATACGGAAGGGTGGCAGCTTCATCCGGAAATCGAGGCACTGGCAGAGCCTTCCCATATCATTGACAAACCCACTTTCGGCTCCCTGGAACTGATGGAACTGCTGAAGCAGGAAAACGAAAGGGAGACGTTGGAGCTGGAACTGGCGGGACTGTGCACCGATATCTGTGTGGTGAGCAACGCCCTTCTTCTGAAGGCAGCCATGCCGGAAATTACCATCCGGGTGGATGCGTCCTGCTGTGCAGGCGTAACGCCTGAGTCCCATAAGGCGGCGCTGCTTACCATGGGCATGTGCCAGATAGAAACTGAGTGACAGAAGACCGGCGTATGTGCCGGACAAAGTGACAGGAGGAAAGCTATGCTGCCCACGAGAGAACAGGCGGAGGAACTTTTAAGAGAAGGGGAAGCGTGCAATCCCGGCCCCTGGGGAAATCACTGCCGTGTGGCCGCTCACTGTGCGGGAAAAATAGCGCAGGCGTGCGGGGACATGGATGGGGAGAAAGCCTGGATTCTCGGCCTGCTGCACGACATCGGAAGAAAATTTGGCGCAAGGCACCTGGGACATGTATCGGACGGATATTCCTATATGATGTCACTGGGGTATGATGAGGCGGCGAAAATCTGCCTGACCCATTCTTTTCATAATCAGACCACCGACGGGTATATCGGGCGGTTTGATACCACGCAGGAGGAGATGAAGCTGATTGAAGACAGGCTGAAAACTGTGGAGATGGATGATTATGACAGACTGATTCAGTTATGTGATTCGCTGGCAGGGGCGGAAGGCGTGCTGGACATTGAGGAGCGGATGGGAGATGTGAAGCGCAGGTATGGCGCATATCCGCAGGAAAAATGGGACAGCAATCTGAATTTGCTGAAGTATTTTGAAAAAAAGACGGGCAGGGACATTTATTCTGTGGTGGAAAAAGATACGTTCCGTCCATAAACAGATATTGGTATGAGGAGATTTGAGCCATGCGGATAGCAATTTGTGAAGACAACGAGAAGGAGCTTGCTTATGTCTCAGAGCTGCTTATGGAATATCAGATGGATCGGGAAGTGGATATGGACTGCCATTCCTATCACAGCAGTACGGATTTTCTGTGCGATGTGAAAAGCGGAGAGTACGACCTTGTGCTGCTGGATGTGGTTATGCCGGGAATCAGCGGCGTGCAGGCGGCGCAGGAACTGAGAGAACGGGACCGGAATGTCAGAATTATCTTTATGTCGTTCTCCCCGGAGTTTGCTGTGGAAAGCTACCATGTGGGAGCATATTATTACCTGCTCAAACCTCTGGAAGCCGACTCTCTTTTTCCGTTGCTGGACAGAGTGAGAGAGGAACTGTATACGCAGGAAGAACAGGGATTTGTGCTGAAGAACAGGAAAGGCGTGGTCAGGATACCCTTTACAGGACTTGAATATGTGGAGGTTATCAATAAGACGGTATCTTTCCATCTGGCAAGTGGTGTGATTCATGAGGCGACCGCCGTGCTGGGAGAATTTGAGGAAAAACTTCTGGACAGGCCGGAATTCTTAAAAACTCACCGCTCTTTTCTGGTCAATCTGAATTATGTTCAGGCCATGGATGAAAATTGTATTGTGACCAGGAATAATCACAGGATTCCCCTGTCCCGGCAGCGGCGCAGGCAGGTGCAGGCTGCCTGCAATTAAAATCGGTCCAGTTTTTCAGCAAGATAGCTTTTCAGGGGTTCATCGTTACACAGGAGACAGATCTGATTTTGCAGATACGGCAGCATACTTTCGTCACCCAGGCCCTCCAAATCCCAGTAATTATCCTGACAGGCCTGCCAGTGTTCTCCATCCAGGGAGTGCATGGGCTGAACAGAAACGGTATCGGCCGGAAAATCCGTAAAGGTGCCCCTTACCTGATATTCGTGGGGAGAGTATTCGATGGCAGCGCTGAATGGGAGCGCCGATTCGCCGGGAGATGGCACGTTGGCTTCTTCCGGCGTCACAGTCGGCAGTTCCTGCGATATTTCGTCAGATATCCGGGCGTTGTCCGGTGTTATGATTTCTTCCGGTAATTGTCCTGCTGTTACGGAGAGAGCCGGAAAGACGTTGGATAAAAGCAGCAGTGCAGCTAAGACAGCTGCAGCTTCTGGAAAAAATTTCATATCTGTACCTCATTTCAACTGGTTTTAATCTGAATTCTGACAGTTTCCGTTACCGTTCACGCAGTTTCAGCTACATTTTGCACCGGCAGCAGTTCCGGGGCTTCTTTTTATGCCAAAATTCAACTGTATCACTGCATTCGTCTGATTATCAGTCCGTTTCTGATATTTTAATAAGAAACATATATCATGTCAGGGGTTGCAGCAGGAGAAAGGACATGATTGATTCTGGTAAAAGTAGCATGTTGTGATGATGATTTGTCCGTCTATGACAGAACACGCATTTTTGCAGATGGTTACGGTATATTTTGTTCAGGCACCAATATGGCCTGGCAAAGAAAAAAGAGATAAAAAGGAGAAAAGTATGAAGAAAAAATTAATTACACTTGGACTGAGCCTGGTAATGGTGCTGTCTCTGGCAGCATGTGGAGGAAATTCTGAAAGCGGAAGCAGGTCAGAAGAAAGTTCTTCTGCAAAAGCAAAAACAGAAGAAGAGGCAGATGACAATGTGTCTGAGGAAGAGGAAAATGCTTCCGAAACGGAACAGGGCAGTGGAGCCGAAGCTGTGTCAGATGATGAGGTAAGCGAGGATTTACTGGAGTTTCTGGAACAGCTGACCCTTCTGGAACCTTCCGAACCCAGGCGGAGACCGGGGAACCTTACGATGTGGGGAATCTTCCGAAGGAGCCCTTTGGGTTCGTCCTGAATCTTGTGATTGCCCTGGGCGTTGGCTTTATTTTTTCACTGATTGTAACGGGAATTATGAGAAGCGGCCTGAAAAGCGTGGGCAGCAAATCTGTAGCGGATGATTACATAAAGAACGACAGTATGAAGCTGACCAGGAAAACGGATCTGTTCCTGTATGAGAAGGTGGAACGGAGGAAAAAGCCCAAAGAGAATGATTCGGGCGGTTCAGAGACCCATACGTCTTCTTCCGGTACAACCCATGGGGCGGAGGCGGAAAATTCTGAGCAGCCGGGATACAATAGTATTGTTACAGAATATGATTTTGGATAAGGAGGAGAAGCATGAAAAAAATTAGTAAAGTGGATGATAACCTTTGGAAGCTGTCTGATGCTTTTGCTGACGTTCGGGCTGCATGTGCAGGCAGCGGAAGACGAAATCAGTGAAAACACCTGGATTACCGGAAATACGGACAGCAATACGGTGGATTATTATGAACTGCACCTTCCTGCTCCGGGAAGGGTAACCATCACGTACCAGTCCTTTCTGTCTTACGGAAACTGCGACTTATATGACAAAGACCTGACAAAAATGTATCAGGGCGTGCGAATTAGCGGAAGCAGCGCGGCGCCGGCTACCAGAGAATTCAGTGTCGATTTGAATGCGGGCGAGTATCGGCTGAAATTATTCGGAGCCAATGGCGGTACCCAGCCCAAAAAGCCTTCAAATTACAGAATGAAATTTTCTTTTGCCCCTGTGGAAAATAACGAAACGGAGCCCAATAACAGTTTCCAGACGGCCATGCCGCTGGCAGACAGAGCGTTGATTCAGGGATTTCTTTCTGAAGATGACAGTATAGATTTTTATAAATTTACCATTGGAGAAGAAACAAGGGTAAAAGTTACTGTGGGAATAAACACGCTGTCAAAGTATCAGTTTTCCGTATGGAATGCGGACCTGATAAGGGTCGGGAGTTTCAGTAATGTGACCTCCCCTGCAAAAGTATGGGAAAAGAAGCTGTCTCCGGGAACATACTATATAAAAGTGAATGAATCCACCAGAACGGGAAGCTATACGCTGAAATGGGAAGGAATCCATTATGTGGAAAACATACAGTTGAATGCAGAAGCCATTGTGATGAAACAGAAGGCCTCTTACAGTCTCCTTAAGGCTGTTCTGCCGGCAAATGCAGAATAAGGAACTGCAGTGGACTTCCGCCAATCCTTCCGTGGCAACGGTGGATGCTTCCGGCAGAGTGAAAGCCAGAGGAACCGGGATTACCACCATTACCGTATCCGCTTTGGACGGAAGCGAAGTCCTCCTGCGACGTGGTGGTAAGGCCTTCCAGAACCCGGATTACGTCATCTGAAAAGGTGGCGAACCGGAATGTATGTATAAAAGTCAAAAATCAGAAAAATGCCTCCGGTGTTCAGAAAAAATACGGATTATTATTTCAGAGCAAGAACGTATGTTACATACAACGGGAAGAAATATTTTGGAGACTGGAGCAAGGTGAAGAAAGTAAAGACGGGAAGCGCAACCAGACGGACAGGATATAATTACTGGAAAGCCATATAGTTCCGGGAAACAGACTGCCGAACAGAAGGAACGCAGGCAGAACTGAAAGGAAAATCAGCAAACGTGCAGGCCGCTCAGGTAACACTGAGGGGCCTGCACTGTGTTACGGAATACCCGGCGCGCTTATCTTGCCAGCATTTCTCTGATTTCTCCCACATACATGGTATGAAAATTATTTTCCTCTTTGCCGGAATACCATTTTTCCTTAATTTCCGGATTCAGGAAATGGGCTTCTGTAATGGGTACAGCCGCCATTTTTCTGCAGATCAGAATGAAATTGCCCTCGTCCACAAAGGGAACGTCGTTACTGTAATTTACATTCAGCCCGGAGGTTTTGAATTTATCCTCCTGTCTGCCGGATACGATGCCGAAATACTTCAGGTCATTTTTGTATTTTTTGTCAAAAAAGCTACAGGAAAAGCAGTCTCCGTTGTCGATAAATTCTTTGGTGTATCTGTTCTCGCGTACAAAGATAAAAGCAGTGTTCTGCCCCCAGAGAACGCCAAGTCCGCCCCAGCTTGCAGTCATGCCATTGACTTTTTCCTGATTTCCGGAAGTAATGATCATCCATTCGTCCGACAGTTTTGTAAAAGGATTTAATTCTAACAAATCAACGGGATAAGATTGAAATTGATGCATAATAAGACTCCTTTGCTGTTTACTTTGCTGTTTGTTGAGCTACTTTGAGTATACCTCATTTTACCACAGTTAAGATATGCAGAAAAGTTATTAAAAACACAAAATTATATAATAAATAGTTATGGGAAATATAAGCCCGGAGAATAATCTTGACAGTACTCAAAAAAAGTATAATAATTGATAAAACGATACGAAAACAGGATGGAGGAGACGTTATGGAGATTAAATTTGTAAAAAGAGATGTTTTAAAAGAGAAACCGGATCAGAAAAATCTGGGATTCGGTAAATATATGACAGACTATATGTTTGTGATGGACTGGGACAAAGGAACCGGCTGGCATGACGCCAGAATTGAGCCCTACGGGCCGGTCTCCATCAATCCTTCCTGTGTGACATTGCATTATGCCCAGGAGACCTTCGAGGGACTGAAGGCATACCGCACCGGGGATGACAGAATTCTTCTGTTCCGGCCGGAAATGAATGCAAGGCGGATGATTACGTCCAATGAGCGTCTGTGTATGCCGGGTGTTCCGGAGGATATGTTTGTGAAGGCCGTAGAAGAACTGGTAAAGGTGGAGAAGGACTGGATCCCCTCGGAGCCGGAGACTTCCCTGTATATCCGTCCCTTTGTATTTGCCACGGAGGCTTCTCTGGGAGTCCATATGGCTGTTTCCTATAAATTTATGATTATCTGCTGTCCGGTAGGGGCCTATTATCCGGAAGGAATCAATCCGGTGAAAATCCTGGTGGAAGACGAACTGGTACGTGCTGTGAAAGGCGGAACAGGATTTACCAAATGCGGCGGCAATTATGCGGCTTCCATTCTGGGACAGGTCAGGGCCGAGGAAAAAGGATGTACCCAGGTGCTCTGGCTGGACGGTGTCAACCGGAAGTATGTAGAGGAAGTCGGCACCATGAACATTATGTTCAAAATTAACGGTGAGATTTATACAGCTCCCATTGAAGGAACCGTGCTTCCCGGTGTAACCAGAGATTCCATTATCCATATCTTAAAGGACTGGGGCTATAAAGTAAATGAAACCCATCTTTCGGTAGACGATCTGATGAAGGCCGGACATGACGGTACGCTGGAAGAGTCTTTCGGTACCGGAACGGCGGCAGTGATCTCTCCGGTGGGAGAATTTGTTTACCGGGACGATGTGGTTACGGTAAATGATTTTAAAATCGGGGAACTGACACAGCGGCTTTACGACTATCTCACCGGTATCCAGTGGGGAAATGAAGAAGATAAATATGGCTGGACACGGGAAGTAAAACTTTAGGAGGCCGTAAGAAAACCGCAGATTCCTGCTCTGTCTTTATATTTTTTTAAGAAAAAAGCAGGATAGATTTAAAGATTTTTTCACAGAATGATGTTAGTATATCCGTGTAAAGAAAGAATATATTACATCCGGTATACTGACATCCGGTGAAAAAGGAGAGAAAATGAGAAGAATATGAGAAGAAAACAGGATGAATTTGCGGATATCAATTTTAACGGGAAGAAAAAGCGGGGAAATATGTTTGTGCTGATGGCGGCAATCCTGGCAGTCTGTATCAGCGGTATCCTGTATGCAAGAAAGCTGCAGATGGACGCCAGGTACATTACCATGAACCCGGAGAACGTCCGTACGGAACAGGAAGTATAATGCGCACCTGCGCGGGAAGGAACGAAGGTTCCGGAACGTGTCAGGTGCGTAATGCTTTCCGTGAAAATTCCGGGAACATTTTCTCCGGTTTTACATAAACTGTAAATAAGAGCAGAGATTTCGAGGTAGTTATGCAAAATCATCAATTGCGTGCGGCCCAGACAGAGCACGTGGACAATGGAACCATGAAAGTCCAGGTGACTTCCACCCTGGGGCTGATTCCGGTGGAGGGCGCCAGAATCACCATTTCCTATACCGGAGATCCGGAGAGCACCCTGGAACAGATTTCTACGGACGGAGAAGGCCAGTCGGAGGTTCTGACACTGGCAGCACCGCCTCTGGAATACAGTATGGAGCCGGAGCAGCCGGTTCAGCCTTATGCGGAGTACACCGTTCAGGTGGAGGCGGAAGGATACCGGCCTGTCAGCATTGAAGGTGTGGATGTATTTTCCGGAGAGCTTTCTTTGCAGAATGTGCGGATGGAGCCTCTGGAGGTATCGGAGCAGGATGTGAAAAATATTGTGATTCCGGCCAATACCCTGTTCGGAAATTTCCCGCCCAAGATTGCGGAGGCCGAAATTAAGCCGGTGGACGAGAGCGGAGAAATTGTACTGAGCAGGGTGGTAGTCCCGGAATATGTGGTGGTACATGACGGGGCGCCCGGCGATTCCACTGCCAGCGATTATTATGTGAAATACAAGGACTATATCAAAAATGTGGCCTCCAGTGAAATATATGCCACCTGGCCGGACAGCACCATCCGGGCCAATATTCTGGCCATTATGTCATTTACCATGAATCGCGTGTACACAGAATGGTACCGGAACAAAGGCTATGATTTTACCATTACATCTTCCACTGCCTATGACCACAAATGGGTGTATGGAAGAAACTATTTCTCCAGTATTTCCCGTGTGGTAGATGAAATGTTTACAAACTTCCTGTCCAGGCCCAATGTAAAACAGCCCATTCTGACTCAGTATTGCGACGGACAGCGGGTGACCTGTCCCAACTGGCTGAGCCAGTGGGGCTCCAAATACCTGGGAGATCAGAACTACAGCGCCATAGAAATCCTTCGTTATTATTATGGAAATAATATGTACATCAATGAGGCGGAAGAGATTTCCGGTATTCCGGCTTCCTGGCCCCGTGAAAATCTGCAGGTGGGCTCCAGAGGCGACAAGGTGCGCCAGATGCAGGAGCAGTTAAACCGGATTGCCCAGGTCTATACCTCTATTCCACGAATTACAGCAGACGGTTCTTTCGGCCCCGCCACAGAGACGGCTGTCCGCAGATTCCAGTCCGTGTTCGGACTTCCTCAGACCGGGGTGGTGGATTATGCCACCTGGTATAAAATTTCCGAGATTTATGTGGGAGTCACCAGAATTGCAGAACTCACGTAATTCTTTCTTGAGTTTCCGCAAATTGTAATTGAAAAATGGATATGTCAACCCAAAGCACCAATCTGCCGTTTTTTTGGAAGGTATAAAATGACAGTTCTGTGAATAGAGGCACTTTAATAAGCCCCGCCGGAACCGGACTTTGGGAGACATATTCTTTTATCTATTTAAACGGCCAGCTTAAGGCAGAGTTGATGGTATTTCGGGCGTTTCGTCCGAAACCAGAGCCTGACGCCTTCTTTTGCATACGAGAGTATGCCGGAGATGCCTTTTGCCAGCCGGTAATAGCAGAAGAAAACTTTTTGCTTTATTGGATCTGCTGTTTTTATGATGGAAACTTTAAGTGCATTTGTCTCAGGTTTCATTGAAACCAAACCCAGGAATGCCATGCACAATGTAATATAAAAATTTAGGGCATTGACTGCTTTTAACTTTCTGACACGAAAGTTTTCAAACTGGAACATCTGCTTTTTGCAGCGGAAATATTCTTCTGTTTTCCAGCGCGAAAAATAGGTTCTTGCCACCCGGATCACATCATCTTTGGATTTCACTTCTTTGTTGGTGGCAAGCATCATTGGATGCTCTGTAATTCCGTAAGCAAGTACCAGATAAATATCTTTTCTGGAGGCAGTAATCTGCACTTTGACATGGGAAAGGTATGCTTCATGGTTTTGGCCTTTGTAAAAGACTTTCATCTTAACCTTTCCCTTCCTGCGGTTACGCAGTTCGGCAGCCATTGTCCATTTGTTGTGGTACAAGAGCTTACGGTTGGATTTCAGGCGGATTACATAATCCTGCCCCAGTCCGTCCAGTTTTAAAAACATTTTGTTGTCATCATAGCCGCGGTCCATAGCAAAAGTTGCTTTGCCAAAGAGCGCTGCTCCCTGTTCCATGGCTTGGAACGTAACCGTATTTACAGACTTATAGTCTTTTTCAGAAGAAGAGTGTATCCTGGAAAAAATGCTGACAGGGTGGTTGCTGTGTGTGAGCACACATGCTTCTGTGACATGGTACCCTTTTTTGTAAACATTTTTTGCAGATGTGCTTTCAGAACCGTCCCTGACGATTCCAGGGGACTCAAATTTATGGCCGTCTGGCTTTACAACATCACTGTCATCGATATAAATTACCGGTTCGGCAGGCGCCCACTTTTTTACCTGCTGAAGGTAAGAAGCAGCCGCGGATGCAGGAGTACCCTTTTCAAGATGTCTGGATAAGCGGTCAACGACATTGATTTTTTTGGAAGGCTCATGGAGCTGGTCAACAACATCAGTCAGCAGGCAGCTTCCAGAAGCAAGAATGCCATAAGTGATGTCAGCAGTAAATTTCTTTTCTGGTTTAGAAAGGCGTCTTGAAATTTTATTTGTAAAAGTTAAAATTTTTCGTTTCATTTGGTAAGTATTTGATGTAAAATTAGCCATAGGGAATCCTCCTCTTTTTTGTTTAGTAGATAATTGTTGTGGTGGCTTTATTTTACATCAAAAAGGAAGAAGATTCCTTATATTTTGAGTGATTTTAAGAAATTGTTTATAGTGATGCAGATAGAATTTGGTTTCTGTGGATAAAACTGCGGAAACTCAAGAATTCTTTTTATTGACAGAAGTGGGAAAAAAAGGTAAAGTAGAAAAGTAGCGAAAGAACAAAACAGGAACAAACATACAGGGAGGAAACACACATGGCGGATTTGAAGGGAACAAAGACACAGAAGAATCTGGAAGCGGCATTTGCAGGAGAATCCATGGCAAGAAATAAATATTCTTATTTTGCCAGCAGGGCAAAAAAGGACGGATATGTACAGATTGCCGCTATTTTTGAGGAGACTGCGGCAAATGAAAAGGAACATGCCAAAATGTGGTATAAACTTTTGAACGACGGTGTGGGCACTACGGAGGAAAATCTGAAAGCTGCTGCTGAAGGCGAGAATTTCGAGTGGACCGATATGTATGATCAGTTTGCGAAAGAGGCAAGAGAAGAAGGCTTTCACGATATCGCAGACCTGTTTGAAGGTGTTGCCAGAATCGAAAAAGAGCATGAAGAAAGATATCGCAGACTTCTTGATAATGTAACCGGTAAGAAAGTATTTTCCAAAGATGGAGACGTAATCTGGCAGTGCAGCAACTGCGGACATATCTGTGTTGGAAAAGAAGCACCGGAGGAATGTCCGGTATGTGCGCATCCTCAGGCTTATTTCCAGGTAAAAGCAGAAAATTATTAAAAAGAAAGCCGCCCTCGCTGTCCGGAGACTGAGGGCGGCTTTGTAAATACCATCGTACTGGGTGGAAGGAAAAGTGGAAAAATTATGAGAAAATTCAGGAGAAAAATCGGATTTTTTTGTATGTTGCCAGTATGTATCCTGCTGACTGCCATTATGATATGTTCAGAGCCAGGGTACGCTTCTTCGGAAGGCACGGAGGAAAAAAAGGAAATTATTGTAGGTTACAGCGATAATGATGATATGATTCAGAAGGACAGCAACGGCAACCTGTATGGTTACGGGATTACTTACCTGGACGAGCTTTCCGGGTATACCGGATGGGACTATACATATGTGGAGCTTTCTCCGGAAGAACGGATGGAAGGTCTGCTGGACGGCCGGGTGGATTTGCTGTGCAGTGTGCACAGAGACTGCAAAGAACAGGAAGAATTGCTGTTCAGTGAGGACAGCTCCGGGCTGGAATACGGTATGCTTTGTGCACTGCTGGACAATAACGAAATTTTTTATAATGATTATGAAGCGATTAACGGGAAGAAAATCGGAATTGACAGAAATACGGATTTGGAGCAGAGCCTGAAAACCTATGGAGAAACCCACGGGATTACTTATGAGCCCGTGTACCTGGACGGGCTTTCGGAACAGATGGCGGCTTTGAAAAATAAAAAGGTGGACATGGTGCTGCTGTCCAGCCTTCAGGAAACGTACCGCTGTAAATATGTGGGAAAAGCCGGACTGGAGAAAGAATATTTTGCAGTCCGCAGGGACAGTGAGTCCCTGATGGAGGAACTGAATCGGGCGAACGCGGCCTTACAGCAGGAAAAGCCTTTTTATATTTCTTCCATATATGAGACTTTCTATGGGAATCCGGAAGAAAAACTTACGGGAATCACAAGAAAGGAATATGAATTTATTAATCGGAAAGAGCCCATAAAAGTGGCCTGTGACGCCAACAGCTATCCGCTGGAATATGTGGATGAGGAAACAGGAGAATATACCGGCGTATATGCTGCGGCCATGCGGCTGATTTCTGAGGAAAGCGGGCTGAATTTTGAATTTATCCCCCTGGTGAATTTTTCCGAAGCCTGGGATCTGGTGGCCAGCGGAGAGGCAGATCTGATTGCCGGAAATTATGGAAACGACAGAACCGCGGAATATTACCATATGACTTATTCACAGAGTTATCTGTCGGCGGAATATACCCTGATTGGAGGAAAAGGACTGGAAATCAGAGACGGTATGTCCATTGCCCTTCCTCAAAATTATGTGGGGCTGCGGTATTTTTTTCAGACAGAGGAGCCCGGCTGGAAAATTGCCCTTTACGATGACGTCAGCGGCTGTCTGAAAGCGGTGAATCAGGGAGAAGCAGATGTTACGGCGGTAAATGCCATATTTCTCCAGACCGTCTATAATCTGAACCGTTACGACAACCTGAAAATTGTGCCTAATATGACCAAAACGTTCCCCATCAGTGTGGGAATCGGGAATAACCACACGGAAGAACTGAAAAGTATTATTGACAAGGCCATCTACCAGATTCCCGCAAGTGAATTTGAAAAATGTATTACGGAACATGCCATCAATGTGGTTTATGAGCCTTCCCTGATGGAGACAGCGGGCAAGTTTTTTCCCCACATCTGTATAACAGTGCTGGCAGTGATACTGGCTGTATTTGTTATTATCCGGAAAAGGGAGAAGCATTTTCATCATCTTGCCATGACAGATTCCATTACCGGAATGTGGAACCGGGTGAAATTTTATAAAGAAGTAAGGGATATTCTGGAAAAAAACAGGGATAAAACATATTTGCTGATAACGCTGGATATCAATAAATTTAAGTTTATCAATAATGATTTCGGCTCCAAAGCCGGAGACTGTATTTTGAGTGTGATGGGAGAACGGATTCAGGAAATATTCGGAGAGAGGGGATATACTGCCAGGAATACGGCTGATATTTTTCTGATTCTCATAGAGGAAATCTATTACCGGCCGGAAATGTTAGAACCGCTGAACAAACCCATTTATTTTAACAACAACGGCAAGCGCCAGTATTATAAAGTGGTGGTAAAGGCCGGAATCCGCAGGATTATGCCGGGAGAGCCCGGAACAGACCTGATACCCTATGTGGACCAGGCGTCCATTGCCCGGAAAACCATCAAGGATACGGCGGGGGGAAGCCAGGCTTATTACGACGAAAATATGAAACATATTCTGGAAAAGGAAAGCGCTATTGAAAAGCGCATGGAAGAAGCGTTGGAAGACGGAGAATTCCAGGTATATCTTCAGCCTAAATATGACCTTCGGTCCGAGCGGATTATGGGAGCGGAAGCTCTGATACGCTGGATTGACCCGGAGAAAGGGCTGATTCCGCCGGATGAGTTTATCCCCCTGTTTGAGAAAAACGGATTTATACTGAAACTGGATTTTTTTGTATATGAGGAAGTGCTGAGGCGGATGGCTCAGTGGAAGCTGGAGGGAAAGCCTTCCATCTGTGTTTCTGTCAATGTGTCAAGGGTACATATCAGTACGCTGGATTTCTTCGACAAGCTGAACCGCCTGGTGGACAGATATCAGATTTCCAGACGAGATTTTGAACTGGAGCTGACGGAAACCATTATAGGAGGAGAACTGGATCTGGTAAAAGCATTTATTCAGGAATGCAAAAAAGAAGGATTTAAGGTGTCTATTGATGATTTCGGAAGCGGGTATTCTTCCCTGAATCTGTTGAAGGAGCTTCCCGTGGATGTTTTGAAAATAGATAAGGGATTTCTGGATGAAGCAGAAGAATCCATGCGCAGCAATATTATTGTGGAGCAGGTGGTGGAGATGGCGAAACGGATGAAAATCGGAACATTGTGCGAAGGTGTGGAGACGGAACGCCAGTTGTCTTTCCTGAAAAAAATCGGCTGTGACATGGCGCAGGGTTATCTGTTTTCCAGACCCATTCCCGTGACGGAATTTGAGCAGATGATACAGGCCTGATTTCCGGTCGGATGATTCAGGATAATACGGAACATGTTGTATCAGTGCAAAGGAGGAAAAGCCATGATATATGAATTAAATAACGAGGAACTGACGGTGCGTTTTTCCACACTGGGAGCGGAGATGGTGTCTCTCAAAAACAATAAAACGGGACAGGAGTATCTCTGGCAGGGAGACGAGCGGTACTGGGGCCGGCGTTCCCCGGTGCTTTTTCCCATTGTGGGAAGGCTGAAAGAAAATAAATATACGTATGAAAACCGGGAGTACCGGATGTCTCAGCATGGATTTGCCAGAGATATGGAATTTACCTGTACGGAGGAGAATCAGGAGGAAATCTGGTTTTCTCTGGAAGCTACGCCTGTGACCAGAGAGAGTTACCCCTTTGATTTCCTGCTGGAAATCGGATATGTTCTGCAGGGAACGGAAGTGACGGTGAAATGGAAAGTGACCAGCCAGGAGAAACAGAAAGATATGTATTTTTCCATCGGCGGACATCCGGGCTTTTACTGTCCTCTCCGGGAAGGGGAGCGGCAGGAAGATTACAGTATCTGGCTGGATGGAAAAGATGAGGTGATATTTTCCAGAGCCAGCCTGGAGACGGGGCTGATGTTCAATGGCAAGAACATGATGAAGCTGTCCAAAGGCAGACGTCTTCTGCAGGAGGGATTTTTCGATGAAGGAGCATATATTATCGAAGATTATCAGGTGAACCGGGTTGGGCTGGCGGATCCTGAGAACCGCCTTTATCTGACGGTGTCTTTCCAGTCCCCTCTGGTGGGAATCTGGTCGCCGGAGAAGAAACAGGCGCCCTTTGTGTGCATAGAGCCCTGGTACGGAAGGTGCGACCGGGAGACCTTTGAGGGAACATTAAAGAACCGTGAATGGAGCAACTGTCTGAGGCCGGGAGAAACATTTGAGCGGTTCTGGAAGATTTGTGTGGAACCGGAATGTTCATAATCATTATCCCACCTGAAGCAGGCGATGTCCATAGTGGATGACAGTCTGTAAGAATAAAAAAAGATGAAATGTGGGTATACTGTTTAAAACAGGTAATTGCGAAACTTAATAATTGTACCAATTTCATATGTAATTCGAAAAATTTAAATGTAAATATTTTCTCATACAAAAGGTGAGAAATGCATTTCAGCACCAGGGAAGCGAGACTTAAAAGAGAATGGAAGCCTTTGCTGACATGCTCTTTCGTAGTCAAAGGCTCGCTGGAATGTCCGGTGCGTCCAGCATTTCGGCCTTTTTGTATGATGAAAATATTTCATAGAAAGTGTAGAAATTGTACATGAAATTTTGATAATTTAGTAGTTTCGCAATTACCTGCTGTTTAAAGATAAGAAAGGAGAGACTGACATGAAATTTTTTAAATGCAGGGAATGCTGCACGCTGGCAATGGAACTTGTGGCAGGAGAACAGGAGGAAGCGAAGGTTTTTCAGGAGCTGAAGGCCAATTCTACGGACGCTGCCGGTGAAAAACATGTTCCCGTTGTGGAGAAAAAGGGCGATACCATTGTGGTGAAGGTTGGAGAGCTGGAACACCCCATGCTGGAAGCTCATCATATTATGTGGATTTATCTGGAAACAGACCGGGGCGGAATGCTGCGGAAACTTACTCCCGGAGAGAAGCCGGAAGCAGAGTTTGTCCTGCCTGCCGGAGAAAAACCGGTGGCCGCTTACGAATACTGCAACCTTCATGGTCTGTGGGTGGCGGAAATAAAATAGGACATTTGGCATATCACCTGCAAAAAGGAGCGCTCCCAGGGGCGCTCCTTTTTATGGAAATCCGTCTGTGGTACTGGTTAGACCAGAGAGTTTGATAAATTAATAACAAATTTCAGAGGAAAAATTCAGTAGAAATGCTGAGATTGCAGGGGAGATTATTAAAAAACTTGAAAAATTATAAAGAAAGTGTTAAAATTTTATCAAATAACTGGTATGACCAGTTGGGATTGTACCTTATTGAATATACCGGTTCAATAAGGCATACCTTGCTGAAAGGTAGCAGTTCAGTAAGCACAGTGAAAGAATGAAGGAGGATATGTGCTATGTTATTTCAAATCTATGGTGAAAACGCCATGTATCAGTTGCTTGGCTGGGTAATGGTATTTGCCGGACTGGTAATCTGCAATGAGATTGCCCGTCGTTCAAAAGCAGGAGGAATTTTCTTTTTCCTGGTACTGCCTGCTGTTTTGACGGTATATTTCATTGCCATTGCAGTGGGAGCTTCTTCCGGAGCGGAATGGGCGGTCAATAATCAGACCCATCTCTACATGGGCGGATGGTTCCATTATGCGAAGCTGTATGCGGCGGCAGCCGGCTGTGTTGGATTTATGATGCTCAAGTACAAATGGAGCATTGGCAAGACAGAATGGTTTAAAGTATTTCCTTTTGTGATTGTGGCAATCAATATTCTGATTGCAGTAGGTTCCGATTTTGAATCTGCCATCAAGGGTGCGCAGGCGCTGGCAGAGACAGGGTCCAGATACTGGTTTTCCAACGAAGGCGTATGGAGATACGGCGGATGGTGGAACTGGGTCAACGGTATTGCAGGAATCATCAATATTTTCTGTATGACAGGATGGTGGGGTATTTATACTTCCAAAAAGAAAGACGATATGCTGTGGCCGGATATGACCTGGTGCTTCATTATTGCATATGATCTCTGGAACTTTGAATATACATATCTGAATCTGCCCACCCATTCCTGGTACTGCGGATTTGCTTTGCTGCTGGCTCCCACCTTTGCAAACAAATTCTGGAACAAGGGCGGCTGGATTCAGAACCGTGCCAACACGCTGGCTACCTGGTGTATGTTTGCTCAGGTATTCCCCTTATTCCAGGTCAGCGGCAGGTTCTCCGTGCTTCCGTCTCTGTACGGACCGGGATATGCAGACGGTATGGCTCTGACCAGTTCGGCACAGCCCACCTATGCAGATCCAAGGGCGCAGGGAATTGTGGCACTGATTGCACTGGGCGCCAATGTAATCTGTCTTACAGCCATTATCAAACGTGCTGTGGAGCAGAAAAAGAATCCATACAAAGAAGAAATCTTTACAGATCAGAAGGATTTCCAGATTGCTATGGCAAGAGCAGAGGAGCAGTAGGAATTACTGTTTTCGATATAAAAAGAATCCGGCAAAGCCGGATTCTTTTTATGGAGCTGCAACAGGGCTGGAACTGCTTTTGTCCAGCAGGCTGACGTAAGGGTAGACCCGGTGGAATCCCCGGTTTGCTGCAAAGAGAAAGTATCCAAGGCCAAACAGCAGAAACAGCAGCAGGACACCGCGATATGTCAGAGTAAATTTTCCGGAGGATTCTGTTTTTTTCGGTTTCTCCCGGAAAGAGTAAATCAGTTCCGGGACGGCAATCAGGGAAAATATAAAGGGATAGACGGCAAACCGTTCCAGAATAAAATGCTTTGTGATAAACAGTGTAATCAGAAACTGGTACAGGGCGCTGTTTTGAAAGATTCTGCCCTGGGGGGAATCCTCCAGCCGGTTTCGGAACAGATAAATCAGCAGGCAGTAAATTCCGGAGGGGATAATGTAGTCAAATCCATTGGAATTCCAGAAGTAGCCGCCCTGGTAAGCAGCATATTTTACCGGGAGAATGGGAGCCAGGAACTGAAACAGAGGATCAAAGAACAGATATAGCAGGAGTGTGGCTCCTGTCAGCAGTCCCAGGGCTTTCCGGCTGAATTTCAGAGGCAGCAGGAAATACAGAGGGTAAAGGAACAGCAGTGAGTTGTGGAACAGGCCTCCCAGCAGTATGAAAATGGTAAATGGCAGCAGTTTCCTGTTTTTCAGATAAGGATAAGCCAGCATGAAAAAGGCGGTGGCAATGGACTGGCGTATCAGGTTCATGTTGTATGCCAGAAACTGCAGGGTAATATAGAGATACACGCTCACCCAGGGAATTCTGGAAAAACGGTAAATAAACTGCATGGATACAGCCATCAGAAAAATATTAATGATAAGCAGAAAGAGAAGCCAGGGACATCCTGCCAGGGAAAAGAGTTTGCATACCGCATAATAGAGGGGTTCTTCCGGATAAATAAGAAAAATGTCCTGAAAAGACCAGCCGGATACAAAGGCATAAATATCCCGGTAGGAAAAATAATCAAAGCCAATGGCATAGCGGAAGGATGCCAGAAAAGTAAGCAGAAGAAAAGCAGCAGCCAGATAAAAGGCGGCTGCTTTCTTCTGGTGTTGTACACCCGTATGATTACTGTTGTGAAAATGTATGTTTTTTTCCGTAAAAATATATCCCAGTCCCGTAAGTACGGAAATCGTAAAATAGTAAACAGCCATGATAAGTCCTTTCTTTATATCTATATACTGCGGCAGACGGGTGAATTATGTAATCAGTCTGTTATATCGGTATCCTGAAATTACTGAATGGATGTTTTCCTTACCACAAAGGTAGGCGTTACGTTAAAGGTGGCGCTTTCTGATACATCCTGGCCCAGAGTTCCTACCACATACAGAGCTCCGTCCTGATTTGCATCCAGAATCAGAACATTCATTTCATTTGTCTGGTTCTGCTGCAGCCATCTGGTGTTGGCCAGATCCTTCGGCATTTCGTTTGCAACTTCTTCCTGTTTCAGACCAATGGCAATCTGGTGTGCATTGACTGCGCCGGTGTTGCTCCAGGTTGTATTTTTCAGCTTGCTGATGTCAATTCTGGTGGAAGCCACGTCTACCTGAACCGGAACGTTTGAGTTATTCTTCACATTGATTCTGGGAGAAATAACTTTGTTCTGGGTGGAAAGGCTGTTGCTGATGTTAAAAGGTACAAAGGATGGCATGGTGACGGTGAGAATCGTCGGTTCTACAGTTCCTACCATCTCCACCTGTCCGGAACCTCCAACGGGAATGTCTCTGGTGGAAGCAGGCTCAGCGGCGAATGCAGTTGAGGAAAAGAGCAGACATGCTGCCAGTACAAGCTGTAAAAACATGGTTTTTTTCTTCATATGTATACCTCCTGTCCCCGTCTGCCGCAGTATAATAGCGTGGTTCATGGAGCGGTGTCAGTTCTGCACCGTAATGGTAATCTGGGCTCCTGTCTGCCCGATATATTCTCCGCTGTCTTCTTCATACGCCAGGAAATAAGCGGTGGCGTTATAAGTTCCTTTTTCCAGAACCTTATCCAGTTTGACATTTTCAATGTAAGTTCCCGGTTTTAAATATCTGGAAGCATAAATTTCCTCGTTTGTATCGTCAATCAGAATGCTGACCCGCAGGAGCTTTGCATTGTTTCCGGGATTTTCAATCAGCAGGTTGCCTTCCGAGGTTCCGTTCAGGAAAACGGGAGAGGTGTTGATGGAAAATGCAATCATGCTGCGGTCCAGAAGATTCTGCAGTTCTTTTCTCCGTTCGTCCACATCCACACCCGGCAGAATGCCGGCAGTTGCATTGTCGTCGTATAAAAGGTCGTTATCATCTTCTTTTGTAAACAGAAAATAGCAGACGACAATGGTAAGGATAAGGAGCAGAAGTATTGCTGCGATAATCAGAGCTCGTTTTTTACCTTTACTCATAAATTTGATTCCTCCTGTTCTTTCGTTGGTATAAATTGTTTGTTTTTATCAGTATATAGCGAAAATTAGTGAAATTCAAGTAAAATTAGTCGACAAATTTCTGTATATTTCGACAATTTATGAAATTATTCGACAATTATAAGGAGATATGTGATTTGATTGAAAAGGCAAAGCCACTACATGTTTCAGAATGGACAGACGAAATAAACCGCTGGAAAATGGAATATCCGATTGACATGGAAAAAAGCGGTTTGACGTCGCAATCGGGGCGAAAGGCATCCGTGTTACAAAACCAGAAGATATAAAAACAGCTTTGATAAGTGCAAAGCAGAATACGAAAACGCCTGCGGTTATTGAATTTATCATAGACAGAGAACTCAATGTCAGGCCGATTGTCCCGCCAGGAAACTCCCTGAATGACATGATGAAATATGGATAGGTTACAATAAACTGGACAAGTTTTTTAACCCTGTTTGATAAATGGGTATGCGGGGTATTCTTTCTGTACCTCTGTTTTAAAGATGTCAGCATCCGCACAATTTGCCGCAATCTTTTTCAGATTTTCCAGATAGTCGATTTTCGTTTGTGCGTCTTTTAAGTCCTCCGGTGTGTAATGTGAGGTCAGAATCAGGTCATAACCCTTTTCAATATAACTGCGGAGTTCTGCGATAATTCCGTCAGCGTGATCTGCACCCGCAACGATTGAGTTCGAATAAGCAAAAATGCTTAGCAAACCTAGTATTTATGCGGGTTTGCGGACTTTGGAAAGGTCTTTTGATAACAAATTGATAACAGTCGTTTAAGTGCGATTATTCTTACTGTCAAGTGGTTTGTTGGTGGGAGAATGATTTGCAAGAGGTTTAGATGACTAGTACAGCGTTTTTTTGATGCTCATATACTATCAAGGCTGTTTTTAACCAGCATATTTCCAGTTAAATGCTTTG
>CATLIX010000061.1 GCA_949959185.1 uncultured Eubacterium sp. | reverse complement strand
GCAGGTTTTTCACCCGGTTTTTCCATTTTGCGGCAGTGCGTTCAAATTCTCCCAGCAGAGAGCCGATATCTGCCGGAGGAAGATAATTTTTCTGTTCCAGCAGACAGTCCCATTCCGGCGTTCCCGGCTTCAGGCAGGTTCCGCAGATGCATCTGCCGCTTTTCATAATATAATCTATGGTTGCCTGCCGCATATGGGGAACATCCCGCCGCTCCCCGGCCACAGATTTTACCAGTTCCGCCGATGCTTCTATCAGAGGTTCTGCAAAAAGCATAAAGGCTTTATCGCTGAATTCCCTGACCATCATTTTCCGTTCGCTGAGCCATCTATCTCTCTGGGTTCTTTTTACAATCCCCAGATTCCGGTACTGATTCTGCAGGTTTTCCGTATTCCGGTTTGTCTCCAGATATTCCTGCACTTCCTGATATTTTTTACTGCTGTTTATGATGTTGATTTCAATCGTTTCCAGATCTTTTTTACAGGCTTCTGTTTTCCGTTCACAACTTCTGCATTCTGCTTCCAGATTGTCATAGAGATTTCCGGAGCCCGTTATTTTCTTTTTAAATTTATGAATGACAGAATAAGAGCCCATATCTTTCAGATGTCTCATGGCCGCCTGGTATGCAGACAGGCCTGTAAGAATATGTACGGAATCTCTGATATTTTCCCGGACTCCGTTTACGGTAATATCGTTCCACCGTTCCCCGTCAAACAGAAAATAGTGGGACAGATTTCCGGGAAACAGCTCGTGGATAAGTTCATCCACCTTCCGTTCTTCCACCTCAGTCAATGGCTGGCTGCTTCCAATATCTGCAATATACATGGTCAGCTTCTTCTGAAATTCTTTTGCCGCCAGCCGGGGATACGAACGGGTATATACAACCTCTCTCCGAATGATATAACGCTTTTCTTCGTCCGAAGCCACCAGTTCCACCCGGACGCTGGATCTGCTGTCTGCATCCATCAAAGCCAGTACGTCATTGTTCAGAAGCTGATATTCTTCCTGACCCTTCCCCCGTTCCGTCAGCACAGCTCCGTACAGGCACCAGCGGAATGCCTGGGCAATTGTGGTTTTCCCAACGGTATTATCCCCCAGAACAACCGTTACATTTCTCTCTTTTTCACAACTGAATTCTATCCTGTTTTCGCCCTTATAACGCATAAAATTATGCAGGGCAATACGCTCAAACCGCATACCTTCTCCTTTCCCCGCACCCGGTAAGTCAGCCCCTGCCGTGAGGCTTACTGATTCCTCCTGGCATATTCCACAATAATTTTCTGAAGTTCCTCCGACATTTTCTGGTCGCTCCTGGCTTTGCTCCGCAGATTTTTCCGCTCCATATGCAGCACCTGAAATGTCATTTCCTGCAGTAACTCTTTTCTGATTTCCTTCATTTCCCTTCTCCTTCTGACAATGCTGTCCGGTATTTCTTTCACTCTGTTTTTCTATATACAAAGGCCACGGCGCCAGTATTTCTTTCATTCTGTTTTTTCCGCATACAAAGGCCACAACGCCAGTATTTCTTTCATTCCGTTTTTTCCGTATACAAAGGCCACAGCGTCAGTATTTCTTCCGCAAGCTGTTCTCTCCTCTCATCAATCCTGGCTTCGTTCCACTTAGTTCTGCCGGCTTCATACTGCTCAATAATTTCTTCCGTAATTTTCAGAGATACATTGCCTTTATATCCTTCTCTGGCTCTCTGCCGCCCCGATTTTGGAATGCCCTCTATCTTCGTCTTAAAATCCATATTGCGCACGGAACTGTTCAGAGAATTTCTCAAAAGAGTCAGATTGCCCAAATCGTTGATATGATTCTGACGGTTCTCTGCCTGTTCTTTTGGCACCTGCCAGTTTTCCTGCCATTTCTGGGGCATAATATGCTCCAGCGTATAAGTGTAAGTCAGGGCTATCTCGTCGGAATTCTTATTTCTGCGGGAAAGTTCTGTCAGAAATAAAAGCATTTTGGCCGTATCATTTTTCATTTTCGTAAGCTGCCTTCTGACTTCTCCGTCACTGATGCTGATTTCCTTTTCTCCCGCAGCGGAACATAACTTTCCGGCTCCCTGATTCAAAATCAGACTGCATTTTGACGCATAATCCGAAACGCTGGTTCCCATAATCCTTCTCCGGATAACAAAAGACTCCAGTATCCGGCACTGTTTTCTTAATGTTTCATCCTGCAGATTTCCTCCGGCCTCTTTTAACATTTTCAGAATAAAAGGATAGAACATCTGTATGCCGAATTCTTCCAGAACCAGCAAAAGACGCCTCACGTCCTCCTGCCATGAAAAGTACGCGCTTTCCACTTTTTCCTTGTCATTCATCACCAGATTCAAACCTGTAATATAGTTACTGAACAGCTCTGCATACTCATAGATTTCATTTATCAGCATACCGTAATCGGAAAAATCATAAGACGCGGTTTCTCTGGTATAAACATTATCCAGATTTCCGAAAAACTCCCGGCTGTCCCCTTTCTCTCCTTTTTCCCATTTTATACAGGCCACACAGTACAGCAGAAATTCCAGATTATTTCTGTCCACATTTCCAAAACGCCGCCTGAAATCCCATTCGTTTTCCCCGTCCTCGGAATAAAAGATTCTGTCCCATTTTTCATTATAAATTTCGCTTACTTCCTGCTGTTTTCTGCTGTCAGTTCCGCAGCTCTCCATAAATCCCTGAAACAGATTGTTTTTAATAATATCCGCAGTGCTCAGACGGGCTCCCGCCCGGTTGATGGTATCAAAAATAGACTGCTCGTTCACGTCATGCTCCATAAGCTCAATTCTTACCAGCATTTTGTTATTGTCATTGTACATAATATCAAAAATATCTTTCAGTTCCTGCTGGTCTTTTTTATGGAGCACCCTGCGGTAGTAATGATAGCACTGTCTGATTTGAGGAGAGCCCTCTTTTTTGGCTTCCATTTCCGGCCTGTTCCCCTCAAACACGCCCTGCCTTATAATAGCTTCATAGCTGCCCCTGTCCACTCTGGAATGAGAAATCTTAATTTCGCTGTCTTTCAGGGAATCCGTGGTATTCCTTTTGTAAAACAGAACATTCTGTATGGTATCCCTCACATTCTGGCGCATTTCATCGTCAAATTCATCATAAATTGCTTTGGTCAGCAATGAAATTGTGGTGAGTCTCTGCTGCCCGTCCACAATAGCCGCCTCCGACGGTTCCCGGCTCTTTCCCCATTTGATAATAATGGAACCCAGAAACACCTGGACTTCCCGGTTCCCTTCGATGGATTCCAGCAGTTCTTTCCAGTTCTCTTCTTTCCAGACATACCTTCTCTGGAAAAAGGGCACAACCAGCTTCTGAGGCCCTCCGCCAAAGATTTCTTTTACTGACTTTGCCTCTGCTCTCATAAAAACCCTCCTCTTTCGTGCTTCACGTTACAACTGTCAGCCTGCCGCAATCTCCTCCAGGGCCTCAACAAACAAATCCAGTTCCTTCTCTCCAGTAAAACGCCCCAGGCTTACCCGTACCGTACCGCCGTATTCCTTATCTCTCAGATATTTATGTATCAGAGGCGCACAGTGATACCCTGTCCGCACTGCAATCCCATATTCCCGGTCCAGCAGAATCCCCACTTCTTCGGCCTGATATCCTTCTATATTCAGAGACAGAATCCCCGCAGATTCCGAATGGACAGGGGGATACAATATGATTTCCGGTATCCGGCTCAGATTCTCCAGCAGATAGTCCCGCAGCCTCTGCTCTTCTCTCAGCCTTTCTCCTGGGTTCGGACAGACAGCTTCTTCTACGGCTGCCTTAAGGCCTGCAATGGCTGTGATATTCATGCTTCCCGGTTCGTATCCTCTCACATCTTCCGGGCTGACTTCCGGATTGAGAGAATCGCTTCCCGTCCCGCCGAATAAAATCTGTTTCAGCTTTTTTCTCCTGTTACTGACATAACCTCCGATTCCCAGAGGCCCGTACAATGTCTTATGGCCTGCAAAAATATAAAAATCCGCATTCGTATGTTTCAGGCACACCGGCACCAGACCCAGGGCCTGGGAACCGTCCACAACTACAACGGGCTGATATTCCTCTGCCAGTTCTGCAATATGCTGCCAGGGGATTATGGCTCCGGTCACATTGCTGACATGATTCATAATCAGCGCCGCAGGCGGTTTCCGCAGAAACTGATACCTGATTTTCTCCATATTCGGTTCCAGGGAGTCTCTGTCAACCGCCAGTTCCTCTGTTTCAAATCCGTACTGTTTCTGCAGATGATAAAGCACCCGTATGACAGCGTTGTGTTCAAAGGGCGTTACATAAACCACATCCTCCGGCTTCCAGTTCAGGCCGCCCAGTACCTGATTGCAGGCAATGGTGGCAGAAGGCGTAAACACCGTCTCCGCCCCGTAATTTCCCTGAACCAGACGAAGGATTTCCTCCCTGGTGTCCTCTGTCAGCCGAAAGGCTTCCCGCGCCAGCCGGTAAGAACCCCGTCCGGCATTGACTGCAAGATGCCTTCCGGCTTCTTCCATGGCCCGGTATACAGACTCCGGTTTTGGGAACGTGGTGGATGCATTGTCAAGATAAATTAACTCTCTCATATTTCCTCCATAACAGGTATCCGCAGCCTCTCTTTTGCTACTGCCTTTTCATCAGCTCCTGCAGCACTTCCGCCAGCACCGCCACTTTCTGACTGGTCTCCAGGGTATCTTCAAAATCCTCCATGGCTTCGTCAATCATATTTTTCAGAAAATTGCTGGTCGTATCGGAAATTTCCGCCTGGTAACTGCGCTTTATACGCTGCCCCTGCTCGTCCATCAGTATAATGGTCTTTGTTCCCTGCTCTCCCCTGCGCTCCGCTGTCTGTTCCACTTCCTGTTTTACCCTCCGCATTTTTTCCAGAAACACTTCCGGCGTATCATCGTTCCAGTCCTCCATGGACAAATCCAGCAGCAGCCTGGAAAGGCAGGATATCATTTCCAGTTCATCATTGGTGTTCAGATTTTTCAGGTATTCCAGAAAACTGTGGGCGTCTTTATTCAGAATGTATTCCGGTTCCCCGGCTCCCTGTTTCCCATACCAGGACAGCAGGCAGCCTTTCAGGCTTTCCTGTTCTTTTCCCCCGAATATGCTGCGTACATCCTCAGCCACGCAGGACTGCAGGCGGGAAAATGCCTGCTCCATCCGGTTTCTGACCGCAAGGACCTGTTCGGCCGCTTTCTGTAAATCCGGCTCCTGACCTGTTCCCGTCATAAGTTCCGGAATCCGCTCAAACAGAAATTCTCTGGGATTTAAGTCGCTTCGTTTCAGCAGGCTCCGGAAACGTTCTGCCTTCTTCTGTTCCTCTTCCGGAAATATCCTGGCTACTCTTGCATATTTTGGCAGGGAACGGTACCATTTCTGCATGTGTTCCATAAGCTGAATCCAGCGGTTCTGCCGGCTGGACGAGGGACCTTCTTCCGGCCATGCTCCTTCCAGTGTTCTTAAATACCGCTCCTTTTTCCCGCTTTCCGGCTCCAGGTATAATTCATAATCCTGGGGAAAATCATTGACGCTGTTTAACACTTCCTCATTGACTTCCAGTTCTTTTTTCTGCAGATAGATGACCGGAATCCCCTCTGCCATCCCCAGGCGCTGTGCCAGAAACAGAGGCAAAATCCCTTTGCGTACCCCGTAATCCCTGCCCTGAAGCCTCTGATACAGTTCCTGAAAGGTTCTGCGCCGGCCAATACACCGTACCAGAAATCCGTCGATTTCATCCAGAATCCTGCCGCAGCCCGTATCTTTCTCATAATGAGTATCCAGAATTCCCGTTCTCACAAAAGCAGCCCGGTACACCATATGTTCCGGAGCAGTCCCCTGCCGGAATATTTCTGCCCGTTCCCGCAGCAGAGCATTTACCACTTTATTTCTGGCCCGCAGATACTGGCCGGACACATGTTGGATATTCAACAGCTCATGATTGACAACAGGAGAAAAAGCGTAATACTGCTCACAGATTTCACTCAGCATCCGGTTAAAATCCATCTCCCTTGCAAAAGTGCGTACCGGCTCCCCTTTCCGGGCCACGCCGCACTTTCCGTCCCCCGGCACAAAATCCCGTTCCAGAGAAGCATTGATTTCAAACACAATATCTTCCTCATACAGCTCCAGTTCCCGCAGCAGCACCTTATGTTCTTCTGCAGATGCAACCCGCTGTTTCAGACTGTAAACTGCTGCCAGTTTCCGTATGTGCTTTACCATATCAAACCCATGTTCCGGCACCAGCACCACAATTCTGTCATCCTGAAGGCTCTCCGTCTTCTCTCTGACCTTCTCCCAATCCATTTCTTCCTCACTGACCAGAGCCAGTATTTTCCCGTCTGAAAACGCTTCCTCAAACAGATAAGATACTGTTTCCATCCGGAAAAAATCCTCCGCCGCTAAAAATTCGTACCGGAAATACCGGGTCATATTCCGCTCCTGATTATACTGTCTGGGCAGGACATATTCCAAATCTGAGATACGGTCCAGATAACTGCAGACCGGAAATTTTTCCGGCTGTTTTGCCATCTCCGCTTCAATCTCCCGGTCTATATTCAGCCCGGTATGATTTTTAAATCCATAGACGCCCATACTGCTCCGGAACAGGATCAGTTCCTGCTGCTTCAAAGATTCCAGGGCCTTCTGACAGGTATCCTTTCTCATTCCCAGTGCAGGACATATGACAGCTTCCACTGCCGGAAGTTCCTCTTCCTGATGAATCATCCGAAGCAGCCCCAGGGCCTTGATAATCTTCTGTTCCGCCGGATCCTGCGTCTGCTTTAAAGCATAGTCTGCCTTCAGCCATTCGTTATGGATTCTGGGCTGGTCGCTGCTCTCCCGGAACAGAGGTCTGAAATAATCGTATACAGCATCTGCTCCCACACAGCATTCGGATGTTTCCTCCAGAAGCCCCGGCAAACTTCCCCGCTCCCGTCCGGCCAGAAAAGTGAAAACGGTGCGTTCATTCTGGGCCACCCGCTCGCTGATGTGCAGAAGAATGGCGGCGCACACAGGCGTCAGAGGAAAACATCCCTTTCCCATCACCTGTTCGTAGCCTTCATATTCCGGAAACATGGAGGAAAACCAGTGCAGACCATAAGATTGTTCCAGAATTTCCTGATATCCGGTTTCTTTCTTATATTCTGAAAATTCCTTTGAAAATTCCGGCTCTTTCTTACACAGGGTATTTGCAATCAGCTCATAGTGTGTTCTGGCAGAGTCATGGAATCTCACTTCCCGGAGGCGTCCCTCCACGCCGCGGAATGTGTCCTGTATCAGTCTGTCCAGACCTTTTTCGTACTCGTGGATACTCTTATGAGCCACAAGTATCAGGTGCAGGTTCTGCTCTCCGCTGCTGTTGGCCAGTTCGCACATATCCTGCAGTGTCTTCATGTCTCTGGCAAAATGTTCTGTTCCGTGGCCTTCCATATACTTGCTGAACTCATCAAAAACCATCACAATCCCTGCATAGCCATACTGTTCCGTCAGCTTTCTTCCCACCTGCCGGTAAACGCTCATGGCGTCTGACTGGAACATGGGCAGAAACCGGCTTCCTGCTGTCAGACGGGGGTAACACTCCAGGAACAGGCCCATGGCTCTCTCATCCATTCTGTTCAGCCCTTTTCTCACATTCACAGACGTCTCTCCCCGGTCTGCCAGAAATTCCTCCCACTGACGGTAAACTTCCGGATACTCCCGCCGCCACAGCTTTAAGGTTTTCAGTGCTTCCGAGTAATTATTTTCGGGAATCAAATCCTTAAGGTTCTCCCGCTCCAGCCCTTCCTTTAGTCCGTACAGAAAAGAGTGGTTCAAATCTGTTCCCCTTCCTGATACCAGTACGGGCAGAAAGCGTTTTTTCTCCCGATAGATGCGGCGTATCATCTCTGCCGCTTCTCTGTCCGTCTGCTCTGTCCGTGACAGTACCGAAAGGGCCCCTGACTGTTCCCCCTGCAGAAAAGCCAGCAGCAGCAACAGAAGATGGGATTTCCCTTTTCCGTACGGCCCAATCAGAACGGTTGCATTTTCTCCCGTATTTTCCAGGATATTGTTCAGATAATATTTCAAAATCTGCAGAGAAGCACGGGTGGGAATGTAACTTCCAATCCGCAGGGCATTTCCCAGATCCAGGCTCAGGTTCACAGATTTCTGAAACCGGCTGTTGATACTGATATATTGTTTTAAGTGTTCCATGTTTTCTTTCCCCTCCGGCCTCTGATTGCCCTTATCTGCCATGACCCGGCAGGCTGCCTTTCCTGCTGCCGGAATTCCCGTAATAGTGCTCCTGCAGTACCTGGCCCGGAGTCGTCATCCCCGGCAGATATACCATATCCAGCCCGGCGGTGCGGTTCAGAACAATTTTCCCGGCCCATTCCAGCTGTTCCAGCAGTTCCATCAGGCCGGTACGCTTCAGATTCAGTATATTTCCCGGACCGTTTTCCTGCGTCAGCAAATCTTCTATATGAATTCCTCTCTCTGCTCTGGCCCGGCCGGCCATAAGATACAGCACGATTTCCGCCGGGAGCCTGTTCAGCCGGGGCTGGGCTTTCTCATATCCTTCTTCTGTCTGTTTCAGCAGTTCCAGCGCCCCAAAAGGACTGACGTTCTTCTCCTCCGGGTTGCTGCCCCTGGCGGCCTTCCGCCCGTACATACGCAAAATGGCATCACAGTCGTCCTTCACAGAGCGGGCGGACACCTTCTGTTCCCCTGCTGCGGTTCCTGCCAGTTCCATCATTCTCCGCTCCAGTTCTTCTCCGGTAAATTCCCCATAGCCAAATTCATTGAAAAACAACTGCCAGGCAGTGGCCTGACTCCGGTTTCTGGCAATATTGCAGTGAACAATCCACAGAGAAAACATTTCCTCAAAATACGGGTCTTTCTGCAGAATCATTTCTCCCAGCTCCGTAAGCCTGACCACCGTACGGACGCTCTCATCCGAAAGTCCGCTGCATTTGAGCCAGTACCGAATGGATTTTGCCATATTGGGCCCTACGCCCAGAGCGTCCGCACCATAATTTTCAAAAAAGACTCTGGGATTTCTTTTGACCTCCCGCAGCCCTTTGTTCAGCCATCCTTCTCTTATAATAAAACTTTCATGTCCTTTGAAACGAACGGAATGCTTCATTTTCTGTCTCCTCATGTTCTTCTGATGGAAAGCACTTTTCTCATGTAACATCCTGCGGTAAAATGGTTCACACATGCGCCGCACCGCAGGCACTTTTCGTCTGAAATGCGGTATTCCGTACCGCCTGTCTTCTTCTCTCTGACCGAAAGGGCGTTATATCTGCACACACTCTCGCAGGCCAGGCAGCCCATACACATCTGATACTTGGTAAGCTGGCATTTTATACGTTCCTCTGCAGATTTCAAATCTCTGGCTCCTGCAATCCTGACATTCAGAATCGTCACCTTTAAGTTCCGGGAACCCGGACGTCCCTGCAGTTTTAAGAGTACCTCTCCGTTTGCGCTCAGCACATATACTTCTCCCATTCCGGCGCGGCCCATGTCAGAATTCAGATAGCCGAAGGGCCGGAACAATTCGTACAGTTCCTCGGAAACAGGACGCTGCAAATCATAATAAAAGGTATTTTCTTCCGTGGCACAGGGCCGGAAAGACACCACCGATTTCTCTGCATAAGCCACACCGTTCCCGCCCTGTCTGGCTTTCCATCCTCCCTCCCGCACATAATCCTGCGCATCTTCTTTGCCGATACTTTCCGCAAATTCCACCAGCAGCCTGTAAAACCGTTCCGACTGCTTTGGCATATGCACGGAGGAAAGAAATTCCGACCACTCGCTGTTGTTGGGACAGCACCAGCAGCCTACTCTGGAATACCCCAGCCGGTACGCCTCATTAAAATCAAGCTCTCTGGTAAAAAGATACAGCCAGATATCAAAATCCATCCA
Organism: uncultured Eubacterium sp.; assembly: GCA_949959185.1. GTDB lineage: Bacteria > Bacillota > Clostridia > Lachnospirales > Lachnospiraceae > Petralouisia. Next base: position 10,648 of record CATLIX010000061.1, on the reverse strand, counting down.
GTCAATGACCGGAGAAATAATTCTCTGTTTGGTAATTTTGGGACTGTCCGATTCTCTGTCATACTTGCTTCTGCTGGTCGACTCACTGCGCCGGATTCCGTAAAAAGTAAGAATCTGATTTTTTTCCCGGAACAAAGCCCGGATTTTCTTCTGAATCACACCTGTTTTAAACACGGTGCAGCACCAGCGCATGACCCGGCTGGGCGGCCCTGTGAGCCTGCAGAGAGTCTCAAAATCTTTTTCCTTATTCCGGGCGGAAACCATGGGTGTTCTGGGATGCGCTTTCCGGAACCGTTTTACATATTCATACGTGAAAGGAAATTCCAGCGTGGTGTCTCCGAAAATGTGCATGAGTTCCGGACGTCCCAGGGCCCGGATAACCAGATCGGAGGTAACCGTGGAATCTTTACCGCCGCTGAAAGATACAAACATGTCCAATATGGGTGTGTTCCCGGCCTTTTCCCGGATATAGGAACCTGCCTCTTCCAGAATCTTCTCATACCTGGAACGGTTTGCCCTCACAAAACGCTGCCGGTATGTCTCAAAATACTCTTCCGTATTCCGGTGCTTTAATTCCTCATACTGACTCCGGATAGCGCGGCAGTCCCTGTCTTTCAGACCGCCCACTGAAAAAGGAATCTTATGTCCGTTTACAAAATAATGGTTCCCGGCCCCATTCCACACAGACCCTTCCAGGTATGCAAAAGGCTTCCCCAAAATAATTTCCACCAGAAGACGTTCCTCCGGAAACACCGGGCGGATATCCGTAGTCAGACGCCTTCCTTCCCGGCCGCACAGACTGCACCGGCTTTCGTAAAGGGGAATCCGGCAGGAGTCGCACCAGTAAATCTCCGACACCGCTTCCGCCCTGCCGCCGCAGGAAGGGCAGACGCTGGTCTCGCATTCGGCATTGGTGCAGGGCAGGGGTTCACCCGTTTCCTGATTCCTGTTTCTGCATGTATATGTAATCATATGTCTTCCTCATCATTCTTTCCATCCTGTATATAGCATTTATTTTATTCTCTTTTAAAGAGAATTTCAACAGGTATTTTTCCTTTTACAAAAGAATTTGTTTCTGCTGAACAGGGAACCGGAAAGCACGCTGCCAGGGCTGTAATTTCGGTTATTACTTATTTTAAGAAACTGTTATACGCTATTTCTTGGCACCGGGACAAAATTGTAATATTGTATGTTTGGGGTAAAATATTCCGGGGTATCCGCCGGATATCCGTTCCGGGTTTGCCACCGGCAGGAGGACGTAAACATCACATGGTAAATTTTGTTATTTTTGTGGAATGTTTTGGCATTTGCCTGACTATAATAGCGCTGCTGCTTCTCCTGAACGGAGATGGCGCAAGAGAACAAAAACTGTTAATCTTTATTTTGTGCGGTTCACTGATACAGAACGCGGGCTATCTGCTGGAGCTGACCGCGCCTACGGTGGAAGCTGCCATGACGGCAGTAACTGTGGAAAATCTGGGTTCTGCCTTTGTTCCTCTTTGTTATTGCTGGTTTATCTATATTTACTGTTATATCACTCCGCCGAAGACACTTTTAAATGTTCTCAGCGTAATCAGTTTCTTTATTCTGCCCACGGTCTTTTTTAACTGGAACGGCCTTTTCTATCAGGACGTCCGGTGGCTGGCAGATACGGATGGATTTCATTATGTCAGTATTACCTACGGCCCGCTGTATGTGTTTTTTCTGTTCAGCCGTATTATCATTCCCCATGCGCTTTGTATCTTCACATTACTGAGCGCCATCCGCGGACGGTCCGATCGGCAGGTCAACCGGCAGTACTGGACAATTCTTGGAATTTCCACCCTCCCTGTTATTGTGCTGATAGCCTATATCTGTAAACTGGTGAAAATATTCGATTTCACACCGGTAACACTGACCATTTCCATGTCTCTGGTAGTCATCGTGGTCTGGAGCCGGCGTAATTATGATTTCCGCCATCTGGCGGCGGCAAAAGTTCTGGAAAGTCTGGGCGACGACGTAATTACGCTGGACGACCATGACCGGCTGGTGAGCTATAACAAAGCAGCGGCAGAAATTTTCACCCGTCTGCCTGCTCATAAACTGGGAGAAAACATCCGGGTGGTGGAAGATTTTCAGGAGGAAATGCTCGATGAAAAAGCTTTTCCATCCATGAGCGGCATTATGAAAGCCACAGCAGACATATTGTAGATGAAAACGGCAGGATACAGGGCTGTACTATTTTAATTCTGGATATGACTGATACAAAAGCCTATATCAATGAAATCAAACGCGTACGCCAGCAGGCAGAAAAAGCCAGCATTGCAAAAAGTGAATTTCTTGCCAATATGTCCCACGAGATACGCACTCCCATGAACGCCATTATCGGTCTGAATGATATTATCATGGAAGAATGCGGAGACACGGAAATCTATGCCCATGCCAAAGACGTGCAGTCTGCGGCAAAAAATCTGCTGGCAATTATCAATGACATTCTGGACCTGTCCAAAGTGGAAGCCGGTAAAACGGAACTGGTGTACGAAGATTACTACATAAAAGTTATCGCAAACGAGATTGTGGGAATTATGGATATGGCGGCTTCCCAACGGGGAATTATCCTCAAATATGAATGCGACCAGACGATTCCATGTCGCTACAACGGTGACGACGGAAGAAGCAAACAGATTCTGATTAACATTCTCAACAATGCCATTAAATTCACGAAAAAAGGATACGTACGGGTATATATAACCGGAAAACCAGGTGTAAATGAGTATAAGGAACTGCTTACCTTCTGCGTGGAAGACACCGGATGCGGTATCCGGGAAGAAGACCTTGAGAAAATATTTGAAGATTTCCGTCAGGTGGATTCCAGACGGAACCGAAGTACAGAGGGTACGGGACTGGGACTTGCCATTGTAAAACATCTGGTGGAATTGATGAAAGGCACCATTGATTTACAAAGCACCTATGGTAAGGGAACCACCGTTACAATTACTGTTCTCCAGAAAATCGTGGACAGACGCCCGATTTCGGAGATGCCGGAACTTCCGCAGACAGAACAGAAAATCACAGATACTTTTACCGCCCCCGGTATCCGGGTGCTTATTGTGGACGACAATGTCATCAACCACAAGGTTGCCAGAGGATTTCTGAAAAATTATGCCTTTGATCTGACAGAAGCAGAAAGCGGACCGGAAGCCATTGAGCTGGTGCGCAATATCCGATATGATATTATCTTTATGGATCATATGATGCCCGGCATGGACGGCATTGAGGCGGCGGAAATTATCCGCAGAGACTGCGGGGAAAACGGAACCGCGCCTGTTATGGTTGCACTGACCGCCAATGCCATGGAAGGTATGCGGGAGCATTTTCTGAAATGCGGTTTTCAGGATTTCATTTCCAAACCTCCGGACCCGTCGGAATTCCAGATTGACGGAGTGGACATGGACGCCGCCATGGAATATTATTCCGGCGACGAAGACAGCTTTGTGGATCTGCTGGAGCTTTATTGCATGGACGGCAAGCGCAAAACAGAACTTCTGCATGAGCTTGTGGATTCAGATATTTTACGCTATCAGATAGAACTGCACGGACTTAAAAGCGCATCTGCCAATATCGGAGCCATGGACGTCTCAGCTCTGGCCCGTGCGCAGGAAAATGCCGCCGCACAGGGAGACCGGGCATTTATCACGGTGCAGTTTCCAGTGCTGATGGCAGAATATGAAACCCTTCTGGCAAATATCGAACAGTTTCTGGAAGGACGCAGACAGGAGAATGACGGGGCAGAAAAACTTCCCGGTCTGCCCATTCAGGAGCTGACAGAACAGACTGCGGCAGCTCTGGAAGAACTGAAGCATTTCCGTTCCCGGCAATGTGCGGAACGAGTGGACAGAATGCTGCTTCATGAACTGCCGGAAGACATCGGAAAACGTCTTTTGCAGATACGGAATCAACTGAGATTATATGAAGATGACAACGCGGAAGATTTGCTGAGTCAGCTTCTGAGCATACTCAAAAAAGAGGAGGAAGTCAAATGAGTCAAACAGAATGCAGCGATTCCAAAAAGCGCATTTTAGCGGTAGACGATAATGCTATTGTCTTAACAGGAATTTCAAATACCCTGCAAAATGATTATGACGTAATCACTGTCAATTCAGGAATACGTGCTCTGAAGTATCTGGAACTGGAGAAGCCGGACCTGATTCTGCCGGACATTCAGATGGAGCAAAAGAACGGTATTGAAACCTTGCAGGAAATACGTGGGATGGATGATATGGCGGACATACCGGTAATCATGCTTACCGGCGTGGAGGATAAGGATTTTGTCCTGTCCAGCGCCAGACTGGGAATCCAGCATATTTTCCGGCCCGCCGTTGATGTTAATCAGCGCTCTGATAGAGGCGTGCATAATAAAAAACGCCACCACCGCAGACAAAGCGGCCACATCTTTTTCCTTTCTGGCCATACCGATGGCAACGCCCATGGCAAAAATAATGGGCAGATTGGCAAAGACGATATCGCCCGCTTCGCTCATGATTTTGAAAATACCGTTAAATACGGTTCCCGGCCCCATCACGTCCAGAAGGCCATAGGTCTCCAGCATGGTCTCGTTGGAAAAGGAACCGCCGATTCCCAGCAAAAGTCCTGCTACCGGGAGAATCGCAATCGGGAGCATGAAGGATCTTCCCACATACTGCAACACACCAAAAATTTTGTCTTTCATATCTCTTCTCCTTTTTTATATTTAAATATCCGGAGTATGTGCATGAGGGCCTTAATAAAATTCAGGTGCTTCTGACACCCTGGTCCTTATAGAAGAAAAAAAGGCACTAACACACATAAACATCCAAAATATTTATGCATAGTTAATGCCTTATCTTTCATAAGTAACATACTATATCATATGTACTAAATTACCATTGACATCTTCATTTGTAAAGTTTTTTTACAGGATTTCGTTCATGCTTCCGGTACGGTAGCCCTCCATGTCCACAGACACATAAGTAAATCCGTATTCCCGGAACTGCCCGATAATTCTTCTCCTGATTTCTTCCGGAAACAGTTTTTCAAAATCTTCCGGCAGCACTTCGATTCTGGCCATGGTTCCATGTATCCGTACCCGGAACTGGGCAAAGCCCAGCTCCATCAGAAGCTGTTCCGCCTGCTCCACCATGGCAAGTTTTTCTTTTGTGATAACTTCCCCGTAAGGAAACCGGGAAGCCAGACAGGCAAAGGAAGGTTTCTCCCAGGTATCCAGCCCCATCTCTCTGGAAAGCAGACGGATTTCCTGTTTGGTCAGTCCGGCTTCCCGCAGAGGGCTTCTGATTCCAAGTTCTGCCACTGCCTGCATACCGGGTCTGTAGTCCCCTTCGTCGTCCACATTGGAGCCTTCCGCCACATAAGCCATCCCCTGTTCTGCGGCAATCTCCCTGACCTGTTCCAGAAATGCCTTTTTGCAAAAATAGCAGCGGTTGGGCGGATTCTGCCGGAATCCTTCAATTTCCAGTTCCCGGAATGCAAACACAATCTGGCGGATTCCCTCTTTCCGGCAAAATTCCCTGGCTTCTTCCAGCTCCCGTCCGGGAAAGGAAGCAGACCTGGCCGTAACTGCAAGTACCTGCACTCCGGGAACTTCCTGAGCTGTTTTCAGCAGAAAAGTGGAGTCCACGCCGCCGGAAAAAGCGATTGCCACCCTTCCCGGCTCTCTGAGATTCTGTTTTAAATGTTCCAGTTTTATCTTTGCTGCTTCTGTTGAATTTTCTGTCATAATCTGCGCCATATTTTCACCTGATCCTATATTTCAATTCTTTTGATTTCCGGATATTTTTCCGCAAATTCCGTAAGGTGGAACAGTTCTTTCCCATGAGACGTCCGTACCAGCATTTCCAGCCGGATGCGGTTCCCTTTCTTCCTGGTGCGGAACTTTAAAATCCGGCATTTGTACACCTCTTCCAGCTCTCTTTTTATCTCTCCGCCAATCCGGCTCCCGGCATCCGTAGTAAAGATATACTCCACTTCCACCTCGTACACATCTTTTATAATATGGGACAGTTTGCCCTGGCGTCCCAGAAAAATTTCCACCAGAACCACAATGACCGTAGTACAGATTCCGATTACATACAGACCGGCTCCCACTGCCATTCCCACGCCTACCGTAGCCCATATTCCGGCCGATGTGGTGATTCCGCTCACATTTTTATTACGGGAAAAGATAACCCCGGAGCCCAGAAATCCAATGGCAGCCACTGCCCCCGCCGCAATCCTGGCCGGGTCCACCCGCACATACTGCCCTACCACGTCCTGGAATCCGTATTTGGACAGCACAATCATCAATGCTGAGGAAACGGCCACAATCACATGGGTGCGGAGACCCGCTGTTTTCTTCCGGCTTTCCCGCTCATAACCAATCAGGCCTCCGCAGAAGCCTGCCAGTAAAATTCTCGCCATCCATTCCATCTGCTGTACGAAATCCATCAACACTATAATGGCCCTCCTTCCTTCTCAAGGCAAATTATATCACACCTTTTTCCGGTTTTCAGCAAATCTGTGCAACATTGTCAGGTGATAAGTTTCATTTTGCGTACAAAAAGCAGGGACTCTCTCGAATCTCTGCTCCCTGATTGATGTTTTTAATTATCTTATTCTAAATTCCTCTGCTTCTTCGTCTGCAAGAGGTCTGCCCAACAGCTTGAACTTTTCGATCATCTCTTTCCATTTATAGCGCTTACCGTCCGGTTCTCCCGTTAGCCTGCTGTCTTTTGCATAATAAGAAATATCATGTGTAAAATCTACCAGCTTTCGTTCCATTGCCAACATACCACCACCTACTTTCTCATATATTTATCTAACAATATCTGTGCAGCATTTTCAAAAATAACCATTCTTCCTGGCATAATCTCCACTGCGTTTAATTTTTCCATATAATATCCCACCAAATCGCTCTTAGATGTAAAACGCCACTACCCCGTCCACCCTGCATCAAGGCTTACCTGACAGGCTATGGCAAATAAATGTGCACCAACGCCTGCACAAATGCCTTTATGACTGTAATTATACGGTGCTGTTTTAACAATCTCCACATCAGCTACACCACCATCAATTTTCAAAGAAATCCTGCCCTGAACCGTATCATCATTTTTTACAAACAGCTCATATATACTATACCCGTTTTTCTCTGTAGTACTCCAGTTAAATTTCCACCTTTTATAATCCTTCGGTCTGATTGGTACTTCACGCATTCGGTATTCTGTTTCCACTTCCCTGCCCGTTCGGGTATCTATCAGACAGTCCGTAATTTTATCAATTACGATATCAACTTCCATCTTGTATATATCTCCTTCTTCTATTAAATTTTATCATATTTTCCTGCAAAATGCCACTAAAAACAAATTTTCAGGAAATGGGAAATACGGAAACGACTTACAGTTCCCCGACAAAATTATAACCAATTCTTAACTCTGCAAAGGAAAGAAACATACCCTGATCGTGTCCCGGTTCTGTTGATTTTTGTATTGGGCAGCCAACTCTTCACAAATAAGTATGGTAAATCTTCCACAACCTTGTTGAAAAAATCCTTTTGCAGGCATATAATAATACTCGGATCTGAAAAGAACTTCATATAAGGAGACAGTTATGAAACATTTGATTATACCTGACAATTACCAGCCTCAGCTTGATTTGCACGATACCCAGGTTGCCATCAAGACGGTGAAGGATTTCTTCCAGAATCTGCTGTCGGAACGTCTGAATCTGCAGCGTGTTTCCGCCCCGTTGTTTGTGGACCCGGATTCCGGTCTGAACGACAATCTGAACGGTGTGGAACGCCCGGTGACTTTCGGTATTAAAGAGCAGAATGAAAAGCCTGCTGAAATTGTGCATTCTCTTGCAAAATGGAAGCGTTATGCCCTGAAAAAATACGGTTTTTCCATGGGAGAGGGGCTTTACACCGATATGAACGCCATTCGGCGGGACGAGGAAACGGACAATATCCATTCTATTTTCGTAGATCAGTGGGACTGGGAAAAAATCATTTCCAGAGAAGACCGGAATATGGAATATTTAAAAGAAACCGTCCGAAATGTATACAAAGTCCTTCGGAAAACGGAAAAATACATGGCCATCCGCTATGATTACATAGAGGAAATCCTTCCTCAGGACATTTTCTTTCTCACTACTCAGGAACTGGAAGACCGGTTCCCGGAATGCAGTCCGAAAGAACGGGAACTGCTGATTGCAAGAGAAAAAGGGGCTGTATGCATTATGCAGATTGGCGACAGGCTGGCTTCCGGAGAACCCCACGACGGCAGGGCGCCGGACTATGATGACTGGGCGCTGAATGCCGACATTGTGGTATATTATCCGGTTCTGGACATTGCACTGGAACTTTCCTCCATGGGAATCCGGGTAGACCGCCAGGCGCTTCTGGAACAGCTGGAAAAAGCAGGCTGTCCGGAACGGGCCGGACTGCCTTTCCAGAAATCAATCCTCCAGGAAGAACTTCCTTTTACCATCGGCGGCGGCATCGGCCAGTCCCGTATCTGTATGTTTTTCCTGCGGAAAGCCCATATCGGCGAGGTACAGTCCTCCCTCTGGAAGGAAGAGGTAATTCAGGAAACCGAAAAACACGGTATTCCTCTGTTATAGAAAATGACAAAAGAAAGACTGCTGCAAAAATCAGATTCTGCAGCAGTCTTTTTTTATCACTCCGTACGGGTTTCCCGTACAATTTTCCTTACCCGCAGTACCATGGCCGGGGACACCGACAGTTCATCCACACCCATTTTGAGAAATGTCTCCGTCAGGCTTAAATCAGCCCCCAGTTCTCCACAGATACCTGCCCAGATACCTGCTGCATGGGCATTTTTCACCACCATCTCAATCATGTTAAGAATCGCTCTGTGATGAGGATTGTAGAAGTCTCCCAGTTTTGCATTCTGCCGGTCCACCGCAAGGGTATACTGGGTCAGATCGTTGGTTCCGATACTGAAAAAGTCCACTTCTTTTGCCAGTTCATCACTAACCATCACCGCTGCCGGCGTCTCAATCATAATGCCAAGCTCCACTTCTTTAAATGGAACGGAAAGTTCTGTGAGCTCCTGCTTTACCTCCTCCACAATTTCTTTAATTTTCCTTACTTCCTCCACAGAAGTAATCATGGGGAACATAATGGCAATCTGGCCATAGCTGGACGCCCGGTAAAGGGCTCTGAGCTGGGTTTTGAAAATTTCCGGCTGCTTCAGGCAAATCCGGATGGCCCGGTATCCCATAGCCGGATTCTCCTCTTTCTCCAGGTTAAAATAATCCACGGTTTTGTCTGCTCCGATATCCAGCGTACGGATAATCACTTTCTTTCCCGCCATATTTTCCGCCACGGCCCGGTAAGCCTTAAACTGTTCTTCCTCCGTGGGAAAATCACTGCTTTCCAGATACAGAAATTCACTTCGGAACAGGCCGATTCCCCTGGCGTCGTTCCGCAGCACATTGGCTACGTCAGAAGGATTGCCGATATTGGCGTAAAGTTTCAGTTCCTTACCGTCCAGTGTCACATCCTCTTTGCCTTTCAGTTCCTGCAGCAGCTCTTTCTCCGCCCTGCACTCCGCCATTTTCACTTCCATCTTCTTCCTGGTTTCTTCGTCAGGGTCCAGATAAATCTCTCCGGTAAAACCGTCCACAATCACATATGCCCCATGGTATTCCGGCTCCAGAACAATGTTGGCCTGAATCACCGCCGGAATGTCCATGGTTCTGGCAAGGATGGCTGTATGGGAATTGGCCGAACCCTGCCGGGTCACAATGGCAAGAAGTTTATCTTTCTCAAACTGCACGGTCTCACTGGGAGCCAGATCCTCCGCCGCAATTATCACCGGCTCTTCAAAAGCATATGTATTATTCTGGGTATCGCTGAGAATGGCAATCAGCCGCTCGGAAATATCCCGCACATCCGCAGCCCGTCCCTGCATATAGGCGTCGTCCATGGCCGCAAACATTTCCGCAAAATTATCGCTGGTCTGGGCGACTGCGAACTCCGCATTGATCTGTTGCTCTTTTATCATATAGTGAATGGAATCCAGATAATCCAAATCCTCCAGCATCATCTGGTGCACCTCAAAAATCATGGCATTGGCTTCCCCCACATCTTTCAGTGCTTTCTCATATAATTCCTGGAGCTGCTTCAAAGCCAGCTCCTTCCCCTGCTCAAACCGGGCGATTTCCTGCTCTGCATCTTCAATATGACGTCGTTCCACCTGGTTTTCATTTTTCCGGAAAATAAAAAGCCTGCCTGCAGCTACACCGCCAAATACGCTGCTTCCACTGAATGTTATCATTTTGCCACCCCTTACTGTTTACAGATTTTCTTTAAAAAATGCTTCCAGAGTGCTGCAGGCTGTCTCCTCGTCCTCTCCTTCGATTTTCACAGTTACCACGTTATCTTTTTTCACCCCAAGGCTCATAATGCCGAAAATCCGCTTTGCGTCCACTTCTTTGCCGTCTTTGGCAATGGTAATTTTGCTGGCAAATTTTCCTGCTTCTTTGACAAAGAGTCCTGCCGGTCTTGCGTGGATTCCTTCGGGATCTGTGATGGTGTACTCAAATGTTTTCATATTCTTATTCTCCTTTTCTGATTTGGTTTTTATTTGAATCCCGGCGCCGGCTGTGTCCGGCG
>CATLIX010000060.1 GCA_949959185.1 uncultured Eubacterium sp. | reverse complement strand
TCCGTTGGAAGCGGTTATGGTGATTTTGGAGGAACCTGTCTTTCTGGCGCTGATTTTGCCTCCTGCGCTGACGGTGACATTTTTATTGGAGGCAGTATAGCGGAGGGTTTTGTCTGAAGCATTTTCCGGAAGGACAGAGGCTTTCAGGCTGAAGGTCTCCCCTGCGCCCAGAGTCAGGTTCTTCACATTCACTTTGATATCGGTTACTGTCCGATTTCGCCGGATGGGGGCCGGAATCTGTCCGTCTTCCGGGTCGTCCGTATCCGTATCGGTTATAATGGGCTTCCGGTGTTCAGAACCGGAGGAACCGCCGGAGGTTCCGGGATTGGAGGTTCCTGGTTTTGAAGTTCCGGGGTCTGAAGTTCCTGGTTTGTCACTTCCCGAATCCGGAGGGTTCTGCTGCCCGGTCAGGGAAACAGTGATTCCGCTTTCTGTCAGGACAAAGGAATTGTCCATCTCGTCCGTGACGGTAAATCTGCAGGATAAGGCGACGGTTCCGGAGGTGCTCCGGAAAGCAGTTTCCAGTTCTTCCAGTGTCAGGGAGACCACATTGCGTCCCGGATTCAGGGTTTTCTGCCAGGAGATGTCTGCGGCTGCCTGGGTATCGTTTTCATCCTCAAAAAATTCTGCTGTAATTGTCACTGCTCTGTTGCCGGAAGTATTGGAAATTACTTCTGCGTCCAGCGTTCCGTTCAGTCTGTTGTTCTTATCACAGGTAATCTCTGTGTTCAGCTCTGAGGTTTTCAGCGGATTTTCATCGGAGGCGGCAATGAAAGAACTGTTTAATTCGCCGTTCTGCAGGGTGATTTCCTGACCGTCCAGAACGATGGAATCCTGTCCCTGCGCCTGTATGGAAAGTCCGTTATTTTCTTCCAGGGTGATGATGGCGTTGCTGCTGTCCAGTTCCAACGTCCGCTCCATACCCAGAGCATTAACCAGTGTGAAAGCAGCAGTTTCCCCGGTCTGGGAATCTGATTTGAGCTCCATGACAAGATTCTCGCCGGGTGTTCCGGTTTCGGTTATCTCAAGGGCTGCATTTTCATCGGTAGAACTGATTTCTGCAAAAAAGTCTGACGTACCTGTATAGAAGGTAACGGAATCGGGACTGGCAGTTTCTGTCTGTCCTTCCGGTACGTCTGCGGCAAGCCGGTAATTCCCCTCCGGCAGAACAAAGCTGCGAATGCCGGAGAAAGTGTCGTCTTCCCCGTCAGACAGAGGCTTCTGCTCATAGGCTCCTTCGATTTCACTGATATCTCTGCCTGCGGTATCCGTTACCATTCCATGCTCTTTGTCGATGGACAGATACAGGGATTTGTCTTCTTCGCTGTAGGCTGTCACACCGTCCAGAGAGGCGTCAAGGGCGCTGTAGGGCACGTAGGAGGCAGATTTGTAGCCGCAGTAGGAAATACTCCTGAGGTCTTTGCCGATGGTCAGGGTGCTGAACCCGGAGGTGTTATTGGGGTCGTATACCTGTACCTGAAAATCTCCGGTATCGGTCTGCTCCACGGAAACAGGAATTACCGCGTGGCCGCCGTACATGGAATAGAGCAGCATGACGATGGGTTCCGCTTCCGAATCAACCCGAAGTCCGCCAGCCCGCTCAAATTCTTCAATTTTCTGCACCAGTTCCCGGTAATTGTTCATGTTTTTCCCAATGCTGCCTCTGTATCCCGCAATCACAGGATGGAACTGAGAAATCTGGCAGGTCTCAATTAATTTTGTCAGAGGGGTGTTTTTATCTCCGGGAGCTCTGACCCCATAGAGGGTACCGGTGGAAGAACCGAAGTCGGACACCGGGAATTCTTCCGGATTTTCGTAAAATTCCAGTGTGCTTCCGGCCATACCGTAGCAGGAACCGCCCCATCCGCTGTCTGTGATATAGTAGTAGGTGCCCAGAGAAATACTGCTCAGTGTCTCCACAAACCGCTGTTTCGGAAACCGGTAATCGGCCGGATATCCGAAGGAGGAGGCGGTATTGAGGAAAGAGTAGTGATCCTGCCTTTCCGTGTAGAATCTGTCCTGACCCAGCAGGGGAATGCTGTTCCAGCTTCCGTTCAGACTGTTCCAGCCGGTCTGAACGGTTCGATAGCAGAGCCTGAGAGCGCTGTGGCAGCCGGTAAAACTGTCTGCAGCCCAGTCAGCAGGAACTTCCCCGTAGAAATAGGCTTTTTCCAGTGCGGTATTTCCGGCAAAGGCCTGAGTTCCGATGGCGGTGACGCCGGCCGGGATATTGACAGAACGCAGGCTGGTACAGCCTTTCAGGGCCCGGTTTCGGATTGCGGATACCTGTTCCGGAATCAGAATGGTGGTCAGGCCGCTGCAGTCTGCAAATACATCTTCTTCCAGCCGGGTCAGGCAGGCGCCCAGAGTCACAAAGGGAATGGAGCTGCATCCCTGGAAGGCCCCTGTCCCCAGGGAAGAAACTTTTTCCAGTGTCAGACTTCCTGCAATAGAAGAATTATTCCGGAAAGCCCCTGTGCCGATGGTGTCGGCGGCAGATATATCCGGGAATTTCATGGCGGTACAGTCTGCAAAGGCATAGTCTCCAATTCGGTTCAGGCTGGTGCCCGCTTCCAGACGAAGCAGGCTGCCGGCTCCGATAAAGCTGTAATTTCCAATGGCAGTAATGTTATCTGCCTCAATGGTCTGGATGGAATCCATATAAGTATCCCACAGAGGCGGGGCTGCTTCCGTAAAGTCCGGAACAGGGCCTGTACCGGTAAAAACAAGGCTTCCGTCACTGGCGCTGTAAGTCCAGGTTACGCTGCCGTAGCTGCCTCCTTCCAGAGTATCGTTCTCCGGGTCCCATATGGCGAAGGTAAATCCTTTCCAGAATCCGGGATTCCAGTCCCATTTAGTGGAATCCGCTGTTTTATAGAGAATCAGGTTTTCAGAATTTTTGGTTATACTGACCGCACTTAACCGGTCTGAGGGAGCATCTCCTGCAAAATATATGGATTTCAGATTCTTATTAAAAGAAAAGCAGCATTCTGTCAGGGTTTCCAGTGTTCCGGGCAAATACAGCTTTTCCAGTGAATCCGCATAGTTTACAGCATATGGTTTCGGTGTGGTTACCTGGTCCGGGAGATGGTACTCTGTATCTGGTTTCATAGGGGCATAGTAATAGAAAACAGTATGGTCTTTGCTGTAAATTACGTTATCCAGCGCTTCCAGATGGGGATTTTCGGAAGATACCGTGACGGTTTCTACCTTCTTACTGGATTTGAAAGGGGCGTCCAGTTCCCGGACTCCTTTGCCAATGTGAACAGTGGTCAGGGCAAGGCAGCTGGAGAATACTTCTTCACCCAATGTTTCCACGCTGTCGGGAATGACCACTTCCTGAATTTTTTCACAGCCCAGAAAACCACCTTTGTTGATGCTTTTAAGGCTATCCGGGAACAGCAGGCTTTCCAGATTATAACAATGGGCAAATGCCATCTGTCCGATTTCCGTAAGGGTATCCGGCAGTGTCAGGGAAGTAATTTTATTTGCTGTAAAAAATGTATAGGCATCAATCAGTTCGGTTCCCTCTGCAAGGGTGACGGAAGAAACCGGATTTAATGTGGCATAGGCAAGCGCCCGCCAGAGGGTACCGTCTTCTCTTTTTTCATAAAGGATCTTATCCTGTACCTGGAAATGAGTATTGCCGGCATCCACCTGAATATTGTTCAGGTATGTGGCGGAAAAAGCCCCGGCTCCAATGGAGGATACATTCTGAGGGATGGTAATACTGTTCAGCTTTGTCATGCTGAAAGCGTCTGTGTTTATGGCAGTCAGGCTGTCCGGCAGGGTAACGGATGCCAGGTTCTGGCAACCGGCAAAAGCGCCCTCTCCGATCGTAGTCAGCCCTTCCGGCAGGGAGACAGCTGTAAGGGATTTCAGACCGTAAAAAGCATTTTGCCCAATGGTTTCCAGTCCTGCGCCGCAGGTGACAGTCTGCAGGGAAATGTCCTCATCGAAAGCCAGAGTACCAATGGAGGTAATGCTGTCCGGCAGTTCAATGGATGTCAGGCTGCAGAGGTTTGCCAGTCCATAGCGGCAGATACCGGTGATACCCTCGCTGATGGAAACGGAGGTAATCACTTCCCGGTAGCCGTACCAGGGGCTTGTGGTACGGTCGAACAGGCTCTCGTTCATCTCTCCGGTTCCTTCCAGAATCAGTGTGTAGCAGGTTGGGGAAGCGGATGTATCTCCGTCCGGGTAGAGGGTACCGTTTTTGTCCACTTCCAGGTTCCATCGGATGTCGGTTCCGCAGGTACCTTCGGTGGGACCGGAAGGTTCCTGCAGGGCTGCCTGTACGGTTGCGGGCCGGCCAAAGCTGAAGGGTGCGGGAAAGAGCAAATCCAGCACAAGTACAAACGTCAGCAGAAGGCCGATGATTTTTCCTGTTCTTTTCATAAACACTCCTTCTTTCCTGTTATATCAGATTTGTCATATTTCGTAGCTGTTACTTCAGATTATACCGGGATTTCCAGGATTTGGCAAGGAAATGACGGAGAATAAAAAGAGATTTTGCGCTGGTGACAGGAAACATTCCGCTAATAATGAAATAACGCCGGGAACAGAAATAAAAGGAGTTCGGAACTTACATAATCCGGCAGTTTTCCAGGTTATATCAGGACTGCCATTTTATGTATCCGGTTTTGTGCTGAAAAAAGTACAAGTTTATCGAAAAAAGATGTGTTATGAAACATAAAATGTGCTATAATCAAAGTTACTGACTTATGCCGCATTTCCAGGCATAAAATATATCATTTAAGATGGACAGCGTAACAGGGAAGGCAACGGAACTGTTACGGACAGCGGCCCGTATTTCAGAAATCCGGGCGGCTGTACTTAAAATATTTTAAAGAAAGTGGGGCACGAAAAATGGGTTTCATGACATTTAAGGGCGGCGTTCATCCGCACGATGGAAAAGAATTTTCCAAGGATAAGCCAATACGTGAGTTACTGCCCAAGGGTGAACTGGTATTTCCGGTATCTCAGCATATCGGAGCGCCGGCCAGTCCGGTGGTAGCTGTGGGCGATACGGTGCTGCGGGGACAGAAGATTGCGGAAGCCGGCGGTTTTGTATCCGCACCGGTGTATTCTTCCGTATCCGGCACGGTGAAGGCAATCCAGCCGCGCAGAGGAGCAACAGGAGATATGGTGAATTCCATCATTATTGAAAATGACGGAGAAATGAAGGAAGTGGAATATTCTCCGGTGGAGGATATCACCGCTCTTTCCAAAGAGGAAATCATTGGAAAGGTGAAAGAAGCAGGCGTTGTGGGAATGGGCGGAGCCGGATTCCCCACCCATGTAAAATTATCTCCCAAAGAGCCGGATAAAATCGAATATATTATTGCCAACTGCGCAGAGTGCGAGCCTTATCTGACTGCGGACTACCGGCGTATGCTGGAGAATCCTGAAGAACTGATTGCGGGAATGCGCATTGTGCTGCAGCTGTTCGACCATGCGAAGGGCCTGTTCGGCATTGAGGACAACAAACCGGACTGCATTGCGAAAATGCAGGAGCTTACGAAGGATGAACCGCGGATGGAAGTCTGTCCGCTGAAGACAAAATACCCTCAGGGCGGCGAGCGCCAGCTTATTTACGCTACCACCCATCGGGAAATCAATTCCACCATGCTTCCCGCAGACGCCGGATGTATTGTGGACAATGTGGAGACGCTGATTTCCATTTATAAGGCGGTAAAACTGGGCAAACCTGTGATGAACCGTATTTTTACGGTAACGGGAGATGCTGTGGCAGAACCGGGCAACTTTGATATCTGCCTGGGCATGAGCTACGGGGAAGTGCTGGAAGCGGCAGGAGGATTTAAGGTGCAGCCTGAGAAGATTATTTCCGGCGGCCCCATGATGGGATTCTCCATGTTCGGACTGGATATTCCCACTACCAAGACGTCTTCCTCCCTGCTCTGTCTTGCAAAAGACGATGTGGCAGCCAGCGAAACTACCGCATGTATCAACTGCGGCCGCTGTGTATCTGCCTGCCCGGAACAGATTATTCCCACCAGGCTGGCGAAAATGGCAGGCCACGGGGATATGGCAGGTTTTGAGAAATGGAACGGGATGGAATGTATTGAATGCGGAAGCTGCAGTTACATCTGCCCGGCCAAAATACCTCTGGCCCAGTCCATTCGTACCATGAAAAAACAGATTCTTGCAGAGAGAAGAAAAAAATAGAAAGAGGTGTCTTATTGTGAGTGATTTGTATAACGTATCATCCTCATCCCACATTCGTGCCAAAGATACATCCGCAAAAATTATGCTTTATGTGGCGATTGCACTGCTGCCGGCCAGCCTTTTTGGTATCTGGAATTTTGGCCTGAAGGCTCTGATCCTGATTTTAGTATGTGTTGCAACCTGCGTGGCTTCCGAATGGGTTTTTGAAAAACTGATACATAAAAAGAGTACCATCAATGATTTCAGCGCTGTGGTAACAGGGCTTCTGCTGGCGCTGAACCTGCCTCACACCCTGCCCGTCTGGCAGGCAGTTCTGGGCAGCGTATTTGCCATTGTCATTGTGAAAATGCTGTTCGGCGGTCTGGGTCAGAACTTTATGAATCCGGCTCTGGGAGCCAGATGTTTCCTGCTGGTATCCTTTGCGGGAACCATGACCAGCTTTACTTATGACGGCGTAACCGGAGCTACCCCGCTGGCTCTGTTAAAGAACGGGGAAACCGTGGATACCATGAAAATGCTGCTGGGAACCACAGCGGGGACTATCGGTGAGACAAGTGTAATTGCTGTTTTGCTGGGAGCAATTTTCCTGATTCTGATGGGTGTAATTGATCTGACAATCCCGGCAAGTTATATTCTTTCGTTCGGCGTTTTTGTATTGCTGTTCGGCGGCCATGGATTTGATATGACTTATCTGACAGCCCATCTCTGCGGCGGCGGTCTGATGCTGGGTGCATTTTTCATGGCTACGGATTATGTAACTTCCCCCATTACCCCCATGGGAAGGGTGGTATACGGAATTGTCCTTGGAATTCTGACAGGATTGTTCCGTCTGTTCGGAGCCAATGCGGAGGGCGTTTCCTTTGCCATTATTCTGGGCAACCTTCTGGTGCCGATTATTGAGAAATTTACCATTCCAAGGGCATTTGGTCAGAAAAAGGAGGTAAAACAGCATGAATAAGAAGATTGTACATGACGCGTTGATTTTAACCGCCTTTACCCTGGTACTGGGATTTTTGCTGGGCGTGGTCTATGATATAACGAAAGAGCCCATTGCGGCAGCCGAGAAAGCAGCGCTGGATGAAGCCTATAAAGTAGTGTTCGCAGACGCGGAGACCTTTGAAGAAGATGAAACCTTTGATATGGCCGAAGCTGCAAAACTGCTGGGAGCAAGTGAATTTTCCAAAGATGAGATTACAGCAGTGAACAAAGCTCTGGACGGTTCCGGAAATGTGCTGGGATATGTAATCAATGTAACTTCCCATGAAGGAAGCCAGGCGGATATTTCTTTTTCCGTGGGTATTCAGAGCGACGGAACTCTGAACGGATATTCTATTACATCCATCAGTGAGACGCCGGGCCTTGGAGTACTTGTACAGGAAGAACCTTTTTATTCCCAGTTTGAGGGAAAGACAGAAGAGACTTATACGGTGGTAAAGACAGCTCCGGCCTCTGACAGTGAGATTCAGGCGGTAACCGGAGCAACCATTTCTTCCAGAGCAGTCACCAACGGCGTGAACGCATGTCTGTTGTATTTCAGAAGTGCTTTGCAGGGAGGTAACTAAGTATGAATAAATATGTAGAACGTTTGTATAACGGTATTATTAAGGAAAATCCTACCTTTGTGCTGATGCTGGGCATGTGTCCCACATTGGCGGTAACATCTTCCGCAGTCAACGGAATCGGTATGGGCCTTTCCACCACAGTGGTGCTTGTTATGTCCAACCTGCTGATTTCCATGTTCCGTAAAGTAATTCCCAACGGAGTGCGTATGCCGGCCTATATTGTGGTGGTGGCTTCTCTGGTTACCATCGTACAGTTTATCATGCAGGCCTATACGCCGGCCCTTTCCGCATCTCTGGGCGTGTATATTCCTCTGATTGTGGTAAACTGTATCATCCTGGGAAGAGCGGAAAGCTACGCTTCCAAAAATCCCATTGCGCCTTCCATTTTTGACGGACTTGGCATGGGCCTTGGATTTACCATCGGCCTGACCTGTATCGGATTAATCCGCCAGATTCTGGGTGCAAGCCTTGGAATTACCGTATTTATTATGGCTCCCGGCGCATTTCTGGTGCTGGCGTTCCTGGTTGCCGGCATGAATGTGGTCCGTGACAAAATGGAAAAGAAAGGCAAACCGCTGGCAGCTCCGTCCGGCTGTATGACCGGAGACTGCGCAAGCTGTTCCCAGTCAGCCATGTGTACCGGAAAATTGCCGGATGCGGCAAAGAAATCAGCAGAACAGGAGGCGAAATAACAGATGAAAGAATTATTGATTATAGCAATCGGCTCAGCCATTGTAAATAATGTAGTGTTAAGCCAGTTCCTTGGAATCTGTCCGTTCCTGGGTGTTTCCAGGAAGACGGAGACGGCAGCCGGAATGGGCGGCGCGGTTATCTTTGTTATTACACTGGCCTCTTTTGTAACGGGACTGATTTATAAATTTATTCTGACGCCCTGCCATGTGGAATATCTGCAGACCATTGTATTTATTCTGGTCATTGCGTCACTGGTGCAGTTTGTGGAAATGTTCCTGAAGAAAAATATGCCTCCTCTGTATGAATCTCTGGGCGTGTTTCTTCCTCTGATTACTACCAACTGTGCGGTACTGGGTGTTGCTCTGAACAATGTAAGCAAAGGTTATGATTTACTGCAGGGCGTGGTAAACGGTCTTGCAACCTCCGTTGGATTCTTTATTGCCATCGTTATAATGGCAGGTATCCGTGAGAAGATTGAATATAATGATATTCCCAGACGGTTTCAGGGAACAGCCATTGTGCTGATTACAGCCAGCTTAATGTCAATCGCCTTTATGGGATTCTCAGGAATGATTTAGGAGGGAAAGAAATGAATATAACAGCAATTATCATTGCCGCCCTGGTAGTGGGCGGAACTGGTATTTTCCTTGGCTTTTTCCTTGGAATCTTCGGGGAAAAATTCAAAGTGGAAGTAGATGAGAGAGAAGAAGCAATTCTGGGCGTTCTGCCGGGAAATAACTGCGGCGGCTGCGGTTATGCAGGATGTTCCGGTCTTGCGGCGGCCATTGTAAAGGGCGAGGCTCCGGTGAATCAGTGTCCCGTGGGGGGCGACCCGGTGGCAGCTCAGATTGGTGATATTATGGGTGTTTCCGCAGAAGGCGGCGTGAAAATGGTGGCTTTTGTGAAATGTGCCGGAGACTGCGAGAAGGCAGAACAGGATTACGAATATACCGGCGTGGAAGACTGCGCAGCCATGGCGTTTATTCCCGGAGGCGGACCGAAATCCTGCAGTTACGGATGCCTGGGGTATGGAAGCTGTGTGAAAGCATGTCCCTTTGACGCGGTACATATTATCAACGGAATTGCAGTGGTGGATAAAGACGCCTGCAAAGCCTGCGGCAAATGCGTGGCGGCCTGTCCGAAGAACCTGATTGAGCTGGTACCCTGTGATGCAAAGAATAAGGTACAGTGCAGTTCCAGAGACAAGGGCAAGGATGTGATGGCAGCCTGCTCCGTAGGATGTATCGGATGTAAACTCTGTGAGAAGAACTGTCCGGAAGGGGCAGTTACCGTAACGGATAACATTGCTCATATTGATTATGAGAAATGTACCGGCTGCGGAACCTGCGCGGAGAAATGTCCGAAGAAGATTATCAGCAGGGCAGGATAGACGATGGAAACTCCCATGGTATTCAGGGTACGAGGCAACCTGAATCCATGGGAGTTTTTGTCTTACAGGAAAGACCTTGTCACACTAACGTGTGAAAGTGCCTTTCCTGTAAGACAAAAACAATAATGCGCACTCGCACAAGAGGAAAATATTGCTTCGCAATTGTGCTTAAACGCGATACGTTCAGCATACTGCGTATGCTCTGACGCACCGCAAATTGCGCAGCAAAGCAGCCAGGTCCCTCATGATTGAGGGATTCAGGGAGTTGAAGCGGACCTGTCCGCTTTGTTCTATGAAATTTCTGAATGAACATATTTCAGTTACCGGGTATCTGAAAAAAGAAAGGAATGATATGCCTATGGTAATCAAAGAAAGAAACGTGCAGTTGAAAAACGGGCGGAGCGTGCTGTTAAAAAGCGCGTTGCCGGAACATGCAAAAGCTCTTTGCCGGCACAGGTACATTACCTCCGGGGAAACGCATTTTATGGCGCGATATCCGGAAGAATGCGGTGAAAGTACGGAGCGTATGAGGGAACGTCTGGAATCTCTGGAAAAGGACGAAAGGGATTTCCTGGTGACAGCATTTCTGGATGGAGAAATCATAGGAGATGCGGGGGTTACCAAAATAAGAAATCATGTCAAATCCCGGCACAGATGTTATTTCGGCATTTCTGTTTTGCAGGAATACACAGGACTTGGCCTGGGCAGCCGGATGCTGGAACTGGCGCTGGAGCAGGCCTGGGAAAATGGATTTGAACAGCTGGAGCTGGGCGTATTTTCAGATAACGAAAGAGCCATACGTCTCTATGAAAAATATGGTTTTCAGAAGACGGGCGTCAGTCCCAGGGCATTTAAATTAAAAGACGGGACATACCGGGATGAGATTCTGATGGTACGGATGAAGAAAGAAGATTTTTTCTTTTACGATACGGAAGACCTGGAAAATGAAGAAATAAAACTGGTGCTGGAGAAGACTGCCGGAGAGGACTGAGAAAAAGGCTACCTTCCCGCTTACTATTTTGCTATCTGCAATCGGGATGGAGTGAAAATGGGAATCTCAATCTGCACAATATAATCTTCCATACGGTCAATGACCGTTTCATTGATACCTGTTTCATAGGAGTGGCCCAGGAGGGTTACTCCTTCTTTACGGGCAAAATCCAGAATTTCCCTGTATTTTTCCGGCAGATAATCCCAGTTTCCCCGAAAAAAAGCCCGGAGATATGTTCCGCCGGGCCGCAGGTGGAGACCTTCTTCCGGAACAGGGAAAGGAAGTTCCACAAACAGGCTGGAATATTCGTCAAATCTTCCCTGATACAGATGTTCCACGGGAATCATGGTTCCGTAGGAAGCGTCATGGAGGCGGCGGAGCCGGTATTTCCGGGTCTCCCTGGTAATCAGTTCCACTTCTTCTTCAAAAGAGACCTGTCTGCTGATGTCTGCGGTAACCAGGGGACATGCTTCTTTTTCCACAAATGTGATTTCAGATAAATTCATCTGCAGCAGCGTTGTCATGTTCTGATGATGGCTGGCCAGTGTGTTCCGAAGTCCCTGCAAATGGGCGATATGCCGGTCCAGTTCCGTGATTTTCTCATCCAGCAGGTGTTTCAGGCTGCGGGCGGAACGGTTTTTCATAAAATCCTGAATTTCACTTACAGATACATCCAGTTCCCGCAGCAGCAGAATGGTCTCCAGAATGGAACTCTGGCGGTAGCTGTAATAGCGGTATCCATTCTGCGGGCTGACCATGGCAGGGGGAAACAGGCCGATTTCGTCATACCACATCAGGGTTTTCTTATTAATTCCATGCATGGCGGCAAACTGCCCGATGGTAAGCATTTTATGATTTTGATTTTTCATACAACTTCTCCTTGACCGTACAGTTACTGTATGGTTTATGATACAACATATAAGAAATAAATACAAGAGAACAGGAGAAGAATCTATGGAAAATCAAAATGCGTATCAGAAACCGGTAACACTGAAAAATATTCTGAAATTTGCTGTTCCTACCATTGTTATGACCATGTTTATGTCTTTTTACACTATGGTAGACGGTCTGTTTGTATCCAACCTGCTTGGTACCGGAGCCTTGTCAGCCATCAATCTCACCGCTCCGGTTATTCAGTTTGTGACTGCCATTTCCACCATGCTGGCCACGGGAGGCAGTGCGGTAATTATGAGGAAGATGGGGGAACAGAAAGAGAAAGAAGCGAGAGAGGATTTCACGGCCCTGATTCTGGTGAATGTGGCTGCGGGCCTTTTTATGTGGGCAGCGGGTTCTCTGGCTATGAGCCATATATTTGCCGGTATGAACCTGTCGGCAGAAGTTGCCGGGTACTGTACGGATTATCTGAAACATTATCTGATGTTTACCGTACCCATTCTGCTGATGAATAACTTTACCCTTTACATGATTGCATGTGGGAAAGCCACTTTGTCGCTGGTGTGTTCCGTAAGCGGGGGCCTGCTGAACATGGCGCTGGATTTCTGCTTTCTTGCAGTGTTCCCCATGGGAATCCGCGGAGCGGCCATTGCTACGGGGCTGGGATATTCTGTTACTGCAGTGGCAGGACTTGCGGTATTCAGCCGGAAAAAGAATCTGCTGCACTTTGAGAAGCCTGTGTTCCGGTTTCAGGTGCTGAAATCTGCTGCCGCCAATGGCTGTTCGGAGATGGCTACCGCCATGGTAACCGGAATCATTACTTTAATATTCAACTGGACTATGCTAAAATATGTGGGTGAAGATGGTGTTGCAGCCATTACGATTATTATGTATGTACTGATGTTTGCAAGTTCCCTTTATACCGGCTATTCCTATGGGGTGGCTCCCATGCTCAGTTTTTATTACGGAGAGAAAAACAGGGAAAAGCTCCGTAAACTGATGAAAGTCAGCCTGAAGGTAATCGGCGTCTTGTCCCTGGCCACGGTGGCGCTGTCTCTGGCAGTGACCAGGCCTCTGGTATCGGTATTTGCCCGGCCGGATAATCCGGTGTATGAACTGGCGGTGACAGGAAACCGAATCTGCACGCTGGCATTGCTCTTTATCGGATTTAATATTTTTGCCAGCGGAATGTTTACCGCCTTGTCCAACGGAATGGTTTCGGCAGTACTGGCATTTTCCCGTTCCTTTGTATTCATGCTGATTACCATGCTGGTGCTTCCGGCCCTGCTGGGTGTAAACGGAATCTGGCTGGCCACGCCGGCGGCGGAGCTGATGGCTTTTGCATTGTCCCTTTTCATGTTCCGGAAGTACAGAGAGCGGTATGGATATTATGGGAGGATTACTAATGAAAAAACTCAGAAAAGTTATGAATTTGCTGAAAGTGAACTGGAAAACCCTGGCGGGATTTGAAATTTTGTATAAAATCCTGTCGTTTACCGTGTTTACACCCCTGTTTTTGGGGTGTTTTCATGGGATTATGAAGGCAACCGGTTACAATTACCTGACTCTGGAGAATATCGGCTCTTTTCTGCTGAACCCTGTCACAGTTGCCGGCCTGTTGCTGCTGCTCTTTCTGATTGTACTGGCGGGGCTGGAGCTGTTACTGCTGAAATGGCTGTATGCCTTTCATTATTTTACTCTGGAGGGATGTAACTTTAAAGAGGCCAGAAAGAGAAGCCGGCATCTGAGTAAAAATCACAGGGGAAGAGATTTGCTGACGCTGCTGGGGTGCCAGACCGTGCTGGCTCTTCTGTATTTTCTGTTTCTGCTGTCGGTGGCTGGCTTCAGTTTTTATCTTTACGGTATTTCCAATCATAAAATTGAGCTGCGGACAGAACATGAGGGAATTATGGAGGTGACAGCCCATCGGGGAGCTTCTTCTTTTTATCCGGAAAATACCATGGCGGCTTTCGAGGGGGCGGCCAGACTGGGAACAGACTGGATTGAACTGGACGTGCAGCAGAGCGGAGACGGACAGATTATTGTCCTTCATGACACCAGTTTCAAGCGGACCACAGGCGTTGCCGGGAATACCTGGGAACTGGCGTATGAGGAAATAGAGAAGCTGGATAACGGAAGTTTTTTTGACAGCAGGTTTGCCGGCGAGAAAATTCCGTTGCTGGCAGAAGTGATTTTTTTTGCAAAAGAGCATGATATAAAATTAAATATTGAATTGAAGCCCACAGGCCATGAAACAGACTTTGAAAAGAACGTGGTGGATTTGATAGAAGCAGCGGATTTTGCAGATTCATGCGTGATTACTTCTCAGGTGTATGAAGTTTTGGAGCGTGTGAAAGCATATCGTGAAAACATCCGGACCGTGTACGTGATGAGTTTTGCATACGGAGATATCAATCAGCTTGGGGCGGCGGATCATTTCAGCATAGAGGCCACAAGCGTTACGGAAAAGATGGTTTTCGATGTGCATAATGCGGGAAAGGAACTGTATGCCTGGACCGTAAACACAGAAGAAAACATAGACCGTATGATTGAAATTCATGTGGACAATATCATTACTGATAATGTGACGCTGACCAAAGAGCGTATTTTTCTGAGCAGGACAGGGAACCTGTGGGAGAAGTACGCGAAGTTCCTGCAGGAGCTGTGATTCCGGATAAATCATGTTGTAACCGGACGTCTGATGTGCTAGAATAGAAAAATCATGAAAAAACGAATGCTGCAACACAGAGAACGTGACGGAAGGGAACGGAGATGAAAGGGAATTTTTGGAAAAGGTACATAGGCGATAAGGCATTTTACCGGATGGTCCTGCTGATTGTGGTGCCTGTTATTATCCAGAACGGGATTACCAACTTTGTAAGCCTTCTGGACAATATTATGGTGGGACAGGTAGGCACGGAGCAGATGAGCGGCGTCGCCATTGTGAACCAGTTTATGACGGTATTCAATATCTGTATTTTTGGCGGCGTTTCCAGCGCCGGGATTTTTACTGCCCAGTATTACGGGCAGGGAAGCCAGGAGGGGGTGCGCAATACCTTCCGGTTTAAATTTATCATCTGCATTCTGATGACGATTCTGGCTGTCGGGCTGTTTCTCACAGCCGGAGAAGAACTGATTATGCTGTATCTCCACGAGGGCGCTCAGACCGGAGATATTGCCAGAACACTGGAATATGGAAAAGAATATCTGACGGTGATTATTTTTGGTATTGTGCCTTATGCCGTTTCCCAGACTTATGCCAGTACGTTGCGTGAGACAGGGGAAACCGTACTGCCCATGAAGGCCGGAATTGCCGCGGTTCTGGTAAATCTTATGGGAAATTATCTGCTGATTTTCGGAAAACTCGGATTGCCTGCTCTGGGAGCCGTGGGCGCGGCTCTTGCAACGAATATGGCCAGAGTGGTGGAATGCGCCATACTGATGTGCTGGACATACCGTCATCGGAAGGAACATCCCTTTATCGAAGGGGCTTACCGCAGCCTGCGGATACCCAGGGAGCTGACCGTAAATATTATCCGGAAGGGAATTCCTATTATGCTCAATGAGATTGCCTGGTCCACCGGGCAGGCTTTTTTGCTGCAGTGCTATTCTGTCCGGGGATTGTCTGTGGTGGCGGGACTGAATATTTCCAGCACTGTTTCCAACCTGTTTAATGTGGTGTTCCTGTCCATCGGAGGAGCCATTGCAATTATTGTGGGGCAGCTTCTGGGAGCCGGAAAAATGGAAGAAGCCAGGGATACGGACCGGAAACTGCTGTTTTTTACCGTTTCCACCTGCCTGGTGTGCGGAAGCCTGCTGGCATTGATTTCACCCTTCTTCCCGCTGATTTACAATACTTCCGGAGAGGTGCAGAGCCTTGCCACGGGATTTATCCTGATTGCTGCGGGATGTATGCCCCTGTATGCTTTTATGCACGGCTGCTATTTTACCCTGCGTTCCGGCGGAAAAACCTGGATTACCGTGCTGTTTGACAGCGTGTATGTGTGGGCAGTGGATATTCCCCTTGCTTTCGTGCTGGCGAATTTTACCGGGTTGCCCATTGTGTATGTGTATCTGAGCTGCCAGATGATTGAGACGCTGAAATGTATTCTGGGTTACGTACTGGTGAAAAAGGGAATCTGGCTGCAGAATATTGTGGATGGGTAAAATAACCGGATTTTGCAATTACTGATATGGATACATAAATGTGAACTTATAGTACGGAAAGAGGAAATGTATGATATATACAGGATTTGAACTGGTGTGCCTGTTCTTTCTCTACAGCTTTCTGGGCTGGTGCCTGGAAGTGGTGTATGCTGCTGCGGGCCGCAAAAAATTCATTAACCGTGGATTTCTGAATGGAATGATTTGTCCGGTGTACGGATTTTCCATGGTGTTTATGCTGGTATTTATGGATTCCCTGAGAGAAGAGTGGTTCTATCTGTTTCTGGGCTGCATGATTGTGGGAACGGTCACGGAGCTGCTGACAGGGTTACTGCTGGAAAAAGCGTTCCATCTCAGGCTCTGGGATTATTCCGGGCGCAGGTTCCAGGCCGGCGGTTATATTTGTCTGGCGGCGGCTGCAATCTGGGGAGGTCTGGGGATTTTTGTGATAAAATTTCTCAATCCCATTCTGGTGGGAGTGCTGGAGAACATACCTTATCTGCCGGGAATTGTTGTATTATCGGGTCTCTGCCTGATACTGGCGGTGGATGTGATTATGACCGTCGGCGCACTGCTTAAAATAAAAAACCAGAATCAGGCCATGTCTGAGATTGCGGAAGGGCTGAATCAGGCCGCCAAATCCCTGCAGGCTGTAATTGTAAGGCTGGTGGACAGGCGTATGAACCGGGCCTTTCCCGGACTGGAACAGAAAAAGGCGGAAACCGAGGAAGAAAAACAGGAATTAATACGGCAGAAAACGGTATTTGCTTATGGCTGCAGTTTTTATAAGGTTATGTGGATTTTCTTCCTGGGGGCTTTCCTGGGGGCTCTGGTGGAAATGGTGTTCTGCCGGTTTACCATGGGCTGGTGGATGAGCAGGAGCAGCCTGGTGTACGGTACATTCAGCCTGGTCTGGGGAATTGGCGTTGCCGGGGCTACCATTGTGCTTTACCGTTACCGGAATCAGGAGGACAGCCATATTTTTCTGGCGGGAACTCTGCTGGGCGGGGCTTATGAATATATCTGCAGCGTGTTTACCGAACTGGCCTTCGGAACAGTGTTCTGGGATTACAGCGACATACCATTTAATCTGGGAGGCAGGATTAATCTTCTGTACTGCTTTTTCTGGGGAATTGCCGCATGGGTGTGGATGAAACGACTGTATCCGCTGATATCGCGGTGGATTGAAAAAATCCCGAAAAAAGCGGGAAAAATACTGACCTGGATATTCCTGGTATTTATGGTATGGGATATAGGGATATCCGCACTGGCGCTGGCCCGCTATGGAGAACGGGCACAGGGGATTCCGCCTGCCCATGAGCTGGCTGTCTGGCTGGACAGGGAATTTCCGGATGAACGGATGGATGAGATTTATCCCAGTGCGAAAACCATGGAGAAAGTGGGACAGGAATAAAAACACAGGCTGAAGGGATACGGAAACAGATACGGAAATGGATATGGAAACAGAGATGGAAATGGAGATAAAAACAGAAATGGAAACAGAGATGGAAGCAAAAGAGTATTTCGGTAAGAAAAAAAGAGTGGTTGTAAAAATCGGTTCGGCAGCTCTGCACCACGAGGCTACGGGAAGGCTGAATCTGGGAAAGATAGAGCGTCTGGTGCGGGAACTCTGCGATATCCGCAACTGCGGAATGGATGTGTGTCTGGTAAGTTCCGGCGCCATTGCGGTAGGGCGCACGGTTATGGGACTTACGGAGCGGCCGGATAATATTTCCACCAAACAGGCCTGTGCAGCCGTAGGCCAGGCCAGGCTGATGATGACTTATCAGAAATTATTTTCTGAATATCATCAGACCGCCGGGCAGATACTTATGACGAAGGGCACCATGCAGGACAACGTTTCCCGGAAAAATGCTCAGAACACCTTTGAAGAGCTGTTCCGTCTTGGCATAATTCCCGTTGTCAATGAAAATGATACCATTTCCACCTATGAAATGCAGTTTGGCGATAACGACACCCTGTCTGCCCTGGTGGCCTCTCTGGTGGGAGCGGATTTACTGGTACTGCTGTCTGATATTGACGGTCTGTTTACCGACGATCCTCATAAAAATCCTGCTGCAGAGCTGATTCCTGTGGTAGATTGTCTGGATGAGGAAATTATCTCCATGGCAAAAGGAACCACAGGGAGCGATGTGGGCACGGGAGGCATGGAAACCAAGCTGACTGCGGCGAAGATTGCCACCTGTTCCGGAGCGGACATGATTATTGCCAACGGAGCGGATGTGGGTGTTCTTCATCGGATTTTTGAAGGGAAATTTGTGGGAACATTGTTCCGGGAACATCGGGACGAGGATTTTTATATTGCGGATTTTATTGAAAAAAGTCTGGAATAGGGAAGGAGAATACCATGGAGCAGAGTAAGATAGACAGAATTAATGTACTGGCCAGAAAGTCCAAAGCAGAAGGTCTGACAGAGGCGGAGAAAAAAGAGCAGGATTTACTGCGGAAAGAATATATTGCAAATATCAGGCGTAACCTGCGTTCCCAGCTGGACAGTATTGACGTGGTAAATCCGGATGGAACCACGGAAAATCTGGGTGAGAAATATGGAAACAAAGAAGCAAATTAGACAGAGGCTCCGGCAGCAGCGGGAAAACCTGTCTTCTGAGCAGGCCAGTAAGCTGTCGGCAGAAATCTGCCGGAAACTGAGAGCCCGGCCATGGTTCTCCGGGGCCCGGACCGTCTGTTTCTATTATCCCCTTGGCAATGAAGTGAACCTGCTGCCGCTGGCAGAAGAAGCTCTGACACTGGGGAAAAGAATTGCATTTCCCAGAGTGGAAGGAAAAGAGATGGAATTTTATGAAGCTGCCTCACTGGAAGATTTCCAGGAGGGCAGCTTTCATGTGATGGAGCCTGTGAGCCAAATTCCTGCGGCGGAGCCGGGAATGACAGTGCTTGTGCCGGGCCTCGGATTTGACCGGAGAGGAAACCGTATGGGATATGGAGGCGGGTATTACGACCGGTATTTTGCCAGGAGCCGGGAATGTATGAAAATCGGTATTGCATACCAGTTTCAGTTTGTGGAAGAACTGGCAGCAGAAGCGCATGATATTCCCATGGATGAAGTGATTACGGAGTGTGCTGTATGGACTTTCCTGTCGTAAGTCTCCGGAATGTGCTGCATGGACGTTTCTGTCGTGAGTCTCTGACGCTGCATGTTACATGAAATATCCTTCTTTTGCAATATCTTTCACCACATCTGTGGGGATTTCAAAAGTAACCACGCCCATGTAACCGGGGGCCACCTGATATTCGTCGAAGACAATTACCAGTTTTCCGGATTCATTGATATAAAAACTGGGGTTGTCGGATATTTCCGTAAAATTCCATTCCGGAATGTCGCTGTCTACCCAGTAGGATTTCATTTCATCCTGAGCCATCTGTTCTCTCATCTGCTGTCTGATATTTTCAGAGATGGGAGTTTTGTAATCGGCTCCCTCCTGGAACAAATCTTTCAGTGTAATCATGTCTCCGGTCTGTTTGTCAATGTGATAGATTTTCTCCATCTGAGCGGCGCCCGCCATGGTAATGGTCTGATGGAACCGCAGAGAGAACAGTTTGTCATTGTCCGTTGCCACTTCGTAGTCCAGATTTACCGCTTCTGTGCCTTCTCCTCCGGCAGCTTTCAGGTCTGCTTCATAAGCAGCGATGATTTCATCCGTATAAGCCTTTATGTTGTCATTCAGTTTCCGGGTGGCATCTTCCAGGATTTCTCCGTCGTTGGTTTCTACCTGGACTTCCGGGACTTTGATATTGGCTTCCATCCGGTTTTCCTGATGTTCATATTCCCGGAATGTGACAATCCTGACGATGGAGCCCAGAATAGGAATCTGTTCCATGGCGTGGGCGATGGAAGGGCCGGAGTTGGCCAGTATTACAAGTATCAGGGCTGCCGCCGCCACACCTGCGGCACATTTTGCAAGGGGGAAACGGAATATGGAAGATTTCTTCCGGCGGGTATCCGCCTGCTCCGGCAGATGTTCTGCGGTATCTTTTTTTGCCTGTGCAATGGCAGCTTCCATCTGTTTTTTTAATGTTTCCGGGACTTTAATATTCTGATAATCCTGTTTTATCTGGTCTAAATTATGATTCATGGCAGAGTTCTCCTTCCGTGAGTTTGATTTTCATTTTTTTCAGGCTGCGGTATAAGATGCTTTTGACAGTGTTCAGATTCTCATCCAGTACATCGGCAATTTCCTGGAGCTTCCGTTCCTCAAAATAGCGCAGAACGATGACTGCACGTTCCTTTTCATTCAGCACATCCAGAGCGTCGATGGTATCAAAGTCGGGATAGATGTCCTCTTTTCCCTGTTCCTGCGGAACTTCCAGGAATGTTTCCCGCTGTTTCCCCCGGAGGACTTCCAGGGAGGTGTTGATGACAATACGCCAGAGCCAGGTACGGATGTAAGATTCGTTCCGGATGGAAGCGGCGTTCCGTATGGCTTTGTAAGCGCTTTCCTGCACGACGTCCATGGCGTCGGATTCATTTTTCACATAGGTGAAGGCCAGACGGTACAGGGATTCATAAGAAGCCAGCAGTTCCTGTTCTATCTGCTGCTGCATCTTTGGTGTGTTCATGTTGTGTTCTCCTTTCCGGTTGTTACAGATTACAGGCAATTGCGAAACGCTTCAATTGTCAAAAATTCATGTACAATTTCCACAATTTTTTTAAATATTTTCATCATACAAAAGGCCGAAATGCCGGACGCACCGAACATTCCGGTGAGCCTCTGAATACAAAGAATCATGTTCAGCAGAGGCTTCCATATTTCTTTGAGTCTCGCCTCCATGGTGCTGAAATGCATTTCTCACCTTTTGTATGAGAAAATATTTGTACTCAAACTTT
>CATLIX010000059.1 GCA_949959185.1 uncultured Eubacterium sp. | reverse complement strand
GTTACATTCTACGGATTGACTGTAACAAAGCAGAGAAAGGATTAAAAAACACAGCATGGACAGACCATGTACTAAATGCACTGGCAATAGATAATCTGCTTGAAACATGCAACCCATCGGACACCGATGGGTTTGTTTTATCTCAACAACGAAATACAGATATTTATAGATGCAGAGGATAATCAGGAAAGTTTGACATAAAAATGCTTAAAATCTTTTACAAAATGCTTTTAAGCATTTTTCATTTTGCTTTTTAATCTCTTTCAAAATGCCAAAAGAAATATATATCCAAAAGAGCTTATTATTTATACAGAATAAAATTTCTCCAAAGTCGAGAGCATTTTCTCTTGACTGACAGGTTTTGTCAGATGTGCATTCATTCCTGCATCAGTTGTCCTTCTTATATCTTCACTATATGCGTCTGCTGTCATAGCTATTATTGGGACTGTTACAGCGTCAGTTCTTGGCAATGTCCGGATTGATTTTGTAGCGGTCAGACCATCCATCACAGGCATTCTCACATCCATTAACACAGCATTAAAAGTATTCTCAGGCGAATTATTAAAAATATTAACAGCAATCTGTCCATTTTCTGCCGTCATTACTTCAATCCCTTCATCTTCCAGCATAAATTTTGCAATTTCCATATTCAGTGGGGTATCTTCAACTAACAGGACTTTCATGCCGTCCAGATGGGCGTTCCGTTCCTGTATGCTTTCCATTTTATTCTCTTTCTCTGCAATGCCAGACATTATCCCTGTATCAAATGTTACCTCCACAGTAAATTTACTGCCAACTCCCGGCTTGCTTGCTACCTTGATAATCCCCCCCATCAAATCAACCAGTTTTTTTGTAATAGCCATTCCCAATCCGGTTCCCTTATACCCATTGCAATTTCCGCTATTTTCCTGTGTAAAGGAATCCCAAATTTTTTCCAAAAAATCCGGTTTCATACCAATTCCGGTATCCTCAATCTCAAAATGGTATGTCGCCTTTCCGTCTCCAGCAGAAACCTCCTTTACCTGAAAAAAGATTTTCCCTCCATCCGGGGTAAACTTAATGGCATTTGATAAAATATTGATAAGTACCTGACGCAGATGTAATTCATCGCCAATTAGCAGAGGATGATGGAATATACCAAACTCCCTGACAAAATCCACCTTTCTCTGTGCCAGCAGACTTTCTGCAATTAGTGCACAACCGTTAATCACCTCACGTATATCCATCCGTTCATGGTTCATAACCATTCTGCCGCTTTCAATCCGGCTCATATCCAAAATATCGTTAATCAGGGATAGCAGATGTTTGGAAGAACTGTCAATTTTCCCTAGACAATCAAGAACCCTATCTTTATCATCAAAATGTTTCATGGCAATACCTGTCATTCCAATAATGCCATTCAGGGGTGTCCGTATATCATGGGACATATGGGATAAAAAAGCACTTTTTTCCCTGCTGTTGTTCTCTGCCCGCAAAACGCTCTCTTGTAATGACAGATTTTCTGTTTCCAAAACCGCAATTTTCTTTTTTAACTTTTTCACTGTTTTCTTCTTTTTCATAGCTCCTCCATTCCAGTAATTATCTTGTTTACACAAGTTATTTTATACGATTTCCATCTGATAAACCATAAAGGGCAGATAACAAGTATGTTAAAACTGCGTTAAAAATATGCCGGGCATAGCCCTTATACGGGCTGTTTTCCGGCATATATTTATCTTTATTATTTTTTAGAAAATGCAATCGTTACCACCGTTCCCACATCCACAGTACTTTCCAGACTGAGCTTTGCATGGTGGTACAGAGCACCATGCTTTACTATGGCAAGACCAAGACCTGTTCCACCTACCTTTTTGGAATGGCTTTTATCCACCCGGTAAAAGCGTTCAAACACCCTGTCCTGATGTGATATAGGAATCCCGATTCCCGTATCACGCACAATCACATTCACGCCATCTCCCGTCTGGTTTACCAAAACATCCACCGTACCATTTTCCTTGTTATATTTAATCGCATTGTCACAAAGGTTATAGAGCATTTCCTCCAAAATTTTATGCACGCCTATAATCTCTGCCCTGCCGCCAATCAAATGAAAGGTAATATTCTTCTTATCGGCTTCTTTTTCCAACCGTCCGATTACTTCCTTTGACAATTCATATAAATCCACCGTTTCCTTTTCATAAGGAATACTCTGCCCGTCAAGTTCAGAAATCTTAATAATATCATTGACTAACGTAATCAGCCGCTGTGCCTCATCATAAATGGATTTTGAAAAGTCAGTCACATCATTTTCCAGAACATCGCCTGCTTTCATCAGTTCGGCAAAGCCAGAGATAGACGTCAGCGGAGTTTTCAGTTCATGGGAAACATTTGCCGTAAATTCCCGGCGCAGTATATCCCTTTTTTCACGTTCCGTAATATCCAGAATAACCACAACGGCCCCAATTACGGATTCCTTCTCATAAACCGGATTGGCAATCAGACTGTAACTGCGTTCCTCCCGCACCATCGTATTCTCTGCCTTTATTCCTGACAATACATCGGATATAACGCCTCTGAACTCTTTTGCCCGGCAGAACAGCAGGACACTCCTGTCTGCCGGAGGGGTAATCTCAAGCAGGTTTAATGCGGCAGAATTATAGGTCAGGAGATTGGCGTCTGCATCAATAACCAGAAAGCCCTCACTCATATTTTCTGTAATAAGGTTAAATTCTTTCTGTTTTTTGCGGGCGTCCGCAAGCTGTTCCCCTATCGTTTCTTTCTGGTCTGCAATTTTCCGTAACAGAGGTGTTAATTCCTCATATGTGTCATTATTTTCCGGTATTTCCAAATCCAGTTTGTTAATTGGTTCTATAATGGCTTTTGATACCCTTGCGGAAAGCACCAGTGTTAAAATCAATGCGACAAACATAATGAATAAAATCGGCTGAAGCATCCCCATCAGAATGGTTACTACCGTATACTGTTCTGTCGAAACCCGCAGTATGCTGCCATCGGAAAGCCGTATGGCATAATTCACTGTTTTTTCCGTCAGGGTTTTGGAGTACCTCGTACTCATGCCCTTCCCCTCTTTCATTGCCGTTTTAATTTCATCCCTGTCGGCATGATTATCCAGTTCGGACACATCTGCCCTGCTGTCGAACAATACCGTTCCATTTTCATCAATCCATGTGATACGGTTATTTCCGGCAAGTCTGTTATTCTTGTTATCAAAACTGTCAAAATATCCGGCTCCCTCATTTTCAAGAGCATGTGCCAGAAAGCCGGCCTCATTGGCAAGCTCTTTCTGTATCTGCTTTTCAAAAAAATGAAACAAAAGCCCCATAATCAATGCAATGGTAGCTGCCAATACAAGACAGACGGTAAGCAGTGACGAACGAAAAATTTTTTTATTCATTCCAATCGCCTCCTAATTTATAACCGATTCCTTTTATAGTCTGAATGAGTTTTCCGGCATCCCCCAGTTTTACCCGCAGTTTCCGGATATGCACATCCAGCGTCCGGGATTCTGTATAATATTCCCCCCAGACACTGGTTAAAAGCCTGTCACGTTCCACTACATTGCCCTCTGCCTCCAGCAGAACCATCAACAGCAGATATTCCTTATAGGAAAGCGATACCGCTTCCCCTGATACCGTAATAATATGTTTTGCAGGATTAACATACAGCCCGCCAATCGTATACGTTCTGTCATCCTGCGTTTTTTGGGAACGCCTCAGTACCGCCCGGATCCTTGAAATCAGTTCCATCGTTCCAAAAGGCTTTGCCACGTAATCATCCGCTCCCATATCAAGGCCTGTGACCTTATCAAATTCACTGCCCTTTGCGGTAAGCATAATCACAGGGATATGCGCAGTCGCTGCATTACCTTTCAGTTTATTCAGAATCGACAACCCGTCTTCTTCCGGCAGCATAATATCCAGCAAAACCAATTCCGGCAGTTCCGTATTTAGTCCCTGCCAAAATTCCTTTGGAGAAGAATGCCCCTGTACTTCAAATCCCTCTTTTGACAGCGCATAGCATACCAGCTTTCTTATATTATCATCATCTTCCAGCAGATAAATCATGTTAACCGATTCCTCCTTTGGTGGAGCTTTCCTTATTTTCAGGTCTTTTCCGATGCTCTCCGGTAATGGAATAAATAACCCATTCCGCAATATTTTCTGCATGGTCGCCAATCCGCTCAAAATATTTTGCAATCATCAGCAAATCCATAAGAGCCTCCGCATCGTCGTGTCTCTCCGTTATTGATTTTATCAACTCCCGCTTTACCTTGTCAAATAAATCATCCACGATATTATCATGTTCAATTACCAGCCAGGCAATATCCAGATTCATTTTTACAAAAGATTCAATACTTTCTGACACCATTTTGATCGCTGCTTCTGCCATTTCCCGGATATGGGTTTCGCCAAGCGTTCCCTTTTTTGCCACATAAGGTGCAATCTCCACAATATCCGATGCCTGATCTCCAATCCGTTCCATATCGGATATCATTTTCAAAGCGGCTGAAACAACTCTCAAATCTTTTGCCACGGGCTGCTGCTGCAAAATCAGTTTCAGGCAGAGGGTTTCGATATCACGCTCTTTTTTATCAATCTGCGTATCCGCATCCAGACACATATTTTTGCTGTTTTCTTCATTATCCGTAAGATATTTTACCGCATTGGTAATTGCCTCCTCGCATAAGGCTCCCATGGTAACAAGTTCTGTATTAAGCTGCGATAACTGTCTGTCAAATTTATTCCGCATTATCCAAACCTCCCTGTAATATAATCCTCTGTCCTCTGGTCAGACGGTGTGGAGAACATGGTCTGCGTATCATCAAACTCCACCACCTCGCCCAGCAGGAAGAATGCTGTCTTATCTGCAATCCGCACTGCCTGCTGCATATTGTGGGTTACCATAATAATCGTATATTTTTCCTTCAGTTCCATTGCTAAATCTTCAATCTTTGAAGTGGAAATAGGGTCAAGGGCAGACGTCGGTTCATCCATCAGAAGGACTTCCGGCTCTACCGCCAGTGCCCTTGCAATGCAGAGCCTCTGCTGCTGGCCGCCACTCATGCCCAATGCACTCTTTTTCAAACGGTCTTTGCATTCCTCCCAGATTGCCGCCTGCGTCAGGGAACGCTCCACGATTTCATCCAACTTAACCTTTGATTTGATTCCATGTATTCTTGGACCATAGGCAATATTATCATAAATACTCATTGGAAACGGATTCGGTTTTTGAAAGACCATGCCAACACGTTTCCGCAAAATGTTTACATCAATCCCCTTGTAAATGTCAATGCCGGAAAGCATAATTTCTCCTTCGATACGGCAGCTTTCCACCAAATCATTCATCCGGTTCAATGTTTTCAGATAAGTGGATTTTCCACAGCCAGAGGGGCCAATCAGCGCAGTGATTTTCTTTTCCGGGATTTCCATGTTGATACTTTTCAGGGCATGGCTCGCACCATACCATAAGTTTAAATTCTTTGTCGTGATAATGTGTTCCATAACTTTAACCTCGTTTCTGTTTCAGTCTAACCGCCGCTATCTTTGCCGACATATTGATAAGAAAGGTAAGTACAAGCAATATAGCGGCAACCGCAAACGCAACATCAAACTGCCCGCGCTCTTTCGCATATACATACATGGCAACGGTCAGGGTAGAACCCGCATTTCCCGCCTGCACTGCCTCTGGTACGGACAGCAGTTCATTTGCCATCCCTGCCGTAAAGAGAAGTGCGGCACTTTCACCTACCACTCTGCCCACCGATAAGATACAGCCGGTAACAATCCCATCAATGACACAGGGAATGACAACTGTACGAATCATATACCATTTGCCTGCCCCTAATCCAAGCGAACCTTCCCGGTATGCTTTTGGCACCGTTTTCAGGCTTTCCTGTGTGGTGCGTATAATCGTGGGCAATGTCATGATTGCCAGGGTGAGCGAACCGGCCATCAGACTGGTTCCCAGAGAGAAAAACTGCACAAACAGGAGCATTCCCACCAGTCCATATATAATTGATGGGATTCCGGCAAGGGTTTCTGTTGCCAGTTCAATGACCCGTACCAGTTTTTTATTCTTTGCATATTCGTTCAGATAAATCGCAGCCCCTACCCCAAGCGGCAGTACAATTACAAGCGTTATGATAATGATATATAAGGTATTCAGGATGTTTGGCAGAATCCCGACCGTACCACGCAAAAGGCTTGGTTTCGTAGAAACAAGCATCCATGAGATATGTGGAATGCCCCGGTACAGGATATATCCAATCAGTCCGAGCAGGAGAGAGCAAATCAATCCTGCTGATAAAACCATCATCAGCTTTAAGATAGTATCCTTAATTTTTCTTGCTTTCGATATTGTATCAGTCACATGTATTTCCTCCATTTTCCTCAAGAACGCTGTTTTTGCGTTCTTGATAGGTTTGCCTTAGTTCCACTTGGCATGGTATTTTCATGCAATAGTGGAACTTCAAACCTTTTTTTTAATTACTACATTTAATATCAGGTTAATTGCCATAATGAACAGAAAAAGCACCAGTGCGATGGAAAATAATGCCTGTCTCTGTAAGCCGGAAGAATAGGACATTTCACTGGCAACAGCAGTAGTCAGAAACCGGACGCTGCCAAACAGTTTCGGCATATTGGCAACATTTCCCGCTACCATCATAACCGCCATCGCTTCCCCGACTGCCCTGCCAATGCCTAATACAACCGCAGTGACAATGCCGCTTTTTGCGGCAGGCACAACCACCTTAAATACGGTTTCCGTCTTTGTCGCCCCCAGAGCAAGAGAAGCCTCCTCATATTCCTTTGGCACCGCCCCGATTGCCGTTTCCGATACGGAAATGACAGAGGGCAGAATCATAACAGCAAGGACAAGAATTGCCGAAAAGAGGTTTGCACCATCCGGGAGATGAAATATCTCCCTTACGCATGGAACAATGATGATCATTCCCACCAGCCCATAAACGACAGACGGGATTCCGGCAAGCAAATCTACCACATTCCTTACTGCACTGCTAACTTTCTTTGGGGACATCTTTGCCAGAAAAATAGCACATAGCAGTCCAATCGGAACTCCTATGAGGATTGCCCCCAGAGTTCCGTATACGGATGTCAGGATAAAGGGAAGGATTCCATAGGAAGGCTTTGCAGAAGTAGATGCCCAGACCTTCCCAAACAGGAAATCTCCCAGACCGATATCCCGTATTGCCGGAATGCCGCTTATCAAGAGAAATATAGTAATTAGGACGACAAACAGTATCGTCAGCAGACCGCATACCAAAAACAACAGGTTCATTGCCCTTTCCATCCACCTTGCTGTCTTTTTTATCTTTTCCATAACAGCCCCTCCTGTAATTACCGTTTGACAGGAACAGCACCTGCCTCTGTAATAAGGCTGTCTGCCTGTTCGCTGGTAGCGAAGTCGAAAAACTCCTGTGCAGCTTTAGAAAGAGCAGTGTCCTTTTTTGTGACCAGCACGAAGTTTCTCTGGACTTTGTATTTCCCATCCTGAATACTTTCTGTTGTCGGGCTTACCCCTTCCACGCTGACCATCTTTACCGTATCACCAACCGAGGCAACCGATGCATAGCCAATGGCATTTGGATTGCCGGATACCGTCTGCACGACATCGCCCGTAGACGTAAGTTCCTGTGAATACTTGCATTTATCCTTTGTGCCTGTCACTTCCTCAAAACCGTCTCTTGTGCCGGAAGCCGCCTCACGCCCAATACAGACAATCGGTGCGTCGCTGCCGCCAACCTCTTTCCAGTTGGTAATCTCACCACTGTAAATCTTCCCTATCTGATCAATTGTTAAATCTGTTGCCGGATTATCAGGATTGACTATGATTCCGATTCCATCAATGGCAACTACCGTTCCCTGTAAATCTGCTGTTTCATCTTCCTTCAGGTCACGACTTGCCAGTCCGATATCACATCTTCCTTCCGCTACTGCCTGTATACCGGAACTAGAACCCGTTGGATTGTATGTAACCTTTATATTTCCATGTTCCTCCATATAGGCTTCACTCAAAAATCCAATGACTTTCTCCATTGAAGTGGAACCGTCGGTGGCTATTGTAGTTGTCTCATTTGCTGTACTTTTGTCAGTGAACGAACCAGCATTGCCGCTACATCCTGTCAATACCCCTGTCATAAGTGTAAAAACGGTTGCAATCATAATAAATTTTTTCATATTGAACACACTCCTTTGTTTTTTTTGTATGAACCAAGTATACCGTCCCCAATGTTAACTCTAAAAGTGCATATATGTTAATTGTAAGTTAATTGCACTGCAAAAGGCATAGAATATTTCATCTATGCCTTTTAACAACGGAATTATTTATCTGCCCTGTATATATTCCTCGTTTTGTCTCTGATACATAGGACGGTTCTCCCTTGTACGTTCTTCCGGTTCCATATCCTCCATGAAACTCTCCACCGCCTTTACATACACCTCTGCCAGCTCTAACGTACATATCCGGTTCTCCGGCATGATTTCCTCTCTTATTTCAGAAACCTTTACAGCCTGTTCCTTCTGCACATTCCAGAATCCCGCCAGCCTGTACTCCGTTCCCCGTCCGTTATAGTCCTCATACACCGGAACCACTTCCCCTGTGGAAGTCTGCCACGAGGCAATCTCCGGGAACGTGACAAGCCTGTCATGCTGAGGGAGAGAGGTACGGTACTCCCTTAACAGCCTGCCGAGAGGGGTATAGCCATAAGGGGAGGCGGCCCGTATATCCTTTTTTTCTTCTACAAACTTTGCAAACTCCCGCACCAGCGGAATCATGGATAACAGCTTATAAAAGAGTGCTTTGAGTTTATCCAGTACGTTGATGAAATCCAGACGCTTTTCAAACTCTTTATCCAACACACCGATATCCTCTAAAAACCCCTCTTTTTTTACCTGTATTTGTTCCTTTTCATCTGTTGCTTTCCTGACATCACGCAAAAGACGCTCTTTATCAGAATGAAGGATAAGCGTATCTGTTTTTAAGGACAAATTTTCCTGCCGTATTTCCTCCTGTTCCGCCATCAGTTTTTGTTTCATTTCCCTGCCTTCTGTTTTTATCTGTATCAAATCTTCCTCTGCTCCGATAATCTCTGTTTTCGTGTCAGACAACCGCCGTTCTGCTTCGGAAACTTCTTTTTCTGCCTGTTCCAGACGTTGGTTGGCATTAAAAAGCCTGTCCTGTTTTTCTTCAAGGAATCCCGCCACCATTTCCAGCCGCTTCGTTTCCTGCTGCACCTTATATTCCGCAACGGTCAGGTCATAGTTTTTCCCTTTCTGCTTATCTTTTACAAGCACTCCGAAGTGGATAAGCATTTCTACGCTTGCGGTCTGACGCAGGCTGTTCTGTAAAATATTCTCCAGCGTTTTCGGAGTGAAAACAGAGCGTTTGGAAACCTTTGTTTCCAGCCCGCGCTTAAATCCCCTGCCTATGGGAACGCCTACAACGTGCATATGCGGGCTTGCTTCATCAAAGTGGACTACCGCATTTGCAACTTTGAAATCCGGCATTTCTTTCTGCAACTGCTCCAGTAAGGTGTCATATACCTTGCAGATATTTTCTTTGTTTTGCTTTTCCTTATCTGTTTCCATAAAGACATCTTCCCAGAAATCCTTATCCCCGCACTGGAAAATAATCTCCACTGCCATGTCTTGGTTCTTGCCGGACAGATGTTCAAAATAATCGTCAATCCGTCGGTCTGCCCTTGTCTGTTTTTGGTTATACTGCTCCAGTGCTTCTGAAAAAGTGTCCTGATAGACTTTTTTCACATCCCGCATAAGATTTGTACTGCCAAAGAGCAGGACAATGTTCTCCCTGTCATACTCTTTGGAACGGTATTTCCGCAGGTTGTGTTTTGCCACACCGGACAGCCTGCCTTTGCTGTTGAGGGCACTTTTCCCGTTGCTGATATGGGCACTGTATGATACTTCATTCATCACATCCCCCTCTCTGCCGGAGGAATTTTTTTCTTATTTGTCATTTCCTTTCCGGCTGGTTTCCTTATCAATCATTTTACGTCTCCGATTTTCCTTTGGGCTGATGGGAACGTGGCGGGGTGCGGTTATCATTTCGGCTCTGCCGATAATGATAACCCCCTAGCATTTTTGTCAAGCCAAAAATGCGGGGGCCCTGCCGGGGGCTTGTTCAAGCGGGTGTATATCCAGCTTTTGCCTGTTATTTTGCCTGCCGGAGAAACCATCTGCCGCTGACCTGTATTCTGCCAAAGTAAAATACTGCGGATAAACATAAGTGCCAGCATGGTGTAAGCATACTGCCTACAGGTGCAGGCATAAGTAACTGCATAATCTTCATAAGTACCGGCACAGGTGCAGGCACCTGTCTGTTTCCCCTAATTTGGGTGCGGGCAGAGTGCAGGCAGAGGTGCAGGCACTTTTCCCATTGATTCCCCTGTCATGGTGTAGTTTTGATGTAGGCTTTGCCCCAAATGATGCAGGAATGGTGTAGTATTTCAAAAAATGATGTAGGAACGGTGTAGAAAAAATCTACACCATTGCTACACCAAAACTACACCATTCCTGTCCTGCCAAAGAAAAATTCCGGTTGATAACCGGAGAAGTCTGTGATACACTTATCTTGCGTGTAGGTATATCAAGACTCCGGTCTGATTGCCAATGGGGCAGCCGTTATGGCTGCCTCTTATCATGTCCGGACAGTTTTTACTTCCGGGCGGTTCCGCAGGTCTTTCCCCTCATTTGCTGCCATAAACCTCTCCAGCACATCCCTGCGTATGATTGCTTTCCGTCCAATCCGCAGCACCGGGATTTTCTCCCATTCCACCAGTTTCCGCATGGTGTTCCTGCCAATGCCCGTATATTCGGACGCTTCCTCTATCGTCATTCCAATCTTAATCTCTGCCATACAAATATCCTCCCTCTTTTCCGATAACCTGTTTTTCCTGTATTTTCATTCCTGCTCATATCCGTATCCCCTTTCTTGTTGATTTACAATATTGCATTATGCAACGATGTGAAATACATAATAAATAAATACGATGGTTTTGTCAAGTCCTTTTGCGGTTATTTCTATTTTGCATATTGCAACATCTGTTTTTGTGTGTTATTATAGTCTTGTAACAACGAAACAGATTTCCCTTTAACAGCTTATAACAAGCAGGGGGAACGCAGTGCAAGGAGGTCACGATGGAGAAGAAAGAACTTCGCAGGACAATCGGTGAACGGGCGAAACAACGCCGCAAGTCGCTGAAACTCCCCCTCCAGTATGTTGCCGGACAGATGGACGTGAACAAGACCACCATCCAGCGGTATGAGAATGGGAGCATTGACAACACAAAGAAACTGATTGTTGAGGGATTAGCGGATGCACTTCATGTATCAGCGGCATGGCTCCGGGGCGAAACAGAGGATATGGGGGCGGATATGTCGGACAGCAGGGATTTTAAGATTGAATCCGCCATGAGCCGGATAATGGGCGATTTCCCGCTTGACATGAAAGAGGAAGAAAGCGATTTCTCAAAGGATTTGCTGCTTTTGTTCCTTTATGAGTACCGTATGTTTAACCAGTCTTTTACCCATGCGGCTAAAGAGTATGGTAAGGGCGGGGATTTCAATGAGGCAATGTCAAAGGTCATGGGATTTGAATCTGAACAGGAGTTTAACAACGTCATGTTTCTGCGGGAGGTTATGCGTTTCATCAACAGCACGAGTGAAATCAGCGACATTGTAAGGGTGTATGCCAAACAGCCGGAACTTGCGAGGACGAGGCTGAAAAATCTTCTGAGTGAACATTCCTTGTGACAGGGCAGCCGGAGTTTTGATATGCCTACACGCAAATAAGCATATCTATCAGTTCCGATTGCCAACGCAATAACAGATTGC
Organism: uncultured Eubacterium sp.; assembly: GCA_949959185.1. Classification (GTDB taxonomy): domain Bacteria; phylum Bacillota; class Clostridia; order Lachnospirales; family Lachnospiraceae; genus Petralouisia. Next base: position 8,992 of record CATLIX010000059.1, on the reverse strand, counting down.
GTCTAGGAAAGGAGATTTTATTATGGCAAAAGGTTCTGTAAGAAAAAAAGGAAAGAAATGGTACTACCGCTTTTATGTGGAGAATGAGAGCGGAAATCTGGTGCAGAAGGAGTACGCAGGAACAGAGAGCAAGTCAGAAACGGAGAAACTTCTCCGCAAGGCAATGGAGGATTACGAGGAAAAGAAGTTTGTGGCAAAGACGGAAAATATCACGCTGGGGGAAATGCTGGATATATGGCTGGAGGAAGAAGTAAAGCCCGGTACATTAAGCACTGGGACGCTGATTGCCTATACCACTACCGCCAGACAGATTAAGAAACATCCTATCGGACAGCGTAAGCTGAAAAGCATAACTGCCGACCATTTACAGGAGTATATTGATTTCCTGTCTTTTGGAGGAACAAGACCGGACGGAACGGAGGCTCAGCCCATCAGTAAAAACTATATGCTCCAGTTTTCGGCAGTCCTGCGGGGCTCGTTCCGGTTTGCGGTATTCCCGAAATGCTATATTACTTTTAATCCCATGCAGTATGTACGCATGCGGGTAAAAAAGGAGGAAGTGGAACTGTTTGAGGGAAATGCGGAAAATGAGACAGACATCCCGACCATTACCCATGAGCAGTACACGGAGATAACGGATTATCTCCGTAAAAAAAGAAATCCGGCACTCCTGCCGGTGCAGATAGCCTATTATACTGGATTACGCATTGGCGAGGTATGCGGGCTGGCATGGCAGGACATCAACCTTGAGGAACAGTATCTTACCGTCCGCCGGAGTATGCGTTACAATGCCACCCGCCACAAGATGGAAATCGGTGCAACCAAGCGGAAAAAAATCCGTACAGTGGACTTCTGCGACACACTGGCAGAGATACTAAAAAAAGCCAGAAAGCAACAGCACAGAGAGCGTTTCCAGTGTGGCGAAATGTATTTCCGCAATTACTATCAGAAAGTAATGGAAAAGGGAAGGACGCATTATGATCTGTATTCTTTGCAAAGTACGGAGGAGATACCGGACGATTACGAAGAACTGTCTTTTGTATGTTTACGTCAGGATGGTTCCTATGAATCAACCGCAACCCTCTCCAATGTATGCAGGCTGATTCAGAAACACGTAGAGGGGCTTGAAAATTTCCACTTCCACCAGTTGCGGCACACCTATACGAGCAATCTGTTATCAAACGGGGCAGCCCCGAAAGATGTGCAGGAACTTCTGGGACACTCATGAGTTTGGCTTACGACACCATTCTCATTCTAACATAGGAGGCTTTTTTCTTATATCCTCACCGCTTCCGCTTACTCCATTCTCCCCAGCATAGCTGGGGATTAGGATTTTCATTTATAATGAAGGTGGAAGAACTTTTTTGGCAGAAATGGAAAAGAGAAAGCTACAGAAAGCACAAATTTAAAAGCAATACAGATGTAAAGAAATAAAACAAAAAGGAAACCCCATCATTCACAAGGTTTCCTCTTTTACTGCGGAAGATGGGACTTGAACCCACACGAGCATACACCCACAAGATCCTTAGTCTTGCCTGTCTGCCAATTCCAGCACTTCCGCATTTCCGACGACTAATATATAATAACAAATTTCGCCGAAAAAGTCAATGGTTTTTTCCTGCTTTATACATATTTTTTTTGAAATTCTTCTGAGCGCATGGGTTTGTCAAAATAAAAGCCCTGTATCATCTGTATCTGCATGTTTTTCAGGATTTCATACTGGCGCTCGTATTCCACCCCTTCCACGCAGACGTTCATACCAATCACCGCCGCAAGCTCACAGACAATCCGCACAAAAGCATCTGCAAATTCATCTTTTCCAAGATCTTCAATAAAGCAGCGGTCTATTTTAATCACATCCACAGGCATTTCCCGTATGTGGTTCAGGGAACTGTAGCCCGTACCGAAATCGTCCAGCGCCACCCGCACGCCAAGCTCCTTAATCTGTCCCAGAATTGTCTTCATTCTGGTCATATCGTTAATGGCCAGGCTCTCCGTTACTTCCAGCGTGAGGTTGGCAGGGTTCAGTCCTGTTTCCTCCAGTACTTCCCGCACCCGGTCCGCCATATCATTTCTCAGAAGCTGTACCACCGACAGGTTGACATTGACTTTATATTCCGGATGACCCGTGTCATTCCACTTTTTGCAGTGATGGCAGGCCTGCAGCAACACATGATCTCCGATTGGATTAATCAGTCCAAGATATTCCGCCAGCGGAATAAATTCCGCCGGGGAAATAAATCCCAGCTTTTCGCAGTTCCAGCGTATCAGCGCCTCCGCTCCCATACAGGGATTGCCCGGTCTGGACACATCCACAATAGGCTGATAATACACCTCAAATTCATCACAGGCATTCATGGTAGCGTTTCTCATATTCTTTTCCAGATCCAGACGCTTGAAAGAAACCCCGTCCACTGCCCCATTATAGAATTCATAACGGTTCTTTCCTGCCTTCTTGGCTTCAAGCAGGGCCAAATCCGCTTTTTTAATCAAATCCTGCACCGTATCGCCGTCGGAAGGAAACCGGGCAATACCCATACTCATGGTACAGTAATAGTCTGCTCCTTTCAGGAACCAGGGTTTCTCAAAAATCTCCAGAATATCTTCCAGTATCCTGTCCATCATGGCATATTTTTTATCCGTGACAATAATTATAAATTCATCGCCGCCCATACGGTAACAGGTGCTCTCGATACCGGAAATCCGCTGAAGGCTGTGAGAAATTGCCCGCAGCAGCACATCGCCGTACTGATGCCCCAGACCATCATTAATATGTTTGAAATCATCCAGATCCATATACATCAGGGCGCCCTCTCCGCCCTGTTCCCTGGTCAGGGCAATCTGGGCCTCCAGATCCTTTTCACAGCGCATCCGATTATACAGGCCCGTCAGAAAATCATTATTCGCCTGTCTTTCGATTTTCTGCTGATATCGTTTTGTTTCCGTAATATCGTATACCGTATACAAATCCACTGTTTTCTGATCCACCCAGCGGATTTCCCGCCGATGTACATCAAACCAGCGGTCGTCTTCCTCTATGTACAGCTCGCCGCTGCTCTCCTGCTGTTCGTCGTCCAGCGCCTGAGCCAGCAGCAGCTTTACCGTCCTTCCGTCCAGCCTGCCTCCGAAAAATCCGCAGAACTTTTCATTGGCAAACAGCAGTTTTTCTTCTGAAGAGCATACGCAGATTCCGCATCCTACGTTATTTAAAATTTCCACCCCGGACATATATACGCCCATATCCCCTGTTTCCGGCAGCAAATTTCCCGCTCCCTCTGTGTGTTTTTCTTCCATATTCATAGCCTGTTCCAATCCCTTTTCCCAATAATAAATAAATTGTAAATACCTTTCTCATCCATACCGTATTCCTGCAGCAATACAAATTCTTTTCTGAGGCGAAGCTGCTTCTTCACATAATTTTTCTCATTGGAATACAGAATAATCCTGCCCTGCCCCGTTAGCACCTCCTGGGCTTTTGCAAAAAAATCTCTGTAAAACAAATCCTGCTCTTCTCTGGTTTTTTTACCTCTGTCGGGCATGTTGGTAACGATTTCATCGAACAGATAATCATGCTGAAATGCAAAAAAATCCCGCTGGATATAGTTGACGTTTTTCCCGGCCAGCGCGGTATTTTCCCTTGCTCCGTCAATAGCCTCTCCAAACATGTCAATCCCGTACATCACCCTTGCCGGACACAGCCTGTCCCGCTCAATCAGCATGGTTCCCACCCCGCAGAAAGGGTCCAGAATCTGAGCATGTTTTTCCAGATAAGGCTCTGCCAGGCGCATAATCAACGCCGCCTGCTCCGGCCGGATGGAAGCGGCCACGGTCCGCTTCCGGTAGGCAAAACGATTTTCCCCAAAGGTATACAGCTTCACCAGCGGCAGAAAAGTTCCGTCTTTCCGCTCCATCAGCCGGATTTCCACTTCATAATCCGACGTGGAGTTGTACAGCCTGCGGCCTGTTTCCTGTTCCAGGGCAAAGGCGCATTTTTTGGCAAAATCACTCCGTTTATCCAGGGGCATCCTGCTGTGAACCCCCAGCCGGAAATAATAGCTGTCTTCTGCTTTATGGGCCCTGTCCAGCAGCTCCAGCAGATTGGACTGAGCCAGTGCTCTGGCCGCCTGCCTGGGCTCCGGCTCCACCTTCCCTGTATTCAGCGGAAACAGCAGTTCCCCGTATGTGGGAATTTTTAAAATGGGCCGAATCTGGCTGGTGGCCACCCGTACACCGCTTTTCAGAATGGTTATTTTCCCGCCATGCACCTGGGAAGCAGTTATCTTCTGATACAGGCTTCCGGTAGTCAGTATCAGCTCATATGTCTCATCATAGCCCCGAAATCTGTGTTTCGGGTGATTCTGTCCCGTATGCAGCAGGTTTCTCAGGGCTTTCAGTTCTTCCCGGATATGCTTCTCTTCTTCCTCCGCCGGCTTATACTGCTCCAGACGGTTCAGCCTTTCTTCCAGCCCTGATCTGTGGGAACTGATATCCAGTTCCGAAAGGGCGAAAAGATAGCTGCTCTTTACAAACAGTTTACTCTCTTTCTCATACGCTTCATACAAAGGTGCGGCAAATGCATCCTGTTTCAGCCTTCCTAACACCATTGCCGCATTTCCCCGGACTTTCCCGTCCTCATGGTGCAGCAAATCCAGCAGAAAATTATATTCCCCCTGAAGAATGTCCAGCAGTTCCTGTCTGGATTCCTCCTGCTTCAGCTCCTGTTTCAGGGCAATCAGATCTTTTCTCAGATTCTTTCCCGTTTTCAGGCTTTCATATTGTTCTTTTACCATATGGTTCTCCTGTTCCTGGAAATTCTTATGGCCTTATTGTACTGTATTATCCTGTTTTTGGCAATAGGAGGAAACTCGCAGTTCCGGGCCTTTCTCCATTACTTCTCCCTGTTCCTGCCGCCGCCTCCAATCAAAACCTTTTTTCCATGAAAGACAAACCCGTATGTTCGGATACGTTCCGGTTACATCATACCTGCCGAACCCGCTTTCCCGATTGGAGGTAATGACATATCTGTCAGACAAATCCACCATCAATCCCAGCACAAATCCATGATAGAATCGTTCCGGTTCTTCCTCAGAACGATTCTTTCCGGTATCAAAATAACTGAAGGTGGCCAGTGCGACTTTATTCATGCAGTGATTCATTGCTCTGATATCATTTTGCAGCAGAGCTTTGATAAAATCATTATAACCGTCATCGGAGCCCTGAAACCAGTCGCGAATCATATTTTCAAACATCAGCCTCACTTCTTTATTCGTAAGGGAAAGCTGATAACAAAAATTCCCTGCCCGTTCCTCAAATCCCCATGTACTACTTTCAAATATCCGGCCACAAGAAGAAAACTCCAGACTGCCCCTTTTTGAAAAGTCTGTCACATCTCCAAAAGTAAAACCATCATACCAGTCTTTTACCTGCTGCCGGCGCTCCGAAAGTCCGTATTCATCCAGCGCAGTAAAAACTTCCTCTTTCGTAAAACCGAAGATATCCTGATATCTGTCTGAAGTTGTGGTCACAACCTCCAGATTATCCAGGTCAGAAAATATAGTTTCTTTACTAATCCTTGTAATTCCTGTAAGAATCCCCCGCTCCAGACTGGAATTTGTTTTAAATGTGGAGTGAAAAAGTCCCCGGATAAATTCAGTCATTTTCTCCCGGTAACCAAATACATATGCTTCCTGCACAGGAGTATCATATTCATCCAACAGGATAATCACTTTTTTCCATAATAGTGATGCAAATATTCAGCCAGTGTTCCGATAGCCGAAACTGCCACATAATCCACACCTTAACATCGGCAAAACTCAGAAAAATCACAGGATATGTCCCCTGTAATTGCCTGTATTCCTCATCTTCCCATATTTTAAGCCCCTGAAACAAATCTTCCCGCCCTTTATAGTCCACAGAAAAAAATTTTTCCACCATGCTCATGGTCAGAGTTTTTCCAAATCTCCCGGGACGGGTAATCAACGTCACGTCATCATCCCTTTCCCACCATTCCCGGATAAATCCTGTCTTATCCACATAAAAATTGTTCTTTACCCTGACTCTTTCAAAATCCTGATGTCCGATTCCTATGGTTCTCATGTACAAATCCACCTCTTTCCTGCCACTTTTATTTTTCAAACGTTCCACTTTATCAATGTTTACAGTATACCCTCTTACATAAGGAAAAGCAATGAAAAAGCGGACAGGTCCGCTTCAACTTCCTGAATCCCTCATTCATGAGGGACCTGGCTGCTTTGCCGCGCGCGAGCGGATTGCCTGGCAATAAATTTCCTTTCCGCGAGCTGCGCATCCCGCCCGGAGGGCTTTCTCTCATAGGAAATCTATATACTTTAGTACTTCACAGTAACACGGTCTTTCCTATAGAACAAAAAACCTGTCTCCGGCAGTTCCCGAAGACAGGCTCAGATTGCTGTATATTCTCTATGCTTCCGGCTCCGTCCCATATGTATCCAGATATTTCTGTACATCCTCCCTGAAACGTTTCCAGGCATCTTCGTTTTTCACATAGTAAATGGGACATTCCTTCCCGGTCACATCATAGTGACGGATTACATCATCCACAGGCAAATTGAATTTTCCACAGAGCCAGGCTGTCAGCTCCACCAGAGAATCATAGGTCTCCTGGGTAAACTGTCCCGTCTCATCCTTGTGGCAGCACTCGATGGATAAGGTATCCACGTTGCGGTCATTGGAAGCATAGGAAATCTCCGTACTGGGAATACACTGTACGATTTCCCCTTCCAGACCTACCACAAAATGGCTGCTGGCCTTGGTTTTCTGGGTATCCTTAAGACTCTCAAAGTAACTGCGGTTCTGAATGGCCGTGGTGCCGGGATTGGCTGTGTAATGGATGACAATTCCTTTCACTTCCTCCAGAGCTGTCTGAGGCCTGGAATAGGGATTGGGCGTTAAAAGCTCCACCTGATAATCCGGGGTCTGAGCGATTACCTTCTGCCGGAATTTATCTTCCTCATCTTCCGCTGCCTTCCTGCCATTTTGCTCTACTTTTTTGGCCTGTACTTCGTCAGGCGCCTTATCCTTATGGAAAATTCTCGTAATTCCAAACAGAATCAGAAATACTCCCAGACAGAGGAGCACGCATCTTTTTACAAGCTGTATGGTTCTGCGGCGTTTCCTGCGGCGTTTTCTGGCTAAATATGCTTCTCTCCTTCTTCTCTCTTCACTGGTCACTGTAATCTCTCCGCTCTTTTTGTAAATTTTGAAAATACATACCTGTGCATCGCCGGCATGTAATTCTTCCTTTGTTCTTCCCTTAGTATACACCCTTTTTCGCTAAAAAGAATTAACTTTCTTTAAATTTTTTGTAAGAAAAAAGTAAGAAGTATTCCTGTATATTCAGCTGCCGGCATCCCGTTACCGGGAGAGCCCTGAAAAGTATTCTTCCGCAGTCCCAAGGGTTTCATTCAGCAGTTCTTCCGTATGGGCCAGTGACAGAAACATGGCCTCAAACTGAGAGGGAGCCAGATAAATCCCATGTTCCAGCATATAGTTGCAGTAATCTGCAAAAGCTCCCGTATCAGAAGTTTTTGCACTGTCATAATCTGTTACTTCCTTCTCCGTAAAATACAGACAGCCCAGTGAACCCACATGGTTCACCCGGTAAGGCAGTCCGCTATTTTTCAGAATTTCCTGCAGGTTCCCATAAAATCCATCGGCTTTTTCATGGAGAGCGGTATAGTATTCCGGATGATTTTTCAACAGGGTAAGCTGTGCCATACCTGCCGCCATGGCAACAGGATTGCCGCTTAAGGTGCCTGCCTGATAAACGCCTCCGGAGGGGGCTACCAGTTCCATAATTTCACGTTTGCCTCCGTAGGCTCCCACAGGCATTCCGCCGCCGATAATTTTACCAAAAGTGGTAAGGTCCGGCGTTACATGGTAATACCCCTGGGCTCCGTCAATGCCAAGGCGAAATCCGGTAATCACCTCATCAAAAATCAGCAGAGCCCCATACTGGCTGCAAAGGCTGCGCAGTCCTTCCAGAAAACCGGGCAGAGGCGGAACCACGCCCATATTGGCCGCCACAGGCTCCACAATGACTGCGGCAATTTCTTCTCCGCACCGCTCAAAATGCTCTTTTACACTGTCCAGACTGTTATAGTCTGCCGACAGGGTATCCTGTGTACAGCCCACAGGCACGCCCATACTGTCCGGGATGCCGGAAGTCATGGCTCCGGAACCTGCTTTGACCAGCAGCCCGTCAGAATGACCATGATAACACCCGGTAAATTTGATTATTTTATTCCGGCCCGTATAACCCCTTGCCAGACGTATGGCGCTCATAACCGCTTCCGTGCCGGAATTGACCATCCGTACCATTTCCATGGAGGGAATCAAATCACATACCAGTTCTGCCATTTCCACTTCTGCGGCAGTAGCTGCCCCGAAGCTCAGTCCGCGTTTGCAGGCTTCCGCCACACAGTCCAGCACTTCCGGACTGCCATGGCCCAGAATCATGGGACCCCAGGAGCCGATAAAGTCAATATAACGATTTCCATCCTCGTCATAAAGATACGCTCCCTGAGCTTTTCTGATAAACCGGGGTGTAGTCCCCACTGAGCCAAAGGCGCGCACCGGAGAGTTCACTCCGCCCGGCATTACCTTTACCGCTCTCTCAAATAATGTTTCCGATTTCGTCATATTATGCTCCTTTTCCGCGTTTATTACACAGGCAATTACGAAACGATTCAATTATCAAAATTTCATGTACAATTACCACCGTTTTCTTAAATATTTTCATCATACAAAAGGCCGAAATGTCAGACGCACCGAACATTCCGGCGAGCCTCTGAATACAAAGAATCATGTTCAGCAGAGGCTTCCATGTTTCTTTGAGTCTCGCCTCCATGGTGCTGAAATGCATTTCTCACCTTTCGTATGAGAAAATATTTGTACTCAAACTTTCTGAATTGTACATGAAATCAGTATAATTACTGAGTTTCGCAATTGCCTG
>CATLIX010000058.1 GCA_949959185.1 uncultured Eubacterium sp. | reverse complement strand
AAACTTGAAGCTATGGGGTTTACCTAAAGGTTTCGCCTAAAGGCGAGGGTTTTAACCCCATTATACAGACAATAAACCTCTTCATCCATCATACATAATATTCAGTAATTACCAGCACGCAAACGATTTCACATGCATATTCCGGACAGTTTTGGAAAAACTCTGTCTTATATTCAATATGGAGTGATGATATATGAAAATTATGCTTAACCAGATTTTAGATGACAGGGGAATCTCACAGAATCAGATGGCAAAAGACACCGGAATATCTGTGACAACGCTCAGAAATCTGAATCATAACAGAACCACCCGTATCGGTTTTGATACACTGGAGAAAATATGCATTTACCTGGACTGTGGAGTGGAAGATATTCTTTCTGTGGAAAGAGATGGCTGATTGGAAACTGCTATCAGTATTCCCTTTCCTGCCAGTTGCTTTTTGCTGCCTGCCATTTTCCCGGTTCCGCCTCCCAGAGTCCGTTCAGCCAGTTAATGGCATTTTGTATGCCTTCTTCCGAAAACTCCGTTTCCATCCACTGCTTTTTTTCCTCCGGTGTTGCATCAAATCCATAAGGCGCCTCCCAGGCAGCCACCTGCAGCTTTTGCATTTCTTTTCCTTTTTCTGTTCCGTCCTCCGGAGGAAGTTCTTTTTTCACAACAGCAAACCGGAAGCGCAGTCCTTCATGGCTTCCGGTAAATGTTGTCTTCTTCAGATACGGAATGGACAGAATATCTTTGCGCTCTATCATAATATCTCCTGAACAGTTATTTCATATCTTTCAGAATATCAAAACAGTCAAATGTGGCAAAATAGTCCTTCGGTGTTTCCGCCCGCCGAATCAGCTGCGTACTTCCATCCTCTTTCAGCAGCACTTCTGCTGATTTCAGTTTGCCATTATAATTGTATCCCATGGAAAATCCATGAGCTCCGGTATCGTGAATTACCAGAAGATCTCCCATGTCAATTTTTGGAAGCATACGGTCGATGGCAAATTTATCATTATTCTCGCAGAGAGAGCCCGTAATATCATATTTGTGATCACATACCTGCTCTTCTTTCCCCGCAACCGTAATATGATGATAAGCCCCATACATGGCCGGACGCATCAGATTTACCGCACAGGCGTCGCAGCCTATATATTCTTTGTGAGTATGTTTCTCATGAATGGCAGTGGTCACCAGACAGCCGTAAGGCCCCATCATAAACCGGCCCAGCTCCGTGTAAATGGCCACATCGCCCATGCCCGCCGGAACAAGAACTTCTTCATACACGTCCCGTACTCCTGCACCGATGGCATAAATATCATTTGGCTCCTGATCCGGCCGGTAGGGTATACCGATTCCGCCGGATAAATTGATAAAACGGATATCTGCTCCTGTCTCTTCCTTTAATTTTACTGCCACCTCAAACAACGTTTTTGCCAGCGTGGGATAATATTCGTTTGTCACCGTATTGCTGGCCAGAAACGCATGAATTCCGAAGTGCTTCGCGCCTTTTTCTTTTAATACTTTAAATCCTTCAAACAACTGTTCCGTGGTAAATCCATATTTTGCGTCTCCCGGATTGTCCATAATACTGTTGCTGATCTGGAATACACCTCCCGGATTATACCGGCAGCTTATGGTTTCCGGAATATATCCGATGGTTTTTTCCAGAAAATCAATATGGGTAAAATCATCCAGATTGATAACTGCTCCGATATCGCTGGCAAACTGAAACTCATCGGCCGGTGTGGCATTGGAGGAAAACATAATGTCCTGCCCTTCAAAATGCAGTGCATCCGCCAGCATCAGCTCTGTCATAGAGGAGCAGTCGCAGCCGCAGCCATATTCTTTTAAAATGTTAATCAGAAAAGGATTGGGCGTCGCCTTTACTGCAAAATACTCTTTAAATCCCGGATTCCAGGAAAATGCCTCCTTCAGTGCCTTCGCATTGGCGCGAATTCCTTTTTCATCGTATAAATGAAAGGGGGTAGGATATTTCTTCACAATTTCCTCTAACTGTTCTTTTGTTACAAACGGCTCTTTTTTCATACGCTCTGTCTCTCCTTATTTCCGGCTTTCCGCTCTGGTTCGTCCCGGAACCCGTACCGCACATTTCCGGGAAATTTTTCCTGCCGGCCGGATACTTTCCGAACTCATCTTCTGTCATATAAATTCAGGAATACTATAATAGTTTGACAGAAAAATGTCAAGAAATTAATACTATTCGCAGTGCAGCACAACTTTCCCCTCCGCTCTGGTGGCAGGAACGTTGATGACCCGCTGATTGGAGCTTCCCCGCCAGTACAGCCTGGTATCTTTCCGCTCCGCCTGAAACTCTCCGTCTACCAGTACGTCCACATATTTCATAATTTCCAGCTTCGCTATGGTCTCCCATACAAATCCGGTATACATCCAGATGGTTTTTTCCGGAAATCTCTCCTTAATTTCCCTGGCCAGCTTCAGCACATCGGAACGGTTCCCGAAATACAGAGGATCTCCGCCGCTGAAGGTAATTCCCGAAATATAATCTCTGGCCAGTTCCGTAAAAATTTCCTGTTTTGCACTTTCATCAAACAGCAGCCCTCCATTGGAATCCCAGGTAATGGGATTCTGACATTCCTTACAGCAATGGGAACAGCCGGATACCCATAAGACCACACGAAGTCCGTCACCGTTCAGCATATCGTCTTTTGTTATATCGTGATATCTCATAGATTTCTCCTTACATGCTTCTGCGCTCTTTGATTTCAGCCATTTTGGCGTCGTTCAGCCGGGTGTCGCCCTTTACTCTGGAATAGGACAGGTATCCGTTCATCCGCTCAATCTTAGTCAGGTTATGGCTGCCGCATTTGGGGCATACATCCATTTCCAGCTCCTGATGTCCGCAGTCGTCACAATAGGCCAGGGACAGATTCACCCCTTCATAGAATCCCATATCCATCGCCCGCCTTACCAGGGTTTTCACTGCTTCTTTATTATAATCAATGGGATACTTCACATACTGGATTTTGCCGCCGTTGCTCAGTTCCCAGAAACGATATTCCAGATCCTGTTTCTGTATGGGCGTAATATCTTCTGTCACATGGCAGTGGAAGCCATTGCTGACATACTCCCGGTCAGATACATTTTCCACAATACCGTATTTCTTGCGGAACTGCTTTACCTGCAGCCCGCAGAGGTTTTCTGCCGGAGTCGCATAGATAGCATAGAGATTTCCGTCTGCCTTTTTAAATTCCGTAATCTTCTCATTGATATGTTCCAGCACTTCAATGGCAAACTGTCCATCTTCCACCAGTGATTTTCCGTTGTACAGCCGCTGCAGTTCGTTAAATGCCGTAATTCCGAAAGAAGCTGTTGCTGTCTTTAACAGAGGTTTGATTTTGTCATGAATGCCGAGATGTCCGCCGTAAAAACCTCCTTCACAATAAGCCAGAGGATTTGTACTTGCCCGCATTTCTCCCAGATAGGCGTAAGTCCGGATGTGAAGCTGCCGGATTAACTCCAGGTAATAATCCAGAACTTCATAGAACTCCCGGCTTTCCTGTCTGGATTTTGCCAGAATCATGGGCAGATGAAGGCTGACCACCCCAATATTAAACCGTCCCACAAATACAGGATGGTCTGTATCGTCTGCAGGATTCATACCGCCTTTCACATACCAGGGCGACAGAAAGGCACGGCAGCCCATGGGGCTGATGATTTCCCCGTACTGCTTATACATACTGGAAATATAGCCTTTTCCCGTAAGGCTCAGCCAGTCGGGATACATGGTTTTCCGGGAACATTCGATTCCCGCTTCAAATACGTCCTCCAGTTCTTTTCCCGGCCCGTGAAGATTTTCATCGTAGAGAAATACCAGCTTTGGAAACAGCACGGGCTTCTTACAGCTTTCCTTCCCCTGCCCCTTTCTTCGCACCTCCAGCATGGCGATGGAGGCCATCTTCGCAAATTTCCCTGTCCCTGTCCCAAAGGTCATGGTAATAAACGGGTAATCCCCGCGGCTGGAGGATACGGAATTAAATTTGTACTCCCAGCCCTGTACCCCCTGTTCCAGGTCACGCGCGATATCTTTCATGGTTTCTTCTTCCGCCCGTTCCTGACTCAGCCCAAGGCCAAGATACTTCTCTTTATATTTTACATAGGATTTCTCTGCATAGGGCTCCAGAATTTTTTCCACACTGGGCACAGTAAATCCGCCGTACTGCTGACTTGCGGCACTTAACACAATATCTCCGATTACATCAAAGGCCACGTCCAGAGTTTTCGGCTCATTGTACCAGAGATTTCCCATTTCAAAACCGCCCCGCAGCACATTTTCCACATCAAACAGACAGCAGTTCATGGTATCTCTTCTCGCGGACATATCGTGAACATAAATGTAACCGTCCCGACATGCCTGAATCTCCTCTGTCGTCATAAAGAATTTCTGGTACAGCTCCTTATTTAACTGATTGAAAATCAGGCTGCGCTTGGTGGATACCAGCGCGCTGTCCGTGTTGGAATTTTCCTTATCCCCTATGTACATAATAGACTGGCTCTTTTTATAAACCTCGTCCAGCATCTGCACAAAATCCTGCTTATAATTTCGATAATCCCGATAACTCTTTGCCACCACCGGATTTACCTTTTCCAGCGCGCCTTCCACAATATTATGCATCTGGGCTATTTTCACTTCTTCTATACCCATGGACTCCACTTTTTCCTCTACAAACTGGCAGATGAATTTTAATTCTTCCTCTGTAAATGTAATCAGTGCGCGATAGGCAGATTTATTGACAGCAACTACCACTTTCTGCACATTAAAATCCTCTTTTGTCCCATCCTTTTTGATGACCTTAAACATTTTGTCCATTCCTTCTCCTCCTGTTCTGTATCTGCAGTTTCATATATATCTTGTGAATTATTCTCTGTTTTTCTCTTTTCAACACTATATCTTGTGCTACGGTGTATATCTTACCATGTGATTTTGAAGAAGTCAATAGATACGCATGGACTTTTTGTCCCGAACATGATACAATCATATTATCTTAAAATCAGGGAGGTGAGCAAATGACTGAAAGCGAAAAACTGGATTTAATTCTGTCCGAATTACATGAAATGAAAAATGACATACGGGAACTGAAAGATGATGTGCAGGTTTTAAAAGATGATGTGCAGGTTTTAAAAGATGATGTGCAGGTTCTGAAAAATGATGTGCAGGTTCTGAAAAACGATGTGCAGGTTCTGAAAAACGATGTGCAGGTTCTGAAATCAGAAGTACACACTCTTGAATCAGAGGTACACACCCTCAAATCGGAAATGCGGAATGTGCAGACACATCTTGAACAGATTGACGGTCGGCTGGACAGAATAGAGCACATTGTGAGCAGAAATTATGCCATGACAGAAGAATTCTATGTTTCACAGAAAGAAACAAATGCGGAGTTCCGGGCAGAGTTCCGCGTTATACACGGAACCCTGGACATGCATACACGGCAGATTTCCCGCAATACAGCAGTTCTTAAGGAATATAACATATCGTAACCTTTCTTTTTTCATGTAACTGTTATCATATGCAACCCGCCTTTCAGCGGGAAACTGCAAATTTCCGAATTACAGAATATTCTTTTACTGTATCGGGAACCCAAAAATTTCTGATACAGTAAAAGATAACTGAAGACATTCTTTTTATGAAAATCCCTTTCACTTTTCCCTGGATATACAGAAAATTTTATGCTGCTTCAAACTGAGAATTATACAGGTCTGCATAAAATCCGTTCTTTGCCAGAAGTTCCTGATGATTTCCCTGCTCAATAATATCACCGTCTTTCATCACCAGAATCACATCTGCATCCCGGATTGTGGACAGCCTGTGGGCTATTACAAAACTGGTTCTGCCTTTCATCAGATTATTCATGGCCTTCTGAATCCGTTCTTCCGTACGGGTATCCACGGATGAAGTTGCCTCATCCAGAATCAGTACAGGATTATCGGCCAGAATCGCCCGCGCAATGGTGAGAAGCTGTTTCTGACCCTGAGACACATTGCTGGCATCCTCGTTTAATTCCATCTCATACCCGCCGGGCAAAGTGGAAATAAAATGATGGGCATGGGCAGCTTTTGCAGCGGCAATGACTTCTTCGTCCGTGGCATCCAGCCTGCCGTAACGTATATTTTCCATAATAGTCCCTTTAAACAGCCAGGTATCCTGCAGCACCATGCCAAAGTTTTCCCGCAGTTCACTTCGGTTAAACTCTCTCAGGTCATGACCGTCTACTTTTATACTTCCTTCCAGCACATCATAAAACCGCATCAGCAATTTTACCATGGTAGTCTTCCCGGCTCCGGTAGGCCCCACGATTGCCACCATCTGCCCTGGTTCCACCTGACAGTTAAAATCATGAATTATCACTTTGTTACTGTCATATCCAAACTGTACATGTTCAAAACTCACCCTGCCTTCCATATCCGAAAGATGTACGGAATCATCCCTCTCCATATCTTCTTCCTCTTCTTCATCCAGAAATTCGAAGACACGCTCTGCCGCCGCTGCTGTGGACTGCAGCATATTGGACACCTGAGCCACCTGAGTAACTGGCTGGGTAAACTGACGGACATACTGAATAAAAGACTGGATTTCTCCCACCTCTATGGTTCCCCGGATGGCAAGCATTCCTCCCGCCACTGCCACTGCCACATAACCCAGATTTCCAACAAATCCCATAATGGGCTGCATCATACCGGACAGAAACTGTGCTTTCCACGCAGACTGAAACAGGATATCATTGGTCTTATGAAATGTTTCCAGCATATCCTCTTCCTTATTAAATGCTTTTACAATATTGTGACCGCTGAATACCTCTTCTGCCTGTCCGTTGACTTCCCCCAGATACTTCTGCTGGGCCACGAAATACTTCTGAGAAATTTTCACTACAATTCCAATCAGAACTGCGGATACCGGAAGAATCACCACTGCAATCAGCGTCATCAGAGGGCTGATACTGAGCATCATTACAAGAATTCCTATTAATGTGGTAACCGAAGTGATAAGCTGCGTTACACTCTGATTCAGCCCCTGTCCCAGTGTATCCACATCGTTGGTAATCCTGGATAACACCTCTCCCACTGTCCGGGATTCAAAATATTTCACAGGCATCCGGTTGATTTTCCGGGAAATATCTGCCCGGAACCGAAAACATATTTTCTGAGTGATGCCCGTCATAATCCAGCTCTGAATGAAAGAGCAGACCGCACTGACAATATAAACACAGACCAGAAACAGGAGGATTTCCCCGATTTTCCCAAAATCAATTCCGCCGGTCCCGGTAATTTTGGCTACCAGCCCGTTAAAAAGTTCTGTAGTGGCCTGACCCAGAATTTTAGGTCCTGCAATACCAAATACAGTAGAAGCCACCGCAAATATCATAACGATTACAATGGCTATTTTGTAGTTTCCCATATACCGTATCAGTTTTCCAATCGTTCCCCGAAAATTTTTTGCTTTTTCTCCCGGCATCATACCTGCGCCTGGGCCATGGCCGCGGCCCATTCTCCCTCGACGTCCCGGCTCGCTCATTCCACAGCGCCTCCTTCCTCTCTGCCTGTTTTCTTCAGCTCCTGTTCTGACAACTGGGATGCTGCAATTTCCTGATAAGTCTCACAGTTTTTCATTAATTCTTCGTGTGTTCCCATGCCGGCAATCTTTCCGTCTTCCAGCACAATAATCTGATCCGCATGAAGAATCGTACTGATACGCTGTGCCACGATAATGACAGCCGCCTCTGTTGTTTTCTTTGTCAGCGCTTTCCGCAGCGCCACGTCGGTTTTATAATCCAATGCGGAAAAACTGTCATCAAATAAAAGTACTCCGGGATTTTTAGCAATGGCCCGTGCAATGGACAACCGCTGCTTCTGCCCGCCGGATACATTGGTACCGCCCTGAGCAATGGGGCTGCCATACCGTTCTTCTTTTTCCAGAATAAAAGATTCTGCCTGAGCAATCTCTGCCGCTTCCTTCATATCCGCTTCTGTCACATTTCCTGCAAACTGCAGATTGGAAGCAATTGTACCGGAAAAAAGAAATCCCTGCTGCGGCACATAACCAATCGTATTTCTCAGTTCTTTCTGGCTCAAATCCCGGATATCCACACCATCCAGAGTAATCCTGCCTTCCGTTACATCATAAAACCTGGGAATCAGATTCAGCAGTGTGGATTTTCCGCAGCCGGTGCTTCCAATAATGGCCGTGGTCTTTCCTGGCTCTGCTTTAAAAGAAATATGGGAAACTGCCGGTTCCTCTGCTCCCGGATAGACGAAGGACACATCCTCAAAAGCCACTGCACCTTTCCATCCCCCTTCAGGTTCTGCCGCCGGACAGACAGGGTCGTTCACTGTTTCTTCGGTACGGAGCACTTCGTCAATACGTCTGGCTGCGACTCCGGCCCTTGGCAGCATCACTGATACCATGGTAATCATCAGAAATGCCATAACAATCTGCATGGTATAGGTAATGAAGGCCATCATATCTCCCACCTGCAGATTTCCCAGATCCACGCCTTCGGAACCAAACCATACAATCAATACGGTAATACAGTTCATAATCAGCATCATCGCCGGCATCATCATGGACATAACCCGGCTGGTAAACAACTGGGTTTTCATCAAATCCCGGCTGGCGCCCTCAAATCGTTTTTCCTCGAACTTTTCTCTGGAAAAGGCACGTATCACAGAAATTCCTGTCAGAATTTCTCTGGAAACCAGATTCAGACGATCCACCAGTGTCTGCATTTTCTTAAATTTCGGCATGGTTACAGACATCAGAATTCCTACCAGCAGAATAATACTGCCCACAGCAACCCCGATAATCCAGCCCATTCCTGTTCTGGTGTTCATCACCTTCAGAATACCTCCGATTCCGATAATCGGGGCATAAATTACCATGCGCAGCAGAATAAATTCCACCATCTGCACCTGCTGAATATCATTGGTACATCTGGTAATCAGGGAGGCTGTGGAAAACTGTTCCAGCTCACAGTTGGAAAAAGATACTACTTTCTGAAATACCTGGCCGCGCAGTTTCATACCAATCCGAGCTGAAATGCGTGCGGCAAGCAGACCTGTAAAGACAGAGGCTGCCATCATCACAATTGCCATGGCAAGCATCTTTCCTCCGGTACGAAACATATAGCGGTTCTGATAATCGCCCAGGTTCCAGCCCAGTGCTTCATATTCGTTTCTGACTGCAAGACCTGCCCGCTGAGCAATCAGGCTGCTGTTTCCCTCTCCCATTCCTTCCATGGCCTGCTGTTCCAGTTTCAGAATCTGTTCTCTGGTAATCTGACCCTGTTCTGCCATTTTCTGCAGAGTTTTTCCATCCAGGTTCATGTTCTCCATCATGGACTGCATAACTGCCAGGGGCACTCCCAGCATTTCATCCAGCGCTTCCAGTTCCTCCTGGTTTAAGTTATTTCTCCTGTAATTTCCGTTCTCCTGTTTCGTATAGGAATCCCGCAAAATCTTTTCATCCTCTTTTTCCAGAAAAAGAACGATATTTTCCAGTGTCTCTTCTCTCATTTCATCCGGCGATACATGGGCAATCCCGCCCTGCTGAATTCCCACGTCCACAATGTCGGACATATACTGAGGCAGTGAAAGTTCACAGTATGCCTGTGCAACCAGAAGCAAAATAATGCACAGTACCGCTCTTTTGTATCTGCCCAGATATTGAAATATTTTTCCCATTCCCATCCCTCTCTTCTCGTTACAGATTGCATCGCAATCTGTGATATTGTCGTCATTTCAGGACGAACTCTGTTCATGCTGAAATGACGTCTGCTCCATAACATCTGCCAGTTCATTACACAGCTCAATCAGTTCTTCCACCCGTTCTTCTCCCATAGTCTGCAGTACCTGCTCCATATAGCGCTTCATAGATACCTGAGTTTCCCGGCAGATTTGCTTTCCCTTTTCCGTCAGAAATACGCAGGTGTTTCTCCGATCTCTGACATCTGCTTTTCGGGCAATCAGTTCCCTCTCCTCCAGTGTTTTCAGCATTCTGGAGGTCTGAGAAGATGCAATTTTCAGATTGTGAGCCAGTTCTGACACATAAATTCCCGGCAGCCCTGTTTTGTGCTGATAACCGCCGATAGCCTGCAATGCGAAAAACTCCATTTTGGAAATCCCCGTTTCCGGTATTACGTCCACTTTTCGGATTCGTTGGAATGCATACATCAGTCTGGTGTGTACGGCTGTATTTTTCATAATTCTTATCCCCGTTTTTATAAAATATATTATAGTGTAAATAATTAACATTGTTATTTATTTACACTATAATATATTATTCCTGATTTCTCTGTTTGTCAATATCTTTTTCTGATTCCGTAGAAAATCTCACAGCAGGGTTATTGTAAAAGAGATGATAACTTTCCGGAAAGGTTGCAAATTTTTCATAATTATAATAAAATATACCAATACAGAAACAGCGGAATTCACAGGAAAGGCACAGTCAGGCGACAGAGGCAACAAACATGGATAATCCCAGATTAAATGGAAAGAAAACATATGAATATGTATTTGAATATTTTTCGGAGCAGATTTTGTCCGGAAAATTAAAATTAAATGATAAAATTCCCACAGAACGGGAAATTGCGGAACAATTGGGGGTCAGCCGCAATTCTATCCGTGAGGTCATGCATATGCTGGAAATCACAGGATTAATTGAGTGTCTGCAGGGAAGCGGCAATTATGTCAGATGTGATCCAATGGAATATATGCTCAAATCCGTCAATATGGTAATGGCTCTTCTGGAAATTGATTATGCCGAAATTTTTCATATCCGTATCGGATATGAATATGCGGCGGTCAGACTTGCTGTGGAGACAGCAACCCCGGAAGAACTGGAAGAAATGCGCCATATTTTAGAGAAAATGGATCAGCCCATGAGCTCCAGAGAAAGTGCGAAACTGGATTTGGAATTCCATCATACGCTGGTAAAAAGTTCCCATAACCGGATGCTGATTTTATATAATTCCATGCTGGACAATCTGCTGGATCAGTTTATAGAAAATTTCCGAACAAAAATACTGACCAATAAAATGCGGGCAGAACTGCTGAGACGTTCCCACTGGGGAATTTATCATGCACTGGTGGAGCGGAATCTGGCGGAAGCCATGAAAGCATTTGACAAACATTTCCGAATTGTAGAAGCTCAGCTGGATAAGCTCATGCAGAAAAATTCTGAGCAGGAGAATAAATCGTAACGGAATACCCTTTGCACACATCCACCCATTCCGCATATCCTGAATATTTCTCCAGCTCCGGAATGGTAAGCTCGATTGCACTGTCAGAACTGCCGCAGGCAGAGAAAACCGTTTCAAACCGTTTCAGCGACACATCCAGATATACTTTTACGCCCTCATTTACCGCAAACGGACAAACACCGCCCACTGCATGTCCCACTAATGTTTCCACCTCATCCAGTGAGAGCATTTTTGCCTTTTTACCAAATTTTGCCTTATATTTTGGATTGTCAATCTTCGCATCCCCGGCCGCCACAATCAGCACCGCCTCATTTTCCAGTACAAAAGAAAGTGTCTTTGCTATCCTCTCAGACTCACAGTGTAATGCTTTGGCGGCAAGCTCCACCGTTGCACTGGACACATCAAATTCTTCAATCCTTTCCTCCACCCCATATTCTCTGAAATACGCCTTTACCTTATCTATTGCCATTGTTTTCCTCCTTTAATTAGCCGGATAAAAAATTACGTTGTAAACCGTACACATCTCATCTTTAATCCGTTTGAAATCTGCCCTGACATGGGTTTGCTTACGTCTGTCATCTCCGATACGTTATCCAAAGTCAGCCCCCTTGTTTTCCGTATTTCTTTCAGATGTTCACCTGTTTGCAATGAATTTTTCTCCATGAATCCTTCTGTATGTTTTTATATGTTTTATTATATTATAGCATATTTTTACATATAAGGGAAGGGTTAAATACCCCGCCCCTTTTTCGAAGTTCCTGCATTTTATCAAAATTATCTTTTTACCCTAATGATTTCAGTCCTGCCCGGTATGCCGCCATCTCCTCCTCGCTGTGGTGGTCCATCACATATTGCAGCTCTGAAATGGCGCTTTCCCTTTCTTTTGGCAGATAAACAGATAATGGATAAAAATTCGAGGAAGAACTGGCAAACAGATGTGTCCTGATCTGCAAATTCTGAATAAACACCTGTAACTCCTGCAATCTCTCTTTCTCTCCTGCCGGGATAAAACTGCCCGTTTCTGCCATATCATAAAGTCTGGTACTGGGAAATAATGTCAGTGCATCCACAGAAATAAAGTATGGATTCAGCCTGCTAAACAGTCTGGCGCTGTTTACTACATTACAATATCCGCCTCCCTTTCCTGCCAGCCCGGTCATATATACAAAATAATATTCTATACCTGCCTCATCCAGTTTTCGGCACTGCTTTAGAATATCATCTGCCGTGTAACCTTTCCCGGCAAGGGCAAGGGTATCATCATCCCCGCTTTCCGTCCCGATACTCAGGCCATTCACTCCCATTGCCCGCAGTTTCCGGAGCTGCCATACCTCCTTATTTTGAATATCACGGATACTGGAAAACATGGCAATGGACTGGCATTTAATCAGGTAATCCCTCACTGTCAGCACATAAGGCTTTAACCGTTCATAGGACAGCGCAAAGGGATTTGCCCCTGTCATGAACAGCCGCCTTGCATGGGGCTGGTAATCCTTGATTTCCTGCAAATCTTCCTCAAACTGTTCCAATGAAACCATCCGAAAGGGCTCATTCTCATACAGATTGCAAAAGCTGCATTTCCCATAGGCACATCCCGCCGTCAGCTCAATAATACAGGAATCCGCCTCATAAGGTGGCCTCCATGTCCGTCCGCTAAAGTGCATCATTCTTCCCCCTTCATAAATGCCGGAGATTTTTACGGTAACGCTCCAGCTCTTTTTCATCCACACTGCCCGTAATATCATCCAGAACAGTCATCAGCTTTGTTTTATCCTTTGGGAGAACCCCATATAACTGTACCGCATTGGAGGCTCCCATTGCCGCAAATTCCGTCTCTATGGCAAGGTTTTCAATCAGAGTTTTCATTTCCATGTACTTTTCTTTTTCGCCCGGCTGCTGCCAGTTTCTTTTCCTGATTTCCTGATATAATTCAGAGTCCGGATAGATTGTCAGCATATTGGCGCCAATCAGTTTCGGGTGTAACTGATTACAGACCTCTGCGGTCACTTTTGCCCCCTCTGCTCCCCTGCCTTTCCCTGATATGCCAGCCAGATAGAAAAATTTACAGGATATGTCTGCTTTATCCAGACGCCCGCACTGCACCAGAATGTCTTTTTTTCCATAACCCTTATTCATAAACTGCAGCGCCTCATCATCTGCCGTTTCCATGCCTATCGTCAGTCCGTCAAACCCTGCATTTTTTAACCGCTGCAATTCTTCATCGGATTTTGGCCCAATATCGGTAATCCTTGCAAGGGAGACATCCGAAAAGAAAAAGGCAGGTCATTGTATAATGTGCAGAATTTGCATTTATGATGGGTGCATCCCGCTGTCGCCTCCAGCAGTAACGAGCCTGCCTCATAAGGCGGCCGCCAGATTGTTCCTGTATAGTGCATAATCATTCTCCTTTCGTACACATTATTTTCATCTTTTCTGCATATAAGGTTACACAAACCGGGGAGGATTCCACAAGTCCTGTCTTTTCTTAGTGATAGTACCTTTTTTCGTACTTAGTAGCAAAAAAGTCAGTTCTTGTTTTTTTATACGGCGTATCCTATACTAATGGTGAGGTGAGAAGAATGGCAGACAACAAATTCAGTGAAGAAAAACAACTCGCCCGCTGTGAGCCAATGAGCAGGCTCCAGTCCTGTATTGCGGGCAAATGGAAAATCCTGATTTTATGGTATATATCTTTTTACAAAGTACGGGAGCATGGAAGCCCACTGCCAGAGGCTCAATCAATGTGCCCTCCATTGTGCTTACATTATCCGGCAGCTTAAAGCAAAGGTTTGCTTCGTGGGTCGCATATTCCTGAAATACCCTGTCCACCGAGGGTATCGCGAAAAAGACCACATGCGAATTTCTTGTTTTGCAGAACTCACAATGACCACAGGTCTTACCCAGTTCCAATGCAACCCTGTCGCCGACTTTCAGGTGTCCCACATCCATTCCCCACTTCCACAACTGTTCCGCCCGGCTCATAATCAAGCACAAAAGGCAGTTTTACCATATAGTCACCGATTGCCCCTGTCTCGTAATAATGTATCTCTTCCTTTAATTTTAGCCCATATTTTTAGGGCGTTCTTCCGTCTTTATTCATTACAGCAGATACTTTACAATCGCTTCCCCCACTCCATTGTGATCATTATCGGAAACTACCGCGTCACATACGGCCTTAATCTCTTCTGCCGCATTTCCCATTGCAACCGAAAAGCCTGCTGTCTTCAACGCTTCAAAATCATTCGGGGCATCCCCGACAACGATAGTCTCCGTTATATCAATATGTAAATATTCGCATAAACGCTTCAGCCCACTTGCTTTTGAGATACCTTTTGCGACAGCTTCCAAGGATGTCTCTTCCGCATAGGTCAGCTGCAGGGGAAGCATCTTTAAACGTTCAAAGCAGCGCCGACGTGATTCTTCCGTCCTGCAGAATAGATTGACCTTCTCAAAACTCCTCATCTGCAGGTAAGCTTCCCCTATGTCATCATACTGTATGGTTATTCTGTCATACATTTTCTGATATACTCCCATATGAAAGTCCTCCATATGGGCAGCCTGGTCCTTTTGTACAACTGATTTGCCATCCGACAGGAAATAAATCATTGCCATTTCCGCCCTGCCGACGTCCATGATCTGCCGTACAAGATTCCTGTCAAT
The DNA here is from genome assembly GCA_949959185.1 of uncultured Eubacterium sp. Taxonomy (GTDB): domain Bacteria; phylum Bacillota; class Clostridia; order Lachnospirales; family Lachnospiraceae; genus Petralouisia. Next base: position 6,163 of record CATLIX010000058.1, on the reverse strand, counting down.
ATAATCGGTATGTATTATTCTCTTTTCTTTCAAATCATATATGACTGCCCCGCTTACTAAAATGCCATATTGGACATAAGAAAGCTCCTCCTTATAGTCTGAAAGTTCTGCAAGCCCCCTTCCCGTAGATAAGGAAACATATTTTCCTGATGCTGCGGCCTTTTTCAAGATTTCCTGTGTATCTGTCCGTATCTTCTTATCTGATGTCAACAGTGTACCATCCATATCCAATGCAATCAGTTTATATTTTGAACCCATAATTTCCCGCTCCACCCAACTTCTTTTCCTGCTGCCACATGATTATAAAATTTTCCAGCCAAACCGCCACAGGAACATCAGCTGCCAGCCCGGTATACCCCTGTCATCTGTGCCGCAAGCACACAAGCGCCATACATCCCGGCTTCAGAACCAAGCGATGCACGAACTACAGGGCAAAAGGCCCGCTCATGAATGACAAGCTGACGGCACATCTTATTCAGGGGATTCAGAAGAATCTCTCCTGCATTTGATATTCCCCCGCCTATTAGTATAATCTCCGGATTAAGCAGATGCATAATATTTACAACACCGATAGAAAAGAAACGGATATACCTGTCAAAGATTTCTTTGCACAATTCATCGTTTTCAGTAACCCCTCTTGTAATCATGGAATTATCATACAAGCCATCTGCTTCTGCTATATATTTATGAAGAACGGAGTCCGGAAAGTCCGCAAGCATTTCCAGAGAATCACGCCTTAATGCAAAACCGGAACAATAGGATTCAAAATGTCCCTTTTTACCACACATGCACTCGGCATCATCAGCAGCATTAATTGTCATATGGCCTATTTCCGCTGCTATGTTGGAAGAACCTCCGAAAATCTTTCCGTCAATTATAATGCCTCCTCCAATCCCGGTGCCAAGAGTAAGAAGCACAAGATCCTTTTTTCCGTTTTCCCCAAAAGCATACTCTCCGAGAGCATTGATATTGGCATCATTGTCTATGGCAGTCGGTACCTGGTAGTATTGCCCTAATTTAGCAGCAGGGTTAAAGCCATCCCATTTCAGCTTTGAAAGATATATGGTTTTTTGTGCTTTTCTGTCTACGATACCGGGCAACCCCATTGCAAGATACATGACAGATGATCTGTCAATGTTTTTTTCTGCCAGCATACAATCGATGTTTGTGATGATTCTGTCAGAAATCATATCATATCCATCTTCGGCGCTTGTGGGAAAAGACCTCTTTCCTATGACCGTCAGACCGGTATCCATGATCATAACTTTTATGTTTGTACCGCCGACATCAATCCCAATAAGATATTTAAGCATAAATTCCTCCCTGTTTTGCTGCTCATTGATTCACAGCCTGATGCATTTCATCTATTCTGTCACTGCTTCTCTATAGAAGCATACGGTTGAACTTTTGGATATTAGCCTGAATATCATTCCGAAACACCGGAGATCCCGCCACTAAAATATCAGCGCCTGCACGGATACACTCTTCGGCGTTTTCCAATGTAATTCCTCCGTCCAGTTCCAATAGGGGACTACAGTTCTTACTGGCAAATAATTCACGACACTCCCTGATCTTTTCGATCATCCCTGGTATAAATGTCCGTCCGCCAAATCCCGGATTCACTGTCATCAGCAGAACCATATCAACATCTTTCACCACATACTCCAGCATATGTAAAGGAGTCGCCGGATTAAGCGCCGCTCCTGCCCTACATCCTTCTTCCTTAATCTGGCAAATGACACGGTGCAGATGCGGGCAAGATTCCTGATGGACAGTAATGCAGTCTGCTCCGGCATCCACAGCCATTTTTATATAATTCTCTGGGGTCTGAACCATCATATGGACATCAAACACCATCCGGGTATAAGAACGAATGGAATGAATGACGGGAAACCCAATTGAGATATTGGGCACAAACACTCCGTCCATCACATCAATATGAAGCATTTCTGCGCCTGCACGCTCTATCTGCACAAGCTGGTCACCTAATTTTCCAAAATCCGCTGCTAAAATTGAGGGGGCTATTTTTCCCATCTCTCTCCGCCTTTCCATTCATACAGTACCATCACAACTTCTATATCCTCAAGAATGATTTATACGTTTTCTTCTATTTGTGCGATTCTTTTAATATGTCTTTCCTCTCCGGAAAATGGCGTATCCAAAAAAGTATCTACAATTTTCAGGGCCAGTCCAACTCCTACAACCCTGCCACCCATGGCCAATACATTAGCATTATTATGAAGGCGCGTTGCTTCCGCCGAAAAGCAATCCGAACATAGCGCACAACGAATTCCCTTAAATTTGTTTGCAGTTATGGAAATACCTATTCCTGTACCACAGATTAAAATTCCTCTATCACACTCACCCGTCCGTACAGCATGCGCTACCTTCTTAGCATAGACAGGATAATCCGTAGCTTCCACACTATTGCATCCAAAGTCCTTAAAAACAATCCCTTTTTGATCCAGATGCTTTTTGATTTCCTCTTTTAATTCATAACCACCATGGTCACTTCCCAACGCTATCATTTCCATTACCCTTTCTATACAATATCTTTGGCTGATACACTTTATTTTTGCAGGTGCTCCCCATATAAAAACCATGAGGAAGCATCCTGCCATATTATAAACACATACCAGTTTAATTACTTTGTACTTGCAACTACTGTATCGCCTTTCCTGACCATTCCATATTGCATAAAATCGATATTACCTGCTTCAAGATCAGGGAAGACCAACATCGTATCCAGCCGGACCCCCTGTGATTCCGTATGCATGCCCTGTATCATATACAACGGACATTTTTCCACTACATGGTGCAACAACCTTTCCGTCTTCCGGAAGAAACGCTATGCCCTCTCCCATCATTTTCTCCGAGAAGACCCCGTCTTTCACTTCTTCAATCGGAATGCTTTTCCCATCAACGACAGCTACGATATCCTGTTCTATGGCTGCGGAAGCTACACTTTCGTCTTTCTCTTTTCCTGTCAATGCTGTGTCCGCACCTTCGGTCTTTTCCACTTTTTCTTCTGCTGCATCTCCGTCATACTGACTCCGGTTCCTCATACTGAAAAGATAAGTCATCGCGAATCCTGCCAACGCAGACACTGCAATCGTTATCAGGCAGAAATAGAAGTTCGTCATACTTCCGTCCGGAGAAATGTATACCGGGGAAGTTATCAGTCCGGGCCCCGCATAGACATACTGCTTCAAATCCACTAATCCTGCAAATACGCTGCCTATCGCCGCATTGCCCGCCAGACCGCCCGGAGGGAAGATGTTGTCATATCCGACCATGTTCAGATGTTCCATATTGATAAAGTATACTGCCTTATCCATACCGGTAATAATACTGAGAGGAGTGCAGAATCCCCATACTGCCAATGCCCCAATCTTAAATTGTCCAGCCAGGAGATTTAAGAACCACATCAGCTTCGTTCCGGCAATATACCCAATTGGCCCCAGTACAACAAGCGTTACAGGAATAGAAATCACCAGAGTTACCAATGGCAACAGAAAGTAACGGCATGCCTGCGGAATCTTGTTTTTGAAAAAACGATAAACAAAAGACAAAAAAGCAGCGCCTAAAATCATCGGCAGGAATGAACCATTATACTGTACCTGCGTAACCGGAAGTCCTAAGAAATCCAGTCCGGCTACATTATTGATATCTGAATATACCAATGTCATGCCAAGCAAAGCTCCCAATGCCGGATCCGCTTTCAATTTACTGCAGGCGGACCATCCCAGTATGATCGGCATAAAGTAAAATCCTGCGTTTGCAGCCGCATTCAAAATTTTTACCGCCCCATCTTCCGCATCCAGACCCAAAAAGTTTGTACATATGGTCAAAAATGCCATCAGCATTCCACAGCCAAGATAGATTGGGATTACCGGTGCAACTGTGCCGCTTAAATATTCCACGATGATAGAACCGATTCCTTTTAGGGACAGTTTTTTCTTTCCGGAGGCTTGCGCTTCTCCCCCTCCTCCTTCTTTATATCCTGTGATTTCCATAAACTCATCATAAACGGTGACCACATCTGTTCCAATGATAATCTGGATCTCATTTCCTTCCATGGTTCTGACACCCATGACCGCTTTTACTTTTTTCAAAGCATCCTCATTCATTTTGGTGATATCTTTCAGCTTAAAGCGCAGCCTTGTCGCACAGTGGTTCGCAACTGCAAGATTATCCAACCCGCCTATATGCTCAACAATTCCTTTCACTGTTGCTTCATATTTCATAGGCTTACTCCCCTCTTAGCATCTTTTGTGCTGTCTCCATAATCTTCTTTGATGTCAGTCCGTATTCTTCCAGAAGTTTATCCGGATCTCCGGATTTTCCAAATTTATCCTGCACGCCAATCCGTCTTACAGGAACAGGATATTTATCCGAAAGAACTTCGCACACCGCAGAGCCAAGACCTCCATAGACGGTTGCTTCTTCCACTGTAATTACTCTGCCTGTTTTCTTTGCGCATTCTACAACCATCTTTTCATCCAAAGGCTTGATGGTATGGATATTCACTACCTGCGCCTCAATGCCATCCTCCGCCAATGCTCTGGCCGCTTCAAGCGCCTTTGGCACCATGATTCCAGTCGCAATGATTGTGACATCCTTTCCGTCTTTTACAAGCTCACCTTTTCCAAACTCAAATACATAATCCTCCTTATGATAAGTCGGCGATGCAACTCTCGCCATACGCAGATACATTGGTCCTTTTATCTCTGCTGCTGCAAGGACTGCCGCACGCGCTTCCACATCATCTGACGGAACAATAACGCTCATATCAGGCAGGGAACGCATGATTGCAATATCTTCAATCGCCTCATGGCTTCCGCCGTCCGGCCCTACTGTAATCCCTGCATGGGAACCTACAATTTTCACATTCAGATTGGGATAGCAGACCGTATTCCGTACCTGATCAAAGGCACGCCCAGTAGCAAATACCGCAAAAGTGCTTGCAAACGGTATTTTGCCGCAGGTTGCAAGTCCTGCTGCGGTACCGATCATATCTGCCTCCGCAATGCCCATGTTAAAGAAACGCTCCGGGCATTTCTGGCTGAATTTCAATGTTTTTGTCGCATGGGCAAGATCCGCATCAAGTACGACGACATCTTTATTTTTATCAATAAGTTCTACCAATGTATTTCCATATGCTTCACGTGTTGCTGTATTCATTTTAATCCTCCTCGCTTTCTTTGCTTGCTTCCTATGATTTAAATAGCTCTTAATTCTTCCAATGCTTTCGCTGCCTGTTCCGCATTTGGTGCGGTTCCATGCCAGCCCACTTCATTCTCCATAAAGGAAACACCTTTTCCTTTTACTGTCTTGCAGATAATAATGTTGGGCTTTCCTGCCTTCTTTTTTGCTTCGTCAACGGCTGCCGAAATCGCATCACAGTCATGCCCGTCAATTACCTGCACATTCCATCCAAACGAGCGGAACTTTTCATCCACCGGGTTCACATTCATGACCTCTTCATTTGTCCCATCAATCTGGAGACCATTAAAATCAAGGAATGCAATCACATGGTCCAGCTTATAATGTGCGGAAGACATTGCCGCTTCCCATACCTGGCCTTCCTGAATTTCTCCGTCACCAAGGATCACATACACGTAATAATTTTTGCAATTCATCCTTCCCGCAAGCGCCATGCCGTTTGCAATAGACAGTCCCTGCCCAAGAGAACCAGTGGACACATCAACGCCCGGTGTTTTTTTCATATCCGGATGTCCCTGTAAGAAGGAATCATTTTTCCGCAGGGTCTTTAAATCTTCCCGGTCAAAATATCCTTTTTCTGCCAAAGCTGCATACAAAGCTGGAGCCACGTGCCCTTTGGAAAGAACAAGACGGTCTCTGTCTTCCCACTTAGGATTCTTTGGATCAATATTCATCTTATCAAAATACAATGCCGCCATGATATCTGTTACTGAAAGGGAGCCGCCCGGATGCCCTGAGCCTGCTGCCGCCACTTCTTCAATGATGTCAATCCTCATTTGTTTTGCCATTTCTTTTACATTACTCATATCTTTTACCAGCAGTACTTTGCACTGCATACTCCCTTCTGAGATTTAAATTTATTAGGCATTTGCGAAACGCCAGAACCCGCATAAATACGGGATTCTTTTTGTCACAAAATAAAACAACTCCTCACTGG
>CATLIX010000057.1 GCA_949959185.1 uncultured Eubacterium sp. | reverse complement strand
GCATTTCGGGCTTTTGTATGATGAAAATATTTAAGAAAACTGTGGTAATTGTACATAAAATTTTAATAATTGAATCGCTTCGCAATTACCTGTCGATGATTAAATCAAAAGGGAGATATAACAGACGTGAACGATAAATTTATACGAAGCCTTCAGATTGACTGGAGCAACATCGGTTCTGATTCTTATTTGCAGGACATCCCTGCCCTGCGGCAGATTCAGACGATGGAATTTCAGAAAAACATCACCATCTTTGCCGGAGAAAACGGAACGGGCAAATCTACTTTGCTGGAAGCCATCGCTACTGCTTACGGATTCAACCCGGAAGGCGGAACTTTAAATTACCGGTTCAGCACCTTTGACGATGTTTCCGAATTACATCAGGGTATTCATCTCATCAAAGGATTCCGGCGGGCCGCCTCCAATTATTTTTTCCGCGCAGAAAGTTTCTTTAACGTGGCAAGCAAGGCGGAAGATTACAGGGATTTTACTCCAAAAGAAATTTTTTATGCCCGGTATGGCGGAAAATCCCTGCACGAGCAGTCTCATGGAGAGAGCTTTCTGGCATATTTCCAGTCTTTTTGCGAAGCCGGACTGTACCTGATGGATGAACCGGAAGCAGCACTGTCTCCCCAGCGGCAGCTCAGTCTGTTTCTTCAAATCAGCAAAATGGCAGAAGCCGGCTCTCAGTTTATTCTGGCTTCCCATTCTCCCATTCTCCTCGGCATACCGGGCGCGGATATTATTTCTTTTGATAACGAAGAACTGAAACACTGTGATTATGAAGAAACGGAAAGCTATCAGGTAATGGAAATGTTTATCAATCACAGGGAAACCCTGATAAATCGGCTGCTGGATGAAACAGAATAAAAAAGCGGACAGGTCCGCTTCAACTCCCTGAATCCCCCATTCTTGAGGGACCTGGGCGCTTTGCCGCGCGCGAGCGGATTGCCTGGCAATAAATTTCCTCTCCGCGAGCTGCGCATCCCGCCCGGAGGGCTTTTCTCTTATAGGAAATCTATATATTTTAGCACTTCACAGTGACACGGTATTTCCTATAAGAGAAAAATGCCTTTGAAACAGTTCTCTCCGCTGCTTCAAAGACATTCTTTTTCAAAATTGCGGGGGCAGGATTTGAACCTGCGACCTTCGGGTTATGAGCCCGACGAGCTTCCAGACTGCTCCACCCCGCGCTGACATGTATTATTATATTCCATAATCCGGTAAATGTCAAATTTTTTCTGAGACTTCTTTCCCAAACATGTAACCATTCAGCCTTCCGTGCTTTACCGTACAGCTTTTTCGGTGTTTCTCATCCGGACTGTCCATAGAATTGTTATCGAACATTTATCTCCGGGAGCCGGATGTAATCTGGTTTTCCGGCTTCCGTGTCTGAGATTTTCCGGTCTGGTGAATAATACTGCACCCTGCCGGTTTTCTGCCGGGACAGTCCTTCCGGTTTTTCTAACAGCGGGAACAGAGACGCATGATCCCGGATACGCCTCTGAAACTCAAAACTGCCCATGAATAAAAGGAACGGGGGCATCTGTGACGGCAGTTCCTCAGACAGTTCACCCGGCGTACCCGCCCGTCCCTTTTTCCCGCTGATAAGAAAAACACAGAAAGAACTTCCAATTGCAGAAGACCGGCAGGGTGCGGTATCTTTCATTCAGACGGAAAATCGAATGCTGTATCATAAAGACAGAAAAGGCTGAATGGTTACCCAATCAGGGCTCTTCTCGCTTCGCGGGCCCCTCCTCATGTCAAATACAAACCTCATGTTTTTGGAAGTTACAGAAGCTCCTCCAGGACAACAATGCCATCAGACACAGATACACCACCGGAACCCACTGGAAAAAATAAAAATAATGTCCTCCCACAGAAAGAAGCTGATGGGCCGCGGTACTTTGCGGAAATACCATGGAAGTAGGCATACTGTTTATTAACATAAACAGAAGGCGGTGTCCTCTCACCATATAAATCAGAAACAGCGGCGCAGTTATAAAGGAAAAGCTCACAATAATTACCCCAAAAGGCGATTTCATTTTTACGGAACAGAACATGACGAACACCGCTGTCATACAGGTGGAAATAGCACAGCAGGCTGTGACTGTGCCGGCAAATTCCAGCAGATTCACAGGAAGGCTCAGATAACATCCGGTGGGGCTTACCTGAAGGGGCAGATTCCATCCGCTGAGCCCGTATACGGCCTGAATTTCCAGCAAAAGTATCCCGCCAAACAGCATGGAAGCCAGAAAGCCAAAAGAAATTCCCGTCAGCAGCTTTGCCTGAATCAGTTTATTTTTTCCAAAACGGGAGGACAGCACCAGCCCATCCATATGAGACGTATATTCTCCTGCGAACATGGGAGCCAGAATGATGGCTGCTGCCAGGGACAGAAACACAAAATTCAGAGGCAGCATACGGAAATAATAATCAAATCCCAGCATATTCCCGTAGGCATAAGGGGTTGTTATCTGTTCATTTTCTTTCATATGAAATGCACGTTCTCCCTCAGAAAGATTCTGGCCTTTGCTGATATTTTCCAGCATTACCTTACGCATTTTATAAAAATCTTCCGTCGTCATACTTTCTTTGTCAATTTTCCCCACCTGTTGCTCTATCATACTCAACAGCACGTGATAATTATCATATGGCGCATATAATTCCGACATTTCCTGTTCCCTCCGGAAAAAATCCTCATTCAGTTCTCCGATTTCCGGATGTTCCAGTGCTTCCCGTTCCTTTTTGACCATCTGATAACGGGTGCCTGCCTTCTCTCCTTCCACATAGTAATCCCCGATGATTCCGCTGATTCCGCTGAACACCGTCCACAGGGCAACCAGTGCCAGTGCAATCCAGGTGGAGCGTTTCTGAAAAATTTTCTTATATTCATATCCTGTCAGATACATGATTTCTCTCATCATTTTCCTCCCTGCCCATGCTCGCTGAAATAATAAAGATACAGGTCTTCCAGCCCGGCTTCCACCGGCCAGGCTGATTCCGCAGGCTTCTGCCCGCACACCACGCGCAGAAAAGTGCCCTCTTTCTCCTGACGGATATTCAGAACAGGACAGTTTTCCATCAGGCTCTGAGCCTCCTGACTGTCCAGCGTACATTCCCATACCCTGCCCTGAATCACCCGGATAATTTCCTCCAGACTTCCCTGGTGGATGATTGCCCCATCCTTCATCATCAGAATAATATCTGCAATATGTTCTACATCCGACACAATATGGGTGGAAAGGAGCACAATCCTGTCATTTCCAAGTTCTGAAATCAGATTACGGAATTTTACACGCTCTTTTGGGTCCAGCCCGGCGGTAGGTTCATCCAGTACCAGCACTTCCGGATCATTCAGGAGGGACTGGGCAATTCCAAGGCGCTGCTTCATTCCGCCGGAAAAGGTTTTGATTTTTTTCCGGGCCGCCGAAGCCAGATCTGTCAGCTCCAGAAGTTCCATGGCTTTCTCCCTGGCCTGCATTCTGGGAATCCCCTTTAAGGCTGCCAGATACATCAGAAAATCCATGGCGGAAAAGTCCGGATAATATCCGAATTCCTGAGGCAGATAACCCAGAACATTCCGGTAATCTTCTTCCTCTGCTTTCCTGCCGTCGTAGAGGATTTCTCCTCTGTCCGGCCTCAGAACCCCGCACATCATGCGCATCAGTGTGGTTTTTCCCGCACCGTTGGCTCCAAGAAGTCCGTACACGCCTTTTTTCAGGGTAAAAGAAACACGATCCACCGCAATTTTATTTTTATACTGTTTCGTTACCCGGTCAAATACAAGTTCCATGTTCATTCCTCCATTTCCAGGTCAGATCAGATTCTGTTTCCAGGATTCCTCCTCATGACGAATCTGCCGTAGCTGTCCGGCCAGACAGACTGCCGACACTGATAATACAGTTATCCAGAGATAAAATTTCTCCTCGTCGTAGACTATTTCCCGCAGTTTCCCTCCCGGCAGGCTAATTCCCCACAGAAAACATCCGCAGACACAACAGTACCAGATACTTTCCCGGCCCTTTACATATTTCTCAATCTGGAGCGCCAGTACACAGGTACAAATCCAGGGCGCTGTCAGATACACAGTTCCCCGGAACAGACTGAGTGTTCCCTGTCTCACAACAGGCAAAAGTCCGGAAATTATCATCAGCAGGTTTCCTGCCCCCAGAGCTCCCATCCGAATCAGAAGTATCCGGGGCAGGTTATGTCTGGTGGTCATTTCCAGTTCTGCCATCCCATAAGCACTGGAGCGAAAAGTTTCCGTCACCGTCAGCACAGCCAGAAGCGGCATAACCCCGGACAGAAACCAGAGCTTTTCCTGGCTGTTCCCCTGCAGAAGATACTCTCCTGCCCAGGAGGCCGCAATTACCAGCAGCAGTGACAGGAGCCAGACTGATTTACGGATATAGCCAATCTGTACCGCCAGGATTTCCACAGGACTGGTTCCGGGAAAAGGTAATCCTTTCAGAAATTCTTCTTTTTTCTCAGGAGCCGGCGCCGGATATACCCCTTTCAGCTCTCTCTTTAACTGAGACATTGAATACTTTGACATGCTATCCCTCCTCCAGCATTTTTTTTAATCGCCCCAGAGCTTCTTTTTCCATCCGATATTCACTGCTTCTGGATAAACCTGTGATTTTGCAGATTTCTTTTACAGAAAGCTGGTTCACATAGCGAAGCAGAATCACTTCCTGCTGTTTTGGCGAAAGTTTTTCCACAGCCATCTGCAAATGAAGGGCTGTCTCCACATGCTCCATGGGATTTTCCGAACATTTTTCCGTCAGCTGCCGGTGTCCGTTCCGGAAAAAATCTCCCTCTGCCCCTGCTTTCTGCGGCTTTCGGTAGAAATCCGCACACAGATTCCGGGCAATGGTATAGAGATAAGCCAGTTCCTTTCCCCGATGCACATAAGAAGTCTGAGCAAAATACCGCAGAAAAGTTTCCTGTGTCAGATCTTCTGCCAGACAGGCATTTTTCACTTTAAAGTAACAATAACGGTATATTTTATCGTACTGTTCACTGAGATTTACAGACACCGAAAACCCTCCTTGTATAATGTATTTAGGTTGTTCAAGGGATACCTATAAACCCTCAGACCTGCTTCTTTACATCTCCTGTCTGATAGGAGATAATAGTTTTATTAGATTGAGAGGATGGTCGTTCCCTCCTTGAGCGGCTCTGCTCGTACTTGAAAGACTGATCCCTCTCTCTAATAAGCTTTCCGCGTATGAGTTGGATGTTGGTTGCCTTATGGCTTCTCTCCGTATTTAGCACAAGGTAGTGGCGCTTATTAGCTGAGTGGTCTCCCAATCTAAAATTTTTCTTCTGAGGTGGCTCTATGTTTTTTGCTGGTATTGATATCGGTAAAAATAACCATGTCGCTTCCATGATGGATGAATCTGGAAAGGTGGTATTTAAGGCTTTTTCCTTTCCCAATACCTCGGACGGCGGACATGCCCTCTTTTCCAAACTCACTTCTTATTCTTCCAGCACCGGCGACTTTGAAATCGGTATGGAAGCTACCGGGCACTACTGGCTCTCTGTCTACTCGTTTCTTTTTGAAAAGGAGTTCCTTCTCCATGTCATCAATCCGATCCAGACTGACGGCTGGCGCAGGGGGACAGAGATCCGCAAGCGCAAAAATGATATCATTGATTCCGTCCTGATCGCCGACCTGATCCGTTATGGCCAGTTCGTGGAAACCCGGCTTGCAGATGAGGATTTATTCTCCCTGCGTACCCTGACCCGTTTCCGCACCTATCTGGTGGAATCCATCAGTGACCTGAAGCGTAAGGTTGTCTGCGTGCTGGATCAGGTTTTCCCTGAATACCAGTCCATTTTTTCCGACATCTTTGGCAAGACCTCAAAAGAGATCCTTCTCCAGTTTTCTTCGCCCATTGATTTTGAGTCGGTTTCATCGCAGACCCTTGCAGAACTGCTGGCAAAACTCAGCCGTAAGCAGGTCGGCTCTGCAAAAGCAGCACAGTTAAAGGCTGCCGCGTCCTGTTCCTTTGGCGTTACTTTCGCCAAAAGCAGCTTTACCTTTCAGCTCAAAGCGCTGATTGAACAGATAGCCTTTATTGAAAAACAGGTAAAAGAAACGGAAACCGAAATCGCTGGCATCATGGAAAAACTGGAATCCCCCATTACAACCATTACCGGGATCGGCAATGTCACGGGCGCTGCCATTATCAGTGAAATAGGTGACATCTCTAAATTTGACAGTCCCAGAAAACTGGTGGCCTTTGCCGGGCTTGATGCCACGGTTACGCAGTCCGGCGAATTTGAAGCAGCCCACAATGTAATGAGCAAACGCGGATCACCATACTTGCGGAAAGCCATTTTTCAAGCCGCCCTGGTCGCCGCTTTTAAGGACCCCGTATTAAGTGCCTATTACCAGAAGAAGAGGGCGGAAGGCAAGCATCATTTAACCTGCATCGGTGCTGTGGCAAGAAAAATGTGCAACATTATTTATGCTGTGGTGAAAAATAATCAGCCTTATGTTCCAAAGGCTTAAATCCTTTTCCCTTTCCAGCCTGCCTGACAGCAGGTCTTGTTGTTGTGCTCTTTTTTCCTATGATAATTTCTTTTGTTTTTTCAATTATCTACTTGACTTTTAATAGTTGGTCTTTCATAATGATTAACGTTTTCCACAGGTGAAATGTGCCAGAAAAAAAAGAGTTCTGTTCTGAACTCTTTTTCTCCCGAATTTATAAAGCTGCCAACCTTTCACCCGTTTCCTCATTCCTCTTCTTTTTCCACCGGAATTACCGCAATTTCCGTATCCCCTGTTTCAGCGTGTTCCAGCACTGCTGCAGCCAGCTTCCGGAAATTCCCCCCGGAGGAAGAAGCACCTGCAACAGTATCAATCTCATCTGCACTCTGCTTCTCCAGCAGCTGAGCCCCATAAACTCGTGTATACCGATTGGGATAAGTACCCTGATCAGCATTCATATTCCGCATATAAGCAATATCCCAGGATTTGATAAAGCCCGCAGGATTTTTCGCATTATATTCCACACTGACAATTTTGTTATTCATCACGCAGATCGTGACAAACTCCTTCCATCCGAAACTATATTCTTCCATAGTTGCAGTATAATATCCGTCCTGCCACCGGGAAGACGATTTTCTGCCGCATCCCGAACAGAAGAACGCCAGCGTCAGAATAAGGCAAATCACAATATAAAATTTCTTTTTCCTCATGTTATCTGTCCCTCCTTAACCGAAACTGTCCGGAAATATACTGCAGTTTCTCTGCCTGTTTGTGGAGTTTCTGGCTGGCAGTGGTGCTTTCATAACTTGCATTCAGATTTTTCTGAGCCACATCATTAATCTGAGCAATCTGCTCTGCCATATTTTCCAGGGATTCTTTCTGAATCTTCACAGATTTCTCAAGCTGTCTGGTGATTTCCGACATCTGACCGGACACATCTCCGATATTCTCAAAAGATTCTGCCGCCTGATTTGCATAAGCGACACCATTTTTAATGGCTTCCAGAGAGCCTGTGATAATTTCAGAAGCATGTTGTGCCGATTCCGTACTCTGAGCCGCCAGCATACGCACTTCCTGGGCAACCACAGCAAAGCCTTTTCCTGCCTCTCCTGCACGGCTGGCTTCCACAGAAGCATTCAACGCCAGCATATTGGTCTGAGAAGCTATATTTTCCAGAATTCTGTTCACCTTGGTGATTTCAATGGAATTGGCGTTAATATCCTCCATGGCCTGTAACAGATTCTTCATATTCTTATCGCCGGCGTCCATGCTGGCTATGGCTTTTTCCATCAGTTCTCCCGCACGTCTGGTATTATTGTCCACCTCATAAATATTTTCTTCAATGGCTCTGGTTTCCTCTGTAAGCACCATCAGGGAATTGGACTGTTCACTGGAACCCGTATGTACCTGAATCGCACTTTCTGACACAATACCTGCTGTCTCCAGAACCTCTCCGGAGGAATCCTGCACGGAAGTCAGCATCTGATTCAGGGAAACAATAATCCGGTTCAGGGATTCTTTCATAACCACAAAATCACCGTTAAAATCACCTTCCGCCGACACGTCAAAATTCCCCTCGGAAATACTGGAAAGAATTTCGGACAGTTCGGAAATATACCCGTTGATACTGGTAATGGTATTATTTAAAGATGCAGAAAGCACCTGAGTTTCATCCTTTGTCCGAATAACGTCCGCAGGCGTTTTCAAATCTCCGTTTGCCAGAAGCTCAATCCGGCCTGTAACACTTTTCAGAGATTTGCGGATAAGAGATGAAAAACGTATCGTAAAAATCCCGGCCAGAACCAGAAGCCCCAGAGTAATGCAGATTCCCATGAAAATACTGTCATTGGCAGGCCCCATAAAATCATTTCTTGGAACAATAATAGTGAGAAACCAGCTGGTTCCATTAATGGGAACATAGCTGATGAGCTTCGTATCTCTGGGATCTTCCAGTACAAGAACACCTGTTTCTCCTGAAACTGCTTTTTCCTCCATATCACGGGAGCCCACATACGCTTCCATATCTGTTTTACTTTTCACCAGTTCTGTATTCCGATGGCCCATAATCAGGCCCTCTGCATTTACAATCAGGGCCTCTCCGTTGGCGCTGATATTGATACTGTTCAGCACGTCCTTTAAAATATCATAACTGTAACTTCCCACAAGATAATACAGGAATTCTCCTTCACTGTCGGTAATGGGCAGACCTACCGCAAGCTCCAGACTGTCATCCTCTGAAAAAACATCATCTACCACCAGATTCTGAGTTTCCTCCATAAGGGCAAACATCTTCCGCCCCTGTATGGATTCCGGACATGCTTCTTCTCCCAGGTACAGATTTCCTTCCCTGTCATAAAGACCCAGCCATACAAATTCTATTCCGGACTGTGCCTTATCAAGAACCTGCATTTTCTGTTCCTGTGTGCTGCCTGGCGAAATCATCACCTCATTATCTCCAATCATAAAAATTCGGTCCGCCAGCATGTGCATGCTTCCTTCCACGCTCTGAGACGCAGTCTTTACAATAGAGGGAAGCGCATTGGACAACACGCTGTCTGTCAGAGACTTCATGGAACGGGTCATCAATACAATAAATACTGCCGCCAGGAAAACCATCATAATAATCGTGTTAAACAGAATTTTTCCACTGATGCTTCTCTTTGCTTTCACCTTAGTTCCTCCTGTTTCCGTTCTTAATTTTTCTAACTATTTTACTACATTATCTTCCATATTTCAATTCCGCATTTTTCCATTCCCCCTATAGCCATTTCCGGATTTTTCCGGTATACTGATATACAGAACCCTTTGAAAGGAGAACTTCATGCCTGATCTGTTTTACACCATGCAGAAATCATGTTTTCTGGACCAGAAACTTCAGTCTTACACAGAAAGCGACTGTTATCCCTTCCATATGCCGGGCCATAAACGCGGGAATCTGGAACTTCCCAACCCTTATTCCATTGACATAACGGAAATTGAAGGATTTGACAATCTTCACCACCCGGAAGGTATTCTGCAGGACGCCCAATCACGGGCGGCAGAAGCCTTTGGGGCCAACGAGACCTTTTATCTGATAAACGGAAGCACCAGCGGTATTTTAAGCGCCATCAGTGCTGCCCTTCCCCGGAAGGGCACCCTTCTGATGTCCCGAAACAGTCATAAATCCGCTTATCACGCCGCCTATCTGATGGAGTTAGAGACCATTTACCTGCTGCCGATGGCTGCAAAATTCGGTATTTCCGGTTCCATTCCCCCGGTTTTTGTGGAACAGGCTCTCAATGATTTTCCTCAGATAAACGGTGTGTTTATTACCTCCCCCACTTATGACGGCATTGTATCTGACATTCAGGCCATTGCAGACCTTGTGCACGCCCGGAATCTGCCTCTGATTGTGGATGAAGCCCATGGGGCTCATTTTACCTTTTCCGACAGATTTCCCAGGCCTGCGCTCAAATGCGGTGCAGATATCGTAATACAGAGCCTGCACAAAACTCTCCCCTGCCTGACACAGACAGCTCTGCTCCATGTGAATTCCAGCCGGGTGGATACAGGACTGCTGAAACGTTTTCTGAATATTTATCAGACCAGTTCCCCCTCCTATCTGCTGATGGCTTCCATGGAACAGTGTACCCGCTTTATGCAGGAAGAGGGGGCCGGACGGATGGAGCAATTTACAGAACTGCTGGATCAGTTTTATAAAAACGCAGAAAATCTCCGCCGCCTTAAGGTTTTTCACAGAGATTCCTGCTCCGATGAAACCTGTTTTGACCATGATTTTTCCAAAATTCTGATTTCCACAGGGAACACCGGGCTGACCGGAATACAGTTATACCATATGCTACTGCAGAATTATCATCTGCAGATGGAAATGTCCTCCGGCCATTATGTGACAGCCCTGACCTCCCTTATGGACCGGCCCCAGGGATTCCAGCGCCTGATTTCAGCGCTGGAAGAAACTGACCGCAAAACACGTCCTTCCGAACCTGTCCGGCCAGACAGGCTTCTGACTGCGGAAATGATTTACCAGATTCCAAAACCTGGTATGTCCATTTCTGCGGCCATTGACCAGAACAGCGATATCCTGCCGCTGAAAGCCTCCACCGGCCATACCAGCCAGGAATATATTTATCTGTATCCCCCCGGAATCCCTCTGGTGGCTCCCGGAGAAATTCTCACCGGAAAGCTCCTTTCCACCATTTCCCAGTGCCGGAAACAGGGACTTTCCATTACCGGACCAACAGATATGAAAAATGAAAACATACGGGTGGTGAAACTGTAGCAGAAGCCATTCTGCTGTTCTGCCCCTGCAGGCGCTGATTTCTTTTGCATTTTTCAACGGAATATACTATACTGTATCTGCAGCACAAATTTATCTCAGTAATCAAAATCAGAGGACAGCCATGGGAAAAATATTTTGCTTAATGGGAAAAAGCTCATGCGGGAAAGATACTTTGTACAAACGTATTCTGTCAGACCCCTCTCTCCCCCTGCAGACTCTTGTGCCTTACACCACAAGGCCCATGCGGGACGGAGAGACAGAAGGCGTGGAATATTATTTTCGGACAGAATCACAGCGGCAGGAGCTGGAACGCCAGGGAAAAATCATTGAACTTCGCTCCTATGAAACCGTGCACGGTATCTGGAAATATTTTACGGTAAACGACCACCAGATTCATCTGGAGCGCCATAACTATCTGCTGATCGGCACACTGGAATCTTTTAAAAAACTCCGGTCATATTTCGGCCCGGATACTCTGGTTCCCATTTATATTGAACTGGAAGACGGAGAACGCCTTCAACGGGCCCTGAACCGGGAACGTCTCCAGACAGTGCCCGGATACACAGAACTGTGCCGCCGGTTTCTGGCTGATGAAAAAGACTTTTCCCAGGAAAATCTGCAGAAAGCCGGAATCACTCTTTCCTTTTCCAATCACGATCTGGAAATCTGTACAGAAAACATCATTTCCTTTATAAAGGCAAATATGGATAAAGTTACTTCATCCTGAGCCCCAAAAGAAATATTTTTCACTTTACAACTACAGAGAAAAAACCGATAATATAATTATAATACCATACAGAAAGGCAGGTGATTCCATGGCACTCAAAGTAGATCCCGTAAATGCCCTGCAGCCGGCAGAACCTTCCCAGCCGGTGGAAAAGGGAGATGGCAGCTTTAAGTTTACCCTGGCAAGTCAGGTAGAAGAAGCGGAACTGCAGGAAAAGCTCAACGGTCTCATGAACGACATTACCGCGCAGGGAGAAAAGCTGTCCGAACACATGGATATCCGGGATATGAAAAAATACCGGGAGCTGGTAAAAGATTTTCTGAATGAGGTGGTAAACCGTTCTCACAAATTTTCCAGAGAAAACTTTCTGGACCGCAGAGGCAGGCACCGGGTTTACGGAATTGTCAAACTGGTGGATAAGAACCTGGATGATCTTGCCAGCGAGCTGGTAAAGGACGAAAAGGACCATCTTGCCATTTTAAGCAAAGTAGGAGAAATCCGCGGTCTGCTTCTGGACATTTCCACCTGAGATAAGATATACGGAAGATGAACGGAATTTATACCTTTTTGTTATACATCAACAATCAACCGAAATGAGGAATTTTTATGGCAGGCTTTTCAAGTATCATCGGACATAAACAGATTAAAGAACAGTTGCAGAAGGCAGTTACCACAGACAAGGTTTCCCATGCCTGGATTTTCCATGGGCCGGACAAATCCGGGAAAATGGCTCTGGCCAGAAGTTTTGCCATGGCTTTGCAATGTGAAAAACATACCGGGGAAGGATGTATGGAATGCCATTCCTGCAAACAGGCAATATCCGGCAATCAGCCGGATATCATTTACCTGCAGCATGAAAAGCCTGGCACCATTTCCGTAGACGACATCCGCAGACAGATTAACAGCGATATTTCCATAAAGCCCTATGCTTCTCCCTACAAAATTTACATTGTGGACGAAGCGGAAAAAATGAACGTACAGGCTCAGAACGCCCTTCTGAAAACCATCGAAGAACCGCCTGCTTACGGAATTATCCTGCTTCTGACTACCAATACGGCTTCTTTTCTTCCCACAATTCTGTCCCGGTGCATTACCCTGAACCTGAAAGTAGTTCCGGACAAGAAGATTCGTGAGTTTCTTATGAAAGAATACGAACTTCCGGATTACCAGGCCGACATCTGCACAGCTTTTGCCCAGGGAAATGTGGGAAAGGCCATTCAGCTTGCGGAGTCAGAGGATTTCAACGAGATAAAAAATTCCGCTATCCAGCTTCTGAAACGTGTCCGGGACATTGATTTATACGAAATGATGGAAGCGGTAAAACAAATCAATCATTACAAACTGGAAATCAACGATTATTTCGATATCATGACCATCTGGTACCGGGATGTTCTGTACTATAAAGCTACTTCAGACGCCAATCATCTGATTTTTAAGGATGAGGTTTACGACATAAAAAAACAGACAGGCAAAAGTTCCTACGAAGGAATTGAACTCATTATCAAAGCGCTGGATAAGGCCAAAATGCGCCTGAACGCCAATGTGAATTTTGAACTGGTCATGGAACTTCTGCTATGGACCATAAAGGAGAATTAATATGATAAAAGTAGTTGGAGTCAGATTCCGCACCGCCGGAAAAATATATTATTTTGACCCCAAAAATTATAAAATGGAGGAAGGCGACCACGTAATTGTGGAGACAGCCAGAGGGGTGGAATTCGGTACGGTAATGATTCCTCCCAAAGAAGTGGATTCGGACAGGGTGGTTCAGCCCTTAAAGCCCGTAATCCGGGTGGCCACCGCCGAAGATGAAAAAATTGAATCAAAAAACCGGCAGAAGGAAAAAGAAGCGTTTAAAATCTGTCTGGAAAAAATACAGAAGCACAAAATGGAAATGAAACTGGTGGACGCAGAGTACACTTTCGACAATAACAAACTGCTGTTTTATTTTACAGCGGACGGAAGAATTGATTTCCGGGAACTGGTAAAAGATCTGGCCTCCGTATTCCGTACCAGAATTGAGCTGCGCCAGATCGGCGTCCGGGATGAAACCAAAATTTTAGGCGGCATCGGTATCTGCGGCAGGCCCCTTTGCTGCAACACCTTTCTCTCCGAGTTTGCCCCGGTGTCCATCAAAATGGCCAAGGAACAGAATCTTTCCCTGAATCCTTCCAAAATATCCGGGGTCTGCGGCAGACTCATGTGCTGCCTGAAAAATGAGGAGGAAACCTATGAATACCTGAACAGCCGCCTTCCCAGCGTGGGAGATTACGTTACCACCGACGACAAATTAAAGGGAGAGGTGCAGAGTGTCAGCGTGCTGCGCCAGACCGTCAAGGTGATTGTGGAAACCGACGATGAAAAAGAAATCCGGGAATATAAAGTGGAACAGTTGCGGTTTAAGCCCAAGCGCAGAAAGGAGCACCTGAAGCTCTCTGCGGAGGAATTAAAAGAACTTTCCGCACTGGAAGACAAGGGAAAATCCAAAATTGACGATACTCATTAATCTGTGGAGAATATTATGTCTGTAACATTACTGGAACATGAACGGCTGGACGAGCTGCACCGAAACGGATACTTTATCATTCAGAATCCGGAAAAATTCTGTTTCGGCATGGACGCAGTGCTTCTTTCCGGTTTTGCCAGAATCAGGCCCGGAGAAACCGTGCTGGATTTGGGAACCGGAACGGGAATTATACCCATCCTGCTGGAAGCCAAAACGCAGGGAGAACATTTTACCGGACTGGAAATCCAGACGGAAAGCGCCGATATGGCCAGACGCAGCGTACAGTACAACCATCTGGAAGATAAAATTACCATAGAAACCGGCAATATCAAAGATGCTTCAAAACTGTTTGGAGCATCTTCTTTTCATGTGATAACCACCAATCCGCCCTATATGACAGACCGCCATGGCCTGACCAATCCCAGCGAGGCAAAAGCCATTGCCCGCCATGAAATCCTCTGCTCTCTGGAGGATGTGATTCGGGAAAGCGCCAGAGTGTTAAAGCCCCAGGGGCGTTTCTATATGGTGCACCGCCCTTTCCGGCTGGCGGAAATCATGGTGCTGATGCATCGATACGGACTGGAACCGAAACGAATGCAGATGGTTCATCCCTTTGTGGACAAAGAGCCCAATATGGTTCTTATGGAAGGGCTTCGGGGCGGAAAACCCAGGATTACTGTGGAAAAACCCTTAATCGTCTACCGGGAACCCGGCGTCTATACCGATGAAATCTATGATATTTACGGGTATTAGAAAGGAGCTCACCATGCAGGGCAAATTATATCTATGCGCAACTCCTATTGGGAATCTGGAGGATATTACCTTAAGGGTTCTCAGAACCTTACAGGAAGTGGATTTGATTGCGGCGGAAGATACCCGCAACTCCATCAGGCTTCTGAACCATTTTAACATTAAAACCCCCATGACCAGCTATCATGAATACAATAAAATTGAAAAAGCGTATCAGCTTGTAGAAAAAATGCGGCAGGGACAGAATGTGGCACTGATTACCGACGCCGGAACCCCCGGTATCTCCGACCCCGGAGAAGATTTCGTACGTATCTGCCAGGAATCAGGTATTTCCGTCACCTCCCTGCCAGGGCCCGCCGCCTGTATTACAGCCCTGACTATATCCGGCCTTCCCACCAGACGCTTTGCCTTTGAAGCCTTTCTGCCCAGAGACAAAAAAGAACGGGCCGCCATACTGGATTCCCTGCGGCAGGAAACCCGTACCATCATTCTTTATGAAGCGCCCCATCATCTTGTAAAAACACTGGAAGAACTTTATGAGACACTGGGAAACCGCGCCATTACCCTCTGCCGGGAGCTTACCAAAAAATATGAAACCGTCTTTTCCACCAGTATTTCCGGTGCGATTTCTTATTACAGAGAACAGGAACCGCGGGGAGAATTCGTCCTGGTTATTCAGGGAAAGAGTCAGCAGCAGATACTCAGAGAACAGCAGCAGAGCTGGGAAACCATTCCCCTGGAAGAACACATGCAGCAATATGAACGTCAGGGCATTTCCAGAAAAGAAGCCATGAAGCTGGTGGCAAAAGACCGGGGGATTTCCAAACGGGATGTGTATGGGATGCTGCTGGAACAAAAAGAATCAGAAATAAAAACTTGACAAACTCCAAAATTTGTAGCATAATTATTACAGTTTATATTTTTTTTATAAATTTTATATTTTATTTAGATACATGAGTCTTAATTTCAGTAACAGAATGGGAAAGAGAGTGGGATATTGCAGACAGCCCCTGAGAGGCCGGTTTGCAACATCCCTGTTTTATTTAATTATTTTTATAAACGAAACCAGACAGGGAGAAAATCTTGAAGTGTTAAACCATCCATGTACTTTCTATCTAAATTAATTGTATATACAGTCAACTGTTCTATAATCTATAATAAAAGATATTGGTTTTTTCATTAATTGTAAAATTATATCAGAGGTACTTTATCAGAACGGTTATCCGGTAAAATAATCTTCTGAATCAGGGCCGATAACAAAAGATAAAGTAATATATTGTGTTCCTGTTTTTGATGGGAAAGGAAAAGAACAGAAAGAAATCTGAGCAGGTTAAAAAGATGAATTAACCAGAGCGGCAGAGTACAAAAAAGCACGGATTCCACAGGGGTAAAAGAAAAAGCTGACTGCCGGGCAGAAGTGATTTCTAAAATAGAAAAAACCGTATATCCGGGAACCGAAAGCATATCCCTTTGAACTGAAAATCAAAACTGATACGGAAGGCATTGAAATAAGTCAGTCAGCAATATAGAGTACTTCATATATTGCTGACTGACTAAAAAATTAATGGGACAGCATTGGAAAGAGGCTCTTGCAGGATATATCAATGATAAAATTTATCATCATCTGCATATCCCGCAAATCATACTTTACATTTATGTTACATATCCCAATACTCCCTCAGATATTTTTTCAAAATCTCAAAAGGCGCTGTTCCCATTTTCATCAGGGCACTGTGAAATTTATAGTCACTGTACTGTTCCCCATACTGGTTCATGGCGTACTCTCTCAGATTCAGAAATTCCAGATATCCAATGTAATATTTCAGGTAATGAGCCGGCTCCTCCACAATCAGCTTATAGATTTCCTGAATTACTTTCTTATCCGTAATCCGATACCCGGAAAAAAAATCAATGGTATCCCGCAGGCTCCATCCATCGTAATGAATGCCCAAATCCGCACTGGCATAAAGGCTCAGCAGGGCAGACTGGTTCTTCTGGAGAAATGCAGCCACCTCCGGAGAGACATCCGCATAATAATAAGACTGCATTTCCACGTAGGTGGCCCACCCCTCCGCATATCCGCTGCTTCCGAACAGGCTGCGGGCAGGTTCCAGACCGCAGCTTCTCTCCATGACATTCTGATACAGGTGCCCTGGAAATCCCTCATGGGCCAGAGTGGTATAGAGCTGCATTTTCTCATCGCCTTTGGATTTATTAATATAAATACAGTTCTGAGAGATATCATCAATAGGCGGAGTCAGATAAAAAGCAGGAGCCGTATATTCCTCCAGAGAAGGATGTACTTCCTTTATGGTAAAGGAAACCTGAGGCGGCGCCAGAAAATCCTGCTGCATTTTATTCTGCAAATCCTGCAGGATTTGTTCCGGGTCTTCTGTGGGAAGCTGGTAATTGGTACATTTCCGTCCGATATCCGGATATTTTACGGAAATCTGTGCCAGTGCTTCCAGATCCTGTTTCCGCTGCGCTTTTGTCTGAGCCTGCATTTCCTCTACGGACATGTCTGAGCCTGTGGTGTCTTTCACCAGATATTTATAAAATTCTTTCCCTCCCTCCAGTCCGCACAGACCTCCGGTATTTCTTCCGGAGCCTTTTAATTTCAGCAAATCTTCCGCCAGTTTATCATAGGCGGGTATTAATTCTCCCGTTACAATCTGACGATTCTTTACTTTATATGTTTCCGCCTGCTCCGGTGTGAGAAATTCCGCCTCATCTACCCGGTCGTCAAAGGTGGAAAGGAGATAATTATGTTCCGGCTCCTGGGTAAAATTCCTGCACTGACTTACAATGTCATCTACTGCAAAATCCGCCATAAACAGTCCCTGGGCCGCCTTTCTGCGCTCCACATCCATAATCTGCAGAAATAAATCCGGTGTGGCGGACATGAGCTCCAGATAATCCTGCACATCTTTTTCATCGTAAAAAGTATACTCCGCCAGCAATACCGGAAGCTGAGACTGGAAGCCGGTGGATGGTTTTAAAATCTCCCGGTAAAGGCTGAATTTTTCTGCCGGAAGTTCATCCTCAATATAATCCATCATAATATCATATGTCATCTGCTGGGAAACGGACAAATCCTTCTTCCGGAATTTCTTAAGATTTTTTTTCCAGTTTTCCAGCACAGCCCCGGTTTCCCTGTCAGCATCCGCAGAAATACTGCCATATGTAACTTTATAATCAGTAATACCATAATTTTCCGGATGAGCCAGATTATAATGCATATTCAGGGTACTGGCTGTAATTTCCGAGCGGAACATCCTGTCCAGATATGCAGAAAAATCCTCCCTGGTTCCCTGCCCTCCCCCACATCCTGTCTGCAGACATAAAAACAGGACGGGCAGCAGAAACAGAAGTATTCTTTTTCCGGCTTTTGTAACAGCAGATTTTTTTCTGAAAAATATTTTTTCCATAGAAAAACGCACTTCCTGCGGTATATTCTTTTCATCTTATGTGAACGTTTCAGAGGTTATGCAAATAACTGCCTGGTAATCGTGAAAAGAGTATGTTATAATATGCGGGAAGCGAAGCAGATAAGAGAAAATCACACAGAGCAAAGGAGGGATTATTATGGGAACTACAGATAACATCAACCTGGAAGATCTGGATTTTGTGGAAATGGAAATTGAAGAAATCCACAGTCTGGCGGAACGGCTGCTGGAAGAACGAAAGTACTCCCTGCTGCGGCAGATGCTGAATAATCTGAATTCTGCCGATATTGCCCTTTTGTTCGATGAAATGGACAAAAAGGAAATTCCCCTGCTCTACCGCCTGCTCCCCAAGGAGGAAGCTGCAGACAGTTTTTCCTATATGAGCCGGGAAATGCAGAAAACTCTGATTAATACCCTGACAGACCGGGAACTGCGGGCAGTGATGGACGATATTTTTCTGGACGACACCGTGGATATGATTGAAGAAATGCCGGCAAACGTGGTGGCCAGAATCCTGCGGAACACCGATGAAGAAACACGAAAAATGATTAATCAGGTGCTTAACTATCCCAAAGACAGTGCCGGAAGCCTGATGACCATTGAATATGTAAATATTAAAAAGGAAATGACGGTGGGAGCGGCCATCAGCCGTATTCGCCATACCGCTGTAAACAAAGAAACCATTTATACCTGCTATGTGACAGAACATCGGAAGTTAATCGGCATGGTTTCCGTGAAGGATTTGCTGATGGCGGAAGATTCCATGCAGATTGAAGATATTATGGAAACAAATGTTATCTCCGTGGACACCCATGAAGATAAAGAAGAAGTAGCCCGGATTTTCAGTAAATATGATTTTCTGGCCATCCCTGTGGTAGACCGGGAAGAACGTCTGGTGGGTATCGTCACCTTTGACGACGCCATGGACGTTATGCAGGAAGAAAACACCGAAGATATTACGAAAATGGCGGCTATGACCCCCACGGAGGACAGCTATTTCAATACTTCCGCTTTTTCCCACGCCAGAAGCCGTATTGCCTGGCTGCTGGTGCTGATGTTGTCCGCCACCGTAAGCGGCTCCATTATCACCCATTACCAGGAATCCTTCAAACTCTATCCCCTGCTGGTTTCCTTTATTCCCATGCTTACCGGAACCGGCGGAAACTGCGGCTCCCAGAGTTCTACCCTGATGATTCGGGGACTGGCACTGGACGAGATTAAATTCAAAGACATTGCCAGAGTTATTTTTAAAGAATTCCGGATTGCCCTTCTGGTAAGCACTGTTCTGGCAGTAGTAAACGGACTGCGCATCTATATCCAGTACGGAGATCTGGAAATGGCCTTCGTCATTGCTTTTGCGCTGATTGCCATTGTGATTCTGTCAAAATTCATTGGCTGTTCACTTCCTCTGATTGCAGAACACATCCATCTGGACCCGGCGCTGATGGCGGCCCCGCTGATTTCCACCATTGTGGATATCTGCTCCATTCTGATTTATTTTAAAATTGCAACGATTGTGCTGCATATTTCCGTATAAATTAAAAAGAATTCCCCGACTGTACGCCACTACGATCGGGGGATTCTTCTTTGCCTGATGGTATCACAGCATTATGAAAATGTTAATTGCAAGATACATTTTTTCACAAAACAAAAATTCTGATAAGACACTTTTTATAGCATTTATTAACTGTTATATCTTATCTTCAAAAAGTCCGCAAACCCTTGAAAACACTAAATTTATAGCAAGTGAGTTTGCCCTTAGACTTTCCCTTGTGTTATATCCTTTTCCCTCATGTTACGAACTCTCATAAGGGCAAAAATAAGGGAAATAAAAACCTGTAACAAATTATAACATGAAATGAACAGGACAGAAAGAACTGATTGGAATGCTTTCACAAATTTCTCAAACAAAATGAAAGGACGAAAAAGATATGAGAGTTATTCATGCAACATATAATATGCTCTATAACAGTATTGATGTAACCACTTTTGACGGATATATTTTACGGATATATTGCAGCAAAGCGGAAGAAGGATTAAAAACAACACCATGCTCTGAATGCGCCTTAAATGCTTTGGCAATAGACAATCCCCTTGAATACGCAACACTGTATCTTGAGGGCAGTATGCAGAAATGGATAGATGCGGAAGATTCATTAGAATTGTGGTAACATATTTTTCTTTGTACGGAGGACTGGTCAAAATATAAACCAGTTCTCTCTTTATTTGTAAAAAGAAGAATGTTATAATTTTATTAATCTAAATACATGAAAAGGAATCCTTATGAAAACCGATATTCAAGAACACTACGATTCCATACAGTTCAAAAAAGCCTTGCAGGAGTTACATATTACTAATGTTTCAGGACTTAAAGAGTATAATTGCGTTACATTAGCGAATAAACTCCGAACAGGTTACAATAAGCTGATGATTATAAGGAAACTGAATGACTTAGGCTATCTTCCTTCTGCCGAAAACGCAATATCAATCCATGACATTCCCATGTCAAGAAAAATGCGGAATATTTTTTTAAGAAATGGTATCGTATACCTTGCACAGCTTTCTGCATATCCAAGGGAAGAAATATTACAGTTTCGCAACGTAGGTGAATATGCCATGTCAGAAATTGATACCCTTTGTGAAAAATATGGGATTCAGATACGTTCCCTTTGCCCCATTAAAGAGGCATTCAGCGAATTTCAATTTCACAAAAAAATATACCCGCTTTTCTTTAGAGGCAACATATTTAGTGTAGATGATATCCGAAACAAATCTGCCCATGATTTATATAATATATGCGAACAGGATTACTGTCTTACTATGAAAACATACTATGCACTAAGGAAAAATAGAGTGACACTCTGCGGCTGGAATGACCAGTATCTGTTTGAAATTTTACCCTAATATAAATCTGTTCAGTTATTTAAACAATATGGGATTATTGCAGTTTCGCAGCTTTCAGATTGCAGTGGACAGCAGCTCAAAATAATATCCGACAGTGTTCCGGCACTGTCATCATTGATACAAAAGTTATTGGCAGATACACATATGGATAAGGTCGTGGACTGATTAACGTAATTAAGTGTTGTAAAGCTGTTTTAATGTCCGTTTTCTGCTCAAATTGTCCATTTTCTGCAACGGATATTGATAATCTTTGCAGAATCGTTTATATTGTCAACATTGATAGAAATATTACTGGCAGATACACATATGAATAAGGGTATGCACTGATTTATGCAGTTAAATCAATCTTTTGTCATTTCAATCCACACTATTTTAGTTGATTTTCTTTATTCTGTAAGGAAAAGTGTTATACCATAACCAACGTAGTTCAATGATAGGTAATTGCGAAACAAGTTCAAAATCTTGATTCCAATAGGGCAAAGGCCCGGTTGAGCCGGACTTACAGGA
>CATLIX010000056.1 GCA_949959185.1 uncultured Eubacterium sp. | reverse complement strand
GCTTCAACTCCCCTGCCCCTCAATCCTGAGGGGCGCTGGACATCCTGTGGATGTCCGTTTAGCGCGGACCGAAGCGGCGCGTAGTCTTGCACACTTTGTCGCGCCATTTGCGGTGCGTCAGAGCATACGCAGTATGCTGAACGTATCGCGTTTAAGCACAATTGCGAAGCAATATATACCTCTTGTGCGAGTGCACATCCTATTTTTGTCTTATAGGAAAGACACTTTCATGCTTTAGCGTGACAAGGTCTTTCCTATTAAGATAAAAAACGCCCTTTACCACACCGGTAAAGGGCGACTTATCGCGGTACCACCTTTATTTATGCTCTGCACAAAGCACATCTTTATATCCTGTAACGGGGATGGGCCGGGAAAGCCTAATAAGACAGATTCTTCCGTTCAGTTCTCCGGTTCAAAAGCTACCTTCCGCAATTCTTTCCTGAGACAGCCTTCCAGCCTGTGGGCCATCCTCTCTGACAGGGGTGTCCTGCGTACTCCTCTTTCTCATAACCTCTACATTCATATGATGTTCTGTCCATTGTAAAAGCTGGCGTCCAAAATGTCAAGAGCTGCGCCGAATTTTTTTACAAACTGTATAACAGTTCAGCCATAGCCTGTGCTCTGTGTGAATCATGCTTGCATGTATGAACACAGAACACGGGCTATGAGCGGAGCGCACCATGGGTATGTTCATGTCCGTCCAGACGGTCATGGGTATGTTCATGCAGTCCGGGACCGCCGGTGTGAATATGTGTATGAGTATGCCGGTGGGTATGCTCATGGATGTGAGCTAATGTTCCGTGCAGATGTTCGTGAGTATGAGTATGTTCGTGCTCATGGGTATGCTGCAGCGCAACCGTATCCTTTATTATCACAACCGTACTGGCAATCATAAGGGCCATTGCTCCGTAAAAACGTATCCCTGGTTTATCTCCCAGGAATATCATGCTGAAAGCCACGCCCAGAAAGGGCGCTATGGAATAATACGCGCTGGTTTTTGCAGCACCCAGATTTTTCTGAGCCATAATGTACAGTTTAATGCTCAGCCCATAAGATACGAATCCCAACAGCAGTATAGCGCAAATCCAGGGCGGCCTCGGTATATCTTCTCCCAGCAGCAGTGCCAGGAGAAAACTGCCCAGTCCGGAACAGCAACCTTTGATCACCACAATTTCCGTAGAACTTTTGTTACTTATCATTCTGGTGCAGTTATTTTCAAATCCCCAGCAGACACAGGCGCCCAGTACCAGCAGGGAACCTGTATTCCAGGTAAATGCTCCATCTCCTTCAAAAGTAAGCATCATGCTGGCTGCTGTCACCATAAGAATGGCCAGCCACAGTCTTTTTGATATGATTTCCCGGAAAATAATCAGGGCAATCAAAGAAGTCGTTACAATTTCAAAATTATTCAGCAGCGAAACATTGGCAGGACTGGTTCTGGCAATACCGGACATCAGCAATATGGGCGCGGCTATATCCAGCAGCACCATGGCAATGGTCCAGGGCAGTTCTTTTCCGGTGAGTCGTTCCTGGCTGTCTGCCTTCCCGCGAAGCTGTTCCGCCTGTCCCCAGACAGCCAGTCCCATACCCGCTCCAAAATACAGAAAAGCTGCCATCATAATTTCTCCTGCATGGTTTAACAGCAGTCTGGAAAGGGGAATATTTACGGCATACAGAGCGGCTGCCGCCAGGGCACAGAGCGTTGCTGTTTTTTTCACGTTGTCACCTCTTTTCCATATTCTGTATACCAGAAGGTTTTGAAAGAACCATTTTCTTTCATTCTGATTTTTAATTTTCTTTTATCCATATCGTAATACTTTTTCGAAGCGCTACACGCCCGAATTTTGCCATTTGCTGACTGCTGTTTCCCTTCTTCTGTCTGATTGTATAATTTTTTTACTTTAAAGCCAAATTGCTCTGCAAAAGAAGAACTCAGAAAATCCACAGGAATAACTTCTCCTCCATATCTGACATTATCATTTACAAAAGCCACCATTGCTCCCGGCTTACATATCCTGTAAAGTTCAGCATATACAAATGCCAGTTCTGTAAAATATCCTTCAACCATACGGATAACACCATTATTGTTAAGGTCTCCATTTTCTTTTCGTTTTTTCAAAGCATATAGTATCTCCCTGAACACTGCATTCTCTTTTATCACACTATATATAATCAAAACGATCTTTCAGACCCAAACCAATATAAAAGTTAGCTTTCACATTCTGAGAATTCTTTTCGTTCCTTTGAATTACTTCGATATCATTTACAACGTGATTCATTTCCTCAAGTATTACTTCTTTAGAAGAACGAATAACATTTCTTACATATTTTTTTGATAATTGCCTGCGATTATTTGTATCGTTATGTCTGTTTGCTTTCATTACTTTTGGAGATCTGCAGTCCCATCTAAGATACTGTCCCATTTTTGCTGTATAACTACAGCGTTCCAGAGAATTTATAATGCAAAGTGTAAGAAGATTCCTGGCTTTTTCAGATTTTCAGAATATCCTGACACATCTCTCCATTCTGCTATATATTGGAGAAATATTTCATTTTCTTCGGGATATGCATCGCGGGTAATCATAATATGCGGTATTCGTTTGTTATAGCCATCTGGAATCTTTAAATCCTCAATATCTTTTACAAGAGTCCTGATTTCCTCCAGATCATAAAAAAATACATCTTTTTTTGCCTTCAGACAAATCTCAGAAATTGGCATAACGTCATAACCAATACTGTTAATATTTCTCATCTGACATACCAGTGCTGTTGTTCCGGACCCCATAAAGGGATCTAAGACCCAGTCTCCTGGTTTTATGTTCATTTCGTCAAGGAGTATATTTACAAGACTGGCCGAAATCCCTCTTTGTATTTCAGCCAGCTATGCAATATATTTTTTGCTCATCTGATAGCTGACACTCTGCCGGTTAAACTTATCTGTTACCTCAAGAACCTCTGGATATTTTCTTTCTATTGCCTTTCTCTCCTTTGATAATCTATTCCCTGAACATTCATGCAGGAAAGAATCGTGCGAAGAAATTTTTCCTGTCCTAATGCTCCAATCCGATTTCTCATGGCTCCACCTGCCGCGTCGCCTCTGATAAGCAGATACCTGTATATCGTTTCATCAATATAGTTATCTCCGGCAGGTTTAAGAAATTTTTCTATCAGTTCTTCCATAGCTGCAGTCTTATCATCTTCACTCAGATATTGCAGCGATTTATCAGATAATCCGGATGCTGTAATGATAAAAGGACGCACAGAAGGCATGGTAAGAAAATCTTCAGGACCGGATGTATGGGCTACCATTGTCTTAAATGCAAGGGCATTTTTAACATATGGCTCTCCAATCCTGTTCTTTTCTAATGCAATACTTAAAAAACCGGCACGTATTTGCTCATGCGTTGTAACCAAATCCTCCGGTTTTGTAATAAACCGATTTAACATTCGTATACTCCTTTACGAAACCTGCATATCTCAATATCTTATCTCAATATCTTCATTATTCAGTTCAATATTTTTATAATACTCTCATACACAAAGTTCCTGGCCTCCTCACGGTTCACATCCGGAAACAGTTCTCCATGGGTCAGATAAAAAGCATAGGACACAAACTGGGAAAGAACAGCGCTCCACACCCGGAAAGCATCCCGGTCTTTCACCAGTCCTTTGTCTGCGGCCAGCTCCAGCATTTTCCCGGTCATGTCCATGGCTGCGCCGCAGTCCTCTTTCCGTCTTACCAGTTCTTTCAGAATACCGCTGCCGCTTATGGTCTTATCGCTCAAAATCCGCTCCAGCAGGGCAAAGCCCCCATATTTCCTGTGAGTGGCTTCCAGCATATCCATACCACGGAAAATAATTTCCTGAAAACTCTGGCCATTCTCGATTAATTCCATGATAATGGCAACATGTTTGGCCGCTTCGTATTGGATAGCGCCCACAATCATTTCCTCTTTTGTGGCAAAGTACTCGTAGGCGGTGCCTTTTCCGATTCCGGCCTTCGCTGTGATTTCCGATACCTTCAAGGTACTCAGTTCCCGTCCGGAAGCAAACAGCTCCAGCACCGCCTCGTACATTGCCTTTACTTTCGGCGGATACAGTTTTTCTTCTTCCATGATACTCTTCCCTCTATATTTCTTCCTCTACCATACTTTTTTTACTGTAGAACAAATCGTAGATACAGGGCACTACCACCAGAGTCATTACCGTTCCGTAAATCATACCTCCGATAGTTACCACTGCCATGGGCCTTGACATATCGGAACCCATATCATTTCCAAACGCAGTGGTGGACATGGCCAGTATAGTGGTCATAGCTGTCATCAGAATGGGCCGCAGACGGGTTTTCCCGGCGGTCACAATGGCCTCCCTTTTCTCCACGCCCTCTTTCCGAAGCTGATTAATATATTCTACCATAACAATGCCGTTATTTACAATAATTCCCACCAGCATGATAAATCCAATCATGGCGATAATACTGATTTCATTGCCGGTGAAGAACAGCGCCAGAAATCCGCCGGTCAGAGCAAGAGGTATGGTAAACAGAATGATAAACGGTGCTTTCAGGGACTGGAACTGAGCTACCATAATCAGATAAATAAACGCAATTGCCAGTACCAGCATAAGCATAAGCTGTTCCATAGCCTCGTTGATGGTCTCATCCTCTCCGGTCATTTTCATGGAATAACCCTCCGGCAGCTCATAATCCGCAATGGCTTTGTTCACTTCTTCGCCCACAAGCCCCACGTTGTAGCCTTCAGCAATTCCGGCGTTTACCGTTACATACCGCTCCTGTCCGTCTCTGCTGATAGAAGCCATACTTTCCACTTCTTCAAATTCTGCCACCTCAGAAATGGAAATCTCAGATTCTTCTCCATCTTCTTTGTCAGTATAAGTAAAGGTAATCTGTTTCAGTGCTTCTCTGGAAACCTCGCTCTGCTCCACACTCTTCAAAAATACATCGTAATCTTTAATGTCTGTGGAAATGGTGGCGTCTGAAGTCTCCGTTTCCATCCGTTCCTGAATTAGCTGGTAAACCTGAGCCACCGTCAGGCCGTATTTCGCAGCTTTTTCTTTGTTCACGGTAATCCGAAGTTCTTTTTCAGTTTCTTCCATACCGTCGGACACATCCACCGTTCCCTCTACCTTTGATACAATTTCAGATACGTCTTTTGCTATTTCCTGCAGCTTATCCAGATCCCGGCCCTTAATCTGCAGGGAAAGTCCGGTTCCGGCCAGCGCCCCCATATCCATATTGGAGCTGCTGACACTGATTTCCCCCTCCAGATCCTGGGTCAGCTTCGTAATCTGCGCCGCAATTTCATCATTGGTTAATTTTTTGTCCTCTTTTAAAATAATATAAAGAGTTACATTATTACTGCTTCCGCTGCCTCCCATCATACTGGCTGCAATCCCGCTGCCGCCGGCCATGGCCCCTGTGGATTCCACATCTTCAATGGTCTGAATCTGCTCTGTCACTTCATCGGCAAGTTTACATGCGCCTTCAAAGTCCGCCCCTTCCGGCGGCGTAACTGACACAGACATCTGGGTGCTTTCCATATCCGGCATAAAGGCCGTTCCTCTGGAGGCGGCCGCTTTGGCGCTGACCACCAGCAAAACCACCATCACCAGCAGAACCAGCGGTTTCAGGCGGAGCATTTTTTCCAGTACAGTCCCATATACTTCCTGAAATCTGTCAAACCAGGGATGTTTTGTTTCTTTTGTCTTCTTCAGCATCTTCGCCCCCATCATGGGTACAAAAGTAAGAGCGATAATCAGGCTGGCCAGCAGGGAATAGGCAATGGTAAGACCCATATCCACAAAGAGCTGCCTTGTGATACCTTCGGTAAACACAATAGGTGCAAATACGCACACGGTAGTCAGGGTGGAAGCGGTAATAGCTCCGCTCACCTGTTTTGCCCCTTCCACCGCTGCCTTTCGGGCAGAAAGCCCTTCATTTCTCATACGGTAAATATTCTCAATAACCACAATGGAATTGTCCACCAGCATACCAATGCCCAGCGCCAGACCCGACAGGGAAATCAGGTTCAGGGTAACGCCGCTGAAATACATGAGCACCACTGCAAACACCACGGAAATCGGTATGGATACGGCAATGACCAGCGTGGGCCTGATATCTTTCAAAAACAGCAGCAGAATCAGAATGGCAAGCCCCGCACCGAAAATCATATTGTTCATCACAGAATCCACAATCATATCAATGTAAATTCCCTGGTCCATCAGCACAGACACTTCCAGATTTCCGTTATTCTTCTTCATGCTTTCAAATTTATCATAAATGCGCTTTGTCACATCTCCGGTGGAATATCCGGTCTGCTTCTCTATGGAAAGCATAACGCCGGGCCTTCCGTTTAATCTGGCATAGGAATCTGCCGAATTATCCACCACTGCAATATCAGCCACATCCGACATATGGATGACGTCCACACCATCCATGCCCAAATCCATTAACACCATATCTTTCAGAGCGTCCATACTGTCCACCGCATCTCCCACACGCACCATGTACCGTTCTCCCTCATCGGTAATATAACCGGCAGGCATGGAAAAGTTCTGGGCGGTCAGAATGCCTGTTAAGGTTTCCATAGTCAGAATATTGTTCAGATTTGCAGAATCGTAGGCTTCTTTTTTCGTCTCTTCAAAGGTCTCTTTGGATTCTTTCAGTTTTTCCTCGCCGCTGGCAAGCTGGGCGGAAGCGCTTCCCATTTCCACAGAACCGGTAATCTGACTCTGATTCAATGTGGCCAGGGTATCGTTAATGGTTGTTTTTCCCTCGGCCACGCTCTGGAGCCCCGTCTCAATGGCGGCGATTCCGCCGTTAATCTGAATCAGCCCCTGCTCTGCCTGCGTGATGGTCTCAGATATATAAGATACCAGTTGTCTATCAGTGGCATTTTCCTTTAAGGTACTGCCCTCCTGGGAAGCCAGCTCGGATTTAATGGCAGCCAGACCGCTTTCCACCTGGGCAAGCTGCTCCTGAAGCTGTCCCAGCTGAGCCTCCATCTGGCCAAGGCCCGCCTGTAACTGCTCCTGCTGGCCTTCAAGTTGTGCAATCTGAGCCTGAAGCTGTTCCGCCTGAGCCTGAAGCTGCTGTACCTGTTCCTGAAGCTGAGCTGCCTGGGCCTGTTCCAGTGCCTGCTGTATCTGGGCAAGGCCTGCCTGGGCCTGTTCCAGCCCCTCCTGAAGCTGGCTCTGCTGGCCTTCAAGTTTTTCCTTCTGTTTCTGCAGCTCTGCAATTCCGTCTGTGAGCTTTTTCTTCCCTTCTATCAGAGAATTGACCTGTTTCTGCAGTTCTCTTAAAGATTCAATCCCCTTTTCCGTATCGGATTTCGTCTCCCGCAGCTCTGCCAGCTTCGTATTCAAATCTGCTTCCGTCTGAAACAGCTCAATCTTCTTATCGTTTAACTGATTCTGAGCATCGCTGAGCTGGCCTGCCATCTCAGCCTGCCCGCTGCTTAATTTGTCTTTCCCGCTGCTGATTTCATCTTCCGCAGAATCCATCTTTTCTTCCGCATCGGAAAACTTTTCATCCAGGGAAGCCATAATTTTCTCATTGACAGCATCAATCTTTTCCTGGCTTAAGGTCACCTGAACGGACTCCTGAATCAGCCCCGTTCCCGTTACAGAGGCCACGCCTTCCACACTTTCTATTTCCGGTATCAGCTCTTTCTCCGTATAATCGCTGATTTGCAGGCTGTCCATACCCTCCACTTCCATGGCCGCAATCATAATGGGCATCATGTCCGGGTTCAGCTTCATGATAATGGGATTCCCCACTACCTCCGGCCACTGGCCGCTGATCTGGTCCAGACTCTCCCGCATTTCCACGGTAATGGAATCCATATTGGCTGTCTGCTCAAATTCCAGCACAACCATGGACATGTTGTTGGCAGAATTTGAACTGATATTCTTAATATTGGAGGTGCTGGCCATAGCCGCCTCTATGGGCTGGGTCACCGTGCTTTCCACCTGTTCCGGGCTGGCTCCCGGATATGTAGTAATCACAATCGCATAGGGAAGGTTAATACTTGGCAGCAAATCCGTACTCATCTTGCTTAAGGATACCACTCCCAGAATAATCACCAGCACAATTCCCACAATTACAGTATAAGGTTTTTTTACACTGAACCTTGAAAACATTTGTTCGTCCTCCCATCCTGTCATTTTTCCGACCGACCGGTCAGTTTCAGGTTTATTATAAACATAAGTCCTGCAAAATTCAATGAAAAAAATATAAAATTTGCCGAAAAACTGCATTTTAGACAATCCACCTGCTTTGTCTATTGATTCCGGAAGATTCCTTTTGTAAAATCTTCCTGTAAATAATTACAGGCTTTCTTCCAGAAAGCCGCAGAGGGTATATCATTTTGAGGAGGAGAAAAAAATGAAAAAACTGATTCAGAAACTGGTATGTTTCACAATGATTCTGGCATTGATGCCCACCCTTACGGTACGGGCGGCATCCCCGGCAGCAGGAGAAATCGAATTCACCAACGCCTGCGATATGGCGGGCTACATCTACGCCGGCTACTATCACTGTTCTACAGCGGTAAATCCCGATTTCAACGGACCAATCCACATTGTAAAAGCAGAACTTCACAACAACAACCGGACAACCCCGGTATATCTGGTAGGTATTTCCGGTACGGAACTGATTTTCAACCAGCCCACCAACATTATTACGGACCTGCGGTGCGGATTTGAAAAAGACAATGTTTATCTGCGGGAAATTGTAAATGTAATCTGCGACAATGTACCTGTCGGCTCCAATCTGATTATTACGGGCCACAGTCTGGGCGGTATGGAAGCTCAGCAGGTATCCGGAAATCTCAGATTAAAATTAAGATATAACATTATGAACGTAATTTCTTTTGGTTCCCCATTAATCACACCGGAAGAACGGGAAGGTACCCTGCGTCGCCTGGGTGACAAGGCAGATATCGTTCCTTACATGAGTGTCAGCACCATCAACCGTCCGGTACAGCAGATCCTGGGTCTGGAACAGGAAGACGGCGGTTACGGTGACGATTTTGCCGCTGCTCATATGAAAAGCTATCTGCGGGAAGACGTATGGGGCGACTACGATGTGCTGGGCTTTAAGGGCGGCCATGCCACAATTACATTTTCCGAGCAGGTAAAAGGATATGGCGCTTATATTATTCCATTCCTGAAAGATCTGCCCACCATTGATTTAAGTCCCTGGAGTTAAGCCAATAAATAATAAATATACGGAAACCACAGGATTTCTCCGAAAATTCTGTGGTTTCTATTTATATTTGCACATATATACGCCCAAACACATGCAGACACCTTCCGGCTCCGGTATAAAAACAGGATTTTTGGAAATGCTTTCTTCATAAGGCTTCTACGCTGTTTCGAAAAAAATACATAATTTTCCATTCTGTTTTTATTTTTGTACACACAAACCAGTTGAAAAAAACAAAAAACGTGTTACATTAGTAATCAGAAAGATTTTGAAAAATTTTAAGGAGGATTTATGCTATGGGCAAAAATATGCAAGGTTTCGGCACAATGATTGGCAAACTGAAAAAAAATCCAAAAAGAATCGTATTTACAGAGGGCAGCGACCCCCGTATTCTGGAAGCAGCTTCCCGTCTGCTGGCTTCCTATTTCCTGACTCCCCTGCTGGTGGGCAACAAACAGGAAGTGGAAGACGCCGCA
Source organism: uncultured Eubacterium sp. (assembly GCA_949959185.1). GTDB lineage: Bacteria > Bacillota > Clostridia > Lachnospirales > Lachnospiraceae > Petralouisia. The sequence continues at coordinate 12,254 of CATLIX010000056.1, read as the reverse complement.
GAAGAATACGGCTATAACATCCGCGGAGCTGAAATCATTGACCCGGAAACTTTTGAAAGTATGAATGAAATGGCAGAAGCTCTGTGTGAACTGAGAAAAGGCAAAAACATGCAGATGGACGAGGCTCTGAAAGTTCTGAAACAGGGCAATTACTTTGGTACCATGCTGGTAAAGATGGGATATGCGGACTGTCTGCTGGGAGGCGCAACCTATACTACTGCTGACACGGTTCGTCCAGCCCTTCAGTTAATCAAAACCAGACCCGGACATAACATTGTATCTTCCTGTTTTATTTTAGTGCGCCCTTCCGCTACCGGTGAAAATGAAGTGCTCGCCATGGCTGACTGTTCCATCAATATCAAACCTACGGAAGACGAGCTTGTGGATATCGCCATCGGAGCCGCAGACTGCGGCCAGCTCTTCGGCATCGACCCGAAAATCGCTTTCTTAAGCTACTCTACTCTTGGTTCCGGAAAGGGAGAAGATGTGGATAAAATGCGCAATGCTGCTCTTAAGACAAGAGCAAGACGTCCGGATCTTCCCATTTCCGGCGAACTGCAGTTTGACGCTGCTGTCTCTCCCCGTGTGGCCCGGACAAAATGCCCCAATGACGAGATTGCAGGCCATGCAAATATATTTATTTTCCCGGATATCAATGCGGGCAATATCGGTTATAAAATCGCCCAGCGTATGGGTAATTTTGAGGCTTACGGTCCTATCCTGCTGGGGCTGAAATCTCCTATCAATGATTTGTCCAGAGGATGTACCGCCGATGAAGTATACTCCATGGCCATTATTACTGCCGCACTGGTGGACGAGGTATCACCGCGTTAAGGTATTTCCTGTAAAAGAATAACGTATTTCCTGTAACAAAAACCTGCTGGTTCTCCTGAAACAGCAGGTTTTTGGCTTATCAGATTCAGGTATCGGCAGCGCCTCCGATGCACGCACCCTTTTACCCTCTGAATCATATAATAAAGCAACCGAAAATTTACAAGGAGCTTTACCATGCATACATCATGCAAATTAAGCAATGTGGCCAAAAATTATCTGAATACGTTTCACTGCATTTTAGATGAAATGATCTGCAAAATGACGGAAGCAGAACTGAACAACAGCATTTCCTGGAATTTTATCGCACAGATGATCCCTCATCACCAGGCAGCTATTGAAATGTCCCGGAATCTTCTGCAGTACACCACTTTTATCCCTCTGCAGGACATTGCCTGCAATATCATTGAGGAACAGACCAAAAGTATCGAAACCATGCAGGAAATTCAGTGCTCCTGCGGTATGCGCAAAAACTGCAGTCAGGATTTATGCCTGTATCAGCGCAGGATGGATCAGGTCATGCAGAACATGTTCTCCAAAATGTCCTGCGCTCCGGACACCAACCAGCTTAACGTGAACTTCATCCGTGAGATGATTCCTCATCACATGGGAGCCATTGAAATGTCAAAAACCACCTTACAGTACGATATCTGCCCTCAGTTAAAACCGGTGCTGAATGATATCATTGCTTCTCAGCAGAATGGCGTCAGACAAATGCAGCAGCTTCTGCGCCAGTCCGGCTGTGCATAATCACTCCATGAGAGAAACGGAAATACTTCCTGTTTTTGTCAATGCCCTGGGCAATGCATCCTTTGCATTCTTCCAGGGTTCTTCTCTGTAACGGTAATCATTTTTGCAGATAAACCATTCCACATCATCCCGTACCCGTTTGAAGTGGGTAAGATAAAGATGGCTGAGGGTTGTCAAAAACGGCTCCAGATATTTTTTATTCAGATACTCAGGCGCCAGGGCAAACAGCGTTTTATAATGAGCAGTGCAGAATCCTTTTGATTCCTCAAACTGCCTGCGGAAATCTTCCTCTCTTTCATAGAGATAAAAAATGGTCCTCAGATAATTTTCAAAACTCCGGCTGATATAGCCGCATACAAAACACTTCTGTTCCTGGGCTTCTATATAATCAATCACCGGAGACGTACACTTCCTGTTCTTCCGGAGCAGAGAATTCGGAGAAGGCAGCGGGGCTTTCGCTGCCTTCTCCAGTTCTCTTATGGTATAATCCATATGGGTTTTCAGTATCAGGGCCAGCCCAATCTTGTTGGGATACCTATATAAATCCTGTAAATGCCTGCGGCAAAATCCCTGTTCATCGGTCTGAGCCCGGATATCCTCCTCCATGTAGCTGGCTCCTGCCCCTATGGTATAATTAATGGCATTTTCCTCCAGTTTCTGATACATGGCGCAGACAGGGCATTCACAGTCCTGTCCAAAGGCGTCCAGAACAGGTATGGTATGGAGTTTCTCTTTCATAGCATATTCCTCTTTTCACGATGGTTTTCCTTACCCATCATACACAGGAATTCCATAAACTGTCAAGACAGCAGGACAGGAACCTCATCTTCAAATCAGAATTTCCGCCGGAAATTTCCCGGTTTTCTGCAGGATTCATGCATGATAATCAATGGCCTGCCTGAGAAATTCCGCGCAACCTGGCACATGTTCGTCATAATATTTCCGAAATCTTTCATCACAGGTATACATGACTCCCATGCTTTTGTGAGCCTCACTGGTATACTGGCTCCAGCTCATGGACAGCCATTCTCTGTGCAGAGCCACAATGGCTTCCGCCTCCTGGCTGTCTGCTCTGATTCCGGAATTCACGCTCTTCTCCAGCCTTTCCCTGATTTCCTGTTCCAGATTTTTAAAGTGCTCCCAGTCCTGTTCCGACATATTCAGAACCTTCCGGTTCGATTCATCCACCGGCCCGTCGCCCCATTTTTTCCGGATTTCTTCTCCATACTGTTCTTCATTTTCCTTTACCAGCTTCTCTTTAAAAACTGCAAATTTCTCTTCATCGCTCATTACGTATTCTCCTTTCACAGACGCCAGAGTCTTTCTGACGGTATCAATCAGACGGTCCATACGGCTCCTCTGATGCTCCAGATTGAAAAGATGTTCTTCCAATACATGCACCATGTCGAAATCTTCCTGGCATATCATCTGCCGGATTTTTTTCAGTTCAAAGCCCCTCTCCCGGTAAAAGAGAATCTGCTGCAGCAGTTCTGCCTCCTGCTCTCCGTAGTAGCGGACTCCTGCATCATTTACGCCCAGAGGCTCCAGCAGCCCGATTTCCTGATAATAGCGCAGTGTGCGTGCACTCCATTGTATGTTCCGTCAGAGCAGCGTATCTTCTATCTGATACACCCTCAATACCACGGTTCCGTCCTCATTCCGGGTAAATGTCTCCACATATACGGGACTTCCTTCCTCTCCGCCCATTACATTCATGAATTCTGACATGCCGGTCTGTCCATCTTCAAATAAACTGTCCGTCTGAAGGGTTCCGGAGGAACCGCTTCCGTCCTCGTTCTCATAGGAATATGCAATCTGCCCCTTTTCGTCCGGTGTCATGGTCTGTGTCAGAGATTCCAGCAGAGTTGCATGTTCTTTAAAATCTTCTTCCTTCCAGTCCTGAATTTTCTCTGCTATCCGCCCGACTCCGTCCGAACTTTCTTCCGTCTCTCCTTCCTGCCGGACATTTTCAGAGTTTCCTCCTTCCAGCTCCTGCTCCAGTTCTCTGATGTATGCATCTGCTTTTTCGGGATCTGCCTTTTTCTCGTCCAGCGGCAGATGAAAGAGTGCATTTACCCCGTCATAATGCTCTGTCCTGGTAATTTCTCCTGTAGTTTCGTCAAACTGATACGCATTGCTGTCATAAAGGCTGCCGCTGCTTACGGCAAGATATAAGGTCCGGTCTGCAAAGATTTCCACGTTATCTGTCTCTGTAATCCGGTACTGGATACCGTCCTGCACATACTCCGTATATCCTCCCACCATGGTTATGGCATTAAATCTGGCAGGATTCTGGCCTTTAATCAGGGGAGATACAAAAAATGTTTCTTCTCCGTAATGTTCATCACTCACATCCGGTCTGGGAGAACCATCCGTATTCTCTATGGCTGTTACCACATACGTGCGGTCCTCCCGAATCCCCGTATCGCCCGAAGTTACATACTGGCTCAGGTTTTTCCCGGAGACCACGCCCAGAAGGGTAATCCGGTAGTTCCCGTATTCCTGGGATTCGTTAATGGAAATGGCGTCTTTGCTCTGAAATGCCGCTGCCAGCCCCTGATCTTCTGCTATCTCCGCCACTTTGTCCGGGGCCAGATATTTCCAGGCTGCCACTGCTGTCAGAGAGCCGGCACACAGGACTGCCGCTGCCAGCACTGCCACTGCCGGCATTTTTTTCTTGTATGTTCTGTTCATAGATTCTGTCTCCTTTGCTCTTCTCAAAATATTCTGATTCAACCAGTCATCCGGTTCTTCTTCCGGAGAAAGGGCCTGTTGCAACAACTGTTCCAGATTTCTGTCATCTTTCATCCAAAATAACCTCCAACTCTTTTTTTAACAGCTTTCTCGCCTTGTGCAGCCTGCTTTTTACCGTTCCCTGAGGCAGTTTCAGGATTTTTCCAATCTGCTCCGTGGTAAATTGCTGAGAATAATAAAGGTATACCGGGATACGGTATCGCTCCTCCAGCTTTGCCACTGCCTCCCGTACCTGCCTCTGCTGCTCCTGCCGGAAAAAAACTGCTTCCGTGGAATCTTCCTGTCTGCCAGACTCTCCATCTGCCAGTTCCTCCGTAAATATTTCTGTTCCGGCAATCCGGTTCCGCCAGGCATATTTCCGCCTTTTATTTTTCCAGATGCGCAGGGCTATGGAAATCAGGTAGCTTCCCGGATTTTTCTCCCAATCCATTTTTTCTTTCAGCTCCACCGCTTTCAGAAAAGTATCCTGATATAATTCCTCTGCCTCCTGTTTGTTTCCGGTAAGCTGGCTGCAAAATGCGTAGACATTTTTTCCATATTCACGGATACATTGTTCCAACTGCATGTCATTCATGTTACTCAACCTTTCAGACGTCTTTCCAGGGTTTTCATGTGCCCTTCACTGATATATTGTAATAACTTTTCTTTTGGTTCACGGACTGACTTTATTATTTTTCATCCATTGGCGGGCAATATTTACTTTTTTGCGGACATACTATATACTGTTGAATGGAATATTAAAAGAATTGGAAAAGATTCGGACGCACCGAAACAGAAAGGATATTACACTATGCATACCATAAAAACTCCCGTTTTGGGTAAAAATGTCTATATTGCCCCTGGCGCTGTTGTACGGGGAGATGTAACCCTGGGCGACAATTCCAGTATCTGGTTTCATACGGTTGTGCGGGCGGAAGCCGGTTCCGCGGTCATTGGGGATAATACTAATATCCAGGATAACTGCGTGCTCCATGTGGACCATGGCGCCGATATCCGGATTGGCAGCCAGGTTACCATCGGCCACGGAGCTATTGTCCACGGGTGCACTATTCACAGCAACACCTTAATCGGTATGGGCGCAATCATTATGAATCATGCGGTTATCGGGGAAAACTGCATCATCGGAGCCGGAGCGCTGATTACCCAGAACACCGTGATTCCGGACAATTCTCTGGTTATCGGCAATCCCGGTAAAATCATACGCCCGGTTACAGACGAAGAAAAGGAAGATATCCGGCGCAATGCCGCTTATTATGTGGAAGAAGCTGCCGCTTACGCTGAACAGTCTCTGTAATCTGCGTTTATGTATATTTCATACCAGGCAGTCTCTGTAATCTGCGTTTATGCATATTTCATACCAGGCAGTCTCTGTAATCTGCATTTATACATGTTTATTCCGGCGGCCTCCGTCATCTGCAGCTATGCGTGTTTTGCAAGAATTTCTTCCAGCAGTCCTTTACAGCCTGCCACCACGTCCTCATAGGTCTGTTCAAAGTCTCCCGTATACCAGGGGTCTGCCACATCCCTGGGGTGATCTGTGTAATCCAGCAGAAGGCTGAGCTTATGCTCCTTATCATTTCCGGTGATTCGGAGCATATTTTTATAGTTCCACCGGTCCATTCCTATGATGTAATCGTATTTTTGGTAGTCGCTGCGCTCCATGCGGACCGCATATTTTCCGGCGGTGGAAATACCCTCCTGAGCCAGCCGGCTTCTGGTTCCGCGGTGAACCGGATTGCCGATTTCTTCCATGCTGGTGGCGGCGCTGGCGATATAAAACTCACTTGCAACGCCCCTCTTTTTTACCATGTCTTTCAAAACAAATTCTGCCATTGGGGAACGGCAGATGTTGCCGTGGCAGACGAAAAGTATCTTAATCATAATAAAAATTCCTCCTAAATTGCGTTGATTTGCCGTGTTTTGGCACGTTTTGCGAGGTTTATTTTTCCGAAGAAAATTGTTAAAAAAATCACAAAATGAGCAAAACGGGGCAAAATGTGGCAAGTTGAAGCCGTCAATCGTAGTAAAAACGTAGTAAGAATTGGTGGTTTTTACTACTCCATTCTTCCCTTCATGTTATACAATGTATTTATATTTTGCATAAAATTTATTGCTTTTTCTGATCCAAATAAATATAATTGAGCCATACTTATCTGCATCGTGTTATATGCAATAATACCCCTAATAGACATATTGATTATATTACCTTTTGCCTTATCTCCTGATATCATTGGAGCCTCTTCATCTTTTACTCTCATTACAACAGATTTATGCTTTGAAACTGGAATGCAGATATCATTAAAGTGACACCATATCATTTGAGCCGGATTATCACTTATAATAAAATCAAGTTCTGTATCATTGTATCCAATGTACCAATCATAGTTTTCCACTAACATTTTCATTGTTTGTAAAGTGGGTCCCAATGACAAAATATTTTCCAGTTGTATATTAATCCCTGGAACACAATTTTCTTCTATAGTTTTTCTTTTTGTATCTTCGCTCAATCCCAAGTTATCGCACATTTCATTTAAGACTTCTTCCGTCTTGGAATTGATGGCATCCATCCTATCTCTAAAACTCTTCGTCCGATATGCAAGTTCATGTATAAAGCAAATAAATCTTGCCCGTGATTTATCCTCATAAATCATTTCCGGAGTAGCTTCCAAATTATCAAGCAATTCTTTATAAACACCTTCCATGCGCGATAACGTATGCTCTGTTAATTGCTCATCGTGATAAAATTTACTTTCTTTAATTGACGGAAACGCTTCAATATCCCATTTCAATACATCTTCTATCACATCCTCCGTTGTATCATAAAAAAAGCGTTTCGAAGCAAAATTTTCTGGGTTCTGATTATGCAGAATAATCCCTTCTTGTTTCTTTAAAACCGATATTCTTGGGTTATCTTCTGTACCATACCCGAATCGTTTAATATACATTCGAGGAACATAATGCTGATTTTTTGTTTTATCCATAAATACTACCTTCCTCTCAGTCCTCAAAATCAAATTTTCAAACTGCTTTGATTATTCTACCATAAAACTGCCCATATTTGGAGACAAAATTATAAAAAAAAACGCCCCGCCGAAGCAGAGCGCCTTACCATCTCCTTATCAAATTGCCCGGAACATTTTCTGCGACACAGGCTTTTCACCCTTCGCCTTTTCCAGTTCCTTCCTCGCTACCTCCAAATCTTCCATCCGCTTCAGTTCATCCGCAGCATCCTCCAATCCAAGGTGCGTGTATGTATTCAGCGTCACCCCGATATCGCTATGCCCCATCAGGTACTGGAGCGTCTTTGGATTCATTCCCGATTTTGCCATGTTGCTGCAGTAAGTGTGGCGGCAGACATGGGGCGTGATGTTCGGCATCTGCACCCGGTAGATATCGTTGTACCTCTTGACCATATGGTTGAAACGGTGTTCCCAGTGCATCGCCACCAGCGGGTTGCAGTCCTTATCCACAAAAAGGAATCCGCTGTATCCGTCAATCACCTTTTCAAACCTCGGCGGCTCCCTGTCCTCAATAATGCCCCGGAAGCATTCGGCAACATCCTCCGTCATGGGCAGCTTTCTCGTTCCCGCATTTGTCTTCGTGGACTCAATCACCAGCTTCATGTTCGCAGTCCGCTGGAGCTGGTGGTCAATATTAAGGATTTTGTTTTCCAGGTCAACATCCCGCAAAGTCAGACCGCAAAACTCCGAAATCCGCAGCCCCGTATGGAAGAGGATATAAACCACTTCGTAATATTTGCAGTAGACATTGTCATCATGGACGAACTTGAGGAATTTCCTCATCTGGTCTTTGGTAATTGCCTCCCTTGTCACGCTGTCATTTACCACCACCGTTGCCAGTTCAAAGCCAAATGGGTTCTTATGCAGAACATCATCATCCACCGCCATCTGAAACGCCGGCCGGAGAACTCCACGCACCGTTTTGATGGTGCTGTATCCTTTCCCGTCCTGCTGCAGTTTTATCAAAAACAGCTTTGCATCCGATGTCTTAATCTGGGAAATCTTTTTCTCACTGAAAGTTTCCTTTTTTAGAAGGTTCTGCACAAAATTGTAGTTGGCGAGCGTGTTCGGCTTTACCCCTGTCTTGGTGCATAAATAACGCTCCACCAGTTCTCCGACGGTTATGTTTTTCCCCATCGGGTCTGAAAGCGTGTCGAGGTCATACCCGATCTGCTTCTCCAGCTCCCGTAACGAAAGGCATGGCTTTTTCCCCACCGGCAGCTTATCCGTCGGCTCCAGCCTCCAACTGTAGACAAAATGCGGTTTGCCGTTTATGTGATACTTAAACTGGTATTTTCCGTCTGCCCGGATGGATTCTCCACGGCGCAGGACACGATGCTTGGAGTCACGGCGTGTCTTTGTTCTTCCTGCTGGCATTCTTAAGTCCCTCCTTTATTTCCGGATTCGCCTTCAGATACTTTTCAAACTCTCCTCTGATGATCAGCCTGCGGCTGCCATAAAGAGCAATAAACCCAAGCTGCTTTTCTTCCTTTATCAACCGGTAAAACTTCCTCCTGCTGAGACTGAACAGTGCGATTGCCTCCTCCGGATTTAAAAAATCTTTTTCCGCAAGTGCTGGTTTTCTCATTTTGCTGTTCCCTCCTGTCCTAAAATCTGCGGCCTTTTCAGGTCATGACATATATCACTCTAAAGCCACGAAAAGTCAACTACTTGTGGCAAATAAAAAGGTTCTATATCGCAGAGGATTCATCAACAAACTTTTCAAATTTCGTGCGTATGATAAGATAGCGGTTCCCACTGTAGACTGCAAACCTCCCAAGGTTATCTTCGGCAAGCCGCCTCATCTTTTTTGTCCCAATACTGAAATATTCTGCGGCTTCCTTAATGGTCAGCATATACTTTTCACTGACCGATACGGCCACTCTTTCTCTTTCCGTAGTGATATGGCTGTTTTTCTGTTCATCTGTCATCTAAGCCACCTCCTCATCATACGGAGATTTCCGGGCGGCTTTATACACCCTCCGGCATAAAATATCTGCCGCCGCTGTCCCCTCACTATACGGAGATTTGGGCCGCAGTCTGGCGGGGTGTTTTGCAAAAAAATCTTCGATTTTATCCGTTGATAACCTGCGGATTCAGAGTTAATATGCACCACTGAGGAAAGGAGGGATTCTGCCATGGATAATGATTCCGTACTGTACCTGCCGATGGATATGCGGGTAAACGGCGTACTGGACCGCATTCTGGAAAAGGATGGGGAATATCAGGAAATTGCCCGGAAGTCCGGGGGATATTTAGACCGGCTGGAGGCTATGGATCTGCCAAAGGAGGCACGGGAGCTGATTGACCTGCACTCCTGCGAACAGAACGCACTCGGCGCACGGTATGGCGCCCTTGCCTATCTGCTCGGCTTTTCAGACTGCGTGGAGCTGATGACAAAGCCGCTGCACCTGCCGGGCGCACAAAAGAAAAACAGTTAAAAGCCATAACGAAAAAACAGCCCGCGGCATCGTTTCCAAGTGCCGCGGGCTGTCCCTCTGTCATCCGGTATTCAGTTATACTCTTTTGCCATAATCCAGCGAAATCCATCCGTTTCTCTTTTCCTGGTAGGATTTCAAAAGTCCCCACCTGGATGCGCCTTTTCCGTCTGCTTCCTCCACAATCGTGAAGGTGCCGGTTCCCGTATATTTCCCAGTCTTTGCATGGTCAGTGCCGGGGCCTCTCCGGATGTTAAGGTCGGGGATGGATACCCGCACCAGATACGGCTTGAACGCTGCCGCCCCGGTGTACACCGCTTTCCCGGTTTCATCAAATACGGAATGCCCCGGATTTTCGTCCGCACATTTCTTTGCGTTATCCAGCGACTTGAACGCCCCTTTCTGCGAGGAAGCGTCCGCCCAGGTCTTCCGGACGCGGTACCAGGCTTCTGCAGGCTTGGATGTGCCGCCTGCCGTGCTGGGGATGCCTTTCAGGATCGTGAGTATCTTCTCCCCATAGCCGGCGCCTGTCGCCCATCCCTTTCCGGCAGGGTTTTCCTTCTGCCCAAGCCACTCCACATATTCCGCACAGCCCCTCGTGACATATTTGAAACGCAGGTCAATGCAGGTGTTCTTCAGAGCCTCTGTGGAAGCATAGGCTTTTAAGTGCTGCACCTGCGCCCGGATACCGAGCTGCGGCGTGTCAAAGGAATTCCCCTTCACACCGTTAGAAGTCACGCCCATGCCGCAGAAATTGTTCTGCGAAAGCGTGACCGCAGAGCCGGAAAAGGTAAAGTTCCCGGTCTCAAGGCAGGACTGTGCAAAGGCAATGTCGCCACGGACTCCTTCTGCTTTTCCTTCCGAAAGGTACAGCGGAACCATGTCGAGGACGGACTGCGCCACGGACGGGTTCTTCGCCTTGAGGTACGCCTTCATCTGCTCCGCCGTTGCCACAGCATTCCCCATGATCTTCGTATATCCGCCTGTGCCGGAGGATGCGCCGCCCATTGCCGCTTTGACCGCCTTGCGGAACCCGTCCATGGTGTATCCCATACCAAGCTGTGTCCAGAGATGCTCCGGGTCGCCATGGTTGCTGGCAATGCCCCTCGCACAGCCTTCCTTGTGGCTGATGATGACACCGTCCGCAAGCGGGTCAAGGCTGTACTTTTCACAGAGCATGGCGAACAGCTCCACCGCCGTCTCATAAGTCCTTTTCGCCACCGCCTTTGCCGTGGCCGTGTCGGAGCAGGTGAAATTGCTGCCTGATGTGTATTTGATACACGCCGGTTCGCACATTTCCACCCCGATATGGGTATTGTTGCCGCTGCCCTTGCTGCCGGAGCCGCAGTGCCATCCCCTGTGGTTCCACGGTAATGTCTGGTAAGCCGTGCCATCGTTCCCGTCAATGAATCCGTTGTCCTCCAGCCGCCTGTCTTCAATGATGACGGCACCGATGGATTCCTCCACCTCAACCTCTGATACAGTCCCATCCGCAAATTCATATTTAATTTTCATTCAGATTCCCTCCAGTTCTTGAAATTTGGTTAAACAATTTTCAAGACCAGAGGGGCGGCGCACGGCTCCTGAACGGCGGCTGATGCCTACAGCCGAAAGCGCAAAAAAAGCGCACCCGAAGAATCCCAGGTGCGCCTGTCATAAAAACATTGTATCCTTTTGTAATCTGTTGGGAAAAGAGATAGAAATGTGTCGAATAAAAAAATTCCGCAGTCCCCCTTGAGGCTGCTGTATATACAGAAAAAATATGATATTCGGCCATGGGTGCAGGGAGCCAGCTCCCTGCTCGTGCCATGCCCGCTTCCTCCGAGGCACTATCTTTCCACGCCTCATAGGACTCTTCTGTAACACTCATTGTGAATTCTTCGTTTCCTGACTTGATCCTGATGATTTTTTCAGACATAAAAGCGTTCCTTTCTTTACGCCTTCGTAAAGCCAGAAACGCTTCTATTTTTGATATGAAATTGATTTAAAATGGAAAAATGGCCGGAGTAAGCTAAGGCTCATTGTCTCTAGCTTCACTCCGGCCATTCGTGACTCGATGTCCCCTGGTCCCACTCGCTCGGTAGTAAGTCTTATTTAGCTGTCTCCGTGACCTGTAGTAGCCATTCCAATTTGACTATCCTCCCGCATTCAGGGCATTTGACCTTTAAGACTACGCGCCCTCCTGCGGTGGCAATTAAATCGCAGATCCGTCCTTTGCAAGCGGGACATTTGACCATACACATACCGTATACCTCCCACAGCCTGTTTTGGATGACAAAGCCATGTTATGCATCCTGCATAAAATGTCCCATCGGTGGAAATTTCCATAAATTTCCATTTCCTGTTACCAGTATGTCCCGGAAAGCGCTGCCTTAATCATTTATGCATAAAAACCTGCTAACAAAAGTCAAGACTTTTTAGCAGGTTTTTAAATATATTTTTCGTATGAATTTTTCCCACG